>JAKORG010000005.1 GCA_029777945.1 Deltaproteobacteria bacterium | reverse complement strand
ATCAATAAGTCATGCAAAAAAAGAGCTTAAAAAGTTTTTTGAAAGATATAATATACGAAGGCCTCACCAGGGCTTAGATTACAGAACACCGGATGAAGTTTACTATGGAACATTACCAAAGATTAAGGATGCAGTATGATGAGGGTAGCAAACCACTTAAAAACTGTTGGATGTTGTTTAAAAAGACTTGACCAGCTCACTTAAAAACACGTTTTATGAACTGGTGAGTTTTTTATTAACATGCCGTAAAAAGATTATAAATAGATAATATGGAATTTTTTAAATGAATACATTACCGCCTTATTAGTTTATTGACTTAATGAATCTTTTATGTTTAAGTAATACAATCAAAAGATAACGTTGAGTGTAAATTTGAGGTGACAGCATGAAGAGAACATACCAACCACACAACAAGAGAAGAAAGAGAACGCATGGTTTTCTTGTAAGGATGAGGACAGCTTCGGGTAGAGAGGTTATAAGAAGAAGACGGGCAAAAGGTAGAAAACAATTAACCGTTTAATATTAAATAGATGGATTATACATTAAAAAAGGAGGAAAGACTAAACAAGGGGAGTTTTAGAAACCGGAAGTGGTGTAAAGCCTCAGAAACCGAACACTTTGTTCTTTTAGAAGAAAAAAACAACAAAGAAATTAAAAGAATAGGGATTGGAGTAAAAAAAAAATAGGTGGAGCAGTTGTAAGAAACAGGATGAGAAGGATGGTAAAGGAATTTTACAGGCTAAATAAAAACCTTTTTTTAAAAAATGTTGACCATCTGATAAGAATAAAAAAGCTTCCCCAGAACCTGACATGGACAGAAATAAACTCGGAATTAAAAGTATTGTTAGAAAACAAAAAAAAGTAATAGAAAAGATAATTATTTCATTTATAGACTTTTACGGTTTATATATATCACCATTGATTCCTACACAATGTAGGTACTATCCTACCTGCTCCGCCTATATGAAAGAATCCATCGAAAAAAAAGGATTGATTAAAGGTATAATAAAGGGCATATTAAGAATCTTAAAATGTAACCCCTTTTTTTCCGGTGGATACGATCCTGTAAAATAAAAAGAGGTAAAAATGGAAAAGAGAACAATAATTGCACTGATTTTAACTGCTGTTATCATATTTATCTTTCAGATCTATTTTACACCTAATCAGCATCCAAAACCCCCTAACCCACCTGCAAAACAAATAGATAAGACGGTGCTGGAAGATAAATCAAAAACAGAAAAACAGGTTCATAAGGCCTCGCAAGATAAGAAAAAGGCAATTGAATTATCGCCACCAAAGGATATAAAGATAGAGACTCCTCTTTTTAACATTACAATGGTGGACCTTGGTGCAGGCATAAAAAGTGTAAAGTTGAAAAAATACAAAGAAACTGTAAAAGATAACAAAACAAAAGAGGTTATAGAAGACATAAAGCCGTATTTGTATATCCCTAAATTAACCATCTCTACCCCTGATGGATCCGTAGAAGACAACATTAATTTTAAATACGATAAAAATTCTCTCGTAATTAACGAAAAGCCTGATACTATTACCTTTACAGGCACACTATCAAATGGCACAAAGGTGAAAAAATCTTATACATTTTATCCTGATAAATATACTTTTGATTTTAAATTAGAAATTGAAGGTACTGATGGGAATAAGGCATTTATTGATTTTGCAATGATTGGAGAAAAAAAAGACTCGAGTTATAATTTTAAAGGCCCCTTTGTTTATAACGGAAAAAAATTCGAGCAGATTGAAAAAATAGAAAAAAACATAAACATAGGAAAAACATATAAATATGTGGGTTTAGATGAAGGCTATTTTGCTTTTATTTTAATTCCCAAAGATGATTCTGCCCAGGCTACAATAATTAAAAACGATAAAATTCCTGCTATAAGGCTTACCCCAGAAAAAAATATCGTCACCACGTCGCTATTTTTCGGTCCAAAACAAACAGATATTTTAAAAAGTCTAAATATAAATGCTGAAAAGATAATTGACTTTGGGTGGTTTGATATAATTGCAAAACCCCTTGTATGGTGTATGAACTTTTCAAACAAATTAACCCATAACTACGGCATAGATATTATACTCCTTACCATCCTTATAAAGATTATCTTCTATCCATTAAGCTTAAAGAGCTATAAATCCATGAAGGAAATGCAAAAACTTCAACCGCAGATTCAAAAATTAAGAGAAAAATATAAAGACGATAAACAGAAACTCAACCAAGAGATGATGGAACTCTATAAAAGAAGAAAGATAAATCCTATGGGTGGGTGTCTACCCATGCTGATTCAAATCCCGGTATTCTTTGCCCTTTATAAGGCTTTATCCGGTGCCATTGAGTTAAGACATGCCCACTTTTTATGGTGGATAAACGATTTATCAGCACCGGAGGACCTCTTTTCCTTCACAATATTGGGATTTACAATACCGATTAGGCTTTTACCATTGATTATGGGCATAACACAGGTAATACAGCAAAAGATGACGCCAACAAGCGCAGATCCAATGCAGGAGAAGATGATGCTTTTTATGCCCATTTTGTTTACTTTTCTTTTCTGGGGATTTCCTTCAGGGCTCGTTTTATACTGGCTCGTCAACAATGTAATATCAATAGGACAACAATACTACATTAATAAAAAAGTTTCTTGAGGGGGAAATATGGAGTTCGAAGAATTTGAGGGCAAGACATACGAAGAAGCAGTAAAAAAAGCAACAATTAGCCTTGGGGTCGAAGAAAAGGACTTAGAAATAGAAGTAAAAGAAGTTGATACAAAAGGTATCTTAGGGCTCCTTGGAAATAAAAAAATTCGTATCCTTGCAAGGAAAAAAGAACAGAAAAACATATTAGAAGAGACTTTAATGGACAGGAAAGATAAAATCCATGATACTTTAACCGCAGAGACTCCAGAGGAATACGGAAAAAATTTTTTAGAAGTGCTTGGAAAAAAATTAGGCTTAGAAATCAATACAAAAATAAGCCACTCAAATGGCAGACTTCTTTTTTTGCTACAATGCGACCACGGAGATATTCTTATCGGTAAAGAAGGTGAGGTTTTAGAGGCACTCCAATTTTTATTAAGACTTGCCTTAGCAAAGAGATATAAAAAGGGCTTAAAGATGCTCATAGATATCAATGGATACAGAGAAAAGAGAAAAAAGGCTCTAACCATTATGGCAAAACGACTTGCAGACAGGGTAAAAAGATTGGGGAGGCCCCTTAAAACAGAACCTCTAAATCCTTACGAGAGAAGAATCATACATACCTTCTTTAAACACAACAGAAACATTAAAACAAAAAGTGAAGGTGAAGGACATACAAAAAAGGTGGTAATATCCTTAGCGAGAAATTTCCGTAGCAATGAAAACAGACGGTGACACTATTTGTGCCATATCTACACCGCAAGGTGAAGGTGGCATTGGCATTATTAGGATAAGCGGAAATAACGCACTCTCTATTCTAAAAAAAATTTTTAAGGCAAGGGGCAATAAAAGGGTCTTTTCATCTCATAGACTTTATTTAGGCTATATCATAGAACCTAAAAAAAAGAAGGTCATAGACGAGGTGTTTGCCGTTTTTATGGCAGGCCCCAAAACATATACAAGAGAAGATGTTGTTGAAATTTACTCCCATGCAGGCTATGCAGTTCAAAAGAGTATTTTATCGTGTGTAATAGAATCTGGTGCAAGGATTGCAGAACCTGGCGAATTTACAAAAAGGGCCTTTTTAAATGGCAGGATAGATTTGCTTCAGGCCGAATCTGTTCTCGATATAATAAAAAGTGAAACAGATGCAGAACTTGAAACTGCAGTAAATCAACTAAAAGGTATTCTTTCACAGAAACTGAACCGAATAAAAGAAAATATAAAAGATGCCCTTGTTGATGTTGAAACACAGATAGATTTTTCAGACGAAGATATATTTATAGAAAAAAAAGAAGTTTTAAAAAGATTAAAAAATATAAAAAAGGACCTCGATGCAATAATTGAATCCTATTACGAAGGAAGGGCAATAAAAAATGGCTTTAATGTCTTAATTCTGGGTCGAACAAATGTTGGAAAATCGAGTCTTTTAAATGCCCTTGTCATGGAGGATAAGGCCATTGTTACCCCTATACCAGGAACCACAAGGGATATAATTGAGGACATAATACATATAAAAGGCATAAAAATAAAACTTATAGATACAGCAGGAATTAGAAAACCTGAAAATATTGTAGAGGACTTAGGTATTGAAAAGGCAAGGCAAAAAATAGAAGATGCAGATTTAATACTATGGATTTTGGACAGCTCAATAGAATATACCGATGAAGACGAAGAGGTATACAGGGTAATAAAAGATAAAAATATAATAGCCGTTATAAACAAGATAGACCTACCAGAAAGAATCGATAAAGGAATATTAAAGCAAAAAAGATTACATACCATTGTGGAGATTTCTGCCCTCAAAAATATCGGCTTGGAAAAATTAAAAGACACCATTTATAAGAATCTCATGGGAAAGACAAAAAAAAGACAGTCTATTCTTATTACCAGTTTAAGACACAGAGATGCACTGATTAAAACGAGAGAGGCGGTGACAAAGGCGACAGAAAATATTATAAACGAAGAACCCTTAGAGTTTGTATCCTTTGAATTAAATGACGCCCTATATCATCTCGGGCTTATAACCGGTAAGACTTGTTCTGAGGAGATTTTAAATACGATTTTTGAAAGGTTCTGTATAGGCAAATAAGAAATCAAAACCCAATCCATAACACTACATGATATGCCAAAAATCCCAATAAAAAAGAAGAAAAAAGCATATTAAAGAAAGATGCAAAAAACCATCTCCAGTTTCCAAATTCCTGTCTCATCACTGTAATTGTAGGCATACAGGGTATAAACAACATAAGGATTATGAGAAAGGAAATGGCCGATGCATGGTTTATAACTTTTGGGAGGACATTCATCAGACCATCTTCACCTGCATTATATAAAATACTTAATGTTGCCACTGCATTCTCCTTTGCAACTATGCTTGACAAAAGCGCCACTAACATCTTCCAGTTTAAACCTACAATGCTACCTAAGGGTTCTAAAATCTTTCCTATCCATGAAAGCATGCTGTTTTCGATATTACCGCTGGGGATATTTGACATTACCCACATAAGCACAGAAAAGGCCAGTATTACCGTCCCTGCCTTTTTTATAAATGCAAACAGTCTTGACCAAACGGCCAATAAGATCGTTTTAAAATTAGGTTTATGGTAAAGAGGGAGCTCCATAATAAAAGGAATAGATTCATCTTTTAAAAAAAACCTGCTCGCTATTATACCTGATAAACCGAGGACAATAATATTAACTGCAATAAGCATCCATGAAACAAAA
Source organism: Deltaproteobacteria bacterium (assembly GCA_029777945.1). GTDB lineage: Bacteria > Desulfobacterota > Syntrophorhabdia > Syntrophorhabdales > Syntrophorhabdaceae > JAKORG01. The sequence continues at coordinate 19,143 of JAKORG010000005.1, read as the reverse complement.
AGTGCCTTTTGACCGAAAACTGCAGCGGCTACAAATGTCATAGCCGCAAGCCTTGCAGTGCATGGAACAAAGGGGATAAGAAAGATCGTGAGTAACCTTGCCCTTTTCGATTCCACTATCCTTGCACCCATTATAGAAGGAACATTACATCCAAAGCCGAGGCACATAGGTAAAAAACTCTTACCGTGAAGTCCCACAATATGCATAAATCTATCCATGACAAAGGCTGCCCTTGCCATGTATCCCACATTCTCAAGAAAGGTCATGGAAAAAAAGAATATGGCAAGTATGGGAATAAAAGTGAGAACAGAACCAACACCTCCAATTATGCCCTTTACAACAATGCCTTTTAACCACCAGGGTTCTTCTATAAGCAAATTATTTATCCAATCTGCTAATAAAATTATGTGGTTCTCAAAATATTTTTGAATGGGAAAACCTATTTTAAAGGTTAAGATAAAAACCACTGCAAGTATGGCAAGAAGTATGGGAATCCCGAAGATCGGACGGGTAAGGATATGGTCAATCTTATCTGTTAACAAAACCTCTCCTCGTTTAAAACGATGTATCGCAGCCTTTGTTATCATTTCGATCCAATCATAACGACCACCTACAACAGCCCTTAAAGCATCCTCATGACTTATCAACATTGATTGGATGGCATTCCACTTTTCAGTTGGTAATATATGCCTCATATTTTCTGTAATCTCCGGGTCACCCTCCATTAATTTTGCTGTAACCCAATCCTCTGTATAAGAAATGGGTATGTTGTCTTTAATAAGGTCTCTAATCTTGAAAAAAATATCCTTGTGATCATGGGATACTTCTGGAAGTTTTGGTTTATACTCGAGTTTTCCCTCTAATAATTCAATTATACACGTAACAAGCTCTTTAATCCCTTTATTTTTTGTAGCAATCATAGGAATTACAGGTATACCGAGGGAAGCACTGAGGGCATCTATATCAATTTTAATACCATTCTTTTCTGCCACATCAAGCATATTTACTGCCACGATAACAGGTGTCTCCATGGAAAGAAGTTCAGATAACAAATACAGGCTTCTCTCTAAAACTGTAGCGTTTGCAATAAGAACAACCACATCGGGATGTTCTTGTAAAATAAAACTCCTTGCAACCTTTTCTTCCTCTGAATATGCGCCGAGACTGTATGTGCCGGGCAAGTCCACAATCTTTATCTTTATATCACCTGTGATATGGAAACCCTCTTTTTTTTCGACAGTTTTTCCTGGCCAATTACCTACATGCTGTGATAAACCTGTGAGCACGTTAAAAACCGTTGATTTACCAACATTTGGTTGACCTGCTAAGGCAACAAAGATGGTCTTTTTCTTTTCATCCTGTGTTTCTGCTTTTTGATTTGTTTCTATTTTTGCAACGATAATCTTATCTGCCTGCCCTCTTCCTAAGGCAATCCTCGTATCCGATGCAAAAATAATTATAAGGTTTTCTGTGTTTCTCAAAACCTTTATCTTAACACCAGGAACTATACCAATACCGGCAAGTCTGCTTATTAATTTCTGCCCTCCAGAAAATGAGTAAACTATCCCCTCTTCACCTTCATTTAGAACCGATATAGGAAATAATTCTTTATCCATATGATGCTAATCTCGAAGTTTAAAAAATAATTAATTGTTTATACTATGCTAAAACATCAAAGTCAAACAAAGAGAAATTGGTTCGAGTTTTGGAAAAAATTAATTTCAAGAAGAAGATACTAACAGTTTTAAACCAGATTAAATTTTTTATTTTTCCAAGATTTTTAGTCTGTTTTTTTATTTTTTAGATGAACGAAAACTTTTTTCAAGATTTATAAGATTTTGACCAAATTCAAGGGCATGCTGTCGCATTGCCTCTGCAGCAGCATCAGGATCTTTTGAAAGAACTGCCTCTACAACTGGACGGTGCATCCCCACAGGATGTATAAAAGCACTTATATTATTTGTATCTATCATCTTTACTATGGCACGGGTAAGGGCCATCAAAGACCTTTCTAAGGCCTCAAAGAAATGATTTCCGCATGCCTCTGCCAATATGTAATGAACCGATGTTTTGATTTCAAGGTCTTCGTCTACAGTATTTATTGTTAGTTCTTCTGCCTCAAGGGCCTCTTTTAAGAGACGGGCATGTTTTTTATTTAAATTCTTTGCTGCAAGACGGGCAATCTCGGGTTCTACCAGGACCCTCATTTCCACAAGCTCAGGAACTGTAATTTTATCTGCAAGGAATAAATCAACAAAGGCATTGGTCAAGTATTCGAAATTCAAATCTGTGACAAAGGTTCCACCACTTACCCCGTGTCTCGTGGACACAAAACCGGTATTTTCAAGAAACCGTATCGCTTCTCTAACGGCTATACGGCTAACCTGAAATTGTTCTGCAAGCTCTCGTTCTGAAGGAAGTTTATCCCCTGGTTTAAATACTCCTGAAAGTATAGATTGTTTTAATTGTGCTGCAACTTCATTTGATATCCTTGATTGTCTTATAGGTTTAAATGTCATCATCTTAAATTTATAAATTTTAATATTTATTAAATATTATGTCAATTAAAAAATTATTTACTTGACTTATTTTTTTATTTTTGTTAATTATTAGACCAATTAAATCTTTTAAATTAACATAAATTTGGAGGGGCTGTGAATATCGCAACGAACCTTGAAAGGGCTTCTTTTTATTTTCCAGAAAATCCTGCTTTAAGTGAAGAGGATAAAGTAATATTTTATAAAACCTTTAATGAAATGTCAAATAGAATAGCTACTGGCTTAATTGACATGGGTTTAAAACCCGGTGAATATGTTGGCATATGTTTTCCTAACTCAATTCAGTGGCTTGTATTCTATTTTGGCATTTTAAAGGCTGGTGCTGTGGCTGTTATTTATGCCAATGCATTGAGTAAAGAAGAATTGGTCTTTCTCGTCAATCATTCAAAACCTAAATTTATATTTACAACAGAAGAAAAATCTCATTTTTTAAATGAAATTAAAGAATCTGTTGGTTTGCAAAAAATAATATGCGATAAAGGTGAACTTAATTTTAACGATCTCATAGAAAAGGGCAAACCGTCTTTTAAGGCAATAGATAGGGACAGGACAGATGTTGCAGCAATCCTCTATACAGGAGGGACAACGGGTGTTCCAAAGGGTGTTATGCTGACCCATAAAAATATTAATACATCTGCCTATAATGTGTCCCATAATGAAAGATCCACTGAAAATGACAGGGCAATATGTTTTTTGCCTTTAAACCATGTGTTCGGACAGATGCATATAATGAATGCTACTATATATAGCGCAGGTTGTCTCGAGATGCTTCAAGGTTTTGACCTTGATAAGATATTGTATTATGCCTCTTGTGGAAGGATTACAAAACTATTTGCCGTGCCCACTGTTTATACACGCCTTTTAAATTTAGATGGATTAAAAGAAAAACTCGGAAGCATACGTTACTGTTTCTCTGCTGCGGCAAACCTTCCCCTTGAAATAGTAAAGCAGTGGAAAGAGACAACTGGACTTACTATTTATGAGGGATATGGAATGACAGAGACAGCCTCGGCAGTTACTTTTAATCACTATTACCGCCATGTAATTGGATCAATAGGCACAGCTGTCCCTGGTGTTGAGGTTCAGATAAGGGACCTCAATGGAAACCTTTTGCCTCCTTACAAAGAAGGAGAGATATGCATTAAAGGTCACAATGTAATGAAGGGATATCTAAACAATCCAGAGGCGACAAAAGAGACATTCTGGGATGACGGATGGTTAAGATCAGGAGATGTAGGATATTCAGATGAAAACGGCTACATTTATATTGTAGATAGATTAAAAGATATGATAATAACGGGGGGTGAGAATGTATATCCAAAAGAGGTAGAAGAGGCAATTTATCAGAGGCAAGAAGTTCAAGAATGTGCAGTCATTGGACTGCCAGACAAAGAATGGGGCGAAAAGGTAGTTGCAGTAATTGTGCCTAAATCAGGCCATAATATTTCACCTGACGAGTTTAAGGCATTTTTAAAGACAAAAATTGCCCCTTATAAAGTTCCTAAACAGTATATAGTATTAAAGGAATTACCGAAAAGTGCTGCTGGTAAAATATTAAAAAGGGAATTAAAAAAAATAATTTTAGAAAAAAATAGTTAAAAAAACAAAAAAAGTTATATAATTAAATATAACAAAAAAACAAAAAGGAGGAATAGGCATGGAAAAAAGATTTATGTTTAGACTGGTTTTATTGGCAACTGTTCTTATCTTTGTGCTTTCTGCTGGTAATCTTTTTGCGGATACGATGAAGCTTAGGTTATCTGCAATGTGGCCGCCGCATCATCCTCACACAAAGCTCCTTGATCAATGGGGTAAAGACATTGAAAAGGCCACAAATGGAAGAGTTAGTGTAACTGTGTTTGCAAGCAATACCCTTTCCCCTCCTATGCAGGTCTTCGATAATACAGTGAAAGGCATTGTCGATGTTGGTTGTACACTTCTTGCATACGCCCCAGGAAGACTCCCTTTATCAGAAGTATTACAGCTTCCACTTGGATATACAAGCGGATACCAGGCAACAAAATTGGCAAATGCATTTTATAAAAAATTCAGACCAAAAGAATTTGACGATGTAAAATTAATGTATCTCCACGGCGCTGCTCCTGGTTTTCTTTTTACAAAAAAGCCAATAAAATCTATCGAAGAAGCCAAAGGTTTAAGGATAAGGGCTAATGCAGAAAACATAGGGATAGTAAAGGCTATCGGTGCTGCACCTGTAACAATGCCAGTAAGTGAGGCATACGACGCACTCTCAAGAGGTGTAGTAGATGGCACATTGTTCCCCCTTGAGGCATTACAGGGATTTAAGATTGGAGAGGTTGTAAAGACAGTGCTTGAGAACCACGGTATATCCTATATGACATCTTTATATGTCATTATGAATAAAGACAAGTGGAATAAGATTAGCCCCGAAGACCAGAAGGCTATAGAAAAAATCAACGAAGAATATATTGAAAAATTCGGAAAACAGTGGACAGAACTTGATGGTAAAGCCAAAGAATTTGCAAAAAGCAAGGGTGTAACATTTGTAAGTGTAAGCAAAGAAGAGGAAGAGGCAACGGCCAAAAAGATGAAACCTGTCCTTGATGAATATGTAAAGATGGCAAAATCTAAAGGATTACCAGGTGAAGAAGCCCTTAAATTTTGCCAGGATTATCTGAAGAGTTTTAAATAATTTTTTAAAAGAAAAGAGGGCAACAAGCCCTCTTTTCTTTTTTTTGGCTTATTTGAGGAGGAACTGATGAAAACATTTTTCACAGCTATAGAAACAATAAACCGTTTTATATATGTAATAGCTGGCGCTATTCTTTCTATGCTTGTGTTACTTACACTTTGTGATGTTATTTCAAGAAATTTTGGCCATCCAATTGCCGGGTCTATGGAAATAATCCAGTATGGGGGTTGCGTCATATTCTCTTTTTCAGTGCCATACGGCACCATGCTCGGCGCCCAGGTATTAGTTGATATCATTACAGAGAGATTAAAACCAAAAAATAAAAAAGTTATAGAAATAATCACAAGGTGTATTGGTATAATTTTGTTTTTATTTATCGCATATTATTTTTTCAAATTTGGAATCGACATTAAACATTCAGGCGAGCGAACTGCAAGTTTCAAAATACCTTATTATCCTTTTGCCTTTGTCCTTTCCTTCAGTTTTTTAATGCAGAGTTTAACTATATTTTATGACCTGATAAAAAAAATTAAGGAGTAAAAAATGAGCGAGGCACAAATTGGAATATATATGATAATACTCCTGCTTATCTTGTTTTTAACAGGCTTAGAGATGGCCTATTGCATGATAATAGCAGGATTTTTTGGTTTCTGGTATCTCATGGGTTTTTTGCCAGCAGCAAACCTTATAATTAAAGATTTTTTTGATACATTCACCACTTATAGTTATACTGTGATACCGCTTTTTATACTCATGGGTGAATTTGCATCAAATTCAAATATTGCAAAAAGGCTTTATTCCGGTGCGCATAAATGGTTCGGCCATATTCCTGGTGGCCTTGCAATGACAACCATTGTGGGAGCCACTGCATTTAAAGCAATGTGCGGTTCAACATTGGCAACAGTTGGAACATTTTCAAATCTTGCTTTACCGGAAATGGATAGGTACAAATATAGTAAAGAACTTTCAACTGGAACGATTGCATCTGTAAGCACCTTAGGAATGATTTTACCTCCAAGTACAGTACTTATAATCTACGGTCTCGAAGTTGAACAATCTATCGGAAGGTTATTCATTGCTGGCATAGTGCCTTCAATTTTAATAGCCCTTTTAATGATGATAGTTGTTGCAGGATGGGTAATAATTAAACCAAATATTGCTCCAAGGGCAGAAAAGTCATCTTGGGGAGAAAGACTTGCTGCAATACCAGAGGCGCTATTGATATTAATTGTTTTTGCCATTGTCATTGGAGGAATGATAACAGGTTTTTTCAGCCCAACAGAAGCAGGCACTATTGGAACCGTTGCGATTTTTATTCTTGCCCTTGTTAGAAAAGAAGTAAATAAGGTAATGTTTTTAAATTCCATTAAGGCTTCCCTTAAAACTTCAATAATGGTCCTTATGCTTATTGCTGGATCAAACATTTTCGGACATTTTCTTGCAATTACAGAAATCCCCATGAAAGCCGCTGAATGGGCATCAGGACTTCCGTTATCTGGCACCTTAATCATGATTGTTATAATCATCATTTATTTATTAGGTGGTTCAATAATGGATGATCTTGCATTTATGGTGCTTGCCACCCCAATATTTTTTCCTACAGCCATAAAATTAGGTTATGATCCTATATGGTTTGGTATATTGATCTGTGTTACCCTTATGATTGGAGGGTTAATACCACCCATAGCAATTTACGTATTTATTTTGGGTAATATAACTGGTTTGCCTTTTAAAATAATCTATAAAGGTGTTTTACCTTTTCTTTTATCCCTTGTTTTCGCTTTGATTTTACTTTTTGTTTTTCCAGATATAGCCCTATGGCTACCTAATTTGCTAATGGGTAAGGGATAAATAAAAAATATCAAAAAGCAGGTTATAAGGAGGAAACAAAATTATGAATCTTGCAAGAAATCTCGAAGCATCTGCGTATTTCTTCCCTGAAAGACCGGCAATCTCTGAAGGTGATAGAAAAACTAACTACTATCAACTCAATATAATGGCTAACAGGATTGCTACGGGTTTGATTAAACAGGGTGTGAAACCGGGTGACTTTGTCGCCATGTGTTATCCTAATTCAACAGAATAGATTGCCTTTTACTTTGGCGTTTTAAAGGCAGGGGCAGTGGCTATCACATTATCAAGTGTTTTAACTGGTGATGAACTGACAAACCTTGTCACCCATGCACAACCAAAGATAATATTTGCATCGGATAATAAGTTAAAGGATCTCAAAAAGTTAAAAGACGATGGTGTGGTGGAAAAAATTATATGCACAGATGGAGATATAGACCTTAATCACTTAATAGAAAACGGGGCTGACTCTTTTAAGGCAATAGATAGGGACAGGACAGATGTTGCAGCAATCCTATATACAGGAGGGACAACGGGTGTTCCAAAGGGTGTTATGCTGAAACATGAATCTATCCTTTTTTCAAGTTATAGTATAGCGTATTATGAAAGGTCTACACAAAAAGATGTGGCCTTGTGTTTTTTGCCTTTTAACCATGTATTCGGCCAGATTCATATTATGAATTCCACCATTATGACAGCAGGATGTCTTGAATTACTCCCTTCTTTTGACATGGAGAGGGTTTTGAAGATACTGGAAGAAGGGAAACTTACAAAATTCTTTGCTGTGCCCACAGTTTATATTAGATTACTTGGCATACCTGATTTAAAAAACAAGATAGGTCCTCTTCGCTATTGCTTTTCAGCAGCGGCATCCATGGCAAAAGAGACGGTAAGACAATGGAAGGAGACTACAGGCATTACCATATCCGAATCCTATGGTATGACAGAGGCCATGCCCATAACGTTCAATCACTATTATCCAGAAAGGCATGTGGTTGGTTCTGTAGGACACCCTGTACACGGCGTGGAAGTCCAGATTAGAGATACATCTGGCAATATCCTGGAATACGGCCATGAGGGAGAAATCTGTGTAAAAGGGCCCAATGTAATGAAGGGTTACCTCAACAATCCCCAGGGAACAAAAGATGCCTTCTGGGAAGGCGGCTGGGTTCGTTCAGGCGATATAGGCATCTTTAATGAAGAAGGCTACCTGTTTATTGTTGATAGACTAAAAGACCTGATTATCACTGGCGGAGAAAATGTATTTCCCAGAGAGGTGGAAGAGGCCATTTATCAGATGCCAAAGGTGGAAGAATGTGCTGTTATTGGCCTTCCTGATAAGGAATGGGGTGAAAGGGTAGTTGCATGTATTGTTCCAAAACAGGGACAGAAATTTACAGCAGAAGAGATGAAATCTTTTCTAAAATCAAGGCTCTCGCCTTTTAAGGTTCCAAAGGAATATATAGAGTTTAAAGAATTCCCAAAAAGTCCAGCAGGCAAGATATTAAAAAGGATCATTAAAAAGAATCTGGTAGAAGGAAGACCATCCTAAGCTAAGAAAATCTTTCAAAAACTTTTTAAGAATAAATATGACCCACAGATACAATTTCTGTGGGTCATAAGAAAAAAATTTAACCGCATTCTGCTACCGCCTTTATAATATCCCCTCTCGTGACAATACCAACCACGATATCGTTTTCAACAATGGGGACTCTGTTTACACCCTTTTCGCACATTATTTTTGCTACATCTATTACTGATTCAGCGGGAGACACATAAATTACATCGGTCACCATTACATCTTTAACTGTTAATGTGTGAAAATTTTCCAAATTTACATTTTTTAATATGTCGCTCTGGCATATTATCCCCACAAGTTTTCCCTTCTCTACCACCGGCATACCGGCAATATTAAAGAGTTCAAATTTATTTATTATAACAGTTAACAATTCAGAAGGACGACATGCAATTACGTTTTTGTTCATAATTTCCACAACTTTCATAACCCCTCCTGCTCCCTAAAATAAATATAAAAAAAATTATAAAGATTGTCCAAATAAAAGTAAGTCCTGAATATATTTTTGTAAGGCCTCTACTGTCTTCATGGACCTTCTAACCTTTTCTTTTTCTTCAGGACTTAACACGTTAGGGTCTATATAATTTGTATTTGTTATTAATTCACCATTACCAGAATTTCTTATGCTTATCTGGTTTAATAACCTTATTCTCACAAAGGTTAAATATGCATCTACAAGGTCATTATACATCTCTTTTTTTATCACCCCGGCATCCTTCAATATTTTTATGCGCTTTAAGGTATTCGTCTCATAAATTTTGTTTGCAAGGGCAAGCATTCTCACAGATAAAATTAAAGGAGCCCATCCTGTAAGCTTAATGTTAAATTTACCTTTAAATTCGCCTTCTTTTTCAGTCTTGAAATTACCGAAAAATGTAAGGGCTGTAGGCATTATAACCGCTGTTTTTGTAAATTCCCTCATAATATGCTTATTATGGGTAATAAAACCAAAAAAATGCTCCATTAATTCATCAAAAAGTCTCTTTTCACCCTTTAATAGTCTTGCATCTGTGAGAATTATAATGTCTAACAGTTCAAATTCTTTATAATCATTTGTTAAAGTATTATTTATCTTTTTCTTCCACAAGGAGATGCTGCCAAACCATTTTGGATTTGTGGGCATTACATTGCCTTTGCATTTTTCAAAACCTACCTGATTCAATCTCTCTACGGCACGGGTTGAAAATTCTCTAAAATAATAAGATAATATGTCTTCGGTAGAATCTTTTATATCAGATTTAATGGCCTTTTTTCTGAGTGCTTCAGACACATTAATATTTTTTTTGTCGTCAAAAACTAAGAGATTGTCCTGGTCAGTCATTATGGTTTGTTCATCCCTTCCTTCGCTTCCAAGGCCAATCCAGACATAATCGGATGGAGGTGGCCCAAAACCCTCTTTTTTTAATTCCTCTTCAACAAGAATAAGGACCCTCCTTGTTATGGCATCCCTTGTAATTCTAAACAAATCATGAACATCTACCACATTGTCTTCTCTAAGAAAGAAATCTTCTATGCTTTTTTCTGCCAATATATGATATTCTTTTAGCCTTTCATAAGAAGTAGTGGCATTTTCAATGTCTTTTGTTATAGATTCGATTGTAGATTGAAAAGTTTCATATTCTTTAAGGGATATATCGATGTGCTCTTTTAGCTTTAACAGCACATTATATCTGCCATGCCTTAAAAGGGTCAAATCCTGCATTATTTCTTTATGATCATTAACAAAATTTTCAACAAACTTTAAATTTAATGGCATCAATCACCTAATATCTTTTTAAGGGTTTCCTTGCTTTTTATTAATATATTCATCTTTTCAAGCATAGAATTATATTGCATTTTATTTTTATTTATAACCTCTTCAGGTGCCTTTTCAAGAAAAGAAGGATTTTTTATCTTTGATTCAAGCCTTTTAAGCTCTTCCTCCATCTTTAATAACTCCTTTTCTATCCTTCCTATTTCTTTCGGAACATCTATCAATCCCTCTACGGGAACGAATATTTCTACATCATCATAAATGCCGATTGCTGCCTTTTCAGGAATGTTTTGTATAACAAATGATAATTCCTGAAGCTTAGCAAGCTCTTTAATATAAAAGGAATAACTATTAATTAAACCTTTATATCTTTCTGTTCTTACAAAAGCATTTATTTTTATATTAGGTGCTATGCCTGTTTCCCCTCTTATATTTCTTATCACATCAATAGTGCCCATTATAATAGACATATCCCTTTCGCTTTCATAGTCGGTGAGATTTTTATCTATTACAGGAAAACTCGATATCATAATACTCTTATTGTCTTTAACTGGAAGCCTCTGATATATCTCTTCTGTAACAAAAGGCATGATGGGATGCAATAGCTTCAAAATATTTAAAAATACGTAATATATTACTTTTTTGGTAATGGCAATATCAAAAATATCTACTTTACCATACATATTAGGTTTTATAAGCTCGAGATACCAGTCGCAAAATTCCCTCCATATAAAACCGTAAAGAACGTTCGCTGCATCGTTAAATCTGTAGTTGTTTATACTCTCTGTTACTTCCTTTATTACATTTGTAACCCTCGATAGAATCCATTTATCGGGCAAGAAATTCGATTTTTTTAGCTCTTCTGTATTATCTACCGTAAGATTTGGGTCATCAATAAATGTTAAGGCAAGTCTTGCCGCATTCCATATCTTATTGACAAAGTTTCTGACACCCTCAATCCTCTCTTCTGATAAAAGGATATCCCTCCCCTGTGCTGCAAGCATGGTTAAAGAAAATCTAAATGCATCTGTTCCGTATTTTTCTATTATAACAAGGGGATCTATTACGTTTCCCCTGGACTTACTCATCTTTTTTCCTTCTGCATCTCTTACAAGGGCATGGATATAAACATCCCTGAATGGTACATCCTTCATAAATCTTAAACCCATCATTATCATCCTTGCTACCCAGAAAAACAGGATATCGAAACCGGTTATAAGAAGAGATGTGGGATAAAACTTTTTCAAATCCTCAGTTTCTTCAGGCCATCCAAGGGTTGTAAAAGGCCACAACGCAGAAGAAAACCATGTATCAAGGACATCGGGGTCCTGTCTTAATCTTCCGTTACACCTTTTGCAATATTCCAATTCATCCACTGAAGCATAAACTTCTTCGCAGGCATCACAGTAAAAAACAGGTATTCTGTGTCCCCACCATATTTGTCTTGAAATGCACCAGTCTCTTATGTTTTCCATCCAGTCAAAGTACACCTTTTCCCACATGTCCGGGATTATCCTTACCCTATGCTGTTTAACTGCTTCAATGGCAGGTATTGCAAGGGGTTTCATCTTAAGAAACCATTGTGTTGAAAGTGCCGGTTCTACAACTGTTTTACATCTATAACATTTACCCACACCAAGGGCATATGGTTCTATCTTTAGAAGAAGACCCTTTTCCTTTAACTCTTCTACCACCTTCTTTCTGCACTCAAATCTATCCATCCCGCAGTAATGCACTGCATTTTCATTCATGGTTCCATCATCATTCATGACCTTTACTATATCAAGTTTGTGCCTTTTTCCTATCTCAAAGTCATTTAAATCGTGGGCAGGTGTTACCTTTAGAATCCCTGTCCCAAAAGAAACATCCACATAGCTATCTCCTATAACTGGAATCTTTTTATTTACAATGGGAAGTATAACAAAACTGCCAATAAATTTTTTATATCGAGGATCCTCTGGGTTAACAGCCACAGCTGTATCCCCAAACATGGTTTCTGGTCTTGTGGTTGCCACAACCAATGATTCATCCCTTCCTTCACAGGGATATTTTATATAGTAGAGAAAACCCGCTGTTTCCTCGTGTTCTGCTTCAAGATCTGATAGCGCAGTTTTACACCTTGGGCACCAGTTTATTATGTAATTGTCTCTGTATATAAGCCCATCATTATAAAGCCTTACAAATACTTCTTTTACAGCACGTGTAAGACCTGCATCCATTGTAAAACGCTCTCTCGACCAATCACATGATGAGCCAAGTCTTTTGAGTTGTTCAATGATTGTATTGCCCGACTGTTCTTTCCACTGCCATACCCTCTCGATGAACTTTTCTCTTCCCAAACTCTCCCTTGTAAGACCCTCTTTTGCAATCTCCCTTTCCACAACGTTTTGTGTGGCAATCCCAGCATGGTCTGTTCCAGGTACCCACAGGGCATTAAACCCGGCCATCCTTTTGTATCTTGTTACTATATCTTGAAGGGTATTGTTTAGGGCATGACCCATATGAAGTGAACCTGTAACATTAGGCGGCGGTATAACCATCGAAAACGGCTCACCTTCTCGATTGATGTCTGCTTTAAAAAATCCATTTTCATTCCAATATTCATACCATTTTTTTTCAATACCGTGGGGATCATATGTCTTTTCCATATCCATTCACCTTTTTAAAAATTTAGTCGAAAACAAATAAAATCAATTTTTTAATTCTTATACTGGAATATTCCAGGGTAATGGCAAAAATAGCCTTTCAAAAAGATTAAATGCATATCTATCTGTCATGCTCGCAATAAAGTCGCAAACACATATCGCCTCTTCATCGTAAAAATCATCTTTTTTTGTCTCTTTAAGAAATGCATCGGGATGATTTAAAAAATATTCATACAAATCGGTTATAATCCTGGAACATTTTAAAGAATCTCCGTGCACTATATCGTTATCATACACCCTCTCGTAAAGAAAATCTCTCAATTTAACTATATAAAATTCGAGTTCTTCCCCAAAATTTATGGACATATCCTCTGAATTCATAGTTTCTTTTATAACGCCTCTTACCATTGTGTCAATTCTTTTTGAATGCGTTGTCCCGAGAAATCTCTTACAATCTTGGGGGATGTCTTTTTCACTTATGACCCTTCCCGTAATTGCATCATCTATATCGTGATTTATATAGGCAATTATATCAGCAACCCTTACAACTTCAGCCTCTTTTGTAAGGGGCTTATCGTTTTTGTCTTTAATAATAATCTCTCCTTTACCCTTTGAATGTTTCAAAATACCATCCCGCACCTCAATGGTAAGATTGAGACCCTTCCCATCTCTTTCAAGGATGTCAACGACCCTCAAACTCTGCTCATAATGTTTGAAACCGTATTTATGTATCCTATTTAATACCTCTTCACCGGCATGACCGAATGGGGTATGGCCAAGGTCATGACCAAGGGCAATTGCTTCAACGAGGTCCTCGTTTAATCCTAATGATTTTGATATGGTCCTTGCTATCTGGGATACCTCAAGGGTATGTGTCAGCCGTGTTCTATAATGATCTCCTGTGGGTGCAAGAAACACCTGTGTTTTATGCTTTAATCTTCTAAATGACTTGCAATGAATTATCTTGTCCCTGTCATGCTGAAAGGCAGGTCTAATATCACATTCAGGTTCGGGTCTTTGTCTACCCCTTGAATGTTTACTTAATTGGGCATAAGGTGATAATATTAAAGCCTCTTTTTCCTCAAGTCTTTCTCTTATAGTCATTAATAAAGATATTCATCTTTATGGATATTGTGGAAGCCCTGTTAGAGAGGTCTTTTCATCAATGTCAAGGGCTATATTCATATTTTGAACAGCCTGTCCTGAAGCACCCTTTATGAGATTATCTATCGCAGACACCACTACGAAACTTCCGTCATCAAACATTTTAAAACCTATATCGCAATAATTGGAAAACCTTACAAACCTTGTATCAGGATAAGTATTGGGATTTAAAATCCTTATAAAAGGTTCATCTTTATATGTTTCTTTGTAGAGTTCATAGGCATTTTCCGTCTTTAATGGCTCTTTTAACTTCCCATAAATTGTGGTCAATATGCCTCTATTCATGGGTAGAAGATGAGGAACAAATCTTATCTTTATATCCTGATATTTATTAATCTCTTTTTGTATCTCAGGCTCATGTCTGTGAACACCTATATTATAAGGCCTGAAACCTTCCGAAACCTCGCAAAATAAACTCCCCAGCTTTGCCTCTCTCCCTGCCCCACTCACCCCTGACTTAGAATCGATAAATATATTTCCATCAATGAGTCTATTTTTTACAAGGGGATAGATTCCAAGTATACTAGATGTTGGATAACAACCTGGATTGCCTATAAGTTTTTTTGTTTTTATCTCATCCCTATAAAGTTCAGGAAGGCCAAATACAGATGCTGGAACCAGATGCCTTGCCAAATGCTTTGTATATGTCTTTTCATATAGCTCTATATTTTCAAATCTGAAATCAGCACTCAAATCTATTATTATGGATCTTCCATCGTATAGTTTTTCGGCACTCTCCATAGACTTTCCGTGGGGTAGACACAGAAAATATACATCGCATTTTCCCTTATGGTTTTCATCTGTAGGCACAAGGACTTCATCCATTATCCCATTTAATAATGGAAAAACTTCTGAAATCTTTTTACCTTTGTAAGTATTGGAAGTCAGAAGGTTTATCTTAATATAAGGATGGGTTTTTAAAAGGAGTATCAGTGTAAGACCAGTATAACCCGTCGCCCCTATTATGCCGACTTTCCACATATAGAGATTATCTCTTTGAGAACTGGAAGCTTGCCCTTGCAGCCTTCTTCCCGTATTTCTTTCTTTCCTTTGCCCTCGGGTCTCTTGTAATAAGACCTTGTTTTTTTAGAATAGCCCTCAGATTTGAATTGTATTCTAACAATGCCTTTGCAATTCCATGACCTAATGCCCAGGCTTGGGCAGGTATGCCTCCTCCCTGAATATTTGCTATAACATCGAATTTCCCAAGATTCCCTGTAATCATAAGAGGTTTATTCACCATAACTTTTAACTCTTCCACAGGAAAATAATCATCCAGAGTTCTACCGTTTATCATAAAATTACCTGTTCCTGGCTTTATCCATACCCTTGCTACTGCGGTTTTTCTTTTACCTGTTGCATAATACCTTCTCTCAGGCAACTTAAACCTCCTTTGTGTTCTTTAAGTCTATAAGCTCATTTCTTTTGGCATTTGTGCTTTATGGGGATGCTCAGACCCTTTATAAACCTTTAGTTTTTTTATGAGTTTTCTTCCGAGTATATTTTTAGGCAACATTCCACGGACAGCTAACCTTATCACATCTTCTGGTTTCTTCTCAAGCATGGTTTTTGCATTAATAAGCCTTAGTCCACCTGGATAGCCACTATGGTGTGCATAGTTTTTCTGATAGAGTTTCTTGCCTGTAAGTTTCACCTTCTCTGCATTTATAACAACTACATAATCTCCTGTATCCACATGAGGGGTAAATAAAGGTTTATTCTTTCCCCTCAAAATAACCGCAATTTTTGCTGCCAGTCTACCAAGCACCTGGCCCTCTGCATTGATAACATACCAATCTTTTTTCACTTCTTCCGGTTTTGCAAAAAAAGTCTTATTCATAGCTCCTACACCTGTATATTAAAAATTTGTTCAAAAAAATCTGTTTAAATTAATATATTTTAATGGTTTTAGTCAAGTAAAACTTGATACTATCATTGCTTTTTAAAAATGGTGCTCCACAATTTTTCTGCCTCTTCTCTTTTACTTTTCTTATCTTCTTCTCTGTGCTCTATAAACTTAAAATACTCACAGTAGTTTGCCCTATCCTTTTCCCTTACAAAATCGGCTTGCCCTTCGCTACAAGAGTTATGTTTTGTAGTGTCATAAAAAGAGCAATTAAAACAAACATGGAGGTCAGCACTGCAAGAAGGACACTCTGACCTAAATGTTATCTCATCCATTTCAATAGGGATTTTACATCTATAGCATATCTTCATAGTAGCACTTCAAGCTCTTTTAAACTGGTGATGGTTTTTCCCTCTACATTTTCTGCATGATATATGCTAAAGAATGGCTCTTTGCTTTTGAAAAGATACGCCTCAATACCAAGGGAGATCGGCGCTTTATAATCAAATACAGGGTGATCTCCTATATGAATAAAGTCACTTAAATTGGCATCCATTTCACTGCACAATCTCTTATAAAAATCCTCACCCTTTTTTACCATCCCGTAGTCAGAGGTTGCAGATATTATACGATCAAAGTATATTTCAAGCCCTGTGTGTTTCAATTCCTTTTCCACAAATATTCTTGCCGCATTGGAGGCAACTATAAGGGCATATCTTTCTTTTAGTCTGCCAAGCACCTCTTTTGCATCTTGGGCAGGAACAATATAATCCTCATACCTTTTGAGAAGTTCCTCTGGAGATACAGAAAGATTAAATCTTTTTAGCCAGTATGCTATATCATACCAGAGGAGATCCTTATCCCCAAGGGTTTTGTATTCACCCATTACAATATTCTGGGCATCATCAAATCCCAAAGCATATTTTTTAGCAAATTCCATAGGTATCCCGTGGTTCCATACCATATCTCCAAAACGGGCACTTACAAGGGTTCCGTCAAGGTCAAAGGATATAATTTTTCTATGGTTTCTTATAAGAATCATACTTTAGAGGTGTATTATACCACATCATATAGTATCGATGAATAATTTTCTATAATAGCACCGGATTTCATTAATAATCTGCATTTTTCAAATGATTTTTTATCTGTTATCTGTTAAACTTTTATGTCTGATTTAAGAATCTTTTGCTTTGTAATTAAAAATAAAAAGTAATTTCAGGAGGCTAAAATGAGAATAGTTTTATTAGGTGCACCAGGTGCCGGAAAAGGAACAATTGCAAAATTGTTAACAGATTACGATGGTTCTGTTCAGATATCCACTGGTGATATCTTAAGGGGCGCTGTAAAGGCACAGACCGAACTTGGCAAAAAGGCCCAAGGTTACATGGAAAGAGGCGAACTCGTGCCAGATGATCTGATTATGGAAATTATGGAGGCGCGGTTAAAAGAACCAGATTGTGAAAAAGGTTTTATCCTTGATGGATTTCCGAGGACAATCCCCCAGGCAGAGGCGCTCAAAAAACTCCTTACAAAATTAAATCTAAAGCTCGATAAGGTTATAAACCTCAATGTGCCAAAAGATGTGATACTCGACAGACTTACAACAAGAAGGACATGCTCTAATCCCGATTGCCAGGAAATATACAACATAAAAAGTAAACCACCTACACCGGATGGAAAGTGTTTAAAATGCGGTTCACCTGTTGTGCAAAGGGCTGATGAAACAGTAGAGGCCATAACAAAAAGGCTTGAAACATATAACGAAAAGACTGCCCCTCTCATCGCATATTATGAAAAAGAGGGGCTTTTGAAAACTATAAGCTCATTAAGCAGTGAAGAGATCGTTGAACAAATAAAAGCAGCTATAAAATAATTACATCATGCCATTGGCAACTGATTTGTTTAAAAATAATGGTTGCCAATGGCAAATCTTATTTCATCTAAAATAGTAAATATGATAAAGTTCGGTTTATCTACATACTTTCTTACAACGAAACATATAAGAGAAATAGTCAAAGATATACTCGAAAATGGGTTTAAAATTATCGAGGTTTCATATGAAATACCCCATTCATTAGAAATGGACAAAAAATTCTTTTTATATCTAAAAGAAATAAAAAAAGATGGCATTGAATTTTCTATGCATGCCCCTTTTCTTGAAATTAATTTGGGAAGTTATTTCGAGGATATGAGAAGATTTTCTAAAAAAAGGGTATTAAAAGCCCTGAACATGGCAGAGATTGCACATTGTACACCTTTTATTATTCATCCATGCTATTCTTTTGTTAGGGGCAAGGCTGAACATATTGAAAAAAAGACGAAAGAAAATTTTGTTGAAGATTTAAAAGAGATTGTGGCCATTGCAAAGGACAAAGGCATCAATGTCGGCCTTGAAAATGTCCAGATGCCATTTTTCTTTTTTTATAATGTGGATGACTTTCTAATGTTACAAAAAGAAGTGCCTGAGCTAAAAATAGCATTGGATTTAGGTCATGCCTATATCTCTAAATTTTTAAAAGGCAACAAAGATCCTGAAGAATCCATAATAAAAGACATAAAAAAGGTTGGTCTTAATAACATAATCCATATTCACCTTCACAATAATTCTGGAACAAGGGATGATCACACAATTATTGAAGGCAATATGGACCTAAAAAAGATTTTAAAATTTCTTTTTGAAAATGGCTATAAAGAAAAGATTATTATCGAAAGCCAGGACTTTGAAAAATACGGAATGGATACAATAGTGAAAAAAATAAAAGAGTTAGACTTTTCTTGAAATAATATATCAAAAATCGTAATATATGTAAGTTTTTGCCGGAGTGGTGGAATTGGCAGACGCGCCGGACTCAAAATCCGGTGGTGCTTGGCACTGTGCGGGTTCAAGCCCCGCCTCCGGCATTTATTTTTTTCCTTTCTTAATAGACCTCGGCCCCTCGTTCCACGAGAAGTTCCCTAAGAATAGACCTGTGGCATCGGTTCTCGTCTTCACAGTAACATCCCAATGAGAAATTGGTTTGGTGAGAAAGGCCGGCAAGCAGGTCAAGAACTTTATCTGCATCAGATGAATTCATTT
>JAKORG010000053.1 GCA_029777945.1 Deltaproteobacteria bacterium | reverse complement strand
CCTCTCAGACCAGCTACCCGTCATAGCCTTGGTAGGCCATTACCCTACCAACTAGCTGATAGGCCATGGACTCACCCTCAAGTGATAGCTCAACCCGAAAGCAAGCCACTTTTTACCACGTAACTTGTGTTACGTGGTCTTATCCGGTATTAGCCCCGCTTTCGCAGGGTTATCCCGAGCTCGAGGATAGATTATCCATGTATTACTCACCCGTCCGCCGCTCTACTTGCCCCCGAAGGGACTTTCGCGCTCGACTTGCATGTGTTAGGCACGCCGCCAGCGTTCGTTCTGAGCCAGGATCAAACTCTCAAATAACACCTTAGTCTCTTAATTGAACGTGGACCTGCTATTTTCTTTTTTCAAAGAACAGTGTGTAACCAAAAGCAGTATTAAGTATACTCATTTTATTTTATTTGTCAAGGGATTGATAAAAAAAATTTTGTAGAAAATATAACTGTAGAAATAAACAGGGGTTATTGTTAAAATACCATAATTGTTGTAAGAAATATTATAGGATTCTATGCAAGAAATAGTGGATAAATATATTTTTCCGTATTTTAAAGACATGGAAATTAAAGATAGAGAGATATTCAACGCATTTTTTTTAGAATTCCAACCAGAAGCCTCAGAATATACATTTACAAATCTTTTTATATGGCGAAAGCACTATAAATTCAAGTGGTCCATCTACAAAGACTGGCTTTTAATAATATCAAAAAAAGACAATGATGCTTGGCATGCATTTCAGCCAATAGGGCCACCCTCAAGAAAAGAAGTTGTATTGATGTTGTTAGAATGGCTTAAAGAAGAAAAAAAAGAAAACTTTCCTGTAATTCATAGATGTGAGAGAAAAATCGTAGAAGAATTATTAAGTGTAAAAGAAATTGTCATAGAACCTGCAAGGCAGCATTTTGATTATGTTTATCTGAAAGAAGACCTTATAAGACTTGAAGGAAATAAATATCGTTCAAAAAGAAATCATATCAATAAGTTATTAAGATTTTATGATGTTAAATATGAAGAATTAATTCCAGTTTATATAGAGGATTCGTTAAAGGTTCAAGAAAAATGGTGCCAGCAAAAAAGATGTGAAGAGGACATGTCTCTTAATGATGAATGGAATGCAGTAGAAGAAGCACTTCTTAATTTTAACAGCCTTGAATTAAAAGGTGGGGTCATTTTAATTGAAAATAAGGTCGTTGCATTCACGGTAGCAGAAATGCTAAATAAACAAACCGCTGTCATCCATATAGAAAAGGCTGACCCTGATATACCTGGTCTCTATCCCCTTATAAACCAGAAATTTTGCGAATTTGGTTTAAAAGACGCCCTTTTTATAAACAGGGAATAAGACCTTGGTATACCAGGTTTAAGAGAGGCAAAACTCTCATATTATCCCCACCATTTTGTAGAAAAGTTTAGCGTGAGGCTATATAATGCTTGACATAAAATCGTGACTTATGTTTAAAATAATCAAGTGCCGAGGTAGCTCAGTCGGTAGAGCAGCGGACTGAAAATCCGCGTGTCATTGGTTCGATTCCGATCCTCGGCATTTTTAATTAAAATGAAAAAAATAACCTTTCTTGCTATCTTTTGTCTTTTTCTCATAAACGATGTATTTTCCATAACCCTCGAAGAGGCGATTAAGAGGGGACTGGAGGTTTCTTATCCTTTAAAGCAGCAAAAAGAAATTGTTAAAAGCTTTGAATATCAATATACTTCTTCCATCGACCCTTACTTACCAAAGGCTAATATGCAAAGTGGATATACGAGGTATTTATACGGGAGTCCATCCCAAACAAGGACTTCCGGTATAGACAGTATAGAAAACGATGTGTACAGTGCAACAGGTTCCCTGTCACTTAGGATTTTTGATGGTGGTTTAAGGTCTGCTAAGAGAAAAGGGGCTGAATCTTCGCTGGAAAGGGAAAAAGAAAAAATAGAATCTGTCAAAACAGATGTAATCTATAGTATAAAGACCGCCTTTTTTACGGCCCTTGGTAAAAAGATGATAGTGGAGAAAAAGAAAGAGGCCTATGAAATAACTAAAAAGATAGTTGATTTGACAAAGGCAAAATACGATGTGGGTGTTGCAAAAAAGAGCGATATTTTACAGGCAGAGGTGAGGCTTACCTCAGCCCGTATAGAGCTTTTCGAAAGCGAAAAGGAGTTTGAAAAGGCACTGGAAGATTTAAACTCCCTTCTTCTTTTCAAGCCTGATGAAAATCTGATAGTAGAGGGTGATCTTTCTGTGCCTACTCAGCAAGGAAATCTTGATAGTCTTACAGACAGGGCTTTAAAGACAAGGCCAGATGTAAATTATCAATTAAAAGAGATAGAAAGATTAAATATGGTTTACAATGAAAAAAAGAGCGAGTGGTATCCAAAGATCGATGTGGAGCTTCAACAATCAAGGATTGACAAATCTTTTGCACCTAAAAACAGGCAGGACACATTCGGATTGACCCTTACATATTCCATTTTTGACGGGGTAGGGAGGTATTATAATTTAAAGGCCTCTGCCAGTGAATTAAGCGCAGCAAAGTTCAGACTTGAAGAGATAAAAAGAACGGTTAAGCTGGAAATAGCAAAGGCATATAAAGATTTTGAAAAGAGTCTTGAAAACACGAGGTTATACAGAGAACTCTTGAAAGAAGCAGAAACAAATTTCGAACAGGCCTACGGTGAATACAAGGTGGGAAAGGGGGATATCCTTAGCCTTCTGCAATCTGAAAAAGACCTCTCTAAGGCAAAGGAAAATCTTGTCACATCCCTCTATCAATTAAACAATGCTATGGCATACCTTGAAAAGGTTGCCTATATTACAGGGTATTAGAATGGAAAAGAAAAAGAAATTAATAGTTTTTTCTGTGATTATCGTTTTAATAGCTGGTGTTTTATCTTCTATTCTGTTTATAAAAAATTCAAAGACAAAAAGCAAGAACAATGAGGTTTATGTTGTAAAAAAGGGTGAGGTTGTCCATTTTACAGAGCAGACGGGTATAATAAAGTCACAGGTTGGAGCCATTGTTAAGGTGGGAACAAGGGCAACAGGGGTAATAACACGTCTTAATTATCAGGTAGGTGATTTTGTAAAAAAAGGTGCCCTTATAGCAGAGATTGACGATAGGGAAAAATTGGCAGAAAAGAGGAGTTTAGAGGCTCAGATTGAAGAGCAGAAAAAAGACCTCGAGGCAAAAGAGGCACAATACGCATATAACAAACAGAACTATGAAAGAGAAACAATGCTTCTCGAGAAAGAGTTTACCACAAAGGACAATGTGGAGAGGGCAAAAAGGGAAATGGATGTCTCAAAGGCGCAATTGGAGGCATCAAGGGCAAAGATAAAAGAAATTAAAGAAAAACTTAAAAGTCTTGAAGTTTCATTGAGTTATCATAAGATTTTTTCTCCCATATCAGGATATGTCTCTCAGGTTACTACCCAGCAAGGTGAGACAGTAGTTGCAGGCCTTTCTGCCGTAAACCTTATAACCATAATAGACCCTACAAGACTTGAAATGTGGATTTACGTGGATGAAACAGACATAGGTAAGGTAAAAAAAGGTATGATCGTTGAATACTGGGTAGATGCCTATAAAAGAAAGGTATTTACAGGCACTATTTCCATGATATACCCCCAGCCTGAAATAAAGGACAATATAGTATATTATCTTGCCATTGTCAAAATAGATCCAAAGGATACAGAATTTCTTAAACCTGAGATGACAACCCATGTAAAAATAATTGTAGAAAAGAAAAAGGATGTTCTTGTCGTTCCCAATAGCGCAGTGCGTTTTGAGGAGGGAAAAAATGTGGTGTATATAAAGACAAAGGATAAGGATGTCCGTGTGGATGTTGAAACAGGGATCAGGGACGATAGATTTACAGAGATTATTTCAGGGGTTAAGGAAGGCGATAAGATAATCATACCCGTCATCAAGAAAAACCAGCTGGGTCCAAAAAAGTGATAAGGCTTAAGGGCATAAAAAAAAGTTATTTTATAGGGGAAAGGGAACTTCCCATACTTAAAGGTATAGACCTTACCATTGAATCCGGTGAGCTCGTAATATTTATGGGTGTTTCAGGCTCAGGGAAAACTACCCTTATGAATATAATAGGTTTACTGGATAAACAGACAGAAGGCGAATATTTTTTTATGGAAAAAAATGTTGATGGCCTTGATGATGAAAACCTTGCAGTTCTTAGAAACGAATATATTGGTTTTGTTTTTCAACAATTTTTTCTTCTGCCTTATTTAAATGCATTAGAAAATGTCCTTATACCTATAGTTTATTCAAAAAAAAATATAAAACATCCAAAAGAAAAGGCAAAGCAACTTCTTACAAGATTTGGGCTTGCAGAAAGAACGCACAATAAACCATCCCAGCTTTCTGGAGGAGAACAGCAAAGGGTTGCAATAGCCCGGGCATTAATAAACGACCCTGACCTTATTCTTGCCGATGAACCAACAGGGGCACTCGATTCCAAAACAGGCAATGAAATTATGGAATTATTCAGGATGTTAAATGAAGAGGGAAAAACAATAATAGTAGTAACACACGATCCAAAACTCGCCCAATTTGGAAAGAGATTAATAAGGATTGAGGATGGGGTTATCTCTCAAGATATTACAAGTTAAAGAATTTTTAGAAGAGACCATAAAGATCCTTTTTTATTATAAGGGCAGGGTAATCTTTTCCCTTTCAGGTGTTGCCCTCGGTATCCTTTCAATCTGTGTAATAATAACTACAATAGATGGAGCAAACAAAAAGGCTTATGAAATCTTTGAGGCCCTTGGGCCTGATTCTATAATGATATTCGGAGGAAGTGAGAGGCAGAGGATGGCAAGGGAAAAAATTACGACACTTACCTATGAGGATGCTGAATCAATAGAAAAAATAAACGGCATATACGATATAACAAAGGCCTATTCTGTAAGGGGTCTAACATTAAGATATAAGGATAGAAAATGGCAGACGAATGTCATTGGTTCTACGGAAAACTATTTTGAGTCGTATAAGTGGAATCTTTATATGGGAACTGTATTTAGAAAGACCGATGAAGTAAACGCTGAACCGGTTTGCGTTATAGGGTATAAAGTATACGATGAGCTATTCAGGGGTGAAGATGCCATTGGAAAAACCATTCAGATCGGAAAACTTCCGGCAAAAGTAATAGGTGTCCTTCAAGAAAGAGGTGGGGCAGCAGGGGGACCTAATATAGACGACAGGGTTATTATGCCTTTATCAACGGTAACTAAAAAATTATCTAATGAAAAGAGGTATTTAGGCGTATTGAGGGTTAAGACGTCAAGGGATGTAGATACAACCATTGAGGACATAAAAACAGTCTTACGTAGAAATCACGGTATAGTAGGTGACCAGGATGACTTTACTATAAGGAGCTCAAGGGATATATTGCAGTTTATGAGCGTTATCTCTGGCTCTCTATTTTTATTTTTAGGAACAGCTTCGATTGTTGCCCTTGTTGTAAGTGGTTTTGTTCTTGCAAATTTATTTTATCTTACCATACAGGAAAGAAAAAAAGACATCGGTATAAGAAGGGCGTATGGTGCATCGAGAAGGGGGATTCTCATTTCTTTTCTATTTGAATCAGTTTTGATAACCTTTTTGGGTGGGATAATGGGCATTGTTTTAAGTGTTTTACTCCAGGGTATTTTTGAGAAACTCTTCGATATACCTATGGAATTTTCTTTTAAAGTTGTAGTATTTGCAATACTTTTCAGTTGCCTTACCGGAACAATTTCAGGGTTTAAACCTGCACTCAAGGCAAGTAGAATTGAGCCAATAGAGGCTATCAGGGGATGATGTATTCCTTTAATTTCTATCTAAAGATTGCCTTTCAAAATCTTGTTATCCATAAAGCAAGGATGATACTATCCCTTTTAGGTATTCTATTTGCAGTGATGAGTCTTGTTGCATTTGGAAACATAAGCAGCGGTATGAAGTTAAAGATAGACAATGAAATAAGTAGATTTGGTAAAAATCTTATTATATTAAGGTCAGGCCTTGTATTTATAACAGGAAGAGGGGCAAGACAGTTTGCAGAATCTAAGACATTGAAACTTGAAGACATAAAGATAATAAAGGAAAGGTTATCCGAGATAAAGGAGGCTGTTCCTTTTTTCGACACCACATATCCTGCACGATACAGAGAGAATACCCTTAAGGTAAGTATAATGGGTGCCACACCGAATATCTTCACGGTGAGAAACATAGAGCTTATGGTTGGTAAACCTTTTACAGATAAGGATAACGAGGATACATTAAAAAGTGCAGTGGTGGGTTTTAAGGTATACGATAATCTTTTTAAATCAGAAAACCCTATCGGTAAATATCTTTTAATATATAGGGTTCCAACAGAAATAATAGGTGTTATAGATGAAAAGGGGGTTGATTTTACAGGCCAGGATCAGGACCTCCAGGTTTATATACCTTTGAATACTTTTATGAGAAGATACAGCAATGTGGATTATATTAAGGGCGCCTATTTCCAAACAGAAGATGGGGTAAATCTTGGTGAGATAAAACAGAAGATAAGAAACCTCTTGAGGAGGATTCATAATCTAAAAGACACACAGAAGGATGATTTTTCCATATTTACACTGGACGATATTTTAAAAACAAGGGAAGAGGGCATAAGACTCGTTTCTGTTCTTACTATAATTGCGTCCATAGTATCCTTTCTAATAGGTGGGCTTGGTATATTCGCCATCATGCTTTTATCCGTTGCAGAAAGAAAGATGGAAATCGGTATAAGGAGGGTTGTGGGTTCTAAAAAAAAGGATATTATATTTCAGTTTCTAACAGAATCTGTGATCGTTGCCATGATAGGGGGTATTTTTGGTATTCTCGTTGGATGCATTATCACTGTTATTGTTGACTTTTTAGGTGGATTCCCGTTCTTTTTGCACATAGGAAACATATTTCTTTCCATTTTTATAAGTGTTTTCATAGGCATTGCTGCAGGTATTTATCCTGCCATACAGGGTACTAAATTTGTTCCTATAGAGGTTTTACAATGAAACTCTTGATTATTCAATTATTCGTTTTAAAAATTTGACAAACAGGCTTAAATGTTATATCTATATGCGTTTTATTTTATAAATTAAGCTGTTGTGGATATTCAGAAATGATAGAAATCAAAATAGACCAGGAGCGTTGTAAAGGCTGTTCATTGTGCGTGGAATTTTGTCCAAAAAAGGCGCTTTTTATATCCGAAAAGCTTAATATGAAAGGCTATTTTGTTGCTGCATTTGATGAGAAAAAAGAATGCACAGGATGCATAAGTTGCGTCCTTGTTTGCCCTGATGTTGCCATAGAGGTGTATAAGAATTGAAAAGATTAATGAGTGGAAATGCTGCCGTTGGAGAGGCAGCAATACTTTCAGGTTGCACATGCTATTTTGGTTATCCCATTACACCGCAAAATGAACTTACAGAATATATGGCCAAGAGGATGCCAGAGTCAGGTGGTATATTTATCCAGGCAGAGAGCGAGATTGCAGCAATTAATATGGTTCTTGGTGCAAGCGTTGCTGGTGCAAGGGCTATGACCTCCTCAAGCAGCCCTGGCATTAGCTTAAAACAGGAAGGGATATCCTATCTCGCAGCAGATGAACTTCCTGCTGTTATTGTAAACATGGTAAGAGGTGGTCCTGGTATGGGCAATATCTCCCCTGCCCAGTCAGATTATATGCAGGCCACAAGAGGTGGCGGTCATGGTGATTATAAAACCATAGTGCTTGCGCCATCTTCTGTTCAAGAGCTTGCAGATATTGTTCCCGTTGCATTTGATCTCGCCGATATGTATAGAAATCCCGTTATCATTTTAGGGGATGGTATGCTTGGCCAGATGATGGAGCCAGTTGAGTTCGAACATATAAAGAAGACAAAGGATTATCCAAAAGATTATATACTCACAGGGGCGGAAAATAGACCATCAAGGATGGTTCGCTCCCTTCTTTTTGATACAAAAGAAGAAGAGGAACACAACTGGAAGCTTTTCAGAAAGTTTCAGAGGATTGAAAACAATGAAATTCGATATGAAACATATCTTGTAGAAGATGCAGAGTTAGTGGTAATTGCTTACGGTATTGCAGCAAGGATTGCTAAAGGTGCAATAAAGAGGTTAAGACAGGAAAGTATAAAGGCTGGACTTTTAAGACCTATTACACTTTGGCCCTTTCCATACAAACAGATAAGGGAGCTTGCAAAGACAATAAACGATTTCTTTGTGTTTGAAATGTCTACAGGTCAAATGGTAGAGGATGTGAAATTAAGTCTTGAAGGAAGGGGTCATATTAGTTTCTATGGAAGGCCAGGCGGTGTAATTCCCACGCCCATTGAAATAGCAAGGATTATATCGAGGCATTACTATAAGAGCCAGAAGGTAAGAAAATCATGAAAAAGATATATACCCGCCCCAATGCATTAAAAGACACCCATTTTCATTACTGCCCTGGTTGTGGTCATGGCATAATTAATCGTATCATTGCAGAGGTAATAGATGAGTTGGGGTTAAGAGGCAAGGCTATATGTGTTGCCCCTGCAGGTTGTGGCATGCTCATATATAACTACTTAGATATAGATACCCTTGAATCTGCCCATGGTAGAGGCGCTGCTGTGGCAACGGGTATTAAAAGGGTTTTGCCAGAAAATCTCATTTTTTCATACCAGGGAGACGGAGATCTTGCAGCCATTGGCACAGCTGAGGGGTTTCATGCTGCCAACCGCGGTGAACTTATTACAGTTATATTTGTAAATAACGGTGTTTACGGCATGACAGGTGGACAGATGGCACCTACCACCCTAAAGGAGCAAATAACAACAACGACACCTTCGGGAAGAAATCCTGTCAATGCAGGGTATCCTGTTAAGGTATGTGAGGTCTTTTCTGTGCTTGATGGCACGTCTTATCTCGAAAGGGTAGCGGTCAGTAGCCCCGCTAATATAAAAAAGACAAAAAAGGCCATAATAAAGGCATTTCAGCATCAGCTAAATAGAACAGGGTTTTCCCTTGTGGAGATTTTGTCACCATGTCCAACAAACTGGAAGATGAGCCCTTTAGAGGCATTCAAGTGGATAGATGAAGTAATGACAAAACAATTCCCTCTGGGTGTGATTAAAGAGGTAAAATAATGCTTATTAAAACTATTTTTTCAGGTTTTGGTGGTCAGGGTGTTTTGTCAATGGGTTATACACTGGCAAATACTGCCATGCATGAGGGTAAATATGTTACGTATCTTCCATCTTATGGTGTAGAAGTAAGAGGAGGCACTGCGAACTGTACTGTGGTTATATCAGATGAGGAGATTGCATCCCCTGTAGCCTCTGAGCCTGAATTTGTTGTCGCCATGAATCAGCTATCTTTTGTGAGGTTCCAGAGTATTTTGCAATCAGGGGGGTTGCTCTTAGTCAATTCTTCCCTTGTAAATACTTCATCGGCAAGAGGAGATATAGAAATAATATCGGTTCCCACAAGTGAGCTTGCAGAAAAATTGGGCCAAATTAAGGTTGCCAATATGGTCATGTTAGGTGCATTTATAAAGGCGACCAGCATCGTGTCCTTTGATTTTTTAATAGACCACCTCGCTGAAATACTCGGTGAAGGAAAATCAAAACTGATACAACTAAACAAAGATGCCCTTGAGACGGGATATAATTTTATTAAGGAGTGAGCTAGGAAATGGTTATAAAACAGATATCAGTAAGCCTTGAAAATGTTCCAGGGGCCCTATCAAAATTAAGTGAGCTTTTGGGTAGAGAAGGTGTCAATATAAGGGCAATATCTGTGGCAGACACATCTGATATAAGCACGGTAAGGTTTGTGGTAGATGACCCTGAAAAGGCAAAAAACATTATGAGAGCAAACGAATATTCACCAAAAGAAACGGATGTCTTAGCCGTTGAGACCCCTGATCATCCAGGAGGTCTAAATGCAGTGCTTATACCTTTAAAAAATGCAGGTATAAATGTCCATTATTTATATCCCCATCTGGGAAGAATCGGTAATAATGCCATTGTGATCCTTGGCGTTGATAAGACAGAGGAGGCACAAAGGGTTCTTCAGCAGAACTGGATCCATACGCTCGGTAAAGAAGCGTATAATATTTAGTAATGGGGTTAATTAACATTTGATATACAATGATGGCTTTTATTCTGGAAACAGAAAAAGAGTTTTTTTTAAGGGTTTTTCACATTGGAGAATAAAATTGTAATAGATAAACGATTTTGCGGGCCTTCCACATCAGGAAATGGTGGATATGTATGCGGGCTTTTAGCAAGTTTTATTGATAGCCCTGGCGCTATAGTTCGACTGCTTAAGCCGATTCCCCTTGATACTGAATTAGAGATTCAAAAAAAGGCTTGGGGTATTATTTTAGTTGAAGGTGATACAGTCTTAGCAGTGGCTCGGCCTTCAAGAATTACATTCGAACCACCTCTTTGTCCTGATTACAAAGAGGTAAAAGCAGCATCAGAGAAATATAGAGGCTTTATATCACATTGGTTTCCTGACTGTTTTGTATGTGGCCCACATCGTGGCCCAGGTGATGGTCTTCGTATTTTCCCAGGGCCAATAGAAGGAAGCGATCTTATTGGTTGTCCGTGGATTCCTGATGCTTCCCTTGCAAGTAAGTCAAACAGTAAATACGTATCTACTGAATTTATATGGGCTATACTTGATTGTCCAGGGGCTTTTACTTTTCCTGAACCTGTTGGTGAAGTAATTCTTCTTGGGGAACTTCAGGCAGAAATTTTGAAAAGTGTCTCAATAGGGGAACGGTGTGTGATCGTTGCCCGTGAAATTACCCATAAAGGTCGTAAGCATCATACTGTAACGGCGCTTTATGGGGAATCAGGGGCATGTTGTGCCATTGGTATAGGCACTTTTTTGACTGCAAGTATTTAAAATATTTTAAGATATATTCAAAAGCAAAGACTTTATTGAAAACTCTCACATATCAGTTTTTTTGTAGATAATAAAAAGGTAATTTTCCCACTGTGGCCAGCTTTTTAAAAAATGAATTTAGCTTAATACAGCTTTTGCACAAAAAACGAAAAACCCGGTGATACAGGTCGGTTCGCTTTTGCATATATTTCATTTTTATAACTCGAAAAAAGTGGTAAGATAAGGGCAATGGCACTTGTAGTGCGTAAAAATTCAATACTGAAGAACATATCGCAAAGATTGTTGAAAAATTTAGGATGTTTGAGAAAGGAGATTTAGAGGAAAAGATAAACGAAGTTGGATTTGCAAAGATTGCAACGATTAAAGAGGTTGCAAAGAATGGATATATTTTGACACCTGGAAGATATGTAGGAATTAAGTTAGATGAAGAAGATATACCCTTTGAGGAAAAGATGGCAGAGTATTCAAGGGAAATGGCAAAGCTTTTGAAGAAAGAGGCTGAATTGACTGAGAGGGTTAAAGAGGTATTTAAGAGTTTGGGGTGGGAAATAAAATGAAATTCCGATGGGAAACTGAATTTAAGGAAACAGAAATTGGGGAGATACCGGGGGTTTGGGAGGTTGGAAGATTAAAAGATGTTTTGAGAAGTTTAGAAAGTGGTAATAGACCTAAAGGTGGAGTTTTAGCTCATAATCCAAACGGAATTTTAAATATTGGTGGTGAAAATATAAATTGGGATGGGAGTTTGGAACTTAAAAATTGTTTAAGGTTTGAAGAAAATTTTTATAATAATTTGAAAAAAGGGAAAATGGGAACAGGAGATATTTTGTTAGTAAAAGATGGAGCAACGATAGGAAAACTTGCTTATATTTGTGAAATTTCAGAAGGTAAAGCAATGGTTAATGAACATGTATTTTTGCTTAAATCCGATATCTCTAAGGTTGACTCAAGATTTTTATATTATTTTTTGTTTTCAGAAACAGGACAACAACAAATTGAAAGTTCAATTTCTGGAAGTGCACAGGGCGGAATTAATAAATCTATTCAAGATAATATTTTAGTATTCTGTCCCCCCCTTCCCGAGCAATCCCGCATTGCCATTGTCTTATCCTGGTTTGACGATTTAACAGAAAATAAGAAAAAGCAAAATGAAATTCTTGAGAAAACAGCAATGGCAATTTTCAAAAGTTGGTTTGTTGATTTTGAGCCGTTTAAGGATGGAGAGTTTGTGTATAATGAGGAATTGGGGAAGGAAATACCAAAGGGATGGGCGGTGATGAGAATTGGTGAAGTAGCGGATTTTAAAAATGGAATATCCTATAGAGGAAGCGAGAAGTTCAGCGAGCCTCATCATGAAAGTTTTATTTTTATAACTTTGAACAACATAATTGAAGGTGGTGGTTTTAAAACGGAGTATGTTTGGATTAAAAGCGAAAGAATAAAAAAACAGCATTTATTAAGCGAGGGCGATATAATATTTGCAAATACTGAACAGACTAAAACAGGAAGATTGTTGGGAACACCGGCTTTTGTTATTTTCCCGACTGAGTATTCAAAATCTGATGGCGTATTTTCTCATCATCTAACTAAAATTAATCCAAAAGATAATATAATGAAATTTCTTCTTTATTTAACATTCAGATTATATCAGCAGGAACTCGCTCAATCATTTCATACAGGAACAGGCGAATGGGGTTTCGATCTACCACATTTTAAAATAAATTATTCTATCGCTTTACCTCCATCCCCCATCCTACAACAATTCCACTCCCTGGTTGAACCTCTATTTCAAAAAATCATCCTCAATCAAAAACAAATAATGACACTTCGTAAAATCAGGGATACATTTCTACCTTTGCTTGTTTTTGGAAAATTAAGAGTGGAGGAAATATAGTATATGGATATTGTAAAATCTAAAAATAATGTTCCCATAAGGCTTACCGAAGAAAGATGGATTCATATTGTGGAAAACCATGATGAGGTGGCAGGATACTATGAAGAGGTTTTAAACACAATTGAAGACCCTGATATTATTATAGAGGGATACAAAGGAGCTCTTATAGCATTGAAAAAAATAGATAACAAATTTCTGGCGGTAATATACAAAGAGCTAAGCAAAGAAGATGGATTTATCATAACAGCCTATTTCACAAGTAAAATAAAATTAAAAGAAGAGGTGATAATATGGCAAAAGAAATCTTAAAACAGGAATCAATTAATGAATTGTTTAAAGCCGTTTCTTCCTTCTTAAGACTCCCTCAGAAAAAGATGTGGATAGACTACGACGAAACAGCAGATGTCTTATATATAAGTTTTCGGCGACCACAAAAAGCAACTGATACAGAAATGACGAAAGATGGAATACTGTTTAGATATAAAGATGATGAATTAGTGGGAATAACCATTCTTGAAGCTTCTAAAAGATAACAAAAGGGATATTGAGTTACCAAATCTTGTCTTCAGAAAATTAAAGGTGGAGGAGATATGATAGCGCATGTCACTGAAGACTATCTTGTAGAACAACCAGCAATAAATTGGTTTAGAGAAAACGGCTATTCTTACATCCACGGTTCAGAACTTATACCTGATAACGGAGAAAGGGAATCTTACCGGCATTGTGTTTTAAAAAGAATGTTTATTAAATCAATAAAGAAAATAAATCCGTGGCTTACAGATAATCTTGCTGAAGAAGTTTATAAAAAAGTGATTGAATTTGACCATCCTGATTTTATTATGAAAGGAAAGATATTTTATGAGCTTTTGACAAATGGTGTAAAACTGACTTTTAGAGAAGGCAGAGAAGAAAAAACAAGGATTGTAAGAATAGTGGATTTTGAAAACATAGAAAATAATGAATTCCTTGTTGCAAACCAGTTTAAAGTTGAATATCAGAGGACTAGGGGACGTCCTTCAATATTTCAATTGACACAAAAAATACCATCCTTTTTATCATAACTATCATGCCAAGACAGGCCAGACTCGATATTTCTGGTACCCTGCATCACATTATGATAAGGGGAATAGAGAGAAGGAACATTTTTCGGAATGACAGAGATCGGGATGATCTTTTGAACCGGTTAGCCTCCCTTTTAACGGAAACGAAGACAATCTGCTATGCCTGGGCATTGATGCCAAACCATGCCCACTTTCTTGTAAGAAGTGGCCCTTCGGGCATAGCCTTTCTGATGAGGAAGCTCCTTACGGGATATGCCGTCTCTTTCAATCGTCGTTATCACAGAACAGGCCAGCTTTTCCAAAACTATTATAAATCAATAATCTGTTAGGAAGACACCTATTTTGTACAACTCGTTCGTTATATACATCTAAATCCAATCAGGGCCAACATTGTATCCACCATCGCCGGACTTGACAGCTTTGCCTACTCAGGACACAGTGCCATACTGGGCAAAAAAGAAAGACCCTGGCAGGATACAGATTATGTATTGCGCTTCTTCGGAAAAAGTATCGAAGATGCAAGAAGCGCCTATCGTTCATATGTAGAGGACGGCATCCATCAGGGCAGAAAAGACGAATTATCCGGAGGAGGTCTAAAAAGAAGTCTCGGTGGTTGGTCGGAGATAAAAAATCAAAGACAGAGGGTAAAGGGAGACCAGAGGATACTGGGCGACAGCAATTTTGTTCTAAAAATCCTGACAGAAGCAAAGGAGCATTATGAACGTAAATTAGCGCTTAAGAATAAGGGGCACACTATAGAAAATGTAGCTGCAAAAGTCGCAGCCCTTTATAAAATTGACCCGCAGGGTAAATGTTGAGGCCCGAAGCCTTTTATGTCATATTGCCGTCCATGATATGAACGCCACAGTAACGGAAGTGGCAAGACTTGTCGGCATGACGCCCTCTGCCATCAGTTATGCGGTAACGAGGGGGAAGAAGATAGTGGAAGAGACGGGATTGCAGATAATGGAGGAGTTATTGAATAATTGAAGGACGTCCCCTTGTCCACATCCAAAAGTCTTGATTCACTCCATCGACTAAAATTTTTAAGGCATCTTTTGTTTTTTGCGGTTGCTGAATGTATATGGCTTCGTAACTGCCAATGAGTTCATTCCCGCACTTCCCCTACTCTCGATACAACACATTCTCTCCTGATCTTGATCCGTCGATGAATTCGATGGTTTTACTGTCTTTAATTCGCCCCGTTACAATGGCTCCTTTGCTCTGATAGTAGTCCATCCGTCCATTAAATTTATTTCCATTGAGAGTTGCGGTGAAGAACGGAAGGCGCTCTCCGTAGTCCCGTTTCAGTGCTTCGTCGTCGTAAACGAAGGTCGCTATGAGCTGCGCCCCCTTTTTAATGAATTCTATATGGAATTTATTTTGTCCTTTAAACCGCCAGATACCGCTTACGTCAATATCGTTCTGCGCCCGGACAGACTGCACCATAAACATTGGAATCGAAATGAGCAAAAACATTGCCGTCAACAAAGGTACCTTCCAAGAGATCCCGTTTCTCATATTATCCTCCTCATTTATTGTCATAGATCATAAAAACACAGGTAGCCTACGGGCACTTCGACAGGTTGCCGCAGCTTACATTGGATCCCAGGGTGCAACCTTTCTTATAGTATGTGCATGCCTTTGGCCGATCTCCTCGTCTTTCCAGTACTATGCCCATATTATTATATCTGGCAGCGATATCGGTATTCGGGTTCACTTCCAGAGATTTCTGCATGTATTTAAGCGCATCATCCAGGTTGGACTGGTTCATGTACGCTTCGCCAATATTGTAGTACACCTGGTCAATTCGAGGGTGCTCCGGGAACAGCTCAACGGCCTTCTTCCAATGCTGAATAGCCTCGTTATATTCGCCCGGCCCTTTCCTGTAAAGGATGACACCTATGTTTACCTCCTGCTCGAAGTCATCCCAGCGTCTCTTCTGCAGGTTTAGTTCCGCAACCTTCTGTCTCACTGCCTGGGCATCTTTCACATCAGGGGCGGCAATGAGATACTTTTCGAGGCTGCTCTTTGCCTCATCCCATTTGAATTGTTTCTCTTGCGCAACAGATAGATTAAAGTACGGTTCCGGAAGCCATGGGGCCAATATCGAAGCCTTTTTGAAATGCTCTTCTGCTTCTTTGTAGTCCTTTGGTTGCCTCGCAAGTTTGAATGCTGCCTTGCCGTTTGTCATCTCTGTCAGAACTTCCCGAGGTACAACCGGTGGAGGGGTAAGGGAGCGAGCGAGCTTCACTATAACCTCTACGTCGTCTTGATAGACAGCCCCTGCCTTTGCGACCTTTTGAAGCTTGGCATCGAAGTCCTGGCGCACGGAAGCGCCGCCGGTCTTGCGCAATATGGCAACTCGCTCGGGTTTCCCCCTTTTTTCCGCAATCATAGCTGGTGTATCCCCGTTATTATTCCGGATATTTACATCGGCCCTCTTATTAATAAGCAATGCCGCCAACTTGTTGGTAGAACTGTATCCTACGGCGAAGCTGTGTAGCGGGGTATCTCCAGTGTTGTTACGGGCATTAATATCAGCTCCATTTTCAATTAGCAACTTTATCAGTTCCTCGTTATTACCTCTTCCTGCCGCACCTTTGTCCCCATACTCGGCTGCTACATGCAACGGAGTATTCTGAGTCATGTCCCGGGCACTTACGTTGGCGCCTTTCTGTATGAGCAGCGCAGCTGCATCGGCCATGCCTTGACCGGCTGCTCTGTGCAACGGGGTTTGTTTATATTCGGTCAGGGCATTCACATCTGCCCCTCCTTTTTCAATCAGCAGTTTAACTATATCCGCGGTGCCGGATTCAGCTGCCATATGTAGCGGTGTGTACTTGAAGTGATCACGGGCGTCTATGTTTGCGCCCCTATCAATAAGCAGTCTCACCAAATCAATATTGCCCCACGCGGCAGCAAAATGCAGCGGAGTCCGCTTGTACTCGCCAAGGACATTGACGTTTACGCCTTGGTCCAATAGTTGCCTGACTTTGGTAACATCTTTTGCCAGTATCGCGTCATGTATTTCTCCGGTAAACACCGGAGCTGCTGTTGCGACTATCAGAATAAAGATTAATAAGCCGGTAAGAGGCATCTTCTTCATAATCTTCTCGTTCACGTAAAATCCTTAAGGTGTTTTTTTGTTTTTTGTAGTTGCCGGGACAAGACCGGCCCTATAATTTCGCAACTCCTGAAGGAACATGTCGATAAACTTGTCCTCCGGCTGCAACCCTCGCGCTGATTCAAGCATGACTTCCGCTACGGCAAGATCACCGTATCTGTTTATAGATACAAGGCTGTTAGCAACCAGCCTGTATGCATCTCTCCGCGCAGGGTAGGTACCCTTCAATGCCAAATCCATTTTAGCAAGGGACTCCACGAACTTGGTATTATTGTTTTCCGGATCGAGTTTCCGTGCCTCTGTAATATAATCTTTTGCCTTTTCCATATCGCCCATCATCATGGCGGCATAGCTCTGTAAAGTAAAGTATGTGGCGCGGGCTTGGTCGTTCTTTTCCTGTTCCTTTTTCAGCCTGGCCTTGTAGATGTCCTGCGCCAGAAGCAGACCGTTCCTGACCAGCGGGTCTTTCGGGCGTTCTTTCTGTGCCTTTTTGAAGTACTCAACGGCTATGGCGGCAGAGGCGGCGTCAAAACTCATAAGAGTCTCGAACCCCTTGTTGTAGTTGGCATTTTCAAAGGTCTTCGGATCGATCTGTGCCGGGAAGACCCGTTCCTTTCCTTTTGTAATATTGGGATCCACGGAGATAGGTTTGTCAGGGTCAAGACCAAGGCACCTGATATCGACCACGGACGCACCCAGATTTCCCCACTCGCATTCGGCCTTTTGCGGATGATCCGCCCTTGCGGAGGTTGTTATATCCTTCAATCCGAGGCTGCCCGTGCCCGTGTCACCGATGTCCTTCAGGCCCAGGGCTCCGGCTTCGGCACCCTTAAGCCCCAACTCGCCCTCCGCGATGTCCTTCATGCTCCTTAGGGCCTCCTGCTTGTTTCGTTCAAACTGTTCCTGTCTGAGCTTAGCTGCCTCTTCCTCTCTCCTTCTCTGTTCCTCCAACTCCTGTTGTCGCTGCCTTTCGGCTTCGAGGCATCGTCTTTCCTCTTCGATTTGGCGCTGACGCTCGGCTTCATAATCATAGCTTGGAACACCTGTACCTCGCTGGACACCTCCCCATTTGGGTCCGGGAGTGCAGCTTGGTCCCCGTGACGAGTAGGTTCCACCGCAGCTCTCGCACCATTGTTTATAGGCGCGTGCCCAACTCCCACCGAAGCCTCTTGGTGGATTATTGCAATCAAGGCCAATTGATATTGGAGGCATAATCAACAGAAGGGTTAAAAGAAAAAATATTAAGGGGGGACAAATTCTGGCAGTAAGATTTTTGTGATTTATATCCATGGGACCTTCCTCGCCTGCATCCATAATCCTATCATATTATTTGACAATATATTTGTCAATCAGACATTCGCATAATTCCAGCTTGTCGTCTTTTTGTGTCTTCACGGTCGCTTTTTACGTTTAATCAAACAGAGGACAAGGGGGTACGTCCTTCAATATTTCAATTGACACAAAAATACCACCCTTGTTATCATAACTATCATGCCAAGACAGGCCAGACTCGATATTCCTGCATCACATTATGATTCGAGAAATAGAGAGAAGGAATGTCTTCATGGATTACAGAGAGTCGTAGCCCTTTATAATATCGACCCTGTGGCATGAACTTGTCGGCATGACGCCCTCTGCCATCAGTTATGCGGTAACGAGGGGGAAGAAGATAGTGGAAGAGACGGGATTGCAGATAATGGAGGAGTTATTGAATAATTGAAGGACGTCCCTTTGAATAAACAAGGGGTGGAGCAATCAAAGACATTACCAACAGAATAAACAAGATAAACGAGATAAACGAAATAGACCAGATAGACGGAACAGACCGAACAGACCAACAAGTGAGGCAGGCAGCATGAGTAAAGTTTCGTGTCTATTATTGGCATCAGGGGTCAGTGGTCACCTACCATCATTTGCAAATTGTTTTTTTATTTGAATTTTGAAAAACATTTATCTATTTCTGGCCACAACTCTATCCCTACTCTTTCAAAACAATCCAGCAGTTCTAAATAAGATCCTTTTCCTCCCAGAAAGTCCCAAAATTCCTCTGCAACCTTTAATTCATTATCTAAATCCAGCATCCCTTTTAGCGTCCATCTTTCATAGGGTTTAGGTTCATAAGGATTGTAAGGGATGGCAATATAAGACTTTACATTTGCATCTGGATATTTTGACAAATAGATTGCTATCCATTCCAATAATGTCCTCTTAAAATCTTTGAAATTGCTGATATTTGGCTTGGCTGTTTTTAAATCAAATAAATGAACAGCCCCATCATTACTTTTGACGCATAAATCCACTTTTACAGTCTTTAGCTTATTCATCTTGCCAGAAGTAGCAACTTTTCTTATTCTTTCAATTTCTTCTACTTTATTTGGATTTTTTCCTATCGTGAGTTCATTCATAATATGCTGAATTTCAAGCTGTGCTTGTTCAGTTATTGTATCACCTACCACAAATTGTTTTTGTGCCAGGGCAAATTTCAAACTTGCCAATGTTTCAGCTACGGGTTCAAAAATAGAAGTGCCAAAAGTGGTATTCAAAGAATGGATAAAAGAAAATAATGCCATTCTATCCCGACCAAGTAGGCGATAATGAAATGGCATATTACTTGTTTCTGGTTTATATGTTAGAAATTTATTTCTTAGACTTTCTCTAATAGTGTTTTCAACTTTCTTTATTTGTTCTTTTGTAAGAGCCATTTTTCACTTTTCCTTTAAGTGAAATATTGATTCAGAATAAGGTGTTTCCCTGTCTTTTTCTACTCGGCATAAAACAGGACGTTTAAACTCATTAACAATTTTCATTCCAGCTAATTCTGCAATCTTTGGATAAAGGTTAAATTTATCATTAGCCACTAAAAATACATCATAGTCGTCTTGAAGATACTTTTTGCAATTTATAAGCACTTCAGCTATACCTTTAATGTAAGAATTTCTTTGCTCTTCTCCTTGACCATTTGATAAAGACCCTATCTCTAATCCGTCATTTCGTTCAAATCCAAATATCTCATATGCATAGGCATGTTGTTCGTGATAATCAATAAGCCCAACATA
Organism: Deltaproteobacteria bacterium; assembly: GCA_029777945.1. Classification (GTDB taxonomy): domain Bacteria; phylum Desulfobacterota; class Syntrophorhabdia; order Syntrophorhabdales; family Syntrophorhabdaceae; genus JAKORG01. The sequence continues at coordinate 46,983 of JAKORG010000053.1, read as the reverse complement.
AGGCGGACTAGAAAATATTCCTCTTATCTTTTGTCTTAGTAACATTTCTGCAAACTCTGTGTTTTTCTTTTTAATTTCCTCATAAATATTTATTGTTCTACTATCTCCAGTTAAACACAGCTGAATTGTATCTGTTCTTAATTTATCAAATTCTTTAAGACGATTTAGCGTATCTATTGTATAAAATTTCCACCATTTTTTTATAGAAAATATTGGCTTACAAATTTTTCCATGCTTTTTGCAGTAGTAGGTAGTAGTAACAGGTTCTTTTAAAGTTGCCAGATCAGCATGGGTTGTTGCTCTGCATGAACGGGCAGTTCTGCTTAAAATGATGGTTAAAACATTTTTTACATCTATGTTATTTATTTTTTTTATTTCTTCTGACAAAAAATCTATTTCTTCTCTCACAGGGTCTAAAAACCACTTATCTAAAAAGGTTTCACTTTTATCCTGTCTTATTTTAATTTGATACTTCTGTATCAACCCATCATAAATAGTAAGAAATTCTTTTTCTTTCTCTTTTGCGTATTCGTTTTCATTTACTGTCCCATTAGCAACTTTCCTTTTATATTCCGGCGAGGGAAAATACTTATTATTAAATTTTGAAAGTTCTGACAATACATGTTCTTCAAAAGTTATATTATTTTTGGTCTTCTGCAATTCTTTTAGTTTTGAATTCAATTTACGAATCGTATCTCCAATTAAAATTAAATTATGCTTTTCAACTTTTACATTGGAAATCAAAACATTGAAAGGAGAAATATCTATCCCAATGGCGTGCATTCCTAATTCGTTTGCCTGAACCAATGTTGTTCCGCTTCCACAAAATGGGTCCAATACTATATCGTCTTTATAAAAATATACCTCTTTTTTAAACTCATCCGTGTGAGAATCAAGAAAATATTCTACCAATTGAGGGATAAATTTACCTTTGTAAGGATGCAATCTATGAACATGTTTTGTTCTTTCTGCTTCTCTATATTGAGAAAAAGAAAGATGCCAATTAACATCCTCCCCTAACATATTTCGCCATTTTTTTTCCTTGGAAAAAGAATCATAATAATCTCTTAATTCTTCTATATTTATAAGAGGATTTCCATCATTTCCGTATTTTTTTATTCTCCCATACTGAATTAGATATGATATATTTGAGATGGTAATTTTACGATTTAGATATTGGGAAGCCCAGATACTTGCTTCTTTTAAATTAATCAATTTTTTATCTTCTTCTTTAAAGAATGTAAGTTGCTTCTTTGTCATTTTTCAATTCTACTCCCTAAGGGGTTTTTCTGCTTTTCCCATAACCTCGCTTTTTTTCTTTTCAACCCAGCTTTCTATATCCTTTTTTAAAAAACGCCACTGATTGGACACCTTGAAGGATGGGATATCTCCCTGCTTTGCCAGTTTATAAATAGTCCTCTCATCCATCTGGAAGAACTCGGCAACCTGCTTGACAGTCAAAACCTCTTTATCCATCTTAAGTTCTCCTCTAATTCTTCCACCTCATAAGAAAGCAAAAGACTTAAATTAAATACAATATACAACATCAAAGTGCGTTTTTCAACAGAAATAATCAAAATTATTCAAGCCTATTTCTACAACTTGAGTAGCATATCCTTAAATCTCGCTATTAGTAGAGGAGCAATCAGTCTTTGCCCCGGTGAAGAATGCAATCATAACCTTTTTGATGAGGTGAGAAGACTATGGCAAAAGTAACCAGGCCTTTGATGTCCATTGACGCCAGCGGCGCCTTTGTAGATACGATAGTCTATGCCAAATGGAAGTGGATCAAATACAGCAGGCAGTATGCCATCTCTGTAAACCCCAGGACTGATAATCAGCTTCAGATCAGGGACTATTTTACCATAGCGGTAATGGCCTGGCAGGCAGAAAATCAGGCAACCAAAGACGCCTGGAATCAGGCGGCAAGCGGGAAACCACTCTCCGGGTTCAATAACACAAGGCTAACTCTTTATCAGGAAAATCTCTCCCGACTTTCTATCTTTATGAGGTCTTTCTGGTTTTTTTTAGCACAAAAAAATATCGGTAACAGTAATAAGAGGTGTGCCAAATAAATCCCTAATAATTATTAAGTGTTATCATTCATATTCCATGCAAATCCAGTCCAGGACAGTAAATTCTCGTCTGGGGACAGTTTGGGGACAGTTTTTTTGGGGGGTTTCTGGAAGCTACCTCTAATGATTTCAATAAGTTAGATGGTGGAGGCGGCGGGAATCGAACCCGCGTCCAAGAAAGCTGAGATGCAAAGAGACTACATGCTTAGTCAGTGTTTTTATCTCGGATGAAAGAGCACCCACTGACAGGTTTTCTTACATCCAAACCTATAAAATTTCGCCTTTCTCTATAGGTGTCAAGAAAGGCTATCCTGCTTGAATCACACCATTCTAAACTTAAAGCAGGCAGAAAGTTTAGATGATGTAGCCGTCTTATGCGGCTAATGCGTACTCGTGAGAGTCTGCAGTTATATTTAGGTCTGCCTTTTTTCGGGTTGGCAGTTCCCCGGCATGCCTCTCTGACCCACACTTCCCTGTCGAAACCTATCGCCCCCATAAAAAATCCTTTTTTATCTTATTCGCATTTCCCTCTCAGCGAGTCGCTTTTCATCTCTTCTCTTTATAGCTTCCCTTTTATCGTAAAGGGTTTTGCCTTTTGCAAGACCAAGCTCTACCTTTACCTTGTTTTTCTTATTAAAATATAATGCTAAAGGCACGATTGTAAACCCCCTTTCACTTACTTTACCCAAAAGTCTGTTTATCTCCCTTTTATGCATAAGAAGCTTTCTGTCCCTTTTTGGGTCATGATTGAATATATTTCCATATGAATAGGGGCTTATATGTGCATTTATAAGGTAGAGCTCCCCATCTTTTATCTTTGCATAACTATCTTTTAGATTCCCATTACCGTCTCTTAAAGATTTTACCTCTGTTCCTGTTAATACAATCCCGGCCTCATATTTATCTTCTATATGGTAATCGTGGTATGCCTTTTTATTCGTGCATATGGTTTTCATGTTTATAATTATAGCATACTTTCAAAAAAGTGTGTTCATTTTCCTTGAATTGATTTTTTTCATATGATATTTCGTGATAATATCTGAAAAATTGAAAAACAAAGAAGATAAAACTATGTCTAATTTTTTCCTTGTTTCTGTTCCTGTAGGAAACTTAAGAAGAGAACCGAAAGAGATGGAATTTGTCTACACCCACGATGAACTGCAGGAAACACAGGTCTTATATAATGAAAAAGTGATTTTGAAAAAAAAAGAAAGGGGTTGGTGTTATATTGAAGCAGAGGAACAAAAGACCTTTGGAAAAAAAAAGACCTGGCAGGGTTATCCAGGATGGATTAGAGATGAAAATATTATATCTTTAAAAAAGGTTTTAACTGGCAAAAGTTTAATAATAAAAAGCAAGATATCTAAGGTTTTTAATGAGCCTACAGAAAAATCGCAAGTTTTATTAAATCTCCTTTTGGGTACAAGGCTATATATTTCTGACGAGATATGTGAATCAAAGGACTTCTATAAAGTTTTTTTAATCAAAGGAGAGACTGGATGGATAAAAAAAGACGATGCCTTTTTAAAACAAGAAATGTTCCATGAAAGGGATTTAAGACAACAGATCATCAACACTGCCCGATTGTTTGTTGGAACTCCTTATCTATGGGGCGGTAGAAGTATTTATACGCCTGAAATAAATATACCTACAGGTGTTGATTGTTCTGGGCTTGTTAATCTTTCTTATAGAACCGTAGATATTGATTTGCCCAGAGATGCAAAAGACCAGTGGTTGGTGTCAAAAGATATATTACCAGATGAAATAAAGATAGGGGACCTTATTTTTTTATCAGAAAAGAACAACCCCGAAAGGATTGTCCATGTAGTATTGTATGCCGGTGAAGAAAAAGTTATTGAGGCATATGAGACAAAAACTCTCGTTAGAGAGATAGAATTTTTTCAAAGATTTGGCATAAAGCTATCCCAATTAAAGGATAGCGTTGTTAAAATTGAAGACAGATTTGTATACTTTAAAAGAGTTATATAGCGATGATAATTAAAAATTTGAGTGTGAAAACCGTAATAAAACCACTAAAGGTTTTATTCTCCACATCCCTCGGCAGCAAAGAAGAGATGATGAGTGTCTTGGTAAAGATTACTCTGGACAATGGTTCATATGGATTAGGCGAATGCCCCACAAGCTTTGTTTCAAAATTAGAAACCATAGAGGCCATAAAAGAGATATTAACATATACAAAGAAACAGATTCAAAACAAACCGATAGAAGATTTTGAAGAAATTGTGCAATTTTTGAGAAGAAGATTTTTCATGTATCCTATGACAGTTTCAGGTATTGAGGTTGCTTTATTCAGGGCATACCTTAATGTTATTGGTATCGATGAATATACGTATTGGGGTGCAAGACTTAAAAATTTAGAGACAGATATAACCATACCATTTTTGACGGATTTGAATGCTATAAATTCATGGCTTAATTATGGAATTAAAAAAGGATTTAAAATATTTAAATTAAAATTAAGCGGGGATGTGATACAGGACATTCTATTACTTTCTAAGGTAAATGAAATTTTAAATGATTCTACCAGTAGCCATACTATACGTCTTGACGGTAATCAAGGTTTTACTGAAAAGACCTTTTTAAAACTCCAGGATATTATGGAAAAAAAGGGTTACATAATCCAGTGTTTTGAACAACCCCTTAAAAAAAACGATTTTTCAGGTATGAAGGTCATAAAAAAATACTCCCATATACCTATTATACTCGATGAAACTGTTTTTAGTTCCTGCGAATTGAATCGTGTTATTTCAGAAAATATCTGCGATGGAGTAAATATTAAGGTTGCTAAAAGCGGGATTTTAGAATCAAAAAGAATGATAGAAATAGCAAAAAGGCATAAATTAAAACTCATGATTGGCTGTATGACAGAAACGATGATAGGCCTGTCAGCAGGAATCTACCTTGCCTGCGGGACAGGACAATTCGATTTTGTTGACCTTGATTCAATTTATTATATAAGGCATAAAAGAAATTACGGGAATATAAACTTAGTGCCGCCATTCTTTTTTATAAATTGGGCATAATTTTTCTTTCTTGACAAAAATTTAAATCAATGCTACCCATTAAAAATAGACAGTTTAATTAATTTAGTTTAATTTTAAAAAGAGGGGGGTGAAATAAATTTTATAAAAATTAAAAGGAGGGGTATTATGCCTGACAGTGTATATAAGATAATTGAAATTGTGGGCACAAGCACAAAGTCTTGGGAAGATGCTGCCAAAACAGCTGTTGAAACTGCTTCTAAGACCTTAAAAGATTTAAGAATTGCCGAGATTGTAAAGCTCGACATGACCCTTGAAAACGGAAAAGTTACAACATACAGGGCAAGGGTAAATATATCATTTAAGTATCACGGTGAGACCTAACATTAGAAAATGATTATTTAAACAAAAAAGGGCGGGGCATGCCTGCCCTTTTTAAATCCTGTAAGGTTTAAAAATATTATAAATTTTCAAATAAACATCTCCTAAGCATAAGCCTTGCATGAAAATCCTTTGACATCATTTTTTTGTTATAAGATCCTTTGTATGGTATTTTTATAACAAGACCAATTAAAAAATAAGGAAAAAAGTAGAAGGCATAAAAGGATTTATGGTAGATGTAGATATGGATGAGGATAAGGTCTTTTTTATGCTTGGCATCATCCATAGAGATATTTCGAGTAAAGAGATGCTTATAAAATGGCTAAAAAAAGAGATGCCCCAGGTAATAACATTAGAATTATCAAATTATGGACTGACATTCAGGGAAAAGATGGCTGATTACTATAAACAAAAACTTGAAGAAAATTTGAAAAAGATAAAATTCTGTAACAATACAGGTCATGTTACAAACAAATACATAAGAGACATATATGCTTATTTAGATATTCCCTATGAATACAAGGCAGCTCAAGAATATGTAAGAGATTATGGGGGATATTTATATCTTATTGATTTGGATATATTTTCCTTAATAAAATTAAAGGATATTGATAAACTGCTGGATGTTAATAACCTTAGGTCTCTTATTGATTTAAAGAATGAAGAAAAAACAAACTCTGAGCTTATATTCACAAGGCTTTATTTTGAAAAAGGTATAAAAACATTTGAATATACTGAAGAAATGCGAATCAGAGATATTCATATGAAGAATAAAATATCCCTTATCATGAGATGTCATAATGAGAAGAGATTTCTACATATATGCGGATGGCAGCATTTAAGCGACCCCTATAATGTTTATGAACCATTAAAGCCTATAAAGGTGTTTATATATGATTAAAATCTTTGTTTTTGATTTAGGAAATGTCATATTGCCTTTTGACCATAGAAAGATACCGGAAAAACTCCTTGCTTGGTCATCGAAAAAAGAGCTATTCAGTCCTCAAGAGATGTTTACATATTTATTTGATGTAGAGCATGGCATTATTAATTCCTACGAAGAAGGTTATATAAATTCTAAAGAATTTTTTAACATAATTTGCAAAAGATATAGCCTTGAGATGGATTTCAAAGACTTTAAAGAAATTTGGACACATATTTTTAAAGAGGACATTGAGGTAAATAAAATTATACTTAATTTAAAACAGCTGGGTTATCCGCTCTTTATTTTAAGCAATACAAATGAACTTCATTTTACCTATATCAAAGAAAATTATCCCATTGTGCATGTATTTGATGAGTGGATATTATCATACGAGGTGCATGCAAAAAAACCTAAAAAAAGGATTTTTGAAGAAATATTTAATAGAGCAGATGTTAACGGTCATGAGGTTTTCTATGTTGATGATACAGAATCATATGTTTTAAAGGCAAAAGAAATATTTGGATTCTATGGAGTTGTTTTCAAGGGTGCAGATGAATTAAAAATGCACATTAAAAAGGTTTTAGACAGGGGGAATAAAAAATAACATGCAATATCCTAATATTAATCCTGTAATTGTAAAGGTGGGACCATTTGCTATAAGATGGTATGGTCTTATGTATATCTTTGGTTTTGCTACTTCATATTTTTTAGTTTTGTATCAGATAAAAAATAAGTACGTAGACATAAGCCGTAAGTTTATCGATGACCTTTATTTTTATCTAATACTTGGTTTGATAGTCGGTGCAAGATTAGGGTATATTCTTTTTTATAATCTCGATTTCTATATTAAAAATCCCGTTGAGATTTTTGCATTCTGGCACGGTGGTATGTCCTTCCATGGAGGGTTAATAGGTGCTTTTGTTGCAGGATTCATTATTATTAAAAAGGGGAACATGGATTTTTTTAGAATAGCCGACCTCATCATACCTACGTGTCCCCTTGGATTAGCATTTGGCAGAATCGGAAACTTTATAAATGGTGAATTATATGGAAAACCATCTTCTGTTCCATGGGCTATGGTTTTTCCTGGCACAGACAATATACCCAGGCATCCGTCACAGTTATATGAGGCGTTTTTGGAAGGGATATGCCTTTTTATAATACTGTGGTTATATAAAGATAGAAAAAAATATGAAGGCGATGTGCTTGCATTGTTTATTATACTCTATGGTATATTTAGAATATTTTGTGAGTTTTTTCGTGAGCCCGATGCCCAAATCGGATTTATCTTTGGCGTGTTAACAATGGGGCAGATTTTTAGCCTTATCATGGTATGCATTGGTTTCATTCTAAAATTTTATATAAAGACATTTCGTTTTAAAAAGTAAACATTACAGTAAATATTAATTTTTTTTGAAATTTCAATCCTTGACAAATGATGGTCAGGCTTTTAAAATAAGGAAAATTTTTTTAATTTCTGGAGGCATTATGTGGGACAATTTGAGCTTAAAAGAAGTTGTGGAGTTAACAAAAGACCCATTTCCGTCTATCAGAAAATGGGTTAAAGAAAAAGGCAAAAAGGTTATAGGTAGCACTATCCCTGATGTTCCTGAAGAGGTCATCCATGCCTTTGATTTTCTCCCTGTTTCACTAATTGGGACAGATAAACCTTTAAAAAAGGCACCAAGCCGCCTCCCTGACAATGCATGTTCATTAGCAAGGAGTAATCTTGAACTTGTAATGAGCTATGAAGGTGACCTTTTTGACGGTTTTGTCTTGCCCCAGGTATGTGATACAACCCAGCACCTATCAGACATATGGAGAATTCACTTTCCCGATAAGTATACTGAATGTTTTTTGGCCCCACGCCAGGTTGATAGACCAAGTGCAAGGTATTGGACAAAGGAGGAAATTGAAAGGCTAATCTCATCTTTGAGTAACTGGACAAACAGAAAGATAACAGATGATGGCCTAAATAGTTCCATAGCTCTTTTTAACGAGAACAAAAAGTTACTGAAAGAAATCTACGATTTTAAAAAGAAAAATCCGGCTGCTTTAACCAACAAAGAATTGTTTTCCCTTATAAAATTGTCCATGCAGGTGGACAAGGAAGAATTCAACAAAAGTCTAAAAAGAATAAAAGATGGGCTAAAACCACAGAAAGGCGAAGGTTATACGGATATTGTCCTTGCAGGTATTACATGTGACCCTCCTGAGGTGTATGCACTATTTGATGAGATCAAGTTGAATATTGTAGCAGATACACTGGTTACAGGAACACGCTACATTGATGGCGTCGTAGCACAGAATGGAAATCCAGTAGATGCACTGGTAGATAGACATATGAACAGGATGTTCTTTTCGCCGATCCATGATAATGTTTACAGAAATTTTGAAGAGATAAAAACATTGTATAAAGAAAATAATGCAAAGGCAGTTATCTACATACATATTGAATTCTGTGAATCTCAGGAATATGACCTTCCTGATCTTAAAAATATGTTGAGAAAAGAAGGCATACCTTTCCATGTAATGGACACAGAGTATCAGACTCTGTCTTTATCTCACCTGAGGACAAGACTTCAGGCATTCTTTGAATCTTTGAAAGGGGGCGCTCTATGAGTGATACACAAAAAACAGAAAAACCAAAAAAGGAACTAACAAAATCTCAAATGTTATCAAAGAAGATAACAGAAGATTATATGAACGAGGCATTTCGTGCCCACGAGCTTGGCAAATTGATAGGCTATACAACGGCTATATCTCCTGTTGAAATATTCGTAGCCCACGATATAATACCCATATATCCTGAAAACCATGCTGTTGCAAATCTTACAGCAAAAAAAGGGGCCCAGCTCTGTTCTGTAACTGAAAGTTTAGGCTATACCAGTCATCTATGTGCATATGCGAGAAGTGATTTAGGTTATAGAGAAACAGGCATAACCGTTACGAGGGGCATACCAGAGCCTGACCTATTTCTTGCATGCAATGCCCAGTGTTTTACATTAACTAAATGGTTTCAGGTGCTTGCAAGAAGGGGAAATCTTCCTGTATTTGTTTTTGACACCCCTGAATACATTATGGATAAAAAGGCAAGAGAAGAGATTATCAAGTACTGTGTTATTCAGCTTAAAGAGCTAATAAGTTTTCTTGAAGAGGTTACAAAGAAGAAATTTGATTACGACAGACTGAACGAAGTTATGAAATATTCTGCAGAATCAAGTAGACTCTACAAAAAATTTCTCGATATGGCACAGTATAAACCATCACCGATTAGCATATTTGACGCATTAATTGGTATGGCAATAGCAGTCTACAGAAGGGGAACACCTGAATGTGTTGAATATTACAGGACCCTGTGTGAAGAGTTTCAGGAAAAAGCAGATAAAGGTATTGGCGTGCTTCCAAAGGATAAAGAAAAATATCGTCTTTACTGGGAAAACCTGCCGGTATGGTTCAAATTCAGTGACCATGCAAAATTGCTTGGTTCATACGGTGGTGTTATACTCACATCCCTTTATGTCCATGCATGGAGCTTTGAATTCGACCTTGACAAGGACCCCCTTGTTACTCTCGCTGAAAATTATGTTTCAAGATTTTCAAATTCCACTCTTGAAGATAGAGCTGAAATGGCAATGGACCTCTTCAAGAGGTATTCATTAAACGGTATGATTATGTTTATGAACAGGAGTTGCAAGGCAGTTTCCTTTGCCGTGCCTACATTAAAAGATGTCCTCGTAAAGAGAACAGGCATTCCAGCCCTTGTGTTTGAAAGCGATATGGGCGATCAGAGGTTTTATTCAGAGACTCAAATCCGCACAAGGATAGAGGCATATTTTGAGACCTTAGATAGACTGCAGGCTAAGGTGGCATAAAAAATGGTTTTTAAGGCTTGGCCCTGGACATAGCTCCAGGGCCTTTTATTTATGGTCATGGCCTTATCATTAACATTTAAACAGAAATACGAAAAACTTAAAAAAAATATACAGAACCTCAAAAGGGTTGTCGTTGCCTTTTCAGGTGGCGTTGACAGTTCACTGCTTTTAAAGATTTCAAGGGATGTTTTAGGCAAGCAGAATGTCGTGGCTTTTATTGGTAATTTCCCTGCCTTTCCTGAAAGAGAACTTGCCCTTGCAAAAAATCTTGTCAAAGAAATGGATTGTAAGTGCGAAATCGTTGAAACAGGGCAATTAGATGACCCGAATTTTTTAAAAAATGATTCAAATAGATGCTATTACTGTAAAAGGCATTTAATGGAGAAGGCACGGAATGTAGCAGATGCCTATAATTTTGAATATGTCATAGAAGGTTCTAATATTGACGATTTAGACGATTACAGACCGGGCATGAAGGCATGTAACGAGTTGGGTATAATAAGTCCTTTGCTTAGGGCAGGTCTGAATAAAAGGGAAATAAGGGAGCTTTCCAAGATGCTCTTGGTTCCCACATATGATAAGCCTTCTTTTTCATGCCTTGCCACAAGAATACCCCATGAAACGGTTATAAAAAAAGAAATACTAAAACTTATTGATCTTTCAGAGGAGTATATAAAAAATTTGGGCATAAAAGACGTTAGAGTAAGATACCATGGAAGCATTGCCCGTATAGAAGTAAAAGAAGATGAGATGGTAAAAATTATAGAAAACAGACAGCATATTGCAGAAACCCTGATTAGCTTCGGGTTTTTTTACATAACCCTTGATTTAAAGGGGTATCAAAGGCCAAATTAGATTATTTAAAAGAAGACTTTTAAAATTGCAATTCCAATGGATAGACCTCAAAAAAGAATTTTTATTGTATTGACTTGTAGAACAAATGATAATATAAACAGAAAACTAAATGCCAAGAAGGATTAAAGAAAAATATAATCTTATGACTTTTTCTTTGAGAAGTCCCCTTCTGTAAGGGAGGGGTAATTTACATGAAGACAAACAAAAACATCCTCGAACTTGCAATAAAAGGGTCAATCTTAATTATTTCTTTTGTGATGGCCATAATCAAGCCTGATGTGCTAAAAGGGTTTTTTACCTATAATGTATTTTTTTCTGTTAAAACCTATCATATTTTGTGGTTGCTAACGGTTTTAGTGTTATTAAAAAGATTTATCCCTTCCCTAAATAAAAAGATCAATCTCGGAAAAATTTACGGTAAAAACTACAGAGAGGCTGGAGACGATAGCCCTTCAAAAAGGGAAAGATTGCTGAAATACAAGAGGAAAATAGATAACGGTGCAATAAGGTCTGCCATATATTGGGTTCTTCTGGTGCTTACCATGTGGTTATGGAGAAAGGCTCAACTGCTAAGCGATCTATGGATATTTATAATAGTGATTTTTTTCATTTTTATGGATGAATTTTGCGCTACAATCTGGTGTCCTTTCCAGGCAATCATTGGGAACAAGTGCTGTAATACATGCAGAATCAACAATTGGGGGTATCTTATGGCATTCTCTCCCATGATATTTATAAAATCATTCTGGACATATTCAATCCTTTTCCTCTCTATTTTAGCCATTATTCAATGGGAATATCTCTACAACAAATACCCTGAAAGATTTTACGAAATATACAACGCTAATCTTATGTGCAAGAACTGTTTAAAAAAATGCAAAAAAAGGTCTTAATTTAACTTACAGCTTTAATTTTCTAAATGTTGCAGGCTTTTGCCACTATCTCAGAGATATCCATAACAGAGAGTTTATCATCCATACCTTCTGCCTTTATTGCATCCTCAAGCATAATAAGACATTTAGGGCAAGAAACAGCAATAATTTGGGCACCCATTTCATACGCCTCTCTTATTCTGCGTCTTGCAGGGCTACTCTCACTTCCCCCTAAAAGATCCATCTGAAAGTTTCCACTGCCTCCACCGCAACAAAGGGCGCCTGACCTATTTTTTTCCATTTCCATGAGTTCTATATCGGGGATTACTCTTAAAATCTCCCTTGGTGTTTCATACTCACCATTCCATCGCCCAAGGAAATAGGGATCGTGGAATACTGTTTTTTTATGAAAGGAGTCAGAAAATTTGATTCTCCCTGTTTTAAGAAGACTATTTAGGATATGCGTATAATGAAAAACATTAAAATTACCACCATATGAAGGATAATAGTTTTTGAATGCATTGAATGCATGAGGAGACAGGGTTATGATTTTTGAAACCCCCATTTTGTTGAAAGTCTTAATGTTTTTATTTGCAAGGAGTTCAAAAAGCCCTTTTTCACCAAGATTATGGGTTTCGTTGCCATCGCAGGTTTCCTCATCTCCCAGAACACCAAAGGAAACCCCTGCCTTAAGTAATATCTGGGCTAAAGCCTTTGATGATTTCTGTGCCCTAATATCATAAGAACCTGCACATCCAATATAAAGAAGATATTCATGACCATTATATCGGTCTATTTCTATTCCCTTTGTCCAGGCAATGCGGTTTGTTCTGCTTGCACCATAAGGATTTCCGTAAAGTTCGATGTTCTGCAAAAAATCCTTTACTGCCTTTGGCACCTTACCTGCCTCTACCATTTCAGCCCTTGCACTAACGACCATGTTAACTATATCCACATTAAAACGAAGGGGGCATTTAATCTCGCAGTTCTTGCATGTTGTGCATGAATAAAGGATCTCAGCAAGATATTCTGACCAGTTTATCTGCTCGTTGAGCCATGCCCTTGTAAGCCAGAGCCTGCCTCCGCAAGAGTAACTTTCCATCCTAAAACGGGCATAAGGCGGACAGTTGTTTACATCTGTCCAGTCGACGGGAAACTTACAATAGCCACACCTAAAACACCTATGAATAATATTGCTATACTGGAAATCATTAAGGGTCATTATAACAACTCCCAATTTCCAGGGTTCATAATCCCAAGAGGGTCGATTATTGTTTTAATCTTTTTCATCAAATTCTTGGTTCCAGGATGGAGTCTATCCATAACTAATCTCTGTCCGTATATGCCAGGTTTCCAGATAACACCGCCTAACTCTATGACAAGCTCATCTGTTTCATATAGGGCCTCACGCGCCTTTTTTATTGTTTCTTCGTCTGCCCTGTTGAATGCATATGTCCAGGCAAACATCATTGAGTGGGCAAGCCCAATTATTCGTGCAGTTACAGTATAGGGTATATCATGTTTTTCCGATATCTCACGGCCTCTTATGTAGCATTGTGGATATGTATCGATGGGCATAATACCTCCTACATACTCAAATCCACCACCTTTTTTGTAATCCGATGTCTTGGATATTTGAGGCCTCTCAAGCTCTTTTGTAAATCCAAGATATCCTCCAAGATCGTTTTTTATATATTCGCCGAGGGTATCATCCCAGATGAGCTCCTGTTTGAACTCAAGCTCCTTTTCAGAGTCAGCAGCTAAATTCACTGTAATATGATGCAATCCTTTAGCAAATGGTGGGATTGCCCTACTATAAACAATGATGTCTTCTGGAATTTGTGTATGTGTAATCTTGTATATAATTTCAGGGATTAGCTCTTCGTCCTCTACCACAAAGGTTCCTGTCCCCCTTATCTTTTTTGCTGGAAATAATTTTATCGATAGTTTTGTTATAATGCCCGTTGTCCTACACCATCCAAGAAATAGCCCTATATCAGGCAGTGGATGAATGGTAAACCAACCTGACCCAAGGGCACACGAACCTATGCGTATGATATCACCAGATGGGAGAACGACTTCGAGTCCTAACACCATATCCGATGAAAATCCATAGGGATGTGCAAGGTCGCCCTGACCGTGGATTATGATATTTCCTGCTACAGTTGCAGCAGGTGGGGCACCTGGCTCTGAATGGGTAAGGTTGGGGTGGTGTTTTTTGAGATACGATATAAGCTGTCCCTGGGAGACCCCACATTCAATTACGGCATATCTTGCCCTCTCATTTACCTCTATAATACTATCCATCCGTTTAAGGTCTATTACTATGCCCCCTTTTTGGGGGATTGCCAGACCGGCGAGGGATAACCCACCACCTAAAGGGACAAGAGGTATGTTTTTATCCCTTGCAAGAAGCACAATCTTTTGTATCTCCTCTACTGTCCTTGGAGACACTACATAATCAGGTTTTTTTGGTTCTGCTGTTCCGAGGTCATAGGAGTAAATATATATTTCTTCAGGAAGATTAGAGCAGTACTCTTTACCTACTATATCACAAAGTGCATTGTATATGCTGTCCATCTTATCCACTCATCTTTATGTCATTAAAAGATATCTCCCCTATTGAAATCCTGCAAAGGTCACTCATAAATGTAGGTATTATATTACGCTCCTTTAGCTTTATGCTCAACGTATCAAAACAGGCAGGGCAATTAAAGACACAGACCTCGGCACCTGCCATCTCTATGTCTTCAATATTTTTCCTCTGTATTTCAAGTGCCCTTTTTCTGCTACCTTCTTTTTTTTGGCCTTGAATGGTTAGACCACAGCATAGGGCATTCTCATCTGAAAACTGCCTCTTTACCAATACTGCACCTATTAATTCAAAGATTCGGTTTACATATAGATGTTTGTCAGGGCAAAGGCGGGAGGAACATGGTCTCTGGTATGCAACCTTTATATTTATGGGCTTAATTAGATCCCTGAGCTTTATGAGACGGCTAAAAAGATATTCGAAAAGATGGACAGGTCTAAATGGAACAGAGATACCATAGGCATTACAGAACGAGGTATATGCGCCATAACATTCGTCATGAAAACATATCACCTCTGCTGGCTTATGTTTTGTAATTGTGGATATTACATTCGGCAACCTCTCTTTTATTAAAGAAATTTTGCCATAGTGTAGATACATTAGCTGACAGAAATAGTGGAACATCTTTCTTTCGTCTGATGATATGATCGAGAGACCATCAAATAATTTACCCTGTATCTTGTTTTTCAGTTGAGAAAAGGCACCCAAATTTATTACAGGACCGTTTATCTCATTTATCTCTGGTTCACCCCTGAAGGGAATGCTAATATTGATAGCCCTTTTGACAAGAGGCAATGGCTGTGGTGTGATGCCAAGGGCCTCTTGTCTTTCTACAATAAGATAAAAAGGATGATTGCCATAAGGGCAATATTCTTCGCAGGCATAACAGGTTACACATTCATGGAGCACAAATGAATCTTCACCACGGACTATCTTTAATATCTCATTTTTTGCAGTAGCATTGTCAATATCCATGAATTTACATTTAGTCAAACATGCCTGGGTATTGCAATGGTAACAGAGATCTTGATTGAATTTCAATTCGAACATGCTCTATCTCACTGTCTTAATAATTTTAACAATACAGGTTCTATGTTTGCAAAATAAAATTTATTATTAGCACTTTAAAAAAAAGATAGAAAAAGTATAAGAGGAATTTATTAGAAAAAATATTCCCCGCTTTTTATAAAACATCAATATGTTTGTAACTATTTTAAAATTCTATTATATCTCCATTTCCAAGATACGCTGTGTCCTTTGAACGAAACCTTGCAGTACCTTTTACAACCGGATAACCAGCTTCAATAAACTTTTTTGCTGTAACAATACCTGTGCAATGGTTACAACCCACCTTTTCAAAATCGTAATTTTTAAAAGCTATGACAAGGTCATCATATTTGGGGTCCCAATCCTCAAAAGGAGAGATGTGGAGACCACCATATACACCGTAAAGTTTTTTGAATTTAATTGTGTTGCGACCTGTAGTAGCGAACTGAATAATACTCTGGTGGCAACATCCTGTTACAGATACAAGACCTTTATCCTTTACGTTGAAGTAAAGGGATTGTTCTCCGTAGACCCTGCAAATAATTGGTATTGCAAAGGTATAGAGGGCACACCCCGGGAAAAGGGGTGTTAAGCCAGGCTTTGTTGTAATTACTTTTCCTCTATGGCCACTATCTTTAAGGTATTGTTTTCCCTCTGGATAAAACCCTTCTGGCACATAGATTGTAATATCAGGATAGTATTTTAATGTGACAGGGAGTCCCCAGAAATGGTCAAAATGCTCATGGGAAATCACAAGAAAATCTATCTCCTTTTTCATGAGCATCTTGTCAATGCCCTCTCTTTTGAAGCATTCATCCATCCAGTTATATGCCCATCCACTATCGAGAAGTATCTTTTTATGGGAACCATCCAAAAGCTCAACATCAATAAGACATGCATAACCCCCTGCATTTTCAGGATGAACTGCGTTTTCCATTTGGAATTGCCATGCCTTTTCAAGATTATTTGGCAAATACTGTTTTATGTGTTTTATGCCAGTCTCATAAGAACCCTTACCCAACTTTCCTTTTATATCTGAAAAAGGAGGCCAGTTATACTCATATTGATTTACAAGAAGTCCACCTGCACCCTTTATGTCCCCCATAAGAACCTTATTATCAAACCAGCTTGTTTCAGAGATGTTGATTATTTTTATACTTTTACACTCGCCAATATCTATCTGTTTAGGTTCAACCTTTGCAAAGTGTTTTTTACGCCATGGACTATAAGAGTAAAGACCCATCATGCCTATTGCACCTATAGCACCACCTACAACAAGGCTTTTTGCAAAATCTCTTCGAGTCATACCCTTATCTTCATTCTTTTTTTCATTATCCATATTTTTTCACCTCCTATGTATAAACCCATTTTAATTTTCCAAGTATTGGAAACAACCAGATAGCTATAAAATAGATAATAATCCCGATGACAATACCTACTATAATGCCAGCAGGGGCGAGTTTTGCTGCAGAAACTGTTGGCGCCTTTTCTTTCCTTATTAATGCCGCCTCCTCTGGCTTTGCCTTTCTCCAGCCAGGCCAGTTATCCATGAACCAATGATTTATAAGCATTATATTTATTAACCAGATTGTTGGAATCATAGGAAATTGTTCAGGTTGGGCATACCCTTTTTGTGTGCCAAGGGTGAGATGGCCTATATTATAGTAGATCCAGTATATAGCCATACCACCAAAAATAGCAATAAGTGTGCGAATCAGCCAGTTAACAGGGGCACTGTATTTTGTTGGCCAGTTGTTACAGTAAAAAGTGAGGAAAAGGGCAGGGATAAGGAAAAATACCATTGTTTCACCAACATGGAGCCAGCGCCAATCTGGAGAAAAATCCATTCTGGTGCCCCTGATGGCTGGTCCCCACCATAACTCCTGGGCAAAATGGAGAAAGAAGAAGAAACACCAGGCAATTACTATAATCCCAAAAAATACAGAAAGTCGTCTTAATGTGTCGTGTTTTATTAATTTGAAAGGATATCTTTCCCATATGGTTTCGTAAAGCCATACAGTAATTGTGCAGCACATAATCCATGATACATGAAAGTTGCCGCTTACTGTGTTTGCAAATTTTTCCCAATAAGGAGGTGCAATAGATGCAAACCGTTGCCATGGGTAGGAGAGGATTCCCATGTGGGGGTGCATAGTGCAGAGATACACAATAGTTCCTATAAAGAACGTGACAATAAGGACAGTCCAGCCGAGCACAGGCTGTTTAAGGTTTTGCCATGGTACATTTTCCATTGCAACAGGCCAAGAAGGGCTCAGCCATGAAGCAATTGCTGCAAACATAAGGCAGGCAAGGGATGCGTATTCAATAGCAAAAAACTCTGTGATACCAGGGAGTTTCATACTCCGGGCAGGATTAAAATAAGCCATTGAAAAGTTGCCAAGTATCCCCTCAAAGAATATCTTTATAAGTATGAGTAAAACACCTGTCATCACACAGGTCATTATAAATCCTTTCCATAAAGGGTGCCATGTTTCAAGCTGCCTTCTTCTGAAAGGCCAGAATTCAAAGATATATACCATCCAAATAAGAACAATGAGTATCCATCGAGTATACATGTAACCGAGATAAGGGGTATACATCCTGAGCCATCCCCGTCTGTCTTGGAAAATCCACCACGATATATAGAAGACAGCAAGAATTAGCAAAAGATTAACTATCTGAGGCCATGGCGCGCGCCATCTGGGAATAAGGACCCGTTCTTCCAGGTAGCCCTCACCATATCGCCTTTCAGTTTTTTCTTCCATAAGCTACCTCCATGATTTATTTTTTTTTAAAAACCTTTATTTTGCTATTCTTACCCTTTTTGTGTTATTTGAATGAATATTCTTATGGAGATACATCTTAATCACATCACCAATATCGCCTATCACATTTTCGATTATCTTTATATTATTTTTTTCTAATAACTGACTGTATTCTTCTTTTATGCCTCCGCAAATCAGAGTTTTCACCTTATTATCCTTCAAAACTTTGAGAATCTCTAATGCGTTGCAGGATGCCATCTCTATCTCTTTTATTGATATATCTTTTTTTTGCACCTTTGATACTACTATTATTTCTTTCGTATGGTTTATAAGTGGGGCAACTCTGTGATTTAGAGAGCATATTGCAAATCTCACAGAAATAAAAAGTGCAAAATTTATACCAGATACGTTTATTTAAATTTATTTATAATTTCAAATATGTTGTATAGATTAAAGACAGATGTTAAATAAAATGTTGCATATAATTGCGACATATATGCTGCAACATTTTATGCTATTAAAAAAAACTAAATAGTTTTTGGGTAGTTATTATTGTTGCATTTATGCAACATGTGTATTAAAAAGCCCGTATTTTTTCATCTTTCTCCATAGAGTAGTTCTATGTATATTGAGAATCTGGGCTGTTTTGCCTATATCCCAATCATTGCTTTCTAATATATTAAGAATTTGTTCCTTTTCATAAGAATTACTGGCTTTTATATATGAATCTTTAATATTGTTTTTGGATTCTGTTTTTTTTCTAAAATCTATTGGTAAACTTTCATATGTGATTTCATTATTATCACTTACAGCCACTCCAAATTCAATGATGTGCTTTAATTCACGAACATTTCCAGGAAAATCATGGTTGAGGAGAGCCTTCAAAACATTTGAATCTACCCTTTGAACAGTTTTGTTATATGTTTTAGAGAATATATCGAGAAAGTGTTCGATTAAAAGGGGTATATCGCTTCTTCTCTCCCTTAAGGGAGGTATTTCAAATTCTATTCCATTAAGTCTGTAATAGAGGTCTTCTCTGAACAATCTATTTTTTATTAAATCTTTCAAGTTTTTATTTGTAGTTGAAATGATTCTAACATCAACCTTTATAGGCTTTTTTGATCCAAGAGGATAAAATTCCTTTTCATCGAGTACTTGCA
The DNA here is from genome assembly GCA_029777945.1 of Deltaproteobacteria bacterium. Taxonomy (GTDB): domain Bacteria; phylum Desulfobacterota; class Syntrophorhabdia; order Syntrophorhabdales; family Syntrophorhabdaceae; genus JAKORG01. Next base: position 27,433 of record JAKORG010000053.1, on the reverse strand, counting down.
AGAGTTTTGCCTGCAATTCAATAGGAAGGTCACTGATTTCATCAAGTAGTATTGTTCCTCCATTTGCTTCTTGAAACCTTCCAAGTTTATCTGTTTTTGCATCAGTGAAGGCGCCTTTTTTGTAGCCAAAGAGTTCTGATTCTATAAGGCTTACCGGTAAAGCAGCACAGTTTACTTTTATAAAAGGTTTATCATGTCTATTGCTTCTATTATGAATTGCCGATGCAAAGACATCTTTTCCAACACCAGTCTCTCCAGTAATAATGACTGGAATATCTGTCTGGGATATACGTAAAAGAGTATGCATTAGATTAACCATTTTTTCATCTTTTGCAATAACATCTTCAAAGGAATAATTTTTATAGAGTTCCTTTTCTAACTGCACATAGAGTGAGTTATCAATAAAAGACTCGAATCCCCCTCTAATTTTTCCTTTAATATCGTATAACGGAGAAACTGTTATATCTACAGGTATTTCCTTGTTGTTTTTATTTAGAATGGTATTTCTAACGTGTGTGAATTTTTTCTTTTCTTTTATTGCTTTTTTAAGATAACAATTTTTATAGCAGAGTTCAGTTCTGAATATTTCATAACACCTTTGTCCCATTGCCTCGTCTTTTGTAAAACCAGTAATTTTTTCTGCCTCGCTATTAAAGAAGACTATTTCCATATCGAGATTTACTGCGAAGATACCCATTGTAATATTATTGAGTAATTCCAAATATAAAAAGACATCATCCATTTTATATCTATATCTATCAACCTTTATCAAAATACTATGCATATGTCAATTTGTTCTTGACTTTTTAATGTATCGGTGAAAAGAAATATTCATTATTAAAGAATTTTTATGATACCTCTTAATAAACTGCAACCTACAGGAATTATAAATAATCCTGATAAAGGATTACCTGAATTAATAGACAACATACTGATAAGAACTTTTTTTGAACCTATGATAAAAGATAAAATAGGTTGGGTTGGTGTTTCTTATCGTTTAGGCAAGAAAAGATCCTGGACATTTAAGATTCAAAGAGAAAAAGGCATATACTGCTTGAGTTATTTTAACACTATGAGAAAAAAGACCCCATGGATTACAGGGGTTTTTAATCTCCAGTATTTTCCTGAAGAGGATGAGCAAATTCTCGATATGTTTTCAATGGGTGAAAATATATTGCGAGCTGATCCTCAGTTTCATCAATTTGTTCGTAATGCCCCTGAGAATGAAGACCCCCTTGAATATGCTTTTACTATTGGTAAATTAATGTGTACTATTTCAAAAGATGAAAATACGATATTTATTTCCTTTATTGCCCCATTAAGATGGCGCACAATCCAGATTGATGGTCTTTCAGTAACTGATAAAAAAGGTGGAAATATCGAGGTATTACAACCTGGAAGTTTCGACAGAAATGTTCCTTCATTTAAAATAGGATGGAAATTTTTTGATAAAATGGCACTTACCTTTTGCTATCATCTTAAGGATTATCCAGACTATGTAATATTAAAGAAACGGTATTCCCATGGCATAGAGATTTCTAAACAAAAAACCTGCCTCCCTTCTAAAAGATATAAGATTACAGAGTATATCCTTTCAGTAGGATTCAGTATGGATAAGAAAGAAGATAAGGCAAAGAAAGAAATACGATTTGCTAATAATCATTTTCCTGTTTTTGATTTTTATCCGCTTTCAAATAAAAAAACTATAATCTGGTCTTACCAACGATTGCACCAGTCTTCTCATAGGGGAAATCCCCTTTGGTATGAGGCATATAAATGGAGCGATTCATTGAAAGAAACGTGGGAAGAATCGCATGTCCAGAGATATTACCCCTCTTTGTTTATCTTTACAGGATTTCTTGGAAGTGGAAAGACAACACTTATCAATAGTATAGCAGAATATTATTCTCTTCAACACAATAGATTTATTGCAGTTATTCAAAATGAGATAGGCACGATAGATATCGATAGTACTTTAATAGATGGTGCCCTTAACATTACTTCATTAGATGATGGGTGTGTGTGTTGTACTGTGAGAGGAGAATTAAGGACAGCAGTTCGTCAGGTTTGCACCCAGTATAATCCTGATATAATAATTCTCGAGACAACAGGTGTCGCTGATCCAAAAAATATTATAAAAGAGCTTCCCTCCCTTTCCCCCTTCGTGAAGTTTGATTCACTGATAACAGTGGTGGATGGTAAAAACTTGAAAAAAACGCTTGAAGAATATCCTGTTGCAAAGTCTCAAATTGCCCACGCTAATCTGATTATTTTGAATAAAACAGATTTATTAAACGATGAAGAAATAAAGGTTATCGAAAAAATGCTTACCCCATTGAATAATCGCGCACCTATTATAAAAAACTCCTTTAAAAAAATAAATCCTTCTGTATTTTTTTCATTTGGTGAAACTATAGAGTTTTTTCAAAAAGATAAAAAGTCAGAGCCTTTGTTAAAAGAAAACACTTCTGAATTCCATCATACAGAGTCATTAGATATTGCAAGTATAAGACTTAAAGGCAAGTTTAAAAGGCATAGTTTTATTAATTTTTTAAACCAACTGCCCAACACTGTTTATCGAGCAAAAGGAATTATCTATTTTGATGAGGATAGTAAACCTTTACTTTTACAGTATGTAAGTGGACACTACGAGCTAAGCATTTTTTCCGAGAAAAATGTAGAATCAAATTTGCTTGTATTTATTGGACAGGGTTTTAAAAAAGATGTTATAGAATACAATTTGAAGGCAATAATTATCAGTGATTAGATTCGTAGAATCTTTAAAAATAAAAAAAGGAAGATGGATATGAAATCACCTGTGAAAAAGAAAGTCAAAGTTCAATGTGCAAAATGCAGCGTAGAGCTCAGAGAAAGGGCATGCATGAAACCTGATGGCGCAACATCTCTAGGCTGTCCTACAGCATCTTATTCAAAGCTCCTTGCCAATGCAAAAAAAGAATACCTAAACCCCGATAATTATGAGTTTGCCCGTCAGGCATCCATTCAGGAAAGTGAATGTTATGCAGACAGGGACAAAAGGCCCTATGTAATGCATCCTGTAAAGCCAAGGATACTTGAGATTGCAGAGTTTGCAAAAAAGATGGGCTATAAAAGATTGGGGCTTATATTCTGTGCCGGTCTTGCAAGGGAGGCAGTGGCAATCTCTGATTATTTTGAAAAAAAGGGGTTTGAAGTGATTTCTGTTATATGTAAGGCAGGTTGTGTGCCAAAGGAAGATATTGGCCTATCCGATTTAGAAAAGGTCTTTAGGGGCAACTATGAATCCATGTGTAATCCCATCTTTCAAGCTATGGTTGCAAACAAAGAAAATGTAGATTTTAACATCCTCGTTGGTTTATGCGTTGGGCACGATTCTCTCTTTTTTAAATATGCAAAGGCACCTACAACAGTCCTTGCTGTGAAAGACCGTGTTACAGGGCATAACCCTTTAGCAGCCCTTTATTTACTTGAGGGCTATTATGCCTGGATTAAACAGGAATAGTAATATTTTTATGAAAAAATAATTATAGGCAATCAGGGCCTAAATAAAAAATAGGACCCTGATTGCACAACATTATATACTTTCAACTAAAATGCCATCTCCGGTTTCCATACCTTCCAGACATTGCCTGCCAGTTCAGGGCTTGGCTTGAGTGTTGCTCTGCCTGGCTGCCACCCAGAGGGTGTAGCTTCACCTGTGGCACGGACATGCTGGAAGGCCTTTATTTGTCTTATAAATTCCATTACATTACGACCGACAGGGGGTGTAAGGACCTCCATTGCCTGGATTACACCGTCTGGGTCAATAATAAATCTACCCCTTATATCAACGCCTGCCTCCTCATCATATACCCCATAGACCCTGCCAATCATACCGCCTGCATCGGTAAGTAGCGGGAAGGACACACCATTTGGCACCATCTTGGAGAGTTCTGTTTCCTGCCATATCTTATGGACAAAACGGCTGTCCATGCTCATGGCAAGGACCTCGACGCCAAGAGATTTGATTTCATCATATTTTACGGCAACTGCCGTAAGTTCAGTGGGTCAAACAAACGTAAAATCTCCGGGGTAAAAGCATAAAACGACCCATTTTCCTTTAAATTCAGATAGCGTGATATTTTTGAATCCACCATTTATGAATGCACTTGCCTCAAAATCTGGTGCTGGTTTTCCTACCTTTGCAATCATGGAAATCACCTCCTTTTGGTTTGTTTGATGAGATTCACCAGCTTCTGATTTCGGGACACCTATAGGTCCCCTTGATGGTTTTACACACGATTCTTGCTCACCCATAAAACACCTCCTTTTTAAAATATTATTTCATCGCCATTACCAAGATACTAAAAAATACCTGCCTTTACACCTTCAGCGATGGTTCTGCCGAGTTCGTAGCATTTTGCCAATGCCTCTTCTGTTACAGCACCTTTACATATAATGGGATTCTGCACCTTTTTGAATCTGTATCCCCTTAATATACGCTCTATATGTGTTAATGCCCCTGTGCCGTCATTGCCAGCGCTTATGACCACTGCATAAGGTTTTTTATACATGCCTTTATCGTCTTTTAATTCATCATAGGTCCTGTCAAACAGGTCTTTTATTGCCCCTGCCATATAACCAAAGTATTCAGGTGAGCATATAATAATGGCATTACAATCTCTGATATCTTCAGTTAAGGTATCATTTGCTCACCTAAAGACTGCATTTACACCTTCCGTATCGCTCACACCTTTATAAACAGACCTTGCGAGTCTTTCTGTATTGCCTGTCTGGGAATGGTAGACAATGAGAATGTCCATATGAAAAGATTTTAACTAATCTTTATTTTTTTCTGATTCAATAATAAGTGGGCCTTCATCCCTACACCACTCCTCCATTGAACCATCATATATGGAGACTTTTTTATAGCCAAGGACCTCACTCAATACAAACCACCAAGATGAGGCATATTGACCGTTGCAACAGAGCACAATCACCTCCCTTTCCCTGTTATCTCCAATTGTTTTATAAGCAATAGACATTAGTTTCTTTTTGTCTTCAAATGCACCGTCTTTTTTAAAAACCAATGAGTAAGGGAGGTTTATTGCTTTAGGGATATGTCCTTTTCGTTTTGTTTTTGGGTCGGTCTCCAAACCAATATAAAACTTTTCAGGCCTTGTATCGATAATTGCTGCAGTATCCATAACCTTAATAAGATGTTCTTTTGTTGCTACAACAGATTTATCCCATTTGCACTTCTGTCGAGCCTTTTCTTTTGTTTGCCAGCCTGTCTGGATAGGCAGGTTATGAGTTTGCCAGCTATTAAAACCACCATTTAATATGCCTAACCCTTTAATACCTGCATATTTTAAGGTCCAAGCGACTCTGGTCATATTTACACAGTCCAAATCTGTAGAAGTCTTTCCTACTATGATAACATGTTTATATTTTTGTAAACCTATAGAGCAAACTGTATCATTTAACTCATCCTCTGGTGGTAGCTGACAATCAAGGTTCTTTTCCATTGTTCGCCATGCTGTAAAGGTAAGGTTTACAGAACCTGGTATATGTCCTTCTTTATACTCTTGAACACCTCTTATATCCAAGATGATTACCGATGGATTATCCATATTCTTTTTTAACCATTCTGTAGATAAAATGGGCTCAAAATTATCCTGTCCGTAAGAGGTTATTAAAGGATAAAAAAATATAACTATAAAAAATAGTAAAAAAATGCACCTTTTCATTACCCTCACCTCCTTTTTTATGTTTTTTAGACATCCACAGTTTCAATACCAACTTTTATATATTTATGTGCCAGGTTTGTATAGAGATTTTTTGAATATTCCCAGTATTCCTTTTCTTTTTTAGACATATCACGAATCTTTTTTGCTGGATTGCCTGCCACTATGATATTATTGTCTATCCTTTGATTTCTTTTTACAACAGAGCCCTCTGCCACTGTTGAACCATCTCCTATTTCAGACTCGAGGCTAAGAATTGCACCCATACCTATCAAAACAGCATTACCTATCTTTTTTGCATGAATTATAGCGCCATGCCCGATTATAACTCCGTTGCCTATAGAACAAACATCATCTGGTGGTGCATGGATTATTACACTTTCTTCTACTGATGTCTCATCTCCTATCTCGATTCTGCCGTAATCACCGCGAATTATTGCACCATGTCCAATGTAGCAGTCTTTACCTATCTTTACATCACCAATTACAATGGCTGTTTTACTGACGTATGTTCCCTCACCTACTATTGGTATTTTTCCATCGAAACTGTAGAGCATGTTGTCTCCTACTTTTTGTTGGAACTACTTATATATTTTTCAAAATAGTCGATTATAGCCTTTTGTAGCCCTGAAGCTGCGAGGGCAGAGCAGTGAATCTTAAATTCAGGTAAACCATCTAATTCATTTACAATATCATCATCTGTTATCATCATGGCATCATCTAAATTTTTACCAATAGCCATTTCGGTCATAGCACTGGCACAGGCAATTGAGGCAGGACAACCCCTTATCTGATATTTCACATCAGAAATGTGATTATCTACAACCTTTATAAATACCCTCAAAAAATCCCCACAGTTAGGATCACCTATCTCTCCTATACCATCTGCATCTTCTATGGTGCCTGCATTTTTCGGATTTGAAAAATGTTGAAGAACCTTTTTGCTGTAAATGTTCATAATCATACTCCCTTTAACATTGTATCATTTTTTGTTACTGTGATTAATCTTATTGCACCAGTTCTCTTTAACTGTCTAAAATTGGCTCCTTCACCGATATATTTAAGGGCCTTTTTATCATCAATAACCTCACAGCCCGATATTACATTAATCCCATAATCAAATAGAACTGTACTCATTGGTGTAGATGGGCCAAGTAATATCTTTATACTCCTTTCAGGACAGAGGTTCAAGATGTTTGTAATGGTATGGTTGATAAGTGTTATGCTGGATATGGCAATGATATCCGAGCGGGGTAGATAGGTGTCTGCATCCTTTTCCGGATAATCACCAGGTTTTAACCTTTTTTCAATAATCCAAAGGTTCTTTGTTACCCTGCGCAACTCTTCACTGAATGGGAAGTGGCCTATAACAGAAACATTTTTACCTGCCCCTAAACGGATCAGTAGTTCCCCTGCGTTTATATCAAAACAGCGTGATTCATCAATGTCAAGTAATGAATTTATTGCGGCAAGTCCTAAGGATGCATTGGAGATGTTGTTAGAAAAGACCAGTTGTGCAAGCTCTAAGGCTGTTTTTTCTGTAAACGAAGGAGGGTTAGGGGTATCGTTGTTTTCCTGAAAACAGGATTCATACATCATGGTGGAGGCAAGTCCACAGTGTTTACTTACAATAGCGGTCCAGAAGATACCTTTTCTCACCTCTTTTACAGGTGCATCATCTTTTAAACTCTTTATGATGTCTTCCAGTATCTTCATAGACCTTTTTTAACGCATCTCGCTTCATTATAATTATATATTTTGTGTCTAATCCATTGCCCATCCCCCTATGCTTTTTATCTTCCACATCCTCCACCTGCTGAGCATGGAGGGGTTTCACATCTTTCTTGCCTGCCGCAGCAGGTTGTTCCTCCATGGGATGCTATCATGGATCTGCTTTTAGATAGATTGGCAGTAGATAACACCCTTTCCATTAGGCTGCTTCCACAACCTTTGCACTTTATATCTTCATTGCCTTTACCGACACCTATCAGGTATTCAGAGATAGACCCGCAATCTTTACACTTATATTCATATATAGGCATTGGCACCTCCTAATGGTCGCATGTATTTGCACCTGTCTGTAATGTGCCCTTTAGATATTGTTCCACTATTTCCTTTGGATATTCACCTTGTGCACCGGTTATGACCTTTACACCCTGCTGGGCAAATAGCTGCTGCGCTCGAGAACCCATGCCGCCGGCTATCACACAGTTTACGCCTTTTTCTGAAAGCCATCTTGGCAGAATGCCTGGTTCGTGAGGCGGTGGGGTTTCGAATACCTCTTTTAGGATTCTGCCTTCACCATCGGTATCGATAATGGCAAAGGCCTCACAGTGACCAAAGTGGGCACACAGTTTACCCTGATAGGTAGGGACTGCAAATCTCATAAAACCATCTCCTTTCTCCTTTAAATTATTGTAATCTTTGTCAACGGTCTTTTCGTTTGTTGCTGAGGCAGATGGGATAACCCCTTGATCTTCTTTATTGTATTCCTTTAAACTTTCACTTTTTATAATCAGTTCAACAATCTCATCAAATCTCTGGGCAGTCTTTGATTTTGAATAAAAGTATACATAAGGTGTCTCTGCATCTCCGCTTTTTACTATATCAGGGTCAAGGGGTATACTACCCAGGAATGGAACACCGTAAGCCCTTGCGAGGTTTTGTCCACCTCCAGAAGAAAAGATATCCACTTCTTTACCACAATGGGGACATATAAATCCACTCATATTCTCTATGATTCCTGCTATGGGAAGTTCAAGTTGCCTGCAGAAGGTAATACACTTCTCCACATCTATAGTTGCAACGAGCTGAGGGGTTGTAACGATTATGGCATTTGCCTTCTTTCCAAGAATCTGGGCAATTGATAAAGGCTCATCCCCTGTGCCAGGAGGACAGTCTACAACAAGGGCATCTAACTCCCCCCATGCGACATTTTGTATAAACTGTCTTATTACGTTTGCCTTAAGTGGCCCCCTCCATATCACAGCCTGTTCGTTTCCGCTCAGTAGTAGACCCATGGAGACCACCTTTATCTTGCCATAGACCTCAATGGGTATTATCTCCTCTTCGTGTACACCAACCTTTAGCTGTGTGATGCCCAGAAGCTTTGGCACACTGGGGCCATGGATGTCCACATCGAGTATGCCTGTCCTCAAACCCTTAAGTGATAGGCTAAGGGCAAGATTTACCGCAACTGTGCTCTTACCTACACCGCCTTTTCCTGATAAAACCAAATATGTTTGTTTAATTTTATCAAGTTTGTTTTGTAATAACGTATCTTCGTTCTGTCTCTCTAAACTCATACATCCTCCAGAATTTTTTGTATTTTTTTATGGATTTCCTTTATTGCCCTGCTTGCTTCACTATCAGGGGCAAAGTCAAGGATTGTTGTCATATTTTTCTGTGCCTCTGTTATCTTCGAATCATAGGGTATTTCACCGAGATAGGTGAGTCCTTCATTCTCACAATATCTTTTTATCTCTTCAACGTAATCGGGGTTAATATCGCTTTTATTAACCACAACGGCTGCCTTGATTTTAAAATGGTTTATAAGGTCACAAATACGCTTCAAATCATGGACACCTGTGGGTGTTGGCTCTGTAACTATCAATGCAAAATTAACTCCTGTGAGAGAAGAAATTACAGGGCAGCCAATACCCGGTGGTCCATCTATAAGGATTAATCCAGTATCCCTCTTTTTTGCTTCTTCCCGAGCCTCGTTTCTTACTTCAGCTACGAGTTTCCCTGAATTTTCTTCCCCTGGAAGTAACTCAGCAAAGACAAAAGATTCATTTAAAGGTGTCCTGCAAATATAGCAATAGCCTGCAAGTTGTGGCGTAAAATCAATTGCCTTTGCAGGGCAGAGATAATAGCAGGCGCCACATCCTTCACAGGATACTGGATCTACAACGAACTTTTCAGAGATTGCATCATACCTGCATACATCCCTGCATACATTACATTGGATACAACGGTCAAGGTTTATTCTGGCCTTTTTCCCGCCGATAAATTCTTTCTGGGATACCACCTCTTCAGGGGTAATTATAATATGGAGATTGGCTGCATCCACATCACAATCAGCTATTACTTTATCCTTGAAAAGAGATGTCAGGGCAGCAGCAATGGAAGTTTTTCCTGTGCCTCCTTTCCCGCTTACAATAACCATTTCTTTTATGTCTGTCATAGTATCACCTGAATTGTTTTATCTCCAGCAGTTTTTTAATATTAATCGCAAGCTCCATGAAGTTATCTATGTATTGGGGAAGCCTTTCTATAATGATATTACCCTCTGAATATTGACGGGCAATGTTTTTGTCTTCAGGGATAGTGGCAAGTATGGGAAGCCTGTTTTTCGACAGATAGTCCATAAGGGGTTTAAATTCTCCATTTTCTCTGTTTATAACGACCCCGATTGGCTTATTGAGTGTTTGAGCAACAGAGACAGCAATTTTTAGGTCGTGAAGGGCAAAGGGCGTTGGTTCTGTAACCATCACCACACAATCAGCATCAACAATGGTCTTAACCACAGGGCAGGATGTGCCAGGAGGTGCATCAATAATCTGAATATATCCTTCTTTGTAATTATGTTTTACTTGCTGTATAAGGGGGCCTGCCATTGGCTCTCCCACATTGAGGATCCCATGGACGAAATCGATATTCAGAAACGCCTTTCCCTGTTCAACAGAACCAATCACTCTTTTACCTTCTTTGATAGCACCTGTGGGGCAAATACGTGCACACAGACCGCAGCCATGACAGAGTTCTGGAAAGATGAGTACATCCTTTAAAATAAGCACGAGGGCATTGAACTGACAATGGGAAACACATTCACCGCAGGCAGTGCATTTATCTTTATCTATAACAGGCATCATCACCTGTGCAGGGGTCATTTCTTCAATATGAGGTTTCAAGAAAATGTGACCATTCGGCTCCTCCACATCGCAGTCGAGATACTGCACCTGCTGCTTTGAATAGGCGAGAAAGTAGGCAAGATTTACTGCCACAGTCGTTTTACCCGTGCCCCCTTTTCCACTTGCAAATGCGATTCTCATGTCATCCATTTTATCACGCCCTAACCATTGGGGTTGAGCAATTAGGACATTTCTGTTCATAACATGGAATGCCCTGCTGATGGGGTGTTCGTGTTCCGCACTGAGGGCATACACATTCACCGCCTGGTCCTAAGCCTCTACCGCCCATTCTGCCTCTTCCTCCACTTCCTGCTAAACGACGACCCATGCCTGCTTTTTGTCCTTGAGCTCCCTGGCCTCTTCCTCCCATTCTTTGTGCCATTTTTTTCTCCTTTCATCGTGATAATGCGGGCAAGGAAGGGGTATCAACCCTGCCCGCATCTGATTTTATGTTTCTTCTGCAAGTTTAGCAAGACGATCCTTTATCTGTTTCAGCGCATTTTCTAAATCTTCTGCTTCTCTTTTGAGCAGGTCAATCTCCATTTCTTTGGTCATCTGCTGTGGGTTATATCCTTGGGGCTGTCCATAAAAAGGCTGTTGTCCATACATATACGGGTTCATCCTTGCCCAGAATGGTAGCCCTGTGGCATAAAACCAGTGTCTGTAGCCTCTTCCTCTACCTGCAAATCCCCAGTATCTCGGGAAAAATCTTCTACCAGGAACTGGATTCATATAACCTGGCACACCAAAGCCTGCACAATAACCTGCTGCTCTGCCTGTTTTTGGACCCATTCCCATAGGCCCTGTTCCATCTCCTCTTGGCATAAAAAACACCTCCTTTCTTTTTACCAGTGCCCGCCTACATCGGGACCGGTTAATTTAAAAAGTTTTCCCTGTTCATAAGCCTCAATTGCCTGCGCAACGGTCATATTAGAGGCTGTATATACTTCTATCCCTGCTGACTGAAGAACACGGTAAGCGTTTGGTCCCAGATGGCCGCTTATAACTACCTGTGCACCGGAATTGACAATGTTCTGTGCACTTTGAATACCTGCACCCTGGGCAGCGCCCATATTTAACGCATTATCAATCACAGTATGGGTTTTTGTTTCAGTATCGTAAATGACAAATTTTCTGCTTCTTCCGAAACGCTCATCTACCATGCCCTCCATTGTTCCATCCACACTTGTTATGGCAATCTTCATGTTCCCTCCTTTTTCTACTATTGGTTGCATACCACCCTTAGATAATCCGGGTTTTTCCTTCCATCCATGCCTGCACATGTGGCGCCAACCACAGGGCGGTATATATCTTTCTTCAATTGTAACATTACCGCCTTCAATCCTTAATGCCTTGCCATTGATTATGGCATGGGCAATCTTCTCATGGGCAGACAAAAGCAAACGGTGAAATGTTGGCTGTGAGACATTCATCTTTTTTGCCGCCTCTTCCTGCGATTCACCTAAGAGGTCTTTTAAACGTATGGCCTCAAGCTCATCATGTTGAAGCACAACCTCTTCAAGCTCTCCCATTCTGATACCTGCAGGTTTGAAGTAGGTAACCTGGGGCAAAAATCCTATGTTTCTTCTGCATCGTGGTCTTGGCATATACTTATGACCTTTTTTATAAATATCAATATGTTATAATTCATGATATGAATATATATTCAAAATTATAAATTGTCAAGGTCTTTTAAAAAATTTTTTTAAAGATGGTCAATTTAATAGTTTTATAGGGTTCAACTTACTGTATTGGCCTTGTACTATTTTCTCTGTCTTTCAATCTCTGATTCGTCTATTTTTGACCTTACCAAAACCGAATGGCAATCATTATCTTCGCTAATATATTTTTATGCTAAACCTCTATAGTGTGCCCCACCTTAATATCAATGAAATTTTCCCTATATGACTCCTTAAAAATTATCGTAGCCGCTTCACCTGTGCAATGAGCAGGCCCTATGTATTGCACGCCTAATTCCCTTAATTTATTGTTTATCTCTTTGATTTTTCTAATAGACTCATCTATTAGGTGAAAACCACCCATCACAAGATGGATTTTGCCATTTTTGTGGTTCATGATATGCTCTACTATTTTGATTATGCCGGGATGGGCGCATCCTGTTATTATTGTTAAACCTTTTTCTGTCTCCAGCACTAAGGCTTGCTCAGCGATATAATACGGACCGCACATTCCTTTTATCTGGCCTGTTGTGTATATGTTATTGGCGATTTGAGTAAAAGAATTCACTTCTATTATGTTACACCGGTAAGATCTTGCTTTATCTCTGAATGCCCTGCTTAAGCCAAAACATATATATAAATCAAGTCCTGGTCTTTCCTGAAGGAGGCCCCATAGCCCACCTGTATGGTCAAAATGGTCATGAGAAATAACAACCGTTTTTATGCTATCCACATTTACATCCATGCGAACCATATTGTTAAAAAGGTAGCTTGATTTCTCACCAGTATCAAAAAGGATTGTGTCTTCAATGAGATAGGAAACTCCCCATCCATGAAAAAAGGTGTTGTTTATTCTTTTGTTGTCAAAAAGTATCTTAATCTTCATAACAGTTTAATCTTTTATATTTTTTCTTCTTATCAGCGTGTCTTTGTCGCTGATAGGTTTAACATATTTTTTCTGGCTTTCATAGACAGAAATATCGTTGAGATCGATAAAAAGTTTTTTATTTTGGATAATTCTTCTCTTCCGAGAGGTTCAATGCTGCATGGCCTCAAGGGGGTATTGATTTGAATTTCATCGGGTTGAATCTGCCTTACTATACCTTCAATGTCTCTGGCATATTGCAGATTTTCTTTTATAAACATATATCAGTGGAAAAAGGCCTTCAAGCATGGTGAGAGACCTTTTTGAGTGGAAAATAACCCGGGATAGACCCGAGGATAAAAAAGCTGGAAGAAGATAATCGAATGCCCTTGCCAAAAAGACACAGTAGTTGATGGTGCTAAAAATTTGTCTAAAACATTACATACCCTTGATGGTCCAGCCCGACGCTACAAATTAGATGGAGCTGAAAGTGAGATCGGGTTTATCGGTGCGCTCAGCAACCATTTCTGTGAAACATGCAACAGGCTTAGCCTTACCTCGTGTGGCCATTTGCGGGGATGCCTTTTCTCCGATGAGGAAGCTTACCTGAAAACTCCTTTACAGACAGGGGGGCTAAGACATCCTGCTTGGTTTCATCGAAATCACTATCCGTAACAAGCCAAAAAAACACGGAATATGTATATGGGAACCCCGAAAGTGCGTGCGTCCCATGTATAAAATCGGAGGCTAAAAACATAGTTTCCTCCGAAACGGCAACATTAGTTTTCCAGAGTTGTTCTTTGTGAATCAAGAAATGATAATACTCAAATTACCGTTCTTTCCACTGAGGTTCTCTTTTTTCCAGGAAGGCGTTGATGCCTTCTTTTGCATCTTCAGTTGTGCAGAGACGAGCAAGATTGTCTGTCATATATTCGAGGGCCTTGTAATAGTCTATATCCTGGGCTGTGTGAAATGCTTTTTTTGCCATCTGAACCGCAAGAGGACTCTTTTTTGCCAGCATAGCAGCCCATTCACGGGCCTTTTGATCCAGCTCATCCCGCGCCACTACCTTGTTCACAAGTCCAATCTCCAAAGCCCTTGAGGCCTCTATGGTATCACCAAACAACAAAAGCTCAAGAGTGCGTTTCCTTCCTATAGAACGGACAACTGGCACAGCCGGGCCTATACAATTGAGACCTACATTGATTGCTGTCAGACCAAACCTTGCATCATAAGACACAATTGCTAAGTCAGATGCAGCCACCAACCCTGTTCCAATTGCAACAGCCACACCATGAACTTGTGCAATAACAGGTTTGCTAATTTTACATATTGTTGCAAGGCTTTTACCCATATGCCCTATCCAATCTCTATATTCTAATGCTGTCTTTCCTGGAAATTCGCCTACATCAATACCCACACAAAAGGCTTTGTCAGCACCTTTTAAAAGGATTACTCTGACACTTTTGTCTTTGTCAAATTCCCATAATGCATTATCCAATTCCCCTGCCATAGCTGTATTAAAGGCATTCAACTGCTTAGGTCGATTTAATATAATTTCACCAACATGATCATCACCGATGTTTAAATAATATATTCATATTCCATGTCCCGCTCCTTTTTAATTTGTTTTATTATTATAATATATTTTTAAGCTGTAAAAATCTATCGATAAAAACAGATCATTCAATAGCCTTCATCTTTTTCAAAATTTTTTGACTTCCTCATTTTTAAACCCTTTTCAGACATATTGTGTCATTTTATTTCTCCAGAGACTTTTCTTTTTCGAATACTTCTTTTAGGAGTTTTTTTGAGATGTTATCCTCTTTTTAACATCACTTATTAAAAAAATAGTTGACATATTTTTAAGTATATGTTAGTTTCATCTAACTAATAAAGATTTTACTAACAGCATAGGGGTGTTAGACAATTATGTCTTTTGAGAAGGATAAACCATTGAGCTCAAACATGGAGGATTACCTTGAGACAATTGCAACATTAAAAAAAGAAATAGGTGTTGCAAGGGTAAAAGATATAGGTAGACTGCTCAATGTTAAAAACCCCAGTGTTAACGCTGCATTAAATGTACTTTCTGATTTAGGGCTTGTTTTTCATGAAAGATATGGCTATGTGGACCTTACTGACAAAGGTGAGGAATTAGCCCAGAACATCAAAAAGAGACACGATATAATGGTAAGATTTCTTACAACTATTTTAAAGATTGACCCTAAAACTGCAGAAGAAGATGCATGCAGAATGGAGCATGCCATGAGTGATGAGACCTTTGAAAAATTCACAAAATTTATGGAATTCGTGGAGACCTGCCCCAAAAAGGAAAGGCCTATCTGGTTACAGAATTTTGACTTTTATATAAAAACAGGTAAACGGCAAAATTGCACAAAAAGAGAGGATAAATAAAATTTTTTTGGAGATAATGTTAGACATTTCTAACATAGATAGAATCTCAAAACTTAAAAGCTAAAACTTTATAAGAAAAGGAGAAAAGATATGGAAGATAAAAATAACAAAGGGGAATTTACTCTTGAAGGTTTAAAGCCCGGTGAAAAAGGCAAAGTTATCAAAGTAGAAGGGGATAAGAATCTGAAAAGAAGACTTTTAGACATGGGGGTTGTTCCAGGAGTTGAGATTAAGTTAGAGAAAGTTGCCCCATTGGGAGATCCTATCGATATTTTAGTAAAAGGTTATCATCTTTCCTTGAGGAAAAAAGAAGCGAGAATCATTTTATTAGAAAGGGTTTAGCATTTATGACACCGCTAAATATGGCACGAGAGGGTGAAAAAGTAAGGGTTTTAAAGATTTCAGGAGGAAGAGGTTTTGTTCAGCACCTTACAGAAATGGGGCTCTACCCTGGGGTAGTGATAGAGGTTATATCTGATGGCCGTAGAGGACCTTTTATAATCGGTGTTGGAGGGTTACGACTTGGTATTGGATTTGGTATGGCGAAAAGCATTTTTGTTGAACAATTAGGCTAAGAGCAAAATTTTTTTATTATAAATGTTAGGGCTATCTAACATCATTAGATAAATAAAACATAAAGGAGGTATGGATGAAGGAAAAAAAATTAAAGATTGCACTTACCGGAAATCCCAACTCAGGAAAAAGCACGGTTTTTAACCGTCTAACCGGTGGTTACGCCCATGTGGGAAATTGGCCAGGAGTGACAGTGGAAAAGAAGGAAGGAAAATTTCAATTTCGCGATTGCGAGGTAACAGTGGTTGATTTGCCAGGCATATATAGCCTCTCTTCTCATTCTATCGATGAGCAGATTGCAAGGGATTTTATCATGAAAGAAAAACCGGATAAGATCGTTGTTATTGTTGATGCTTCAAATTTAGAGAGAAACCTCTATCTATTTACCCAACTTCTCGAATCAGGGGCAAATGTCATACTCAATCTAAACATGATGGATATTGTGAAGAATAAAGGAATCGTAATCGATACGAAAATACTCTTTGAGATCTTTGGGGTCCCTATCGTAGAGACTGTGGCAAGCAAGGGCGAAGGAATTGAGGAATTAAAAGAGGCGATTGTAAATGAATCAAAGAAAACAAAGGGGTCTTTTAGGATTGATTATGGAGATGATATCGAGTTGGAGATAGGCCGCATTGAGAGAATAATAAATCTAACAGGTTACCCACCAAGGTGGTTGGCCATCAGGCTTCTTGAGGGAGACAGGGAAATCTTAGAGATGACAAAAAAAGAAGGAAAAAACGTAGAATCCCAGGTCCTTAATAGTAAAAAGAGGCTTGAAGAACATCTGAATCACGAACTTGAGACAGCCCTGGTAGAAAAACGATATGCCTTTCTGTCCGGTCTTATAAAGGAATCAATCAGTAAAAAATACGACCTCTTAGAACAGCTTGAAATCTCAGACAGAATCGATCGAATTTTACTAAATCGATATCTTGGAATCCCTATCTTTTTAGGGATGATGTGGCTTCTCTTTCAATTTGTTTTTACTTTAGGCAACCCCATCTCCGATGGAATCAAAATATTTATGGGCTGGCTGGGTGAATCCACTTCTTACGGAATCGAAAGATTTGGCGGATCGAAATGGCTATCATCACTTGTTTCTGATGGTATTATCGGTGGGGTGGGAAGTGTCCTTGTCTTTTTGCCCCCAATCTTCCTTCTTTTCTTAGCCATTGCGATTCTGGAGGCTTCAGGTTACATGGCCAGGGCTGCCTTTGTCATGGACAGATTTATGCACGCCCTGGGGCTTCATGGAAAATCGTTTATCCCCATGGTTATGGGATTTGGCTGCAATATCCCGGGCATAATGGCTACAAGGACCATGGAATCGCAAAAGGATCGGATCCTCACCATCCTTGTTATCCCCCTTATGTCCTGCACTGCAAGGCTTCCCATATATACGCTCTTTGCAGGGGCCTTCTTCGCAGAGAATCAGGGGTGGGTAGTTTTCTCCATTTACCTTTTAGGAATCATACTGGCCATCATTGTTGCCAGGATATTTAAGGGCCTTTTTTTTAAAGGCGAGGTTTTTCCTTTGATTATGGAGCTTCCTCCCTATTGCATGCCAACGCTAAAAGGGGTGTTGATCCATATGTGGGAAAGGGGAAGCCTTTTTATAAAGAAGGCAGGGACAATCATCCTTGGATGCGTGGTTTTGATATGGCTACTTGCATCCTTACCTTTAGGGGTTGAATACGCCTCAAAGGAGAGTTTAATCGGACAGATTGGCTCTTTTTTTGCCCCTTTTCTCAAACCGGCTGGTTTTGGTTTCTGGCAGGCAGGGGTGGCCTTGCTCTTTGGAATTTTGGCCAAGGAAGTAGTGGTGGGAACATTTGGAACACTCTATGGTGTTAAAGAGGCCGGGTTAACCAATGTAATACAAGAAGTTTTTACTCCCCTTTCTGCATACGCCTTTATGGTCATGTCACTTATATATATTCCCTGCATTGCAGCAATTGCAACTATAAAGCGCGAGACAAACTGGAAGTGGGCCCTCTTTGCAGCTGGATACAGTATTCTCCTTGGATGGCTTCTTGCTACAGGGATCTATCAGGTAGGAAAGATATTTTTTTAAAAATTTCAATTAAAGGAGGAAAAAAATGATTAGAAGAGGATTAATCTATTTCTGTATGTTAATTGCCATGGTTATTTATTCAACGATAGTC
Organism: Deltaproteobacteria bacterium; assembly: GCA_029777945.1. Classification (GTDB taxonomy): domain Bacteria; phylum Desulfobacterota; class Syntrophorhabdia; order Syntrophorhabdales; family Syntrophorhabdaceae; genus JAKORG01. Next base: position 9,091 of record JAKORG010000053.1, on the reverse strand, counting down.
TTTGCTGCCCATCCCTTGATTACCGATGACACAGGCACACAGGGGAAGGGAAAATTTCAGGTTGAGGCAAATTGTGAATTTAGCTATGACAAAAATAGAGAGGAGGGGGTAAAGATAAAAGAGATAGGTTGGGAGATAGCAACGATTTTTTCCTATGGAATTTTGGACAATATTGATATTGTCCTTGGTATGCCCTATAAGTGGTTTAGAGTGGAAAAAGACAGTGAATTAGTTGCTAAGGAAAGGGGAATATCTGATTTATCGTTAGAAGTTAAATGGAGGTTTTACGAAAAAGATGGTTTTAGTTTTGCTTTAAAGCCAGGTATTACCTTCCCCACAGGAGAAGAAGAAAAAGGTCTTGGCAGCGGCAGACCATCTTTTGGCCTGACTTTTATTTCAACAAAAGAAATAGGGATGTGGGCATTTCATCTTAATGCTGGATATACGAGAAATGGATACAAGCTTAGGGAAGATAAAGAAGCAAACAGAAAAGACATATGGCATGTATCCATTGCATCGGAGTTGGAGGTAATAAAGAACCTGAAGCTTGTTTATGATATGGGGATAGAGAGAAATTCGGAAAAGGCATCAAATACACATCCTGCCTTTATTTTAGGTGGGGTCATTTATTCGGTATCAAAAAACATTGATATTGATTTTGGTGTCAAGGCTGGGCTTAATAAACCAGAAACCGATGTCGCCTTCCTTGGAGGGATAGCCTTCAGATTTTAAAGAAAATCGGCTCATCTGATCTAACAGGAATACAAAAAAGTTAAATGGCCATGATGACAAAATAGAATATAATACTCCATGGACTATGTGATCTTTGTTTTTTAACGACGAACTGGATTCTTGGGCATTTCAGCAAGAGCGAAGCGGAAGCGCAAAAGCTTTATTGTAGATTTGTGGAAGAGGGAATAAATTCAGATTCGCCTTGGAATAGGCTTCAAGGTCAGATTTTGTTAGGCAACGAGACCTTTATTGAGAGATGCAGAGAGCTGTTACAAGGTAAGGACCAGATTAAAGAAATTCCAGGAATACAACATTATTTAAGCAGACCTGGGTTGGCGGACATATTGGCAGGGGGAATAAGAAAAGGGATATAGGGGTATTTACGTGGCTCATGTAAAATATGGTTATAAGCTGAATGAGATTTCCAAATATTTAGGGATTCATTATACTACGGTCAGCAAGGTGATCAAGAATGAAGGGCTTTCAAAACATACAAAGAAAATTTGATATTTCAAGACCTGACCCCATAGAACATACTACATTGTCTTCAACTTCTTTTTCATACACTACGTACCGGGCACCCGATGGTTTGATTCCGGCTTTCTCCCACAGAGCCATTTCTGCTACACGGGTCCCTGATCTGTCTCCACGGCTTATAAAAGGGACTTCAGTATTGGATACCCTTTTAAGCGCTTCTTTCACCTTTTTTATGCCCTTAATTCCGGCAGGATCAGAGTTAGGATCAACAATTACAAAGTCATTATACATAAGGTCAATCCTTTCTGTGCCAAATCCTTCATTTACAAACTTCTTTTCAAAGGGTCTGGCATGGACCATCACAAGGTCCACATCCCCTTTTCTGGCAATATTGAGGTCAGTTCCTGTTCCTGCCCCTGCATGACGCACCCTTATACCGGTCTCCCTTTCAAAGGCATCCTCGCGGACATCTACAATCCTTGAATCAATGGGTCCAATGGTGCTTGCCTTTAAAATAAACCTATTGGTCTCAGCAATTCAAAAGGCTGGCAAAAATAAATATATAATGAATAAAAAGACATAGCACCATCTTTTCATCAAGTTATTAATACCTTCTTTGTACTAGCCCCCGTTTTAACCATACACCCTCCTAACCAAAATAAGTTGTCCCGCAAAAGCGGGATAGCCATAGAATTATTACTATAATTAAGAGATAAGAGGAGGGAAAAACTATGAGTCCGGTAGAGGTCATTACATCGGGTAAGAGAAGAAGGCGTTGGTCAGCACATAAGAAGAAAGCCATGGTAGAAGAAGCTCAAGCAGCCAGGAAACAGCATCTCATCGGTAGCAAAAAAGTATGAGGTACATCCCGATCAGCTCTTCAGATGGAGACGCCTTATCCATGAAGGTGCCCTTCTGGCTGTCTCAAGTGAAGAATCTTAGGAAGCAAATCCATGAGCTTGAGCGCCTTTTAGGGAAGAAGACCATGGAGGTAGAGATATTAAGGAAAAGCCCGTGAAAAAAACTGATATCGCATCTACCCCATGAAGCGTATAACCGATACATTACAGGTAACCAGGTCGAACCAGTACACGAGGGGTAGAAAAAAAGGAAAAGATATAAACCCCATCCTGATGATGCAAAATATCTCCCCCTCATCAGGCAGATTATAGACAACAGGCCTGCCTATGGATATATAGCCCTCATAAACCGGTTTCTTACAGGAAAGGGAGAAAGCACTGTGAACCATATGAGGGTATACCGTATTCTTTTGCCCGGGTATACGGGAAAGCCAGTTAAGGACCCATGAATGATGAACCATTACAACTCTCGGTAGTAACATGCGCTGGTGTTCCGATGTCTTTGAGATTCTCTGCCATAATGGAGAAAAGGCAAAACTTATCTTTCCTATAAATACCTGTGGAATCACATCTGAATTAGTTAAAGACCTCATGGCAGAATCCATTGAATACCGTTTTGGTAAAGTATATAGACTCCCTCACAGGATCCAGTGGTTAAGTGATAATGCCCCTTCCTATACAGCAAAAGACACAATAGCATTTGCCCGTATGATGAGATTTGAGGCCCCATACTATAGTCCTGAATCTAATGGTATGGCAGAAGCTTTTATAAAGACCTTTAAGAGAGACTATGTGTATATGCATGATCTTTCTTCTGTAAAAACTGTTATGGAATTATTGCCTTTGTGGTTTGAAGATTATAATATTAATCATCCCCACAAGGGGCTTAAGATGATGTCACCGAGGGAGTATAGAAATATGCAAAATAAGTTAGAAGGGTGTCCGGTTTGACGGGGGCAACTCCTTGCTCCTCTTGTCAGTCTTTGTTTCAGTAACAATTTTATTGCTGCAAAGTCCCAACACGAAAACCCTGATTATCTTTCGCTATTGCCTTCTTGTAAGTCTAAGCGGCAATTTATCAGAGTAAACCATTCATATCTACACTTTGCGCACTTAAGTTTTCCTCTTCTTATCGTCCAATGTTTAGTATAATTACACTTAGAACATTTCTTGTATTTCAAGCCACTATTTTATAACTTTGGTGGCTAAAATAGTACTTTACCTATTTTATTTCAAAGAGACCGGTTTTTCTCTATAAGGATAGTTTTTCAACAATATATCCGAACGTTGATGCGTTCTGGTGATTGTTTTTGCCGGATCAACCCAGTCTGTCCATTTGAAATTTTGTATTATCTGGGCTTGGTAACTTTCCTCAAGGGGGCGGCTGAAAATATCGTTAATATGCTTCCACTGGTAGTAGCGCATCAGATCCACCTGGTAAGGTGTTGGCTTTCCATTGGCCTTTTTCACGACCTCTTTTAGACGCTTTACCTCTTCCATATCCACTTGGGGTTTCCATGTAATTTTTCCGGGTAGGACAACAGGTTCGCCTGGTATATTATTTATGCCCTCTTTCCATGTGGCGAGGACGGCAACACCGGTATCTTCACGATATAGAATTATGGCATGGTCATATCTCTTATCTTTGAAGAATCCCAGATTGCCGTATTGAATTCGTGCCCCTGTGAGGAAGGCAACAACATCGCTATAGCATGGAGATGTCCCGGAAATACCCCACAATACACTTCTATCAATGATCCCGTCCGGAAAAAGTATATCAAATGCCACTTTTGCACATGCAGCGGCATGGCTCAAGCCCTCACAATCATGGCCATGAAACTTGACGATATCCTTCATAGTGACTGAATATGTATATGGATAGTACCTGCCCTGTGTTCCGCGTGTGGCAAGTATTTCGAATACAGGAGCGTATGGCCTTGCAACCATAGGAGCATACCATGTAGGGACTCTATCGGGTTGGTCCGTGCCGGTTTCAATGAATATATCCACCCCTTGTCTGAATGCCGGTTCGCCTGACCAGGCATGAAAGCTAACAAACAACGTGGCAATGAGGACAAAACAGAATAAGAAACTCCATGTTCTATATGATCTTTTCTGTAAAAAAATCAAACCTTCTGTCTTTCTTGTAGAGATAAATTTAAAAAATTCAAAACATTTCATTCTATACCTCCTTATATTTAAGCTGATTTCTTAAATCTTTCCAAATATTATCCTATCTCCTATTGTTTCGACTTTTTACAGCGCCTGGAAAGCCCATTACGACTTCACATAGCGCAATCGTCTCAGCTTGATCACCACGTGCACCTCTTTTCCCTCTTCAATGTTCATTTCATCGAAGGCGGCTATGGGTAGCTCTGCAAGGAGGGTCCTATTCCCTGTAGATAATTTTACCCTTACCGCAGAATTATACCGTGTAATCTCTTCCACCTTCCCCATAAAGCGGTTTAAGGCAGGACCCGGGGGTTTTACATCGGATATATAGATGTCCTCTGGCGGGATGGCAATCTTTTTGATGTTGCCTCCGTCATAGGGCAAAATCATCCTCATCTCACCAGAAACCACCTCCACAAGACCTGATGTGAGTATACGGGATTGGGTACATTCTATGATATTAGGCATTCCCACAAACTGGGATACACTCTCGTTTTGGGGATTAAAAAAGAGGTCTTTCGGAGTTGATATTTGTTCTATTTTCCCATGGAATATTAAAGCAATCCTGTCAGCTATCTCCTCTGCCTCCCTTAAATCATGGGTTACATATACGGTCGTTATTCTCAGTTTCCTAAGGAGGTCGATCATTTCGCCTCGCAGATATTTTGCGGTCTGATGATCAAGGCTGGATGTTGGCTCATCAAGGAGTAGTATTTGTGGCGATGGCGCCAGAGATCTGGCCAGGGCAACCCTTTTTTTCTCACCACCGGAGAGCATATGGGGATAGCGAGCTGAGAGGTGTTTTATACGCATCATCTCCATAAGTGACAAAACACGTTCTTTAATAGCCCCTTCCTTCATGCCTTTAGCCCTTAAACCAAATGCGATATTCTCAAAGACAGTAAGGTGAGGGAAGAGTGCAAGGCCCTGAAACAGGTAGCCTACATTCCTTTTTCCAGGAGATACCCCATCAACGCATTGTTCATCAATATAGACTTTGCCCTTATAATCTGTAACCCCTGCTATGATATTAAGTATTGTTGTTTTGCCAGAACCTGTTGGCCCTATAATAACAAATATCTCATTGTTTCGGATCGTGATATTTAATTCGCTACAGATATGTTTACTTACATTAACAAGCCTGATTTCAGGCATGGCTACTCCATCTACCCACCATATGTTTTTCTGCCAGCGCAAAGATTTTTTCAAAGAGAAGACACATTACCGAAAGGACTATAAGGCAGACCATTATGATATCCACCCTTACAAGACTCTCCGCTTGTATCATCAAGGCACCAATTCCTGTGGGGATTGCGACCATCTCAGCAGCTATAAGAACCCGCCATGACATACCGGCCTCCAGTCTCAGGCCAGTGAAGATATTTGGAAGTGCCAGGGGTATGATCACCTTAAAAAGTATCATTATATTCGATGCCCCTAATGTCTCTGCAGCGTATATATAACTTTTATCCACATTTTTGATACCTGTGGTGGTGTTGTATACCACAGGGAAAAATGAACAGATAAATATTATGGTAATGGGCAGCATCTCGTTTATGCCTATCCAAAGCATCAAAAGTGGCAGCCATCCTAAGGCAGGGATGGGATACAACAGGCTGATAATGGGGCTTAAGGCCTTATTGACCATGTGCTTCCAACCCATGATAACGCCTACAAAAATACCTGCAATGGAACCGCCAAAAAGACCGATCAGCACCCTTGTGAGACTACTTAAGAAGTTTTTGCCCAGAATACCGTTTGCTGTAAGGTCATAAAACTCTTTCACAACTGCTGAAAAGGGAGGGAAGAAAAACTGACCTGGAAAAAGATTGAAACGTCCAATGATTTCCCATACAACCACAAACAAAATAACGGGCATAGCACCCCAGGCCCACTGGAGCCGCCCGGTCTTGTTCTTCATTGAGAAAACCTCATATCAAGAATATCTTTGGCGCTGAAACCGGTCTTTATATAGCCGTATTGCCTGGCAAAATCTATGGACTTTTGTACTTCAGCCTTATCAACACAGAAGGAATGCTCGATCCTTGCCATTGACCTAAGTATCGTCTCTGGGGTCACTTTAAGCTTTTGAGCGCCTTTCGGTAAATCTGAAGGATAGCTCTTATCACCTGTAATCTGCAGTTGTTCGGACATTATTAAAGCAGCCTCTTGGGGGTTCTTTTTTATCCACTCAATCGAATTTTTGGTGACTTTTACGAGCTTTTTTACGATCTCGGGATGGTTTTTAATTAGTTCCTCTCTTACAACAAGAACACTCCCCTGCATACCAGGCCAGACATCCTGGCTTGTAAGCAGCATTTTGAATCCAGCGTCTTCTGCCATGGCAGGCCAGTGTTCACAGTTGAAAAAGGCATCGAGCCTTCCCATCCTGATGGCCATAATCTGTGCTGCTGGATTCATCCTTTGTATTTTGTTCAGTATTTTATCTCGATCAAGATTATACTTCTCTATAGTCTTGTGAATTATTGCATTGGCAGGTCCACCTACTTTGTTGCATCCTATACGAATATCTGGCTTCTCTAAGTCCTTTATGGTTTTTACCTTTTCTGCATTTACTGCCAGACCGTAGCCGTGCTTGTGTAATCCCGAAACTACCTTTATCGGCACCTTGGCATTAGCATATGCAGTTATAGCAGGCAAAAGACACATATAGGCAGCCTGGATATCTCCGCGGCCCAAGGCTGAGGCCAATGCCATACCGGTGACATAACTGTAAAAAGTCGGCTTTATTCCTTCTTCTTCAAACCATCCTTTATGGAAAGCCACATAGGCGCTTGCCGCATGGTCGGTAAATTCTACAGCGATATTGATGGGAAAAATTTCCTTTGTATAACCAGTTATATTAAAAAGACATATCAAGGCCACAGAAAACAATAATATCTGCTTTTTCATAACTTCTCTCCATCGATTATGTAGTTTTAATAATATCCGTAAGCATGATCCTTTAACTTATCTCTTTATTAAGATTTTCATCTACCATATGGACAGAAACGTTTATAACCATAAACAGAGGCAAAACCTGCGATGGTCACCCCATAAAAAATAACAGGTTTTTTATTTAGAAAATTAACGATGGTATTGTTTACGCAGGTAGAACCAGTAGCAAGGATGATATCGCTCCAGTCAACAACATCTAAAGTGCTTTCAGGGCCCTCAATTATCACACCGAATCTATTTGCACTGATATTGTCCTTATCAAGGTCTACAACGCGGAGTTCAAAAGAGGCTGACAATCTTTCAATCATTGCAGGCTGGTATCCGATAAAGGCAATCTTAGGCCTTTTAAAATGCTCCATAATAAAGGTGTGAAACTTTTCCGCACATGCCTTTGGCTCGTTATCTTTACAATGAATTGTATCAGCTACCCGACCAAAATACCGCATGACTGCATTGAACCCTGCAATAAATAAAGCCCGCTCAAAATTGTTCTTGAGCTCAAGACTGAGGAGGTCTTGCAGGGTGCCCTGGAAATTACCGGGCATGTCTGTGAATGCCTGACCCTTCGCATCTCTAAACGTTGCCTCTATCATAAACTCTTTTCCCTTCAAGAGGGGGAAATCTGTGCGGTCCGGTCTACCGATTGCCTCTTCAGGGGTAAGGGGTCTTGAGGAAATAACATTGACTGTATCGTCTAACATTTGTGTGGCCATTTTTTCCAATTCCTTTTTTAACATGTTGTAGTGATTCAAGATATCACCTCCTCATAGATTTCTTTTTTAATAATGATTTAAACTCACTAAACTGTTTGTATATTACAAATTTACTGACCTCGTTATATATTAATTAATATAATGGTGTTATATATCATTTTATATAACGCTTTGTCAATGATTTCTTGAAGAGTGTTATTTATGAATGAAAAGTGAACTCATAGATGTTGTGCATTATCCGCCAGTTTTTTGTCTAAAGGTGTGCATACCTTTAATATTTAAGTAGTAGCAAAAAAGTTATTCTTCCTATAAATATCATGTCCGTGCATTGAGAGCATGATTATTACATGTCATCATATGGTCGGTTATTTATCTTTTACCTTTTTTTGCCATAGTGGGTCAGTAAAAAGTATCCGTGCAAGAGAAATGGTACAACAAATAATACACTGCCATAAGTGTTTTGCTGCATTCTAATAAACAACAGAAAGGGGTAGACAAATGACAAAAAGACTAAGAAGAAATCACATAAGCAACATTTAAGGCAAAAGTAGCATTAGAAGCAATTAAAGGAAGATCAGACATCAGTGGAGTTATCAGAAAGGTTTCAGGTGCATGTAAATCAGATAACAGAGTGGAAGAAGATTCTTTTAGAAAAAGCACCGAAAATCTTTGAAAAAGGAAAATCTTCTCAGAAGGAACCCGATATCAAGGAACTCCATGCCAGGATAGGGCAGCTTGCCATGGAGAACGAGTAGCGCTTTAAAACCAAACACGAACCGAGTGCAAAAAAATGATCGATAAGAAACATAAATTGCCTATAACAAAGCAGTGCACAATACTCAATATATCCCGTTCAAGCATTTACTATAAGCCTACCCCGGTAAGCGATAAAGATAGAGAGCTTATACATCTAATAGATGAAATTCCTTTTGGTTCACGGAAGATAAAAAAAAAGGCTATAAAGTAGGCAGGATTCACGTGAGTCCCTTCGTCTTTCCAAACCCCATCCCGGCCATAAGGTATATCCTTTTGGTGTTTAGATATATATGACATTCCTATGGCAAGAGGATTCTGTTATCTTGTAGCTGTTATGGACTGGGCAAGTAGAAAAATATTATCCTGGAGATTATCAAACACACTGGATGTATCCTTCTGCATAGAAGCCCTTGAAGAGGCAAT
>JAKORG010000052.1 GCA_029777945.1 Deltaproteobacteria bacterium | reverse complement strand
ATACAACTCTTCTTTGGAGGCATCCTTAGATGAAGACAACATAAACACTAAAGTTTATGACAATTTAATTGAAACTGTGGACAAAAACCTGCACCTTCTTCAAAGGTACTTAAAACTCCGCAAGAAAGCATTAAAGTTAGATGAGCTGAATATGTATGATCTTTATGTTCCCATTGTTGAAGCACCTAAAAAGGAAATTCCCTATGAGGAGGCCCTAAAGCAAGTTGAAAACGGTCTTAAACCTTTAGGGGAGGAATATATAAAATACTTGAAAGAAGGCTTTACAAACGGGTGGATAGATGTATATGAAAACCAGGGCAAAACCGGCGGGGCGTATTCCTGGGGCAGCTATAAAACCCATCCTTATGTTCTTTTAAACTATCAGGGAACCATAAACGATGTATTTACCCTTGCTCATGAAATGGGTCACGCTCTTCACAGCTTCTACACAAACAAAACCCAGCCTTATATATACTCAGAATATAAAATTTTTGTGGCAGAGGTGGCATCTACCGTAAACGAATCCCTTCTTATAAGGTATATGCTAGATAATACTAATGACAAAACCGAAAAGGCATATCTTCTAAACCACTACTTAGAGCAGTTTAGAGGCACTGTGTTCAGGCAGACTATGTTTGCAGAATTTGAAAAAATAATTCACGGAAAGTATCAAAATGGTGAAGCCCTTACAGCAGAAAGTTTAAGTAAGATATACCTTGACCTTAACAAAAAATATTTTGAGCCGGAAGTAAACGTAAACGAGGACATTAGTATAGAGTGGGCAAGGATTCCTCATTTTTACACAAGTTTTTATGTTTATAAATATGCAACCGGATTTTCAGCTGCCACAGCCATTTCAAATATGATTTTAAATGAAGGTTCTCCTGCAGTAGAACGGTATATTGAGTTTTTAAAAGGAGGTAATTCAGATTATCCTTTGGAACTTCTTAAAAAAGCCAAAGTGGATTTATCCACGCCAAAACCGGTGCAGGATGCTTTAGATGTATTCGAAAAGACGGTTGAAGAACTTGAAAGCATATTAGTTTAATAGTCGAAAACATTGTTAACCAAATAAATTAAGTATACATTTTAATAAAATTTAAAAAAGACGGTATGTTTTTTATACCGTCTTTTTATTTTCATGTTATTTTTGAACTCTTT
>JAKORG010000051.1 GCA_029777945.1 Deltaproteobacteria bacterium | reverse complement strand
ATACGACATATCCACTGTTAAGTGTTTTTTTACAGGAGGGGAGAGGGTGTCTTTAAACCTTCTTGCATCATACGCTGAAAAGGGCATATATATATCCCAGATTTATGGATTGACAGAGGCATCGACCCTTTTCTGGTTGCCCTATGAATTAGTCTTTAAGAAGATGGGTTCTGTGGGAAAGCCAGTATTTCATGCAGAGGTTAGGATTGTGGATGAAAGGGGTGAACAGGTTCAAAAAAATGTTGTAGGAGAAATTATAGTCAAGGGCCCTGTTATCATGAACGGATACTGGGGAAAACCGGAACTTACGAAAAAGGTTATTAAAGACGGCTGGCTTTACACAGGGGATCTGGCCATGATGGATGAAGAGGGCTTTGTGTACATAGTTGATAGGAAGAAGGATATGTTTATAAGTGGTGGTGAAAACGTCTACCCTGCAGAGGTAGAAAAGGCAATCCTAAACCATCCTGATGTGCATGACGCTGTAGTTATAGGTGTGGAAGATGATAGATGGGGAGAGGTGGGTAAGGCATATATTGTTTTAAAGCCAGATAGAAACACAAATGAAGAAGATATTTATAGATTTCTAAATGAAAAACTTGCCCGCTACAAAATACCTAAATACATTGTATTTGTAGATAAACTGCCTAAAACAGCATCAGGAAAAATAAGAAAAAGCCTTCTTAAGGAATTGGATTGTTTTAATAAGACCTAAAAACCTTAATTTTGTGTTAAAATGGAAAAGGTTCTAAAATGAATACGGGCAAAGAAGAATTTAAAAGTTTGATAGTTGAATTCAAGGAATTAACGATTGCTGCCCTTGAGGCATCTAATATAGATGATTTTATCAAAACCCTTATAAAAAGAGATGATTTGATTAAAAAGATCGTCAAGGAAAATATAGAGATTGACACAGAAGAGATAGATTATCTCCGGGCCCTTGAGGAAAAGGTAATCGAAAGACTTGAGGCAGAAAGAAAAGATATTATTAAGCATATAGGAGAGATAGGTGAGAAAAAAAGGGCCATAAGAAAATATAACCCAAAATTTCCATTTCCACCAATGCCCACCTTTTTTGAAAAAAAAGGTTAAAAAATACTTAAGTTTTAAAAGATATATCCGATAAAGATAACAGGTGAGATATGACTATATCGGATTTTCAGATAAACAGTGTTATTAAAAGCTATACAAAACACATGAAATTTAAAATGAGGGTAACAGAAAAAGACCAAACAAATAATATTAACCAGGAAGACCGTGTTTTAATATCTGAAGATGGTAAAAGAATGCTCCTTGAAAGAATTGGGAAAAACATGGTAGATAGGTTGAGAAGGCATGACAAAGAAGAACATGTTTCGAATATTAGTAGTAGATGATAATGCAGAGATCAGGGAGATTATTAAGGAATATCTCAGTGAAGATGATTGTATAATAGAAGGTTCAGATAACGGGAAAAATGCATTAGAGAAATATCTTAAAAATCCTTTCGATATAATCATTACAGACCTTAAGATGCCTGAAATGTCGGGCATTGATTTAATTAAACAAATAAAACAAATAAACGATGTTACAGAATTTATTATTATTACAGGGTACGCATCCCTTGATACAGCAATGGAGGCAATAAAATTAGGTGCATTCGATTATATTGTAAAGCCCTTCAGGATTGAAGAGCTTAAGGTGGCAACAAAAAATGCAAAAGAAAAGATCGCTCTGAAAAGGATGAATCAAGAACTCATCGAAAAATTAAAGGGTTTCTATTATGAACTTGAAAGATACAGACAAACAGAAAAAGAACCTGTAGAACAGAAAAGCGGGGAGGCAAATTACGGAACAGAAAGGATCGTGGAGGAAATAAAAAGACTTGAGAAGCTTATTAAAACCCGCCTAATGATTGAATAAAAAAGGGGCAAGGATGCTCGAGAACAAAAGGGTGCTTGTAGTAGACGATAATCCTGATATAATTGGTGCCCTCACTGATTTTCTTGAATTAAATGGATGTAAAATTTTTGCTGCCACATCGGGTAGAGAGGCTATTGATATTGTAAAACAGACAGATATAGAAGTGGCATTACTCGATGTGAGGCTTCCAGATATAAATGGTGTAAGCCTCCTTGATATTTTAAAAAAAGAGGATCCCACCATTGCCGTTATCATGATGACAGGTTACAGCACCCACAAAGACATAATAGATGCCATGAAAAAGGGTGCATCAGACTTCTTATTAAAACCCTTTGAATACGATAACCTTATAATGGTCATGATAAGGGCATTGCGGGAAAGGGCTCTTATGCTGGATAGAGAGAAATTCTCAAAGAGCCTGGAAGATAAGAAAAAGATTGAGATACTAAACAGGGAGCTTCAAGGTAAGATACAGGAACTTACAACTATGTATAATATTTCAACAAAGTTTAACGCACTTAACATTTACGACGATGTATATGAAAAGACGGTCAATATTGCCAAAGATGTATTAGGTGCATGCCTGTGCAGATTTTATCTGTATGATGCGGCAACTAAAGAAGCCATTTTGTTTAAAGAAAAAAAAGACGAAGGGGTTAATGAAGAATACATTTTAAAGCCTAATGAGATGCCTAATGGTTTAAACACTGGTAAGAGATGTTATATAAAAGACGATATGCTCACGGTGCCCATAGTCATAAAAGGTGAGACAATAGGTTTTTTATTTGTTAAAAAAACAAAAAACAGCATTGAATTTGGTTCAAATCAACTGGAAAAAGATGTCTTTTTTCTCAAAATTATAGGAGAACAGGCCTCTTCCCAGATTGAAAATCGAATCCTTTACGAAAGTCTTTTTGAAAGTGTATTTATGACCCATATGTCCCTTATAACAGCCATAAACAAAAGAGATTCCTATACAGAAAATCATTGTAAAAGGGTTACAGAGATGTCCCTTACCCTTGCAGATAAGATAGGGCTAAACAGTTTGGAAAAAGATATCTTAAGGGTGGTAGGCCCTATCCATGACCTGGGTAAAATAGGCATTCCCGATGCAATACTTCTGAAACCAGAAAAACTTACACCTGAAGAATATACTATTATGAAAAGCCATTCCACTTTAGGTGAGGAGATTTTAAGCCGTTTTGAAATATTATCAAGGGAATCTATGATTATCAGGGCACACCATGAAAGATTCGACGGAAGGGGTTATCCTGATGGCAAGTCAGGGAATAATATCCCTGTATGTGCCCGTATATTAGCTGTATGCGATACCTTTGATGCCATGACCACGGATAGGCCTTATAGAAAGGCATTAACTGTTGAGGATGCATTAATGGAGATCGAAAGATGCGCAGGAACGCAATTTGACCCCGATATAGCCGTCATGTTCATAAAAATGATAAAAAATGGCAATTATGGAACATAGAGAGAGAAGAGAATTTTTTAGAATTGATAACAGATTAACACTAAAGTTTAGGATTATAGGAGAAGAAGAGTTTAAATACCTTGAAAATATTGTAATATTCAGCCCCACAAGCAGTTTTTTAGATGCCAATGAACTTTCTTTATTAAAAAAGATCGAATTAGACGAAAAAAAAGGCGAAGACCCTTTATACAAATACCTTAAGATTATAGACAGAAAACTCGATTTAATCCTGGATATGCTCACTGAAAAGTCTGAAGAAAATGGTGTCTATAATATTGTCCAGGGAGAGGTAAATTTGAGTGCCTCTGGTATAAGGTTTAGCTCAGAGATTCCTATGAAAAAGGATGATCTTGTAGAATTGATAATGATATTACCCAGTTATCCCCATATGAGGATTTCTGTTCTTTGCAGGGTTGTAAGGGCAAAGACCGTTTCAATAAATGGACATAAAGCATATGAAGTTTCACTTCATTTTGTTGTTATAAACGAAAATGATAGGGATATGTTGATAAAATATATCCTTACAAAAGAAAGGGAGATGTTACGGACAAAGAGAAATATGGCAGGTTAATGGCTTATGGATATAACAACGATATTGGGTCTTTTAATAGGTATAGGTGCTGTTATCATATCTTTTCTCCTCGAAGGAGGACACCTCTCTTCTCTTGTTCAAGGACCTGCCCTGATATTAATTATATGCGACACCTTTGGTGCAACAATAGTTACAACCCCCTTTAATCAACTAAAGGCACTTCCAAAATTATTAAATATTGTGTTTACAGACATAAGACTCGATTTTCACCAACTGATAGACCTTATCTGTGACCTTGCATATAAATCAAGAAAAAACGGGCTTTTGAGTCTTGAAAATGAATTGCCTAAAATAAAGGATAGCTTTCTTAAAAAGGCCCTTCAGCTTGCCATAGATGGATTTGAGACAGACAAAATAAAGGAAATCCTTGAAATAGAGATGTCTTACATTGAAGAAAGACATAGGGCAGGTGCCATGTTTTTTCAAAAATTAGGGGGTTTTTCCCCGACCTTTGGTATTATAGGCACTGTTTTAGGTCTTATCCACGCATTAAGCAGTATTGAAAACAGTGCAAATATGGCCTCATCTATTGCATCGGCATTTATAGCAACCTTATGGGGTGTTGCCCTTGCAAATATTATCTATCTACCCATTTCAGATAAGCTCAAGGCAAAACACCAAAATGAGGCGCTATATCTCGATATCATCCTCGAGGGAGTTCTTTCCCTGGCTACAGGCGAAAATCCCAGGGTCATAAGAATTAAGCTCATGTCTTTCTTGCTACCAGGTGTAAAAGGCAGGGATAACATATGAGAAAAAAAAACAACCATGACGATCACGAAAATCTTGAAAGATGGTTACTCACATATGCAGACCTTATTACATTGCTCCTTGCTTTTTTTATAATGATGTATACCTTTTCAAAACAGGATGCTGAAAAATACGAAGAGGTATCATCATATCTTAAGGCAATATTTTCAGGTGGCTCTGGTATCCTTAAAAAAGGCAGTATAGATGGAACCCAGAAGTTAGAGACATTAACGGGAAAGGCATTAATAGAAGGGTTAAAAGAAAAGATAACAGATGAACTGAATGCCATGGGTGGGGAGAGTGAACTGAAAAACAGTATATTTATTTTTACAGATGAGCGAGGCGTTGTCATAAGGATAATGGACAAGGCATTTTTCGATGAGGGTAAGGCAGATATAAAACCAGGGGCAAAAAAGGCACTGGATAAAATCTGTTATATATTGAAAGATATAAAAAATCATATCAGGATTGAAGGTCATACAGATAACACACCTATAAGCAATATAGAATTTAGATCCAACTGGGAACTTTCCGTTAGGAGGGCAACAGAGGTCGTAAGATACTTCATTGAAAAAGGTGCTATTACACCTGAAAGGATATCTGCAACAGGATATGCAGAATATAGACCCCTTGTTGAAAATAATACACCAGAGAATAAGGCCTTAAACAGAAGGGTTGAGATTATTATTGAAAAAACAAGTATGTAAGTCCATCTTAACTCTTTAATTTCTAAAACAAACTTGATGCTTTATTTAAATAGAAAAAAATGTTAAATTGCCTTGCCGTATAATATAATGGAAGATAAAGAAAAAAGGTATCCTTCTATTAAAAAGATAACGAGGGAAGAGCATATAGAGATCGTGCAGGAAATCTTTTCCACTATCACAGAAAAATATGATTTTTTAAACCACTTTTTGAGTCTCAGAAGGGATATTGCCTGGAGAAAATTTGCTGTAAAAAAGATGAAATTTAAAAAAACAAATCGTCTACTCGATGTTGCTTGTGGGACATGCGATGTTGCCTTATATGCGGCAGAAAGATACCCAGGAATAAAGGTTTTTTGCATTGATTTTGTTCAAGAAATGTTAGAGGCAGGAAGAAAGAAGATATCTGATAAAGGATTGAACCGCAGGGTCGACCTAATAAGGGGAGATGGGTGTTTTTTGCCTTTTTGTGATGCGTTGTTTGATGTGGCAGTCATTGCCTTTGGAATCAGAAACATCTCTGATAAAAAAAAGGCCCTTTCTGAGATGACACGGGTTGTTGTGCCTAAAGGCCAGGTCATGGTACTTGAAATGGCATTCACAAGAAACTGGTTTTCAAATCTTTTATACAGATTTTACCTGAACTGTATGTTACCTGCCCTTGCAAAAATATTTTCAAGGAATTATAAGGCATACCACTATCTCGCCGATTCGATTATGAATTTTCCTGATCCAGAGGACTTTAAAAGGATGATGGAAGAATCTGGTCTGGAGGATGTAAAAATCAATAAACTTACACTTGGCATAACCTATCTTTTTTTAGGAACTAAGAAATAAAATGAACATCAAGGATATATATGGTCGGGGCGACTGGATTTGAACCAGCGACCTCTTGCTCCCAAGGCAAGCGCGCTAAACCAAACTGCGCCACGCCCCGTTTTTTCTTAACATAACATAATGATTGCAAATAATGCAAGCATTTGTTTGGAAAAGAGTTTAAGCCTCTATGACAGGTAATTCGATTATAAATGAAGAACCTTCAGGTTTGTTGTCTTCTACATATATCCTTCCGTTATGTTCAAGGATGATGGACTGGACTATGGCAAGACCCAGGCCTGTGCCGTCTTTATCTTTTGTAAAATATGGGTCAAAAATCTTTTCTTTATCTTCATCAGGTATACCGCAACCATTATCAGCAATCCTTATGAGCACATGTTTTTTGTTTATGTTATAATTAGTTGATATCTCTATTGTTCCGCTATGTGCTCCTATTGCCTTTGCAGCATTTGTTATAAGGTTTACCATTGCCCTTTTTATACCCTCCCTGTCTATCATACACATGGGTATCTTTGATTCCACAAACTTAAACTCTATGTTTGTAAAGAGGTTTTTATAGATATTTATAGTCTCTTTTATTATTTCATTTAAGTCTTCCATACTTTTTGACCTCGATAGATGGGTTAATTTTGTGAGCTCGTTTACAATGCCCTTTATCTCCTCTGCTGATTTTATGATAACCGATGTAGTTTCATCTATAATTTCTCTGTCTTTGCCTTCTAAGGTTAAAAGAATCTTTCTTCTTATCCTCTCTGCAGAAAGCATTATAGGTGTCAGTGGGTTTTTTATTTCATGGGTGAGTTTTTTTGCAACCTCCCGCCAGGTGGCAAGTTTTTCAGCCCTTACAAAATGGGTAATATCGTCAAAGGCAATGATAAAACCTTCAATCTTTTTATATTCATCCTTAAGGGTGGTAAGGGAAGCCCTGATGTAAGTGATATCGTTTTTTAATCTCAACCTCATCTCTTTCACTACAACCCTGTTATCGGATATGTCTTTTGCCTCTTTTAAAAAAGACTTCATGGCCTGCTTTAAATTTGGACCAAAGACCTTTTTAAGGGGTTGCCCTATCCATTCATGTCCTTCTATGTTGAGGATATCCCTGGCAGCCCTGTTTAAAAGGACAATATTGCCTTTGTTGTCTGTGGAGATAATGCCTGTTGCTACATTATCGAGTATGACTTCAATGTATCTTCTTTTTTCTTCCAGTTCCTCTTTGGCAATTTTTAATTCCCTTGCCATGCTGTTGAAGGCACTAACAAGGGTGCCGATTTCGTCCTTACCTTTTTCTTCAAGGGTGATGTCGAATTTACCCTTTGCAATAATCGAAGCCCCTTCTTTGACCTTTTCTATCGGTGTTGTTATCTCGTTGGCAATCTTTATACCTACCCAAACAGAAAAGAATATAGTAATGATCGTTGTGAGAAATAAGGGTATGATGAAGCTATACTTTAGGATCTTTTTGAAGGTCCTGGATTCTTTAAATTCTTTATGAAAATCTGAGATGGCCTTTAGTCTCTGTGCACCTTTAACATTTATAAAGTCACCGATAAATAAAATGACATGCCCAAAGTCAGAATTTTCGTAAATATTTAACCCTGCTACAACAAGCTCTCCCCTTTTTAAAGGCACGATAAGCCTAATATTTTTTTTCTTTTCCTCTTTTTTTATATTGGCAGAAAAAAAAGACCGTGCATCATCAGGTATATTAGTTAAAAGCACTGAACCCTGTCCATCATAGACTGCATAAAAATAAAAGGATTTTTGTTTTGTCTGGGTTTTAAGAAATGTTTCAAGTCTTTTTTTATCTTCTAATAACCCCCTTTTTTTTATCTCATCAGAGATAAATGACCCTATGGTTTCATATCGTTGAAAGAGATTATCGTAATAGAACTGGGAAATCTCAATGGCATTGTCCAGGGTCTCCTCTATTTTTTGACTGAACCATCTCTCCATACTTATATTGAAAAAACCTGTGGATAATATAAAGAGGGAAAAGGAAGGTATGATAGATATGAAAAGCAAGGTAAAGGTAAGTTTTGTCTTTAGGCGTGCACCCCAGATACCCCTTTTTTTCTCTATATAATTTTTTGCCACTGTCCTTGTTATAAGAAAAATAAGAAGGAGTATTAAAAGAAGGTTTATGTTGAGTATGATAATTATAAGTTTGTTTTCATCAACGGGTAGAAATTTTTTAAAAAAGGGCAGCTGGGTCTCAAGGTAGATAAGTACGGCAAATACAAAAAGAACAGCTATGGATATTAAAAATTCTTTTTTGTATTTCATGCTTTATTCCTGTGTTTTAATTATACGTTATTATGAAAGAGAAACAAAGTTTATTTGTCTTTTGTTTCTGTCACCCCTGCGATAAGAATAAAATAGACCTTCATTGCAAGATGTACAGATTTCAATGTTGTAGATTTGAGAAATCCCCTCTTTTTTTAAGATTTCTATATTGGCCCCTCTGAGACTCAGAAGAAGACCTTTACCCCCTCTTTTAAATAAATTTTTAGAAAATCCGTTTTCAATAAAAATGTTGTATAGCTCCTCACCTACTGTGTAGCAGCAACTATTTATTGATGGACCCAGAATTGCCTCTATGTTATCGGGCTTGCAACCCAAATCCTTCATGATGCGAACTGCCTTTTCTGTTATCCTTTTCACAGTGCCACGCCAGCCCGCATGGACGATAGCGGCAATGTTGTTAGAAAAATCATAAAGTATTACAGAAAGGCAATCGGCGGTCTTTATTATACACCCTATGTGTTTTTGTGTGATAATAAGGCCATCCCCTATTTTTGGTCTTTCATGGCTTTTTATTACATGAACTGTGTCACCATGCTCTTGGTTGAAAATTATAACATCTTTTAAAAGGAATGCCTCAAGAAATTCTGCCCTATCACCCTTTGGATGTATTAAATCAGGGGATGAGCTTGTAAAAAATCCATGCTTGAGCCCCTTTCTTTCCATTTCAGGGATATAAAAGTAAGTCCATCCACCTTTTTGAGTTAATTTAAAATCCATCTTTAGACTATAAAAAGTGGTTATTTTTTCTTTATAGCGTCAAGTAATAAGAGGAGTTCTTTTGCTTCATTTGAATTTATACCATATCTTGAAATAGCCTTTTCTAAATTTGTCTTTGCCTGATCGATTCTACCAATTGCAAGATAATACCTGCCAAGATACTCAAAGCCCCTTGCCTCCATGCCCATCCTCCCCGACAACATGGCAAATCTGTATAATATCTCAGGATATGAATTACCAAATTTTGTAAGCTCTGACCATTCGTCCAAGGCCTTTTTCCATTCCCCTTGTGCCTCATATGATTTTGCAAGAAAAATTTTAGAAATATAGTAACAGTCACTATCGTGTTTTACGTTTTTGAGTGTCTCTATAGCGTCTTTGAATTTTCCAGTAGATGTGAGTGCCTCTCCATATAAAAGGTCTTTTACCTCAGGCAATCTTATTGAGCCAGCAGCCTCGAGTGCTTCGTTTATGTTACCTTTTCTCAAATACACAAGGTATGCACCGTATGCGGCTACAGGATCAGATATATTTTTTTTATACCTATTAATCCATATCTCGTCCGATGGGGTTCCGTGCATTATATTTGATGTTTTTGCCCTCACCAGAATAAACGGGAATAAAGGTGAGTCTGGAATGGGTTTTCTTTCTTTCCAGATACTTTCAAGCTTTTTTATTCTTTCATCGTGATAGGGATGCGTTAATAGGTACTGTGGCAGAATCTTATCTGCACCGGAAAGCCTTAATCTTTTAAGGAATTCTGCAATGCCAAATCCTCCATAACCAGCGCTTTCTGCAAATTTAGAACCAAATCTATCTGCCTCGTCCTCATCCTCCCTTGAGTACTTTAGTGACAATGATTGTGCTGAAGCAATACCTGTGGTAAGGATTGCCTCTTTAGCCTTTTGATCCGGTGCGAGCATGGCAAGGACAAGGGAGCTTAGCATACCAATGTTTATATATTTTTCCTTTTCGTATCTTTTTGCTATATGCCTCCTATAAATATGGGCAAATTCATGGGCAATAACACCTGCCAGCTCTTCTTCTTTCTCACACTGGGCTATAAGGCCTGTTGTAATATAAACGTAGCCGCCTATTGTTGCAAAGGCATCCATGGTAGAGGATTCTATAACGGTAATGACAACATCAAAGGGCATATTTGCTACAGATTCGAGTTTCTCCTTTATCTTCCTTATGTGAAATGAAATATAAGGGTCATTGTTGATATTTGTTGACCTTGCAATCTCGTTGTAGATTTGTGCACCGTATTTTTTTTCATCTTCAATGGTTAAACCGAATAATAAACAAGGGGTTAACAAAAACAATATTATAGTTACTATCAGAGGGTAACTCTTTTTCATCTTATCTTTTTTTTGATGGATTTCTCTTAATCTTTTTATTTTTTACTTTTGTTTTCTGCTTTTTTAGAGAGGTCTTTTTCATCTTTTCCTTTTTGTATGAGGTAAGGACAAATGAACTTGCTTTTGCAAGCCTTAACTCTTCATCGGTAGGGACTCTATCGTATAAAACCTTTAGAATCTTTACCGCATCTGTCCATTTGTCTTCACTGCCTAAAATGGTTAGTATATAGGTCTTTCCGTCTTTTTCAAAAGCACCGACATAACTATGTCTTGATGCACGGGTATAGCCTGTTTTACCTGCTATGGCTGGTTCGAAGCAGAAGAGAAATCTATTATGGTTTTGATACCTTACGGTTTTTTTCCCCTCTTTAAATAAAAAATATTTTGTTCTTGCTATTTCTGTAAACGCTGGATTTGATAAGGCATATCTAAAGATCAGGGCAAGGTCATAGCATGTGGTAAACTGTTCCGGTGCATATAGACCTGATGCATTTTTGAAATTTGTGTTTACAGCACCGAGTTGCCTTGCCTTTTCGTTCATTAAATTGGCAAAGTTTTCTTCAGAGCTACCAATGTATGTAGCCAGTGCGTACGCTGCATCGTTTGCCGATTCAATCATTGTGCCCTTTATCAGGTCCTGCGCCCTGTATCCATGACCTGGCTTGAGGTTTAGCTTACTTCTCGGTATCTTTAGCACACCTGTGTCAGGTCTTATAATTTCGTTACCCTTTATGTTTTCAATGGCAATAATTGTGGTGAGCACCTTTGTGGTGCTTGCTGGTGGTAATGGTCTATGGTAATCCCTTCCGTCTATAATCTTCCATGTATCCTTCTCTACAAGGAGATATGATGTGGCTGTTACATTGTTCTTATCAAGAATATGATTTTGGCCATAAGATAAAGAGGTCAGCACTAAAAAGAAGAAAAGAAGTACGATTTGTTTTAAAAACTTCATCTTTTTTTTATAAACTATTTATTCTCTTTTGACAATACAAATTGAATGTGGATGTTTTCAAAAAGTATCTTTTTAAAAATAACAAAAGAGAAATGAGATTATTTTTGTCTTGACATGTTTTGATATAATTAAATATATATGAGAAGTTAAAGTGTTAATTGTCTGGATAAAAAAGGGTGCCTTAAATATAGTTTAAGGCAGATACCAGGGGAGATGAGATGGACAAACCAAAGGTGCTTATACTAATAGGCAGCGAAAGCGATTTACCAAAGGTGGAAGAATGCATTGGTTTTTTAAAAGAAATGGGTGTATCCTTTTTGATTGATATATCTTCTGCACACCGTCAGCCAGAAAAGACCATTGATCACGCAAAAAACGCAAGGGAAAAAGGTTTTGAGGTAATCATTGCCTTTGCAGGTATGGCAGCCCATCTTCCAGGTGTTATAGCATCCCATACAACCTTACCGGTAATAGGGGTGCCGTTAAGTGGTGGGGTATTAAACGGCGTCGATGCCTTACTTTCCATAGTGCAGATGCCAAAGGGCATACCCGTTGCAACAGTGGGCATAGATGCATCGAGAAACGCCGCAATACTTGCATGTAAAATTCTTAGCATCAAATACAGAGAAATAAGGGAAAAACTCGAAAAAATGAAGCTTGACATGAAGAACCAGAATAGTGGTTATGAAAAGTTAAAAAAGTATATGTTAGAATAAACATATCCATATCAAATATGTTTAACTCCATTACAGACATAGAAGGGATAAAGGTAGGTCATGCTTCTGACTTCACTGGTTACACAGGTTGCACTGTTATACTCTGCGAGGAAGGAGCTGTATGCGGGATTGACATAAGAGGCAGTGCCTCGGGAACAAGGCAGGCCGATTCCTTAAATATCAGCCATGTAGTGGAGCAGGTGCATGCAATACTGCTGTCAGGGGGTAGCTCTTTTGGTCTTGATGCATCATCAGGTGTCGTAAAATATCTTGAGGAAAAAAATGTAGGTTTTGATGTGGGTATTGCAAAGATACCCATTGTTCCCACTGCTGTCATATTCGACCTTTTCTTAGGAGATGCAAAGGCAAGACCTACTGCAGATATGGGTTATGAGGCATGCCTCAATGCAGGAAAGACATTCGAAGAAGGTAGTGTCGGTGCAGGGGTAGGTGCAACGGTGGGAAAGTTGTTTGAGATATCGAGGGCAATGAAAGGAGGCATCGGGACAAGTAGCGTTAGAATGCCCAAAGGTTTAATAGTCGGCGCTATAGTGGTTGTAAATGCCTTTGGTGACATAATTGACAATGTAACAGGTAAAATAATTGCAGGGGCACGGATAAGTCCAGACAGTGCGAAATTTGCAGATACTGCTAAGTGCCTTAAACAGGGCATCACCAAAAAGCAGTTTGGCCTTGTAAATACAACGCTTGCAGTGGTGGCAACAAATGCCCGTTTCAACAAAAGGGATATTACAAAAGTTGCACAGATGGCCCAGGCAGGTTTAATGAAAACAATAAATCCCGTGCATACGACTTTTGACGGTGACCTCATCTTTGCCCTATCATTAGGGAACATAGAGGCAGATATAAATGAGGTAGGAGTTTTAAGCGATTTTGTTGTTGCCGAGGCAGTAAAGAGGGCAGTAAAAAAGGCGGATGGATTCGGTATCATCCCTGCCTTTAAAGACCTTAAAAAGGGATGGAAATCTGTTTAAAATACCTTTAGCAATTCAGGAGGCCCAATTAGCATGGATAAATATAAAGAGATTGCACAGCATATAAAAGAAAAGGGTTATGTTGTGGCATTCACCGGTGCAGGTATCTCTGTGGACAGTGGTATCCCGGCATTCAGAGGTGGACAGGGTTTATGGGAAAAATACGACCCCATGGAATATGCCCATATAAGCTCTTTTAAGAGGAACCCTGAAAAGGTATGGGTAATGTTGAGGGAGATGGCAGAGGTTATTTTTAATTCTTCTCCAAGTCCTGCCCATCTGACATTAGGTGAATTGGAAAAAAAGGGATTTTTAAAGGCAGTTATTACCCAGAATGTGGACGGATTGCATCAATTGGCAGGAAATACAAATGTGATAGAATACCACGGGAATCATAGATGGCTTGTGTGTATAAATTGTTCAAAAAGGGTCCCCTTTGAACCAGAGGTAATAAAGATAACCCCTTATCCAAGGTGCGAAAGATGCGATGAGGCGCTGAAACCTGATGTTGTATTTTTTGGTGAAGGGATACCTATGAGGGAGATGATTAGGGCGCACGATGAAGTAAGCAGATGTAAGGTTATGTTTGTTATAGGCACCTCTGGTGTGGTGTATCCAGCTGCTGACATCCCGTATCAAGCAAAATCAAAGGGTGCCTTAATCGTTGAGATAAATATAGATTCTACACCCTTTACACATTCTATTACAGACTATTTTTTACAGGGCACTGCATCGGAGATATTACCTAATATATTGAAATATCTTGAATAAAAAGGCATGGAGAAAATGATGCAGGGGTTACTGGAAGATACTTTTGTGGTTATTATGGCAGGTGGAAAAGGCGAGAGATTCTGGCCCATGAGCACCGATTTTGTACCTAAGCCCTTTGTGCCTATTGTAGAAGATAAATCCCTTATACAATTGACTGTGGCAAGGGTAAATAGGTTTTTGCCCTTTGAAAAGATTTATGTGGTTTTAGGAGAAAGACATTTAGACATTGCAAAAAGGCAATTAAGCTTTTTGCCTGAAGAAAATTTCATAGTAGAACCTGATGCAAAAGATACAGCAGCCTGTATAGGTTTCTCAGCAATAAATCTTTTATCAAAGATAAAAGATGGGATAATGATTACTTTGCCTGCGGACCACTATGTGGTGGATGTAGAAAGATTTAATGAAACTCTGATAAACAGCGTGAGATTTGCAAAAAAGGGCGATTATCTCATAACTATAGGTATTAAACCCACAAGACCTGAAACGGGATATGGATATATAAAGGCATATGAAATCTTCGATACCTATGATGGAATAAATTGTTTCAAGGTAGAAAAGTTTGTAGAAAAACCAGACTTTAAAACTGCCCTTGAATATCTAAAAGATGGAAATTATTACTGGAATGCAGGTATTTTTATTTGGGGTCTCCATTCTATTTTAAAAAGCATTGAAAAGTATATGCCTGAATTGTTTTCCAGATTGATAAAGATAAAGGAAATTATGGAAGGAAGGGAAAGGGGTAACATAGAAGAAATATACAGGGGTTTTGAAAAGAAATCTATTGACTATGGCGTTATGGAAAAGGCCGATAATGTCTTAATGTTAAAGGGTGATTTTATCTGGGACGATATTGGTACATGGCAGGCACTCCTTAGGGTTATGAAAACCGATGAGAACAATAATTTTACCAGTGGGGATGTGTTTTTAAAAGATGTGAAAGATTCTGTTGTCTTAGGTAATGAAATCAATATAGGCGCAATAGGTGTTTCTAATCTCGTAATAGTTGCCTCAAAGGAAGGCGTGCTTGTGTGTGATAAGGATAGGGCACAGGATGTAAGGGAGATTGCAAGGAAATTTAGAAAGTAGATTAACACATTGATTTCAAAGATATTTACTGCCACCCTTTACGGGATAAATGGAAAGGTTATAGAGGTAGAGGTAGATATATCTTACGGATTACCATCTTTTAATATAGTGGGCTTACCTGAGACATCGGTAAAGGAAAGTAAAGAGAGGGTAAGATCTGCTATAAAAAATGCAGGCTTTGAATTCCCAAGTGACAGAATTACAGTAAATTTGGCACCGGCAGATGTGAGAAAAGAGGGTTCATCCTTTGACTTACCCATAGCAATAGGGATTTTGGCATCTATGGGTATTGTTAAACCGGAAAAGGTGAAGGATTATTTTCTTGCCGGTGAGATCTCCCTTGACGGAAGTATAAAACCTATAAGAGGTGTCCTTCCTATTACAATGCTTGCTGCCAAAGAAGGCATCAGAAATATTATCGTCCCTTTTGATAATGGGAAAGAGGCATCCCTTGTGAAGGATATTGTTGTTTATGGTGCATCCCACATCCTTGAAATAATTAAGTTTTTAAAAAATGAGGGCCAGTTACAAGAATTTCCTCCCAGTGATTTTTCATCTAAAGATTTATACCAAGACCAAATTCTCGATTTTTCTGACATAAAGGGTCAGGCCCATGCAAAGAGGGCCCTGGAGATTGCAGCAAGCGGGGGACACAATGTATTGATGATTGGCCCACCCGGTTCTGGCAAGACCATGCTTGCAAGAAGACTTCCTACCATTTTGCCTGAACTAACATATGAAGAGGCAATGGAGACCACAAAGATCCATAGTATTGCAGGGTTACTTAATTCTGAGAGGTATATTGTTTTAGAGAAACCCTTCAGGGCACCACACCACACCATCTCCGATGCAGGATTAATTGGCGGTGGCCATGTGCCAAAACCAGGAGAGGTAAGTCTTGCCCATAATGGTGTGCTTTTTCTTGATGAGTTTCCAGAATTTAAAAGAAATGTCCTTGATTCTCTTCGCCAGCCCATGGAAGACGGTTTTGTTACCGTGTCCCGGGTAACCCATTCTGTAACTTTTCCTGCAAGGTTTATGCTCATTGCTGCCATGAACCCTTGCCCCTGTGGATATTTTGGCGATTCAAGGAAGGCCTGTATATGTAGTGCATCTCAGATAAGAAAATACAGGTCCAGGGTCTCAGGCCCTTTACTCGATAGAATCGATATACACATAGAAGTCCCTCCTATTTCTATAAGGGAACTATCCGATAATAAACAGGAAGAAGAGGGCTCGTCTGAGATAAGAAAAAGGGTAATTAAGGCAAGAGAAATCCAGAAAAAGAGGTTTAATGATAAAAAGATTGTCTATAACGGACAAATGACAACAAAGATGCTAAAAAAATATTGTGTGCTCACAGAGGGAGGTAATAGACTCCTTGAAAAGGCCATAGAGAAATATGGGCTTTCCCCAAGGGCATACCACAGAATTTTAAAGGTGGCAAGAACAATAGCAGACCTCGATGAAAGAGAACATATAGAAGAGCACCACATTGCAGAGGCAATTCAATACAGGGCACTGGATAGACGCATCTTATTATAATATTGTAATTTTTGACTATTTCGGTTATGATTAAACCAATTTTATAAAAGGTTAAAAATGCCCAGGATAAATGTAGATGAAGTAAAACCTGGAATGACAACCTCCAAACCCGTTTCAAATGAAAACGGTATCATTATAATAAAGGAAAATACAGAGTTAACAGACAGTATAATCGATAGATTGAAAAAAATGGGTATTGAATACATTTTTGTAAAGGCTGAAAAGAGGTTTTCTAAATCAAAAGAAGACATGCTAAATGAGGTGGAAAAGAGATTTAACAGGATGAGTAACAAGCCCATCATGGATAAAATAAAAAGGATTGTAAGGGAACACATAGAAGAATTATATGACAGGAATAGATAAACAGAAGTTAAGATTTAAGGTGGAGAATACCCATAATCTACCTACCATACCGGCAACACTCAAAAACATATTAAACTTTCTGGAAAACCCTTCTATATCCATGAACAAAATCAGTGATTTCATATCCAAGGACCCTGTTCTTACTATGAAGGTCCTAAAAATGATAAATTCTCCTGTTTATGGATTTCCCGGACGGATTTCATCTGTAAACCAGGCAGTTCTTTTGCTGGGCCTAAATGTTATAAAAGGTATGCTCCTTGGTGTCTCTGTTTTTGAGCTTATGCAGAAGGCCATGGTAGGCCTGTGGGAGCATTCCTTAGGTTGCGCTGCCCTATCAAACCTTATGGCAAAAAAGAAGGGGTTAAAATCACCGGAAGATATAACCATTGCAGGACTTTTACACGATATAGGGAAAGTGCTCCTTGCAGTAAACATTCCTGAAGTCTATGAAAGATTGATAGCCGTAACGGAAAAACACGGCCTTACCATATTGGAAGAGGAAAAAATGGTGCTTGGCACAAATCATGGCGAGGTAGGTTCG
Source organism: Deltaproteobacteria bacterium (assembly GCA_029777945.1). Taxonomy (GTDB): domain Bacteria; phylum Desulfobacterota; class Syntrophorhabdia; order Syntrophorhabdales; family Syntrophorhabdaceae; genus JAKORG01. The sequence goes on along the minus strand of JAKORG010000051.1, from coordinate 9,277 downwards.
TGGATAGCGAATAAATGGAATTTCCCTAAACACCTTGTAGAGATAATACAATATCACCATGAGCCTAATAGAGCAAGGGCTGCCAGAGTTGAATGTGCCATAGTTCATATATCCGATATTCTCGTAAGGGCCAGGGGTTTTGGTTTTGCAGGGGATAATTTCATACCCGAGGTCAACCAGGAAGCCTGGGACATCCTTGGGTTTAACGACGAAGACATAAAAGAATTGCTGTTGTCCATGGAAGATTCCCTCGAGGATTATGAAGATTTAGGCGAATAAACTTTATGAAAACCATAATCCTCATATCTAAGGACAATGTATTAATTGGGACATTAAAAAGCCTCCTTGAGAATTTTTATAACATTATAGTGTTTGGCACCATACAATCTGCTATTGAATTTATCTATCATTCCATCCCCAATCTCTTAATTATTGATGCAGTGTCCAATGATTACACAATAATAGAAATACTGAATACCCTTAAAGGTGATCCTATTTTTACCCATCTACCTGTCTTAATCATTATGGAAGATCATAAGAGGATGAATGTGTTAGGCACTGTCTCTGCTGATGATTTTATTATAAAATCTGAAGTGTTGTCAGAACTAAAGGCAAGGGTAGAACTATGTCTAAACAGGGTGGAAAGGGTGGTAGAGATAAATCCTCTCACAAGGCTGCCCGGTAATATTTCTATAAACAGACAGATCCAGAACAGACTTGACAGCGGTATAATCTTTGCCATAGCCTATGCAGACCTTGATTATTTTAAACCATTCAACGATTATTACGGATTTTCAAGGGGCGATGAAGTAATAAAGATGACGGGAAGGATAATCTTGAATACGGTGAAACAATATCAACCTGAGGGGAGTTTTGTAGGCCATATAGGCGGAGATGATTTTGTATATCTTATGGATGTAGATAAAATAGAAGAGGCAACAAAATCGATTATCAGCTCTTTTAATACAATAATTATCACTTTTTATGAAGAATCGGACCGTGAGAATCATTATATAACGTCTATTGACAGGGAGGGAAACAAGAGGGTCTATCCTATTATGAGCCTCTCCATAGGCATTGCTACAAATAAAAAAAGGAGTTTCAGACACTTCGGAGAAATGACAGGAATTGCCTCTGAGATGAAAAAGGTGGCAAAAAATAGTAATGGATTGAAATACATGATAGATAGAAGACAGGGCTAAAAATAGAATTAATATGCATCTCGATGACATTGATAGAAAGATATTGAATTTGATACAACATGAATTTCCTGTTAAAAAAAGACCGTTTTTTGAAATAGGTAAGGTAATTGGTATTGATGAAAATGAGGCCTTTTATAGGATAAAGAGGCTTAAAGATAGGGGTATCATAAGGAGAATAGGTCCAGTAATTGAAAGAAAAAAGATAGGTTTTGCAAGTGTTTTGTGTGGACTTCATGCAGAAAAGGATAGAATAGAGAAGATAGCAGAATTTATAAATACATACCCAGGTGTGACCCATAATTATGAGAGGGATGGCGAACTCAATCTCTGGTTTACAATAACGGCAAAGACAAAAGAAGAGATAGAAGATTTTCTTGAGGCCATTGAGAATACCTTTTCTTTGAAGGTATATAGATTTCCGGAGAAGAAAGTCTTTAAGATAAAGACTTATTTTCCTGTTTAACGTGTTTAAATGGATGATGAAATTAAAAAGATAAATAATAGTTTATCCCGTTCGAAAAAGATCTTTCTTGTAGACGGTCATTCTTACCTCTATAGGGCATTTTTTGCAACCCCTCATCTTTCCAATTCTGTAGGTCTTCCCACAAATGCCATTTATGCCTTTATAAATATGATTAAAAAGCTCATAAAATCCCACAGTCCCGATGTATTAGCCGTTGCCTTTGATTCAAAGGCCCCTTCCTTTAGGGAAGAGATCTTCAAAGAGTATAAGGCACAGAGACCGCCTATGCCAGACAATCTTTCTATTCAGATACCCTATGTGAAGAAGATTATAAGCGCCATGAGATTTGAAGTACTCGAAAAAGAAGGTTACGAAGCAGACGATATCATTGGCACAATAGTTAAAAGCCTCGAAGGTGTAGATGCCCAAATATGGATAATTACAGGCGATAAGGATATGATGCAACTCGTCACAGATAGAGTTTTTTTGTATGATACAATGAAAAATGCTGTTATCGGTGCAAAAGAGGTAGAAGAAAGGTTCGGTATCCCACCGTGCCGTATGATAGACTTTTTGGCATTAACAGGAGATACCTCAGATAACATTCCCGGCGTTTCAGGCATAGGTGACATAACGGCAAAAAGTCTTGTAAATGAATTCGGCTCTTTAGAAAATATTTACAAAAACATAGACAAAATAAAAAGGGATTCTGTGAAAAAAAAGCTCATCAACGGAAAAGATAGTGCTTTTATGAGTAAGGCCCTGGCCACCATAAAAACTGACTGTCCCGTTGATTTCAATATCTTTAATTGTGAGGTAAAAAAAGAGGATACAGATGCATTGAGAGTGTTATATAGAGAGCTTGAATTTGTAACTTTGCTCAACGAACTTAAACCTGATAAAGGTGATGTTAAAAAGATACAAAAGGCAGAAAAATTAGAGGTATTAAACGATAATTTTTTAGGTATTGAGGTAGAGATTCAGGGTAAAACAGCACCTCAATTTGAGCTGGCAAAAATTTCGATTTCAGACGGGTTATACATCTATAATATCCAGGATAAAGAAAAAGTGCCTAAAATCATAGAATACGGAAAGAGTATTGCCATACATAATTTAAAACCTTTTATAGTGCTCTTAAAAAAAGACTTTCAAGATTTTAGACTGAGCATGTCTTTTGACCAAAAGTTTTTCGATACTATGCTTGCCGCATATCTTATCAATCCTTTAAGAAAGAGCTACAGGTTTTCAGAGATAGCGGATGAGTATTTAGGAGATGGTAGTCAAAGGGGTGTCTCTTGCCTGCCAGAACTAAAAGAGATACTTAAAAAGAAGTTGCTCGATTTAAACTTAGAAGAGCTCTTTTCAAATATTGAAATGCCCCTTGTAGAGGTGCTGGCAGAGATGGAATTTTATGGTGTAAAGGTGGACAGAAAGATACTAAACGAACTCTCAAGGGATTTTGATAAAAGAATAAACAGTATTGTAAAAGAGATATACAGTATATCAGGGGTTGAACCTTTTAATATCAATTCTCCAATGCAGTTATCGAGGGTCTTATTTGATATTCTTAAACTCCCACCGCAGAAAAAGACAAAAACTGGATATTCTACAGATACAGAGGTGTTGGAGGCCCTTTCTCCAATACATCCATTGCCTGGAAAAATACTTGAATACCGAACATTGAGTAAATTAAAAAGCACATACATTGATGCATTTCCTATGCTTATAAACCCTTCCACAGGGAGGATACATGCGTCTTTTAATCAGATGGTGGTGGCAACAGGACGGCTGAGTAGTAGTGACCCAAATTTACAGAATATACCCATAAGAGGTGAAGAAGGGAAAAAGATAAGGGAGGCCTTTGTTGCCGAAGATGGTTATCTCCTTTTGTCTTCAGATTATTCACAAATTGAATTGAGGGTGCTTGCCCATCTGTCCCAGGACCCAATACTTATAGAGACGTTTTTAAAAGATGAGGACATCCATACAAAGGTCGCCATAGAGGTATTCGGGGTCTCACCAGATAATGTAACACCTGATATGCGAAGGACTGCAAAGGTGATAAATTTTGGCATAATATACGGAATGAGTGGATTCGGGCTTTCAAAAGAACTTGGCATATCCCAAAGGGATGCACAGGATTATATTGATGCCTATCTGTTAAGGTATAGAGGTGTAAAAGAATACATGGAAAGGGTTATAGAAGAAGCAAGGGAAAACGGTTATGTGAGGACACTTTTTGGCAGGATAAGGTATCTCCCGGAGCTTAAAAATTCAGATAATACCATAAGGCAGCTCGGTGAAAGGGCTGCCATGAACACACCCATTCAAGGCACTGCTGCAGACATAATAAAGATTGCCATGATAAACATCTTTAAAAGGATTAAAAAAGAAAACCTATGTTCAAGGATAATCATGCAGATTCACGATGAACTGGTCCTTGAGGTGAAAGAAGATGAAGTTGAATCAGTTGAAGGCATAGTAAAAGAAGAGATGGAAGGTGCTGTAAGATTATCTGTTCCACTAAAAGTCTCCATAGGAAAAGGAAAGAACTGGTCCATTGCCCATAATTGATTTCAATGTATTGAACATAATAAATTTATGGGGCACTACTTAATCTTCATATCCTGTTATCATACTTTTGGTATGGGAGTAGATTTTCTTTCCAAGGGTGGACATATAAAGATGGACAATCAAATAAAAGACAAAAATATAGGCAGAAATAACGTGTATTGCATCTAAAACCCTCAATCCACCTATAACATTTATCCATGTAAAAAAATACAGAATATCTGAAAATAAAATACCTGTAAAGGAAATCACAGGGGTAAAGATAAGCATAATAGTTGCATAGGTAATTTTTTGCATGGCATTAAATTTATTATCCTTTGAAGGTGTATGAGGATTTTTTTTGCCTTTAAAGATACCGTACATATAATATTTTACCTGATTGGGGATCGCCTTTATATCTGTTATTTTTAATAAATAGTGTTTTTTAAAGCCGCCAGTAATCATATAGTAGAAGAACCAGAAGAGAAAGGATATGGTCATGGCATAGCCGAAATATTTGTGAATTAGTATGACAGATCTATAATTTTCAAATATTGATATATAAGGTATTCTTAACTGGAGACCTGTAATAATAAGCACTATCACTATAAATGCATTTATCCAGTGCCATATCCTGATAGGTAGTGGATGAATATATGTTCCCTTCATTTTTTCACCACAATGCGTAGTAAAATATGAACCAAGATGCCTGCAAAAATAAAAAATATTATTGTAATACCCATAAAATCAATGAGTTTAAACCCCAATTCCTTTAAGATTTTTGGTTTTTCCCTAAAATCTGCATTAAAAAACGCCTTAATATCATCGTGTTTTATTTTTGTTTCGCCTATTATGCAAAGGTCTATAAATATAGAAGTTGGAATGGCCGATAAGATAGTGCCTTTTACAGGTATAAAAAGCATACCATCTTTTTGCGGTAATGCTAAGTACATATAATTGTAAAAGGGTGCATCTGTCATGTGACACTCGGTACATACTTTACTCTTTAGATTTTTTTCCGAGTAATTATGATGGACTTCTGTAACAGCTATCGATGATGTTACAACTACGTCCTTATTAAGTTTTTTTCTTAAACTGTTTACAAAAAAGATAAGTTCATCCATTGAGATTGTATTGTCGCCATTAGAATCTATAATGTTCCCTATATCTGCTTTTGAACCGAAAATTTTCTCAAAATCAACATAGCTTAAAGCCTTTGTATCTTTTTCACCCTTTACTGCCAAACTAAATAGCATACCCTTTTTTGATTCAGGGCTATGGCACGATGAACATTCTAAATACTTAAAATGCAGCACCGTATTAGGCAACCATTTGTGTTTGTCTATATAATCTTTATGACACCTTGCACATACCATGACCCTTTCAGATGCGCTTAATTCTTTATACGTTTTAATCTTATGAGGGTTGTGACAGTCAGTGCATTTTGTGGCACCATCTTTTGCATGGGCAGTCTTTTTATACACATCATAAATATCTTCGTGGCATTTAAGACATATCCTATCGCTTACAGGTTTATCTGATATATGACAATCTGAACAGATGATGCCTTTTTTACCGTGTATTGTTTTTTTATAATCCTCAATTGAAGGCAATTCGTGAACAAATATTTTTGGATCAATATTTATTTCAAAAGTTTTTTTGCCTTTTATGATGAGTCTTGCGTATCTAAATAGTCCGTCTTCACTGTGACAAAAATTACAGGATACAGATTTTTTATTCACAATATGGGGGTTATCTGTCTTTATATCATAGTTTTTTATTATCTCTGTCTTTCCTTTAAGCTCTTTGTTTATGGTGTTGAGCAAAATGTCCCATTCAATAAAATCTATAAGATTATTGCCGTCCCGGTCTATGTCTTTTAATTTTATAACATCTTTTTTTCCAGTATTTATTTGAATGTTGATATTCCCTGCCTTGGCCTTACCATGACAGGCAAGGCAATCCACGGCATTTAAATGTTTTTCTTTTGCTGGTAGTGTCTTGTGGGTTACATTAGGATGGCAGTGAATGCAGGTTTTTTTATCTTTATTTAAAAAATGGGTATTATGACAATCCTTACAGTTTATCTTTTTAAAGCTATGGATACTTTTTTTATAATATTCATCAGTAGGTCTGTGGCATGTATTACATAGGGGTTTTTTCAATTTTTCATCATGGGGGATTGAGGTGATATCACGATGGCATTCATTACAATTTGCCTTACCATGATTAAAACCTGTAAATTTCTCATGGCAACCAAGACAATCTTCGTTTAGTATTGAGGCAAAGGATAAAAGATTATAAAAGATAAATGCTGTAAAAAGTAAGCATACGGTTATGTATCTTTTATATATCACAGGTAGTCCTGGTTATAAATATCTACTAAAAAACGAAATATATACCCATCTCACAAACATCCTATGGAGCCCTTGTTATTAAATATATGTGACCTTATTTGGTTTTTGTCTAAACTTTTATTAATATAAACAATTATACAGATTGAAGTCAAAGAATAGTCCGTGCATGATTTAATAAAAATTTTTTTATACCATGAGGTATTTCTTTTTAACCTCTTCGTTTGCCTCTAATTCTGCTGCTGTTCCTTCATAGCGGATTCTGCCATTATCTATTACATATGCCCTATCTATTAATTTCATGGCTGACCTTATGTTCTGTTCTGATAAAAGGATACTTATGCCTGCATTTTTTAACTTAAGTATCTGTTCTTCAAGGTCTCTGACTATAAGTGGCGCAAGGCCTTCTGTGGGTTCATCAAGCAAAAGAAGTTCAGGTGAGCCCATAAGCGCCCTGGCAATGGTTAGCATCTGTTGTTCGCCGCCGCTTAAATTGCCAGCCCTTCTGTTTTTAATCTCTTCAAGGGCAGGGAATAAATCGTACACCCGTTTTTTATTCCATTCATTCCCCCTTCTGAAAACTATTTCGAGGTTATCATCAACAGATAGGTCTGCGAACACCCTTCTATCATCGGGTACATATCCTATCCCTTTTCTGAATAACTTAAAGGGCTTTTCACCTGTAATTTCTTCGCCTTTAAATAAAATCTTTCCCTCCTTTGGTGGTGTTAGCCCCATGATGCTTTTCATGGTCGTGCTTTTTCCTGCTCCGTTTCTTCCCAGTAAGCCTACAACCTCACCTTTATCGACCTTAATAGACACATCGAATAGTATGTGGCTTAATCCATAGTATGTGTGAATACCTATTACATCAAGCATACATCACTCCCGCCGAGATAAGCATCTTGAACAGCCTGGTTGCATCTAACCTCATCGCATGTGCCCTGGATGATCGTTGATCCCCTTACCATAACCATTATTCTGTTTGCGATACCGAAGACGATTTCCATATCGTGTTCGCAGAATAATATGGTAATACCGAACTTTTCGGATAGTGATTTGATGAGTTCTATACATTTTGATGTTTCCTCAGGTGCCATTCCTGCAGTGGGTTCGTCGAGTATCAAAAATTCAGGATTTCCACCTAATGCCATGGCAATCTCAAGGATCTTGCGATCACCGTGGGATAAAAGGCCAGTTACCCTGTCTTTTTTATCAAAAAGTCCAACGCTTTTTAATATTTCCTCTGTTTCTTCTACTGCAATCTTTTTTGAAGGTGTAAAAAGATCCCATGTTTTTTTAAACCTTGCAAGAACCGCTATCTGAGTATTTTCAAACACAGTTAGTCTTGGAAAGATATTTACAATTTGAAAGGAACGGGATATGCGTTTTCTACATATTTCGTATGGTGGAAGTCCTATTATGTCTTCTCCTTTAAATATAACACTTCCGCTGTCAGGCTTTATTATACCTGTTATTAGATTAAAAAGCGTTGTCTTTCCAGCGCCATTTGGGCCTATAACAGCAACTATCTCACCTTTCTGGACGTCAAGATTTGCGTTGTTGACTGCCTTGAAACCGTCAAAAGATTTAGATAACCCTTTTACCTGTAGCAAAAAAACTCCTTATGACTTTTTTGATAGTTTTTCTTCAATATAACCAAGGACACCGTTTGGCAAAAAGAATATAACAAACATCATCAATATACCCAGAACAAGTGTCCAGTAAGATGTAAATGTGCTTACAAAAGTCCTTAGTAATATTATAATCGCAGCACCGAGCATAGGCCCTAAAAAACTGAACCATCCACCTAATAAACACATAATAAGTATTTCTAAGGAAAGGGTCCAAAAAAGCATATCAGGAAATACAGTATTATCAACAACAACAAACAATGAGCCTGCGATGCCTGCAAAAAATCCTGCTATAATGAGGGCAAGTAACTGATGGCGTTTTACATTTATGCCTATCATCTCGCTTCTAACAGGGTTATCTCTAATACCCTGTAATGCACTTCCAAAAGGTGACTTTATAATTTTATACATAATAAAGATGGAGATTAAAGTAATAACAAGTGTAAAATAATATGCGCTTGTGGGCGATGATATAATATCAGGGAGAGGGACACCGTGTATGCCGTCATCTCCTCCTGTGAAGGAATACCATCTGTAGACGATGATCCAGACAAGGGAACCAAGGGAGATCTGGAACATCCCGAAATAAAGTTTGGATAGCCTTATACATATTATTCCCATTATGAGAGACAAAAGAACTGACACTAATGGTCCGACTAAAAAACCAAGCCATGGTGTTAGTCCTGATTTGATAATCATGAGCGCAGTGGCATATGCACCTGCACCGTAAAATACAGCATGATGAAACTGAAATATGCCACCGTAACCAAGAACAATATTTAGGCTTGTTGCAAGCAGGCCTGTCAGTAGTATAATAGAAATGAGGTATACATAGAACCTTGGCAAAAATAAAGGAAAAATAAAAAGTATAATTAATCCAATGAAACCCCATATGATAGCTTTTTTTCTTGAAAAAACTTTTTCCATAAACCCTCTATTTACCAGGTTGATTTAAGCAAACCTGTTGGTCTTAATAATAAGACAAATATAACTGCTGCATAAGGAAAAACAATACCAAATTGTGGCCATATCAATATGCCTAAAGACTGAGCAAGACCAAAAATAAGGGCACCT
>JAKORG010000050.1 GCA_029777945.1 Deltaproteobacteria bacterium | reverse complement strand
GCTAAATTGGTAGTTTTCTAAATGCATTGTTACTTCTTCTATCTCTTTTTGAAGCCTACTTAAAATCCACCTGTCAGAAAGAGATAATAAGTGTTTACTTAAATCTACCTGAGAATAATCTTTATCATCTAAATTAGTGATCACAAATCGTGAAGCATTCCAGATTTTATTTGTAAAATTTTTGGTATTCTCAAAATTTTCTTCATGAAATCTTAGATCTTGGATCTCAGTACACTGTATAGCAAGTCCAAATCTTGTAACATCCGCCCCATACTTACTAATTAAATCCAAAGGATCTACTCCTGTACCTTTAGATTTACTCATCCTCTTTCCTTCACGGGTAAGAACTGTAGGATGCACATAAACGTTGTAAAAGGGAACATCTTTTTTAAACATGAGTCCCATCATAATCATGCGTGCAACCCATAAATTTATAATATCTCTTGCAGTACTTAAAACCGATGTAGGATAAAAGTACTTTAAATCTTCCGTATTCTCAGGCCATCCTAATGTAGTAAGAGGCCAGAGAGCAGAACTAAACCATGTATCTAAGACATCTTCATCTTGCTTTAAATTTTTAGAACCACATTCCTCACACTTTTCAGGAACCGTCTCACTTACATTTATATGCCCACAATCTTCACAGTACCAAGCAGGTATTCTGTGACCCCACCAAAGTTGCCTTGAAAGGCACCAATCCTTGATATCATACATCCAATCAAAATATATTTTCTTCCATCTATCAGGTATAAATTTTACTGTTCCATTTTCAACAACCTCAATAGCAGGTTTTGCGAGCTCATCCATTCTCATAAACCATTGTTTTGATATCATAGGTTCAATAGGAGTACCACATCTATCACAAGTAGCAAGATCATGAATATAAGTCTCTTTTTTAATTAGGAAGCTTCCTTTTTCTAAATCTTCCTCAATTTTTTTTCTACATTCAAATACATCTAAACCTTTATAGTTACCTGCATTTGCATTCATTATTCCATTCTCATCTATTACTGATATAAATTCTAAATTATGCCTTTTCCCAAGCTCAAAATCATCCTCATCATGAGCAGGAGTTACCTTTAAAGCACCAGTACCAAAATTAGGATCCACAATTTCATCAGCAATTATAGGAATAACTCGTCCCATTAAAGGTAATAAAACCTTTTTTCCAATAAGATTTTTATATCTTTCATCACTGGGATTAACTGCTACTGCCGTATCTCCAAGCATAGTTTCGGGTCTTGCAGTAGCTATTACAATATAGCCTTTTTCATTATATAAAGGATATTTAATATGCCAAAGAAAAGAAGATTCCTCAACATATTTCACTTCTAAATCTGAAATTGCCGTTCTACAACGAGGGCACCAATTTATAATCCTTTCTCCCCGATATATATATCCTTTTTTATAGAGTTCTACAAATGCTTTTATCACTGCTCTTGAATAAACATCGTCCATTGTAAACCTAAATCTTTTCCAGTCACAAGAGACCCCTAACCTTTTTAATTGTTCAACTATAGTCCCCCCATATTTTTCCTTCCATTCCCATACCTTTTCTAAAAACTTTTCTCTTCCTAAATCCCACCTATTCTTTCCTTCTTTCAAAAGCTCTCTCTCTACCACCATCTGAGTCGCAATCCCTGCATGATCTGCTCCAGGAATCCATAAGG
>JAKORG010000049.1 GCA_029777945.1 Deltaproteobacteria bacterium | reverse complement strand
GGAAAGAAGCTACTTTTAAGCAAGGGTGGAAAGATTATTACCCTTTCTAAGGAAGAACAGGCAAAATGGGTGGAGAAGGCAACCCCCCTGTTTGAAGAATATGCCAATAATGTGGAGAAAAAAGGGCTTCCTGGCAAAGAGGCAGTTAAATTCATCCAGACTTACGTAAGTAAATACAAGAAATAAGGTGTTTAATAATAAAACCTCCAGGGCAAACCCTCTGGAGGTTTTATTTTAATTTTTAAAATGGTTTATGAGGAGGGGTTAATGGAACACTATTATAAGTTTATATCATGGGTAAGCACTTTTATTTTCTGGATTTCTGGCTGCATCCTCGTATTTATGATGCTAATTACAGTAAGTGATGTAATATTAAGATATTTTTCAAAAAGTATTGCCGGAACGTATGAACTCGTTTCTTTTGCTGGTGCATTAGTTGTAGGATTTGCTATTGCTAGGACAACCCTTGATGAAGGTCATGTTTTTGTTGACCTTTTAGTCGATAAAATAGGACAGGGTGGAAAAAATTTTTTTCGCTTTTTAACTAAATTGGCTGGTGCATTTATTTTTTTACTCATTGCCTGGTCTTTTTATGACAAAGGGAATGAGCTTTTTGCATCTCAAGAAGTATCCATGACGCTTCATATTCCATTTTATCCTGTAGCATATGGGCTCAGTCTTTGTTCTATAGTCGAGGCATTTGTTCTCTTTTCAGAATCATTTAAGGTGTTTCACCGAAAATTAAAATAAAAAAAGAGGTGTAAATAGATGAGCGAAATAACCATAGGCATAACCGGTTTGATAGTGCTTTTAATCATGTTTTTAACAGGCATGGAAATGGCTTTTTTAATGGCAGCAATAGGTTTTATTGGTATATGGGTGCTCGGTGGATTTCAGACTGCAGTAGGTATGCTTGCAAACGATTTTATGGATGCGCTGGCATCTTATGGACTCACAGCCATTCCATTATTTATTTTTATGGGCCAGATTGCATTTAATGCTGGGATTGCAAAAAAACTATACGATTCAGCCCATAAATTTTTAGGACACATACCAGGAGGACTTGCTGTTGCTACAGTAGTTGGTGCAACAATTTTTAAGGCAATTTGCGGCTCTGTTGCAGCAACATCTGCAACTTTTGCAAGTGTGGCAATACCTGAAATGGATAGGTTCAGATACAGCAAAAAACTATCAACCGGAATTGTGGCAACGGTAGGGACTTTAGGTGTGCTTCTGCCTCCAAGCACAATACTTATTATTTTCGGTATTATTACCAATCAATCCATCGGTAAATTATTCCTTGCAGGGATTTTACCGGGATTAATCATGGCTTTTTTCTTTATGGTGATTATTTTTGGTTGGTCAAGAATAAATCCAGACATCGGGCCTAAAAGCGATAAATTCCCCATGAAAGAAAGGATTAAAACTATACCGAGTATAATTGGACCTATAGTTATATTTTTACTTATAATAGGCGGTCTTATGAAAGGTATATTTACACCTACTGAAGCAGGTGCCGTAGGTGCTTTTGCTGTGCTTTTGCTCTGTATGTTCAGAAAAGAATTCGGTTTTAAGGGTCTAAAAAGATCAATAGAAGAGTCCGTTAGGACTACATGTATGGTGTTAATGCTTGTTGCCTCATCAAACATATTAGGACATTTTGTTGCTTTGTCAAATATTTCACAGGCAACAGCCCAATGGGTTGCAGAACTCCATGTGCATAAGGCATTAATTGTGATTGTTATATTTTTTATTTATCTTATAGGTGGTTCTTTTATGGATGACCTCGCCTTTATGATTCTTGCAACACCAATATTTTTCCCCATAATGACCAATCTTGGCTATGATCCACTATGGGCAGGCATTATGATAGGGCTTACAGTGTGTGTGGGATCTGTTATACCACCTGTTGCAATGTGTGTGTTTATTGTTAAAAATATTACAAAAACGCCTATAGGTGTTATATATAGCGGTGTTTATCCTTTTCTGATTTCTGTGATTATAGTTGTGATTTTACTTTTTATTTTTCCTGGTCTTGCTACCTATCTGCCAAGTGTTTTAATGAAATAAGCTTACCCCGCCATAGGCGGTAGTGGAGTTTTTAATATTTATGCATCAAGGGTGGGGATTTGAAATAATTAGTAAAATAGGAGGAAAAAATGGTAGTCGGGGATATGATCACAAGAAATGCGAGGAAATACCCTGAAAAAATAGGGATTGTTTCAGGGGATAAACGTTTTACTTTTAAAACTATAAACGAAAGGGTAAATGGTCTTGCCAATAGTCTTGTTAATATGGGTATCAAAAAAGGAGACAGAGTAGGTGTTTTGGTGCATAACTCACATCAGTTCATAGAAGTTTACTTTGCTACTGTAAAAACCGGAGGCATATTCTGCCCATATAACAATCATTTAAAAAAAGGTGAATTAAAAGATATTTTAGAATATTCTACACCTCGATTTTTGTTTGTTGACGTTGATTTTGTAGGTATTGTAAACGAATTAAAAAAAGACATTGATTTTATTGAACATTATATTTGCCTTGAAAAACCAGAATTTTCTTATATGAAGAGCTATGAGGAAATTATAGATAGTTCTGAAAAACATGAGCCTGAGATAAAGGTTTTAGATGATGATGTAATGAGCATGTTTTTTACTGCTGGAACCACAGGAAAACCTAAGGGTGCTTTAAGGACCCATAGACATCTCATAATGACAGCAATTGCAGGGGTGATTGATTTAAAGGTGGATTATGATGAGTGCGTGCTTATTACATTTCCCATGTATCACGTAGCCTGTGAAGATAATATTGTAAGGCATACATTTATGCCTAACACCATTCATATAAGACGGGAAGGCGGGTTTAATGCAATTGATGTGCTGTCCTATATTGAAAAAGAAAAAATAACCAGATGCCAGATGGTGCCCACCATGATACACACTTTGATACAGACCCCGAATATAGAAAAATTCGATTTAAGTAGTCTGAAACTTATTTTATATGCAGGTGCACCAATGCCTGTAGAATTATTGAAAAGTGCTTTAAAAGTTTTTAAATGCGGATTTGCACAATTATACGGACAAACCGAAAGCGGGCCATTTACAACGTGTTTAAAACCAGAAGACCATATTCTTGACGGTTCAGAGAAAAAACTTCAGAGGCTTGCATCTTCAGGAAGGGCTGTTCTAAACTATGAAGTAAGAATAGTTAACGAAAATGGCGAGGTTCTTAAACCAGGAGAAATAGGTGAAATAATAGTTAGAAGTGAATCCATGATGAAGGGTTACTGGAATATGCCGGAAGAGACAGAAAAAAAATTAAGAAACGGCTGGCTGTATACCGGTGACTTAGGTAAAATGGATGAAGATGGCTATGTGTATATAGTAGAGAGAAAGAATGATATGATAATAAGCGGTGGTGTAAATATTTATCCAAGGGAAATAGAAGAGGTTTTATATAAACATCCTGCTGTTTCAGAGGTATCTGTTATAGGTGTTCCTGATGAACACTGGGGTGAGGTGCCTAAAGCAGTTATTGTCTTAAAAGAAGGTGCCACAGCCACCGAAGAAGAAATTATAAAATTTTGCGGTGAACATCTTGCTGGTTACAAAAAACCAAAATCTGTTGAATTCTGGAAGGAGTTACCAAAAAGCCCTCAAGGTAAGATATTGAAAAAAGAAATTAGAGAGATTATAAAAAAACGTTCATAAATTACCCTCCCCTTTTGGATTTTTAACTGTTTTAGTAAGAAACAGCTTTGCCAAAAGGGGATTTTATTATTTGTCCACCTTATAATTCTATAATCCATCCCCTTTAAATAAATTTTCATTATAAAAAGTTAATTTTTTTCTTGACAAAATTTAAATTGTATTTAATAATTTTTAAAAATATTTAATATTGAGCATAAAATGGACATTGGAAATAAAATAAAGGAATTAAGGCTTTCAAAAAATCTTACAATAAAGCAACTTGCAGACCTGGTTGATTGCACACCATCCCTTATATCCCAACTTGAAAGAGGAAAAACAGACCCTTCCATATCTATGTTAAAAAAGATAGCCGATGCATTACAAGTAAATATTGTGGATTTTTTTATGCCAGGCTTTGAAGACCAGGATATAGTCACACACATGGAAGACAGAGTAGATATTCAATTAAAGAGATGGGATGCAAAGATTCAATCCCTTGTTAAGACAGTAAGAAACAAAAAGATGCAGCCTTTTTATACTGTTATAAAAAAAGGTGGAGGCTCTCATGGTATGTATTCCCATGAGGGTGAAGAATTTGGTTTTATACTTCAGGGTCAGATGGACCTCATTTTAAATGATAAGGTTTTCACCATTAAAGAAGGAGAGAGTTTCTACTTTTCTTCAAAGATCCCTCATAACTGGGGTAATAGCGGCGACAAAGACGTTATAGTTTTATGGGTTATAACACCCCCAACCTTCTAAAAAGGGGGTTTACTATGATACAGGAATATTCCATCTATCAATCAAAACAAAAGCAAGGAGGAAATAATGTTTTTATCAGATGGCTATAAGGCAAATTACGGGCGATTAAAATTTTTCATAAACGGAGAGTGGGTTGAGTCTAATTCCAATGTGTTCTTCGATGATACAAATCCAGCAACAGCAGAGGTAATTGCACAAGTGCCTACTGCCACAGAACATGAAGTAGATATGGCAATCGAGGCTGCCTATAATGCCTTTAAAAAATGGCGGAACATCCCCTTTAGAGACAGGGCAGACTACATCAACAGGTTAAGGGCAGCATTTGATAAAAACCATGAAGTTCTTTCCATGATATTAACCCAGGACCACGGAAGGGCAATAAGTGATTCAAGGGGAACTATAGATAGATGTATTGAAAATATAGAAAGCGCAAGTGGTGCCATGTATAGCTTTTATAAAGGTGAATATGTTGAACAACTTGCTACAGGTATAGACTGTTATATGATGTGGGAACCTGTTGGTGTATTTCTCATACTTACGCCGGGAAATATTCCCATGCACGCATGGTCTTCTTTTGTTCCTTATGCCCTTGCATGCGGTTGCACAGTGATTGTGGCTCCAAGTTGGCAATGCCCTGTGGCATCTGAAGCGGTTTTTAAGGTATCAGAGGAAGTTGGATTTCCACCGGGGGTTTTAAACCTTATCCATGTGGGAACAAACTTTGAGCTCAATAAAAGAATTCTTGCTGACCCGAGGGTAGCAGGTGTTGGTTTTATTGGCTCAACGGCAGTGGGTAAACAGCTATTTGAACTTTGCGGTAAACTTGGAAAGAGGTCTTCCATAAATGGAAACGGAAAGAATTTCATAGTTGTTGCTCCTGATGCTAATCTTGATGCAGCAGCGAATTATCTTTTAAGGGGTTGTTTTGGTATGTCAGGGCAGAGGTGTCTTGGCTCTGATAATGTGGCAATAATCGGTGACATATATGATGAAATGAAAGAGAAGTTTATAAAAGCGGCAAAAAATATGAAAGTGGGATTCGGACTGGATGAATCTGTAGAAATGGGTCCTATGACAACAAGACAGAACAAAGAAAAGGTGGAAAGGTTTATAGAAAAAGGTCTAAAAGAAGGTGCAAAATTAATTCTCGACGGTAGAAACTTAAAGATTCAAGGCTACGAAAACGGTTATTTTTTAGGGCCATCGATTTTTGAAGACGTTCACCCTGAGATGGAAATAGCAAGAGAGGAGTCTTTCGGACCTGTTGCAAATCTTATTAGGGCTCAGTCATTAGACCAGGTAATTGAATGGATAAACACAATAACTGATTACGGTCACTCTGCATGTCTCATAACAGAAAGCGGAAAAAATGCAAGGAAATTTATTCGTGAATGTAATGTGGGAAATGTGGGAATAAATGCAGGTATTCCACAGCCGTATGCATTTTTCCCACTTGGCTCAAAAAGA
The DNA here is from genome assembly GCA_029777945.1 of Deltaproteobacteria bacterium. Classification (GTDB taxonomy): domain Bacteria; phylum Desulfobacterota; class Syntrophorhabdia; order Syntrophorhabdales; family Syntrophorhabdaceae; genus JAKORG01. The sequence continues at coordinate 77,462 of JAKORG010000049.1, read as the reverse complement.
CAGTCTTTCTTTGGTGCAGCAAAATCAAGAGCTGATTCAGTAAGGCTTTTTCTGGATCAGAAGACAGTGACTGTGAGATGGGTATAGACATGCTATTTAAATTATTAGTTGGCTTTTGTTTGCATTGGGGTTATTATTAGAAAAAAATAAAAAAAGGAGGTTTTTATGTGCGAAATCTGTGAAGGTTTATCAAGAAGAAATTTTTTAAAGACCATTCTTGCAGGTGGTGCCGCATTAGGATTGGGTGCCTTTGACCCTAAATTGCTTTATGCATCAAGTATGAACATTAAGTTTAGCACATGGCATCCCCCTGTTGGTAAAGAGGTAAAGACCGTATGGATTCCCATGCTCGAGGAGTTAAAAAAGAGAAGTAAAGGTGATATAGGCTATACAATGTATGCCGGTGCTGCCTTGGGTAAAGGTCCTGAACATTTTGATATTGTGGCAAAAGGATTGTCAGATATGGGTTATTTTACTGCAACCTGGACACCAGGCCGCTTTCCTCTTATAGATGTGCTATCCCTTGCAGTCTGGGTGGATGGAAAGGACCTTGCAGCAGATATTGGAAATGCAGTCTATAACAGAATTTTAAAAGATGAGTTTAAAAATGTAAAGGTCCTGGAACTAAACGGCTGTATCCAGTCCTTCATCTGGACAAAAAAACCTGTATCCAAAATGGCTGATTTAAAAGGCATGAAACTCAGGTCCCCTGGGGGTCATCAAACAAACTATATCAAGGCACTGGGTGCAGAGCCTGTGTTTATGCCGTTAGGAGATGTTTATATGGCAATGGAGACAGGCACTGTTGACGGCCTTGTTACATGTGCACCCCTTGTTCAAGGTTTTAAACTATATGAAGTGGCAAAATATGGAACAGTTCTTACTTTTGGATGTGTATCCGAAGGTGTAGTAATGAATATGAACACTTGGAATAAATTAACCCCTGAACAAAAGAAATTGATTGACCAGGTTTGCACCAATCCTTTCAGGGTCACAGGTGGTCTAACAAGAGATGTATATAAGAATGAGCTTATGAAACAGATTACCTCTGCCGGGGTAAAATTAATAGATCTGCCAAAATCAGAGGCAGAACAGTGGTATAAGAGATTTCAGGACGTAACAAGGGCATGGGTGAAAGACCTTGAGGCAAAAGGTCTTCCTGCAAGAAAGGCAGTGGCAATAATGAATGAAGAGTGTGAAAAGAGAAATATAGAGCTTGTTGCATGTCCGCCTGAATTCAAAAAAGTATAAAGCATTAAGGAGGTTAAAAAGTTCACATGGAGGCTTTCAAAAATACAATTAGAAAAATTACAAAGGGTTTATGTTTTATAGGGATGTTTTTTGCCATACCTCTCATGCTCATTACAACATTTGATGCCATTGGAAGAGACCTCTTTGATAAGCCTCTACCAGGAACTATTGAATTGTCAGAATACATGCTTTCCATTATAATCCTGCTGGGTGCTGCATACACCCAGCAGGTAAAAGGACATGTGGGTGTGGATTTTCTTACAAAGAAACTTTCAGATAAAACAAGGTCGGTTATAGGCATCATTACAACCTTAATCTCCATGTTTATCATTGCCATTGTCATATGGCAGGGTTATCTGGAGGGTATTCATGAAAAGACCGTATCGGATATGTTGAGGGTTCCGCAAAAACCTTTTAGATTGCTTGTAGCAGTTGGTGGATTTTTGTTGTGGCTTGAACTTCTTGCTGATTTAATAACAAACATTCAAATTCTTTCTGGGAGCAGAAAAAATGATTAGTCCAATAACAATAGGTATTCTTGGCTGTTTGCTCGTAGTAATACTTTTAATACTGGGCATGCCCATTGCCTTTTTGATGATGTTTGTAGGATTTTTGGGAATATGGGCATTAACATCTCTTGATGCAGCATTACCTGTTGTGGCAAAAACCTTATATGAAGTTGCTGCCAACTATCCATACACAATAATTCCTCTTTTTATCTTAATGGGTGGATTTGCAACTACAGCTGGGATAACAGGTAAACTATACACAACCTTTGATAAATGGTTCAGAAAATTGCCTGGTGGACTCGGTGTCGCAACCATTGCAGCGTGCGCTGGTTTTGCTGCAGTAAGTGGTTCATCTGTTGCTGCTGCAGCAGCCATGGGAAATATTGCCCTGCCTGAGATGAGAAAATTTAATTATAATCCAAGACTTGCTACAGGGGTTATTGCCGCAGGAGGAACTTTAAGCTTTCTAATTCCACCGAGCCTCGGATTTGTAGTATATGGTATGCTTACTGAACAATCCATCGGCAAACTTTTAATCTCAGGGATTATCCCAGGCATTATCCTTTCCATTGCATATATACTATTAGTGATTTTTCAGGTAAAATTTAATCCATCCCTTGCACCTCAAACACCGGGAAAGGTAACATTTAAAGAAAAGCTTTATGCTTTAAAGGGTATCTGGGAAACATTACTTGTATTCTTTATTGTTATGGGAGGTATTTATCTTGGTTTTATAAATCCCACTGAAGCTGGTGCAATTGGGGCAACAGCACTTCTTATAATAGTGCTTTTAAAAAGAAAACTGACATTTAAAGGTCTTGTATCAGCCCTTATAGAGATGACAAGAATCTCTGTAATGGTTTTGTTTCTTGTGGCAGGCGCAACTGTATTTAGTTATTTTCTTGCATTATCCACAATTCCCACCGCTGTTTCAAACTGGATTGCAGGCCTTGAAGTATCAAGATACCTTATATTGGCAATTATAATTGGTATATATTTCATACTCGGATGTTTTTTGGATGCAGTGTCCATGATGGTGCTTACACTACCTGTTATATTCCCTGTTATTGTGGCACTTCATTTCCACCCCATTTGGTTTGGTGTTGTGGCAGTTCTTATGATAGAGGCAGGGCTTATCACACCGCCCGTTGGTCTTAACGTATATACCCTTGCGGGTATCGCAAAAGATGTGCCAATGACAGAGATATTTAGAGGTTCTACACCTTACCTTCTTGCTATTATAGCCGTTGCAATTATTCTTACAATATTTCCCAAGATAGTATTATTTTTACCTAATCTCATGGGGAGATGAGATATGAAAATCTCATTTGTTTTAAACGGAAATAAAGTAGAGTGCGAGATTGAAAAAAACGAGAGGTTACTCTATACCTTGAGGGAAAAATTTTCAATAAAAAGTGTAAAGGAAGGCTGCGCAATTGGTGAGTGTGGCACATGCACGGTGTTAATCGATAACGAACCACATTATTCATGCCTTACCCTGTCTTCAAAAGTAAATGGACATGATGTAAAGACAGTAGAATTTTTAAATAGTAAAAATGGACTTCATCCACTTCAAGAGGCATTTATAAAAGAAGGGGCTGTGCAATGTGGGTATTGCACCCCAGGGATGCTCCTTACTGCCTACAGCCTTTTAATAAAAGAAAAAAATCCTGACATTAATAAGATTAAAGAGGCAATTAGTGGAAATCTATGTAGATGCACAGGCTATAAGCAGATTGTTGATGCTATTAAGGCTGCACATAGTAATAAAAACTGGGATATAATTCCAAAAAAACAAGAGATTGAGGTTTTAAAAAAGAAAAAGGAAGATATCTTAAAAGCCTTGACTGAAAATAAAGGATATAAGGTCATAGCAGGAGGCACTGACTTACTTGTCAAAGAGAGAAAGGAAGAAAGAAAGTATAACTACATAGAATTATCGAACATTGATGATTTAAATATGATTAAAGAGGAAGGTGATAGAATTTTAATAGGGGCCACAGTGACCCATACAGATTTAAATAAAAATGAGATTATTAACAAAAAGGCAAAAAGTCTTGCCATCGCTTGTGGCACAATAGGTAGCCCACAGATAAGAAACATGGGGACCATCGGCGGAAATTTAGTAAATGCTTCACCTGCTGCTGATTCAATCCCTCCCCTTTTGATACACGATGCAATATGTGTCCTCGAATCATTGGGTAGGATAAAGGAGATACCCCTTTCAGATTTTATAGTTGCGCCTTATAAGACATCTATCGAAGAAAACGAACTCCTTTCTTGCATAAAGATTACAGGCCTTTATGGCTATGAGGAGGGTTACGAAAAGGTGGCAAAGAGGGCTTCTCTTGCCATAGCCAGGTTATCCGTTGCATGGGCAATAAAGGAGAAAAACGGTATTTTTGAAGACGTTCGTCTCTCCATAGGGTCATGCACGCCCATGCCTTTTAGACCTAAAGACATGGAAAACTTTCTAAAAGGTAAAAAAAGGGAGGAGTCGGTTATTAAAGAGGCGGTTTCAATGGTTTTAAAGGGCATTATTGAGAAAAGCGGTATGAGACCCTCATATAGATATAAACTTCCTGTCCTTGATGGTCTTATTACAAAAATTTTAAGGGGTTAAAAAATGCCTATAAAGAGATATTTTGATAGGATCGATGCCATTGAGAAGGTAACAGGGAAGGCCTTATATGCAGCCGATTTTAATATTGAGGGGATGTGCCATGCTGTTTTAGTGAGAAGTTCAAGACCCCATGCGAGGATAAAATCTATAAATATCAAAGAAGCCCTTGAAATAGAGGGGATCGTAAAGATATTGACCCATAAAGATATACCAGGAAAACCATTTTACGGTGTTATAAAAAAAGACCAGCCACTACTTGCGGTAGATAGGGTGAGATATATAGGAGAACCCATACTTATAATAGTTGCAAAGAGTGAAAAGCAGGCGCAAGAGGCCGCAAAACTTGTAAAAATCGATTACGAGGATATAGAGGTTATAGCAAATCCCCACCAATCAATGGAATCTTTAACATTAATCCATGAAAACGGCAACCTCCTGTCTCATAAAAAGGTTATAAAAGGTGATACTGAAAAAGGATTTGAACAATCGGATGTAATAGTCGAAAGGAACTATAGAACCACATGGCTCGACCATGCATTTCTTGAAATAGAGGCGGGTTTTGGTTATATAGACAAAAAGGGAAGGATAATTATAACTTCATCAACCCAGAATGTGCATTATAAGAGAAAAGAAATTTCAAGGATACTTAATATATCTGAAGACGAAATACGTATAGTCCAGGCAACAACCGGCGGTGGTTTTGGTGGAAAGCTCGATATGACTGTAGAGGGTTATATAGCCCTTGCAGTTTATCATACAAAGATGCCTGTTCTTATGAGATATTCAAGGGAGGAGAGCTTTATATCCAATACGAAAAGACACCCGCTCTACATTAATTACAAGACCGGGGCTACAAAAGATGGAAAAATAAAGGCAATAAAGGTAGATATTATAGGAGATACAGGTCCTTATATATCTTACAGTGAAACAGTATGCTTAAGGGCAGCACTTCATGCCACAGGCCCCTATGAAATCCCCAATGTCAGAGTTGATAGCCGTATGTTCTACACTAATAATCCTGTATGCGGTGCCATGAGGGGCTTTGGTGTTCCCCAGATTGCCTTTGCCCATGAATCACAGATGGATTTAATAGCCGAAGAACTAAAATTAGACCCGTTAAAAATAAGATTTTTAAACGGACTTAAAAAGGGTTCTCTAACCGCTACATCTCAACTCCTTGAGGCAAGTGTAGGTTACCTCAGTACCTTAAAAGCTATAGAACCTTATTGGATAAACAGAAAAAAGAAAGAAGGCAGTGGATTCGGTCTCGGCTCTATGTTCTATGGTATGGGAAATACAGGTATTTCAAATCCGTCTTATGGAATACTATCCATAAGTGAAGAAGGAAAGATAGTCCTTTTTACAGGTGTATGCGAAATCGGACAGGGTTCTGATACTGTCTTGGTCCAGATTCTGTGTGAATTACTGGATATAGATAAAAAAGATGTTTTACTTATCAGGGCCGATACAGATCTTACAAAGGATGCTGGTTCAACATCGGCAAGTAGACAGACATACATATCTGGAAGGGCTGTGTATAATGCAGCATTGGAGATGAGAAAGTTTCTTGAAAATGAAGGTTTTTATAAAAACAGGGATTTAAAAGGGATTATTAACAGGTACAGAGAAAAGGGCCTTCCAGTATTTGAGGGATTTTTTGATCCACCCACTACATCCCTTGACCCTGAGACATCAAAGGGAGTGCCCTATGCAACATATGCCTATGCCACACACATGACAGAAGTAGAAGTAAACAGCATCACAGGTTATACAAAGGTAATAAAGGTTTATGCAGCCCACGATGTAGGTAAGGCAATAAATGTAAAAAACATTAAAGGTCAAATTTACGGCGGTGTGGCCATGGGTATAGGCCTGGCACTTATGGAAGAATATATTCCAGGCAAGACTAAATCTTTCGACAATTACTATATTCCCACTTCTATGGATATGCCTGAAATTGAGGCTATAATAGTGGAGGACGAAGAACCTACAGGGCCGTTCGGGGCAAAAGGCGTTGGTGAACCTGCGTTAATACCTCAGGCTGCAAGTATTTTAAATGCTATTACAGATGCAACAGGAAAAAGGGCATATGAGCTGCCCTGTGATATGGAAAGACTGAAAGAAAAACTATAAGTCTTATTTTATAGGAGGTGAATCATGGGAAACATGGTTATAAAAAACATAGGAACAATCTTCACCGGTGACATAGAAAAACCCATTATTGAAGGACCAGTGACAATACTTATAGAGGAAGGAAAGATAAAATCCATAGGCAGCGATATTTTGGAACACGCAGAAAGGGTAATAGATGCAAAGGGCATGACAGTTTGTCCAGGTCTTATTGATTCCCATACACACCCTGTTTTAGGTGATTTTACCCCGAGACAGAATCAAATCGGTTTTATAGACAGCAGTTTGCACGGCGGTGTAACTTCAATGATATCGGCAGGTGAGGTGCATCTACCTGGTAGACCTTTAGACCCAAAAGGCACAAAGGCATTAGCTCTCTTAGCCCATAAATCTTTTGCCAAATTAAGACCATCAGGGGTAAAGGTATACGGTGGCGCCTTGATACTCGAAAAAGGCCTGACAGAGGAAGATTTTAAAGAACTGTCAGAAGATGGTGTATGGCTTGTCGGTGAAATAGGTCTCGGAAGTGTTAAATCTGCCAATGATGCAAAGATGATGGTGGAATGGGCAAAAAAGTACGGTATGAAAGTGCTCATGCATGTAGGTGGAACATCTGTGCCAGGAAGTTCTACTGTTACGTGTAATGATGTATTAACAGCAAGACCTACTGTGGCGTGCCATTTGAATGGAGGACCCACCAGCATCCCTGTTAATGAGGCAAAAAGGATTATTGATGAAACAGACTGTGCCATAGAAATTGTCCATTGCGGTAACCCTCTATCTGCCTTTGAGATTGCAAGATACATGAAAAACAACAATATCCTGAACAGACTTATCATAGGAAACGATGCACCTTCTGGCACAGGCGTTGTCCCCCTTGGTATCTGGAGGATGGTAAACTTTATTTCCTCCCTGTGTGGAATCTCGGCAGAACTTGCCGTGTGCTGCGCTACAGGAAATACCAAAAAGGTTTTTGGTTTAAAACATGGTATGGTCAAAGAAGGGGAAGAGGCAGACATCCAGATTATAGATGCACCTATGGGTTCAGAAGGAAAAGATGCAAAGGCAGCCATTGAATTAGGGGATATACCTGGCATTGCTATGGTGATAATAGACGGTGTTATAAGAACCCAGGTCAGCAGAAACACACCACCACCAGTAAGAAAAACCTCATAGCATGAAAAGAAGTTTTTAGGGGTGAAGGATGAAAATAGATATAGATAAATGTATAGGTTGCGGTTTATGCGAGGAGGTGTGCCCCATTGAGGTCATAACAATAGAAAATAAAAAGGTAAAAATTAAAGATGGGTGTATAGAATGTGCCACATGTATGAAGGTCTGTCCTCAAGGTGTATTTACTCCTTCCGAATCTGAGGCACCTAAATGTGATGCATGCCCTGTTATGTGCAGGATACCAGAAGGTGCATACGGAGCATGTAAAAGATATTTTAATGAAAAAGGCACAATTACAAGAAAGGCAAGGATACACACATACGAAGAACTTGAAGATATTTTAAATCAAAAAGAGGCTGGGGTCATTGATAGACCTTTAATTACAGGTATAGGTTCTGGCACGACCTATCCTGATTTTAGACCATCACCCTTTATAGTAAAAGGTATAAGAGACGGTATAGATATTGTAACAGTTGTAACAGAGGCGCCTTTGAGCTATAGCGGCATAAAGGTGAAGGTAGATACAGACCTCTATATGGGACAGGAAGGGAAAAAGATATATGTAAGAAGAAAGGGAAAGAGACATATCGGTCACCTCTGCACAGAAGAATACGGTTCAAAGATACTTTCCTTAGGAGGCGTTAACATACTCACATCAAAGGACGGGCTATTTGCTGCAAAAACTATAATGGAGATTTTACAGGGTAAAAAGGTCACCCTTGAGATAGAAGAAGGAGCAAAGATAGAAATATCTATTGGCAATCCACCTGTTGTAGATGGCAAAAGGGAAGAACGCATGAGGGTCGGTTGTGGAAGCGCAACAACAGGTCTTTTTGCACCTTATATCTTCAATGCAGCAGATGAGGTAATCATTCTTGACGGACATATAACAGGACTTTTCAGCGAACACCCATCTGGAAGATACTTAAATAAAAAACGCTCGGGCATATATATTAAAGGTCAAAAAAGCACAGAGGGAAGATATTTCCTAAATAAAGGGAATGGCTGGGGCGGAACTGATATTGAAAATCCCCTTGATGTGATTAAAGATGTTGATTGGGACAAATGCCAGGAAGGTATGACACTCCTTATTACCGAAACTACAGGAAGACAATATGCATTTTATAAGGTGAAAAACAGGGCGTTTGTAGAAGATAAGCCCACAGAGGATGCCTTAAAATTTCTTGAGATTTTAAGAGATTCCTGTGAACCTTCAAGGGTTAGTATTATTTTTGCAGCAGGTGTTGGCGGTTCTGCCCGTGCCGGTGTCACAAAAAATCCCATAAAACTCACAAGGGCAGTCCATGAAGGAAAGGTCAAAATTACCATTGGAGGTGCAAAACCTTTTATCTTTCCCGGTGGCGGTATAAACTTTCTTGTAGATTACGGAAAGATTAAATATGGAAGTATATATCTCTCACCGACACCTTCTTTTATCTTACCAGTTGAATACACAATGACACTGGATACCTTTAACGAGATAGGAGGTCATATAGAGGCAATAAAGCCCATAGAAGAGGTATTAAAAAAGTAATTTAATTATTATGTATATTGAGATAGGACCGGTAAGTGTTGTAATAAAGACTGAAAAAAGCCATGTAAATGTAGAGCCTGATAGATCAAAATTAGAGAACTATATAAAAGAGTTATTGCATTTAATAGGAGGTTGTCTTCCAGTTTTAAGGCAAAGGGCATACAGGATAAAGAGATTCCAGAATTTACCTTCTACTGCAAAAAAAATGATAGAGGCAGTAAAAACTGTGGATGAAGAAACCTTAACACCTATGGCATCGGTAGCAGGTGCTGTTTCAGATGAGATTAAGGCATATTTAAAAAAGGAAGGGTTTGATTTCATATCTGTAAACAACGGTGGTGATATATCTATATTCAACAAAGACTTAGAAAAATCCACAAAGGTCTCCATCGGACATGTAAATAAAAACATACATACGCCTTATATCTTAAATATCAAAGGCATTAAAGATTACGGTATTGCTACAAGTGGATTGGGAGGTAGGAGCTTTACCCTTGGCATTGCAGAAATAGGAACCGTTATTGCAGAAACAGGCGCAATTGCAGATGCAGCAGCAACGTATATATGCAACAAAACAGATGTGGTTTCTAAAAATGTATTAAAGGAAAAGGCAAGTGTGATTGATCCCACAACAGACATACCCCATGAATATGTAACAATAGATATTAGCAAATTAAATCAAGAAGAAGCAAACATTGCTTTACAGAATGGATTAAAAATTGCATATAACTTAAAAGAAGAAAAAAAGATATTTGATGCTTTTATCTTCTTAAAAGGCAACATGGTAACAACCATTACTGGAGATAAAAATATAAAATTGGAGGTGTCCCATGGAAATTAGAAAGTTAGTCACAATAACAGAAGACATCTATATTGATGGAGAAAAAAGGACTGAAAGGCCTATAAGAAAAGTTGCTGCAGTGGCTGTTATTAAAAACCCTTTTGCAAATAGATACGAAGAAAAGCTTGACCTTTTAATTGATATTGGTGAAGAACTCGGTAAAATTCTCGGTGAAAGGGCAGTAGAAGCCATGGGCAAAGATAGACAAGTAGAAAGTTATGGTAAGGCAGCAATTGTTGGTGAAAAAGGAGAATTAGAGCATGCAGCAGCAATATTACATCCAAAACTCGGAACCCCATTGAGAAATATAGTTGGTGGCGGAAAGGCGATAATACCATCAGTTAAAAAGATTGGTAGAATGGGAGATGAATTAGATATACCATTGCACTATAAAGATGCAGCCTTTGTTCGGTCTCATTTTGATGCTATGACTATTTCTGTAAATGATGCACCGAAGGCAGATGAAATACTTGTTGCAATAGCAGTAACAGATGGTGGAAGACCACATCCAAGGGTTGGTGGGCTTAAAAAGGAAGAGGCAAAAAAAGAAGATGGGTTGAGATAATTTCAACCCATCTTTTCAATAAATTCAAAGATAGGAATAGCGGGGTATGTTATTAGTTTAACACTTCCCCGCGAACCTATTTCAAAGGACACTCTGATTATAGTATCATTGTCAGGCGCTTCTAATATATTGACAAAATCATAAGGACCTAATGTGGCATACTGAGTAATTATTTTTGCACCCATTGCCTCTATCTCATCGTTTACCTCTTTTATCCTATCAGGATGCCTCTTTATCGTTGCCCTACCCTCATTTGTAAGTTTACTGAACATAACATACAAAGGCATAATAACCCCCTTTACATTTTTTTTAAACCATATATTGATTGGAAGTCCTTGTCAAGAATTTTGATTGAAAGTTGAACCATCTTGGTGTATTATCAAATGAGGAGGAAACATAATGAGAAACAAATATAAGATTATTTTAAGTATGACCTTAATCTTCATTTTTCTCCTTGGATTTATAATAGGGGCATATGGTAAAAAGACTGCCCCTGCCGAAACAGGTGAAATATATGAATACCTCAAAACCTTCTCAGATGTCATAGATATTGTAAAAAGAAACTATGTAGAAGATGTAAAAAATAAAGACCTGATTTATTCGGCCATAAAGGGTATGCTCGAATCCCTTGACCCCCACTCCTCCTTTCTTACCCCGGATATGTATAAAGAGATGCAAACAGAGACAAAAGGGGAGTTCGGCGGTATAGGCATAGAGATTACCATAAAGGACGGCTTTCCAACGGTTATAACACCTATTGAGGATACTCCAGCATATAAAGCAGGTTTAAAATCAGGTGATAATATTATAAAGATAGACGGGAAGATTACAAAGAACATGAGTCTTATAGATGTGGTTAAGATGATAAGAGGCCAGAAAGGCAAACCTGTTGTGCTTACCATAATGCGGGAAGGATTCACAACTCCAAAAGACTTTACCATAGTAAGGGATATTATAATAACAAAGAGCGTAAAGTATAGGTTTTTAGAAAATGGAATTGGTTATATAAGAATCACCCAATTTCAGGAAAAAACATCTCGAGACCTTGATAATGCATTTAATGAATTGTTAAAGGGCAACAAAGATAAGCCTCTAAAAGGATTGGTTCTTGACTTAAGAAACGATCCCGGTGGACTTCTTGAACAGGCAGTTGAGGTTTCTGACAAATTTTTAAAAGAAGGGTTGATCGTTTACATTGAAGGTAGAAATAAGGGTGATAGGATGAGCTTTCATGCAGAAAAGAAAAAAAATGACTACGAAGGTCCCCTCGTAGTACTTGTAAATGAAGGAAGTGCCAGTGCCTCTGAGATTGTTGCAGGTGCACTTCAGGATCATAAAAGGGCAATTATAGTAGGACAAAAAACTTTTGGTAAAGGTTCTGTGCAGACTATTTTGCCCTTAGGTGATGGCTCAGCGGTTAAGCTAACAACTGCAAAATATTTTACCCCTAAAGGTCGTTCAATACAGGCAGAGGGCATAACACCTGATATAATAGTAGATAATAACATGGTTAAAGTGAAGGAAAAGGGTTTATCGTTAAAGGAAAGGGATTTAGAAAGACACCTCGAGATTAATAAAGACATCAAAAAGAAAGAGGAAAATGATAAAGGTAGTTTAGATGAAAATGATTTCCAGCTCTCTATGGCACTTCAGATATTAAAAAGCTGGGAGGCATTAAGAGGCAAATAGAATTTTGTAATTGACTTTGATTGTGTTTAATGATACAAAATTAAAATATTTTAGGAGGGTAATGATTGAAGAAGAATAAGTCAGCGATAAAAAGGGCAAAACAGGCAGAAAAAAGACGCCTGAGAAATTCCCACATTAAATCAACTATGAAGACTTATATAAAAAAGGCACTAAGTGCTATAGAAAATAAAGAGATAGAAAATATAGATGCAAATTTAAGGGCAGCCATATCATATATAAATAAAACAGCCTCTAAAGGGGTAATCCATAAGAATACTGCTTCAAGGAGGATCTCAAGGCTTACAAAAAGGGCCAATGAGGTTCTTATTGCAAAAACTACATAAAAGATAAAAGATTAATTAAAAACCTGATTTCTTAATACTCTGTTAAAATAGAGGCAGTAAAACGTCTTGCTATCCTTTCAGAAATGGTTGATATTGCCTCTTTTTTATTGTATTCTGCATAATTAAGGTTGTCTACCCTATAAGACTGAGAATCAGATAAAGACCATTTTTTTATCAAATTCCCATCTTTTTTATACAGAGCTATATCAACATCCATAGTTACAGACTTTTCAATTACAACGCCGTTTTTATCTAATGAAGAAGGCACAATCTTTATGGACTTCAACACACCTTCAATATATGTTTCAGCATCTCTTTTATTTACCTCTAATATACCAATTGATAAAAGGTGCCTTGTGAAAGAGTCTGTAAAGTGCTGGGAGATGTGGGGTTCATATGTCATATTTTTAAAAACAGGGACATACACTGATTTTATTTCACCGCCGTATATACCCCTTTCCCTTACCAGTTCATAACCACAGGAACATATAGATAAAAAAAGGACACTTATGATGAAAAAATAAAGATGTGTTTTTATTTTCAATATGTTTACCCGCACACAATATTTACAAGTTTATTTGGTATCACTATAACCTTTTTTATGGATTTTCCCTCTGTGTGTTTTTTCACCTTTTCTAAGTTACATGCCTTTTCCTTTACACTATCTTCAGGCTCATCCCTTTCTATTTCAAAGGTATCTCTTAGCTTTCCGTTTACCTGAACGGCTATAGTTACCTTATCTTCTATGGTATATTCTTCATAATAATCGATCCATCTGTCTCTGAGTAGCGCCATGTCGTTTCCTAAGATTTCCCACAATTCTTCTGTAATGTGAGGAACAAATGGAAAAAGAAGTTTTAAGATGACCTCAATAGAGCCTTTTAAAAGACCAAGTTCTTTTTCATTTGTCCTGGGTTTTTCCTGAAATTTATATACAGCATTTACAAGTTCCATGATACTCGCTATAGCTGTATTTAAATGAAACCTTTCTATATCTTCTGTAACCTTTTTTATTGTTTTATGAAGCTTTATCGTCAATAATCGGCAATCTTCCCCATGATCTACCAATGTATATGTTGATTCGAGGTGTTTAATATCGTGAAGTTTCTCTGTTGCAAGTCTCCAGATTCTTTGTAGAAATCTATAGCATCCCTCTACACCCTTATCGCTCCAATCCAAATCTTTTTCAGGGGGTGCTGCAAATAGACAGCAAAGTCTTGTTGTATCTGCCCCGTATTTTTCAATAAGATAATCAGGGTCTACAACATTTCCCTTTGATTTACTCATCTTTGCCCCATCTTTTATCACCATTCCCTGCGTTAAGAGATTTTTAAAGGGTTCCCTTACATCAACAAAACCCAACTCATTTAACACCCTGTTAAAAAACCTCGAATAGAGAAGATGGAGCACTGCATGTTCAACACCACCTATATATTGATCCACAGGCATCCAATAATCTACCCTGTCTTTGTCAAGGGGTCCTTCTTTGTAATTAGGACATGTATATTTTAAAAAGTACCATGATGATTCAACGAATGTATCCATGGTATCAGTCTCCCTTTTTGCAGGTCCACCGCACTTAGGGCATTTAACTTTTATAAATTCTTCACAATCTAAAAGCGGTGACCTGCCTACCACTTTTACCTCTAAGTCAAGGGGTAGTACAACAGGTAGGTCTTCATATGGCACAGGCACGATACCGCAATCATCACAATAAATTATGGGAATGGGTGCACCCCAGTATCTCTGCCTTGATATACCCCAATCCCTTAACCTGAAGTTTATCTTTCTCCTTCCCAGACCCTTTGCCTCGAGATAATCTATAATCTTTCCTATGGCCTCTCTATTATTTAATCCGTTAAATTCACCAGAATTAACAAGGTATCCATCACCTTCATAGGCTTCTTCCAATGTATCTGGGTTTAGTGTTCTATCTTTAGGCATAATGGTGATTATTATGGGAAGCCCGTATGCTTTGGCAAATTCGAAATCCCTCTGGTCATGGGCAGGAACAGACATGATAGCCCCTGTACCGTATTCCATAAGGACAAAGTTTCCTATATATATGGGTATTTTATGCCTGTTTAATGGATTTATAGCATATCTTCCTGTGAATATCCCTTCTTTATTACCTTTTAATTCTGCCCTGAAGCTTCTATCTTGCATCTTTGCCTTTTCAACAAATGCCTTTACCTTTTTTTCGTATACAGTTCCTTCTGCAAGGGTTATTGCTAAAGGATGCTCTGGTGCAAGGGCCATGAAGGTAACGCCGTATAATGTATCAGGTCTTGTTGTGAATATCGTTAAAATTCCACTATTTTCAAGTCTAAAATCAACTTCCACTCCATAACTCTTACCAATCCAATTTTTTTGCATGTTCAATACACGTTCAGGCCATCCTGTTAACTTATCACAGTATTCGTAAAGCTCATCTGCATATTTTGTTATTGCAAAAAACCACTGGGTGAGTTCTTTTTGTATTACCCCCTGATTGCATCTCCAACAATTACCGTCTACAACCTGCTCATTTGCCAAAACAGTCTGGCAGTGCACGCAATAGTTTACAGGGGCACTTTTTCTATAAACAAGGCCCTTTTCAAACATCTTAAGAAAGAACCACTGTTCCCATTTATAATATTCCACATCACAGGTAGCAATCTCTCTTGCCCAGTCATAGCTAAACCCTAATCGCTTTAACTGTTTTTTCATATAATCAATATTATCATATGTCCACTTTGCAGGGTGAATACCCCTTTCCATAGCGGCATTTTCAGCAGGCATGCCAAAGGCATCCCAGCCCATTGGATGTAATACATTATAACCCCTCATCTTTTTATATCTTGCTATCACATCTCCAATAGAATAATTTCTAACATGACCCATATGTATCTTTCCTGAAGGATAAGGAAACATCTCAAGGAGATAATACTTTTTTTTGCCTTTTATTTCTGTTACCCTGAAAAGGTCGTCCCTTTCCCATATAGCCTGTCTTTTTTCTTCTATGGCATGGTGTTCGTATTGCTTCATCGTCACATCTCCGAAAATTATTTATTTAACATAGCCCTAATCCTGAGCCTCAATGCATTTAATCTTATAAATCCTCCTGCATCTGCCTGTCTATATACAGAATCCCTATCGAATGTGGCAAAATCCTTTGAGTAAAGAGAGTTTTCCGATTTTCTTCCAACAACTATACAATTACCTTTGTAGAGTTTTAACCTAACAGTCCCTGTAACACCTTTCTGTGATTCATCTATAAATGCCTTGATTACCTCCATTTCCGGAGAATACCAGAAGCCATAATATATCAATTCCGACACTTTTGGTATGAGGCCATCCCTCAAATGCATGACCTCTCTATCCATAGTTATAGATTCCATTGCCCTGTGGGCAATGTGGAGTATTGTGCAACCAGGCGTCTCATAGACACCCCGTGATTTCATACCTACAAACCTGTTTTCTACAATGTCTACCCTGCCTATACCGTTCTCACCACCTACTTTATTTAAAGTGGCTATTAGCTTGTATGGGGTCATCTTTTTCCCATCTATCTTAACAGGTATTCCATCTACAAAATCAATCTCAATATATTTAGGCTTGTCAGGTGCTTTTTCAGGTGATACAGTGGTTAAGAATATCTTCTCATCCGGTTCTCTCCATGGATCTTCAAGTATACCACCTTCATAACTTATATGCATAAGATTTCTATCCATGCTATATGGTTTTTTCTTTGTGACCGGGACAGGTATTTTGTGCTTTTTTGCATAATCAATTAACTCTTCCCTCGATGTAAACTCCCATTCTCTCCATGGTGCTATAACCTTTATATTGGGCTCGAGGGCATAATATGTTAATTCGAACCTTACCTGGTCATTACCCTTACCTGTTGCACCATGAGATACAGCATCGGCCTTTTCCATTCTTGCTATCTCGATTTGCCTTTTTGCAATAAGAGGTCTTGCGATTGATGTGCCCATTAAATAGCTACCTTCATATACGGCATTTGCCTTTATGGCAAAGAAAATGAAATCCCTTGCAAATTCCTCTTTTAAATCTTCAATATAGACCTTTGATGCCCCTGTATTCAATGCCTTTTGTTTTAAACCTTTAAGTTCCTCTTCCTGACCGACATCAGCGGCATAGGCTATTACTTCACAATCGTATTTTTCCTTTAACCATTTCACTATGATTGATGTATCCAGCCCGCCTGAATAGGCAAGAACAACTTTTTTAATCTCTGACATTTTATGCCTCCATGTTAATTTCAAATAATTAAATGGTTCTATTGGCCCTACCGAGCATCAACCATTCAAGAATTGCCTTCTGGACATGCAATCTGTTTTCTGCCTGAGTGAAAATAACATGGGAAAACCTTTCAAATACATCCCCCTCTATCTCCTCACCTCTGTGTGCAGGAAGACAGTGCATGACTATAACATCTTTTTTTGCCACATTTAATAGTTTTTCATCTATCCTGTAAGATTTAAAGACCCTTTTCCTTTTGGCCTGTTCCTCTTCCTGACCCATACTTACCCATACATCTGTATTTATCACATCTGCATCTTTAGCAGCTTCAAAAGGGTCATTAAAAAATTGAAAATTATGATTTCTTTTGGCTCGTTCCATAAGATGGGAAATAGGCTCATATCCTTCTGGTGTAGCTATAGTAAAATTCAAATTCAAAAGTATAGCCGCCTCTATCCATGAATTCGCCATATTATTGCCGTCACCGATATATACAATTTTTAAATCTTTAAAATCTTTCTTTATTTCCCATATGGTAAATAGATCTGATAAAACCTGACAGGGATGGTACTCATCGGTTAAGCCGTTTATTACAGGAACAGTTGACCACTTTGCAAGTCTCTCTACAACATCCTGACCATATGTCCTTATCATTATTGCATCTACATATTTGCTCAACACCCTTGCCATATCTTCAATAGGCTCTCCCCTCCCCATCTGAGTATCCCCTTTGGTTAAAACGATTGGTGTTCCTCCTAAATCCCTTATCCCTACTTCAAAGGAGATTCTCGTTCTCGTGGATGCCTTTTCAAATATCATGGCAAGGTATCTGTCTCTTAAAGGTCTGTATTCCCTACCCTGCTTTTTTAATTCCTTTAGTTCTTTTGACCTATCAATCAGATAAAGGCATTCTTCTTTACTAATATCGAGTAATTTCGTAAAATCCCTTTTCACCTTTTCTCCCTAAAAATTATCTTTTTTTAAACTTTTCAAAAACCCTTTCTGCTACCTCAAGAAAGATGTCTATTTCTTCCTCTGTAATAATCAAAGGCGGCAACAACCTCAAAATATTGCCTTTTGTACAGTTTACTATAACACCTTCATTTATAAATTCCTTTAAGATTTCATCGCCGCTGGTAGCAAGCTCAATACCTATAATTAGACCCATGCCCCTTATATCTAATATAAAAGAGAACCTTTCTTTTAGTCTTGTAAGCCCTTCCCTTAAATATTTACCCATACTTTCGCAATGTTTTATTATACCCTCGTCTACTATTGTGTTTATGGTAGCCACAACTGCGCTTGTGGCAAGGGGATTTCCGCCAAATGTGGAGGCATGGGTTCCTGGAACGAAGGCATCCATTATTTCTTTCTTTGCAACCATGGCACCTACAGGAAATCCATTTCCCAATGCCTTTGCAAGGGTCATTATATCAGGTTCCACATCAAAGTGTTCATAACAGAAAAATTTACCTGTTCTGCCCATACCGGTCTGTATCTCATCGAAGATTAAAAGAAGATCATTTTCATAGGCAATCTCTCTCAACTCTTTAATATATCCTTTGTCTGCAACATAGACACCACCCTCTGATTGTATGGGCTCAAGCATTATTGCACAGGTTTTTCTGTTAATATTTTCTTTTACCGCATCTATATCATTAAATTTACAGTATTTAAAACCCTCAAGGAGGGGATGGAACCCTTCGTGGAATTTTGGCTGGCCTGTGGCAGATAAAGTTGCTATTGTCCTACCGTGAAAAGAATTTTCCATAACTATGATTTCAAACCTACCCTCGCCGTATTTTTTCCATGAATAACGTCTGGCAAGTTTTATGGCAGCCTCGTTTGCCTCTGCGCCGCTATTACAGAAAAATACTCTATCTCCAAATGAGTATTTACACAAAAGTTCTGCAGCCTTAACCTGTGGTTCAATATAAAAAAGATTTGATATGTGAAATAATCTCTGTGCCTGTTGTGTTATGCCTTCTATTATATTCTTATGGGCATGACCAAGATTGCACACTGCAATACCAGATAAAAAATCAAGATAGCGTCTGCTGTTTAAATCCCATATCCAGCAGCCTTCTCCCTTTATTACAGCAATGGGAAATCTATTATAAGTATTTGCAATGTATTGCATTCCCTTTTTTATGAGCTCTTCCTGCATTATTGCCTTCCTCCGGAAATTTTTGTGCCAATGCCTGAATCAGTAAAGATCTCAAGAAGTATTGCATGGGGAATCTTTCCGTTGATAATATGGGTTTCCTTAACACCTGCAGCAAGGGCATCCAAACAGCAGGTAACTTTTGGTATCATACCACCAGATATGGTCTTTTTATCTAAAAGTATGTTAACTTCTTCTTTGGTTAGAATGGATATAAGGTTTCCGTCATTTCCGAGCACACCGTCCACATCTGTAAGGAGAATAAGTTTTTCTGCAAGTAATGCCTCTGCAATTCTTCCTGCAGCTGTATCTGCGTTGACATTATATGCAAATCCATCTGCACCATCTGCAAGAGGGGCTATAACAGGGATATAGCCATGTTTATTTATATCTTTTATAATATCTACATTTACCTTTACTATATCACCTACAAGCCCGATATCTTTATCTTCAACCCTTTTGGCTATAAGAAGCCTTCCATCCTTTCCGGATAATCCTATAGCCCTACCCCCCATATCGTTTATATTTTTAACAATCTCTTTATTTATGAGCCCTGACAATACCATCTCCACTACCTCGAGGGTCTTCTCGTCAGTGACCCGCAATCCGTCTACAAATTTTGTAGGTATCTGGAGGTCTTTTAATAATCTACCTATCATTGGACCACCACCGTGAACAATAACGGGATTAATCCCTACATATTTGAGAAGGGCTACGTCTCGTGCAAATTCTTTTTTCAGAGATTCTTCTTCCATGGCAGCACCGCCATATTTTATTACAAAGGTTGAACCAAAAAATTTTTTTATATAAGGCAGTGCCTCAAGGAGTGTCTTTATCTTTTCGCTCATAAAAGCTCCTGTTATTAAAAATTTCTATAATATATATCTACTTAAATCCTCCCTTTCTAAAAACTCTCCTAATTTTTCTCTCACATATTCCCTTGTTATAATAATCTTTTTCTCTTCCATGTCAGGGGCAGAATAGGATATATCATCCAATAACTTTTCCATAACGGTATAAAGCCTTCTTGCTCCTATATTTTCCGTCATCTCGTTTATCTTCTGCGCTATCTCGGCAATCTCCTCAATTGCCTCTTTTTCAAAGTCAAGGGCAATATCTTCTGTGGCAAGAAGTGCCTTATACTGTTTTATAAGGGCATTATCGGGCTCTGTTAGTATCCTGTAAAAATCTTCTTTGGTTAGGGGATCAAGTTCAACCCTTATGGGAAACCTGCCTTGGAGCTCGGGTATCAAATCCGACGGCTTTGACATATGAAATGCCCCTGCTGCAATAAACAATATATGGTCTGTCTTTACCATGCCATATTTTGTTGTAACCGTTGTCCCTTCTACAATGGGTAGTATATCTCTCTGGACACCCTCCCTTGATACATCGGGTCCATGGGTTCTGTCCCTGCTGGCAATCTTATCTATTTCATCGAGAAATATTATACCCGACTGCTCAACCCTTTCTATAGCATCTTTTACGACCTTATCCATATCAATGAGTTTTTTCGATTCTTCCTGAATCAAATATTCATAAGCCTCTTTGACCTTTAATTTTCTCCTCTTTGTCTTTTTTGGTAAAATATTTCCGAATATATCCCTTATCTGCATATCCATCTCTTCCATACCTGAGGCAGAAAATATTTCGATTATGGGTAGGACCCTATCGGGCATCTCTACCTCAACCATCTTTTCATCAAGTTTTCCTGCCTTAAATAAGGCCCTAAGTTTTTCCCTTGAAGAATCTTCCTGTTCTATCTCATTTCCAATAGTTTTTTTCTTTTGGGTGGGCAGAAGTATATCGAGCATCCTCTCTTCAGCAAGAACCTTTGCCTTCTCCATTACTGCCTCTTGCTCTTCTTTTTTTACCATGTTCACAGCAAGCTCTGTAAGATCCCTTATCATAGATTCTACATCTCTTCCTACATAACCAACCTCTGTAAACTTTGTTGCCTCTATCTTCAAAAACGGTGCGTTTGCTAATTTTGCAAGCCTTCTTGCAATTTCTGTTTTTCCAACACCAGTGGGTCCTATCATGATAATATTTTTTGGTGCTATTTCGTCCCTTAATTCCTCTGGAATCATCTGTCTGCGCCATCTATTTCTTAATGCTATAGAAACTGCCCTTTTTGCCTTATTTTGACCAATTATAAATCTATTTAATTCTTCTGTAATTTCCCTTGGTTTTAGTGTCTTCATCTACAATTCCTCTATGGTTATGTTGTCGTTTGTGTAAATACAGATTTCTGAGGCAATCCGCATGGATTCCTTTACGATTTCAGTGGCAGTCAAATCTGTATGTTTTATTAATGCCTTTGCTGCTGCTTGAGCGTATGGTCCACCTGAACCTATGGCAGCTATACCGTCATCCGGCTCTATCACATCACCATTTCCGGAAAGGATAAGGGTATGTTCTCTATCTGCAACGATAAGTAGCGCCTCAAGCCTTCGTAGCAATCTGTCCGTTCTCCAGTCCTTTGCAAGCTCAACAGATGCCCTGATTATATTACCGTTGTATTCTTCGAGTTTTTTTTCAAACCTCTCAAATAGGGTAAATGCATCGGCAGTGGCACCGGCAAATCCTGCAAGGCATTTATCCTTGTATAATTTTCTTATTTTTTTTGCCGTATGTTTCATAACTGTGGTATTAAAGGTCACCTGTCCATCGCCGCCGATTGAAACATTACCCCCATGTCTTACACATATCACTGTTGTAGATTTCATATCTTACCTTCTTGGATGGGATTTATCATATGTCTCCATTAGTTTATCCATGGAGACATGGGTGTATTTCTGTGTTGTTGAGAGTCTTGAATGTCCCAACAATTCTTGAATACTTCTTAAATCTGCTCCACTGTCCAGCATATGCGTTGCAAAGGAATGTCTGATACTATGTAAAGTAAGGTTTTTAAACAAACCAGTTTTTAATTGATACTTTTTCATTATCCGAAGCAGGCTTCTGTAAGATAATCTTTCGCCTTTAAAATTTACAAATAAAGGTCTTTCAGGGCTGTATAACTTATTTGCTTTAAGCCATTCTATATACGATTCCAGTGCCTTTTTTGCCTTTTCTCCAAAAGGCAGAACCCTCTCTTTACCGCCTTTACCTTTTACCCTTATCCACATCCCCTGGATATGTATATCTTCAACATTTATGTCAAGGGCCTCTTGAGACCTGATTCCAGTGGAATACATAAGTTCGAATATTGCCTTGTTTCTTAAATGATTCCACTTTTCAGTAGGTAGATAATCTAAAAATCGAAACATTTCATCGATTGTATAAAATTTAGGGAGGTGCTTTTCTGCTTTTGGATTTTTTATAATTAATGCCGTATTGTCCACTATATAGCCTTTCTTTTTTAGAAACCGGAAAAAGACCTTTATAGAAGAAATCTTTCTTGAGAGTGATGATTTTTTAATATCCTTGTATATGCTTACAATGTATGATCTTATTGTATGATGGTCAATTTCATGATACCCACTTTTTTCAATAAATTTTATAAAGCCTTTAATATCAGATTTATATGCCCTTTTTGTATTTGCCATCGCACCCTTTTCTACTTGAAGGTATCTGATAAATTCTTCCATTATTCCCTTTAGCTGTTTTGTATTCATGCTATTATTCTATAGACTTTTTAAACAAATAATCAAGAAAATTAACCCGCCAAACCTTTCAAAAGGGAAGGCAAGATATCTCCTGAAGCGCCGAATAAAGAGATATCTGCTATCTGGCTTATGGGTGTTGCCTCTATGTTTACTTCAATTACAAATCCTCCATTATCTTTAACCATTTGAGGAAAGGAGGCAACGGGATATACAACACCGGAGGTCCCGGCAACAATCAAGGTATCACAACTATTTATTGCCGAGTAAGCCTTTTCCAAATATTCATAAGGAATGGATTCACCAAACCATACAACATCGGGCCTTAAAATGTTTCCGCAATCACATAGAGGGGGAATTTCCCTTAGAGGATGATCCAATAACATAAAGGTTTTGTTCTCTTTTGAACATCTGACCCTCCAAAGGTTTCCATGTATCTCTACCATGTTTTTTATTCCTGTTCTTGCATGAAGGCCATCTACATTTTGTGTTATGAGAAAAAAATTTTCAAACCTTTCCTCAAAGCCCTTTATGGCAATATGGCCTTTGTTTGGTTCTGCCTTTGATATGATCCCTCTTCTCCAGTCATACCACTTCCATACAGTAACAGGGTCCCTCTCAAATGCCCAGGGAGTTGCAAGTTCTTCTGCCCGGTAATTCTGCCACAACCCATCTGCGCCTCTGAATGTGGGTATTCCACTTTCTGCTGAAATACCTGCACCTGTTATTACAAGTAATGATTTTGTGTTTTTCAATCTTTCAATGACCTTTTCTATCATATTCAATCCTTCCTTAGTATTTCTTCTATCTTTTTGTATGTTTTTTCATCTATTGCCTTTCGCTCTTTTGCCATCCGGGCCGCAATCATGGATAAGTCTTTATATACCAATTTTATAAGCTTTTCATCTTCAATAGCCTTAAGGTGAGAGAGAACGGTTTCTACATCACCCCTTACAATAGGACCTGTAAGGGAATATAGAGGCCCTTTTTTTTCAATATTATTAAGTGTTGCTTTTATTATGGGAAAAAAGGGGGCTAATTCTATGTCTATATTTTTCATAATACTTTCACCTAAATACAATAGGGCACATAGAAGATTACATACAAAAACAGCTGAAAGATGATATAAAACCATGTGTTGACCCTTTATAAATACCGTCTCCTTGCCTATCTTTTTTCCTATAAATCCTAATATATCTTTTGCCTTACCCGAAGCCTCTATAAAAAAATACGTCTCTGGTATGACCTTTATGGCACTTTCTATATCAGGAAATGTCTGTAATGGATGTATAACCCCAAGCATTGCACCTTTTTCATCAAGGGGTTTTAAAACATCAGATGCCAATGAACCACATGTATGGACAATCACCTTATCGATTAGTTTTTCAGCTTTTGAATATAATTCGCCTGCCACATCTTTTATTAATCTATCCTGTATAGCAAGGATTATTACATCAGAGAGTTTTAATACATAAAAGTTATCTTTTGTAAATATTATATTTCCTTTGCTACCGAGATATCTATGGGCATTGTTCAATGCGTCTTGCTCATTATCCGATATGGCTACCACATTAAATCCCTTTTTTAACATAACAAAACTCAGCGAAACACCAACCTTGCCTGCACCTATTATCCCAATTTTTATTTTTCTATCCATCATTGTTTTCCAATTTTTTTATTTAGACAACTCCTTAGGAAACATGATTATACTTTCCGGCATCTCCTTTATCCCTCTCAAAATATTTATAAGGAAACTACTAAATGTTTGCATGTATGCTAAATTTACATCTGGGTCTTCAATGGGCCCTTTTACGTTAAATACCGCAGTTACGACCCCCTTTTTCTTATCTTTTAATATATTTTTGAGAAAGGGTATATTACTTATTATTTTATCAAGGGTAACAAATGGAAATACTGTAACAACCCCTTCCATTGTTTCGTCTATTAAATTCAAACTTCCCTGTCCTGTGATAATCATGGCGGGACTTTCTAATAAGTAGTTATCCGTTGTAAATACCCCATTATTAATAATAAAGGTGGCACTGTTTTTCTTATAATTGAACCCCGTTGACATTAAATCTACTTTCCCTCTCAATAAGTCATAAACATTTAAAAGACCAAGTATTTTTGATAAAAGATTCATCCTTTTAATAACCCCATCCTCACTGTATATAGTTGTTTTACCAGATAAGGTCCTTTTAAATCTATCTATATCATTACCATGAAAATTAACATCAAAAAATATAAATTCTTTTGATTCTATTATTTGTGTCGTTGCACCGAGCATTCTTAAAAAATCTCCACTTGATATATTGTTCATCCTGCCTGTTAGACTTATATAGGGGATTGTTTTTGAAAGATCTAAATATCCATAAGCATCTATAAATCCATCTAAGGCATTTCCTTTCAATTCTAAAATATTAAACATTCTATTATCGTAAGTTACCCTTAAGATTATATCGTTGCCAACACTATTCATCGCTTTTATTTCCTTAGCCTTTAATGTTATGTCACCTTTTGCATATGCCAATATAGAATCAGGTTCTAAGGAATAAAATTTTATTTTCTTTTCCCCTTTTGTTTCAAAATCTTTAAAATCTAATTTTTCTATATCTAAAGATAGTTTAAATTCTGGCTTTTCAATGCCCTGGGAATTAAATTCCATTGATTTTATTAAACTGTTTTCACTTTTTATATTATTAATTTTTAAATCTAATCTATCTCCTTCAAAGTATGCCATTACATCCAAATTTTTTATAGGTGATGGTATGTCCGGTACTTTTACATAACCGTTTTTTATCTCTAACCTACCGTATATGGACGGAATATTTTTTAAGGGAAATAAAATCTCTTTTACATTTAAATTAACGAAAACATATCCCTCTGCCTTGCTTCCATTAAGAAATGTTATATAATCCTTATTTTTTAATTCTGGCACGAGTAATTTTAATTTTACATTTTTTGCCCCTTTTTTTGAAAGGGTTCCTGAAAGGATTAGATTTAAATCTTCAAGCTCAAAATTAAAATCCTCAATTTCTATAAATTCATCCTTTTTTAAGGCATTTAACAAAAAACTATTTTTTATCCCCTTTTCTTTTTTTAAATAATGCTCAATTGTATAGCTTAACTCATCTAAATTAACATTACATGATAATTGCAGTGTGTCTTCACTTTGGATTATATCTGCATCAATATCTGCCATTCCTTCAATATGAAATGGAATCTTTACGAATTTTTTTATGATCTCTACATCCAAAACCCCTAATATTTTTAAATCTAAAAAATTTTTACGCCATTTACCCTTAAATCTTAAATTAGTATCATGCTTTGATAATATAAGGGGATCAAACTCTACTTCATCCTTTTTGAAATTATAGTTACCATTGGCTATCATAGAAATGTTTTTGTACAATACTTCACTGTTGTTTAAAATGCCCTTTCCTGAAACACTGTAATCTTCTCCTGTGTATTCAAACTCAACTATGCCTTCAGATGTTCCGTTTTTAAAACGAATGCCATCAAGGTCAAATTTTGATGGAAGATCCATAAGGTCCACAAAATAACTACCTTTTAATTTCGCATAATAACCTCTTTTATAGCTAACCTCACCGGATATGTCTTTAATTGCACTGTTTTTATATCTACCCTCAAATCTATTTATCTTTGCCTTATTGTTATCAAATACTATATTACCTTGCATCTGTGTGAATTCAAAACCTTCATAGACCAATCCCATATCTTTTATACTGAGATCGCATAAAAAAAGGGCATTTTTGTTGTTATATGTCAATCTTTTTATCTTCACTTTACCATCTTTTATAAAACCTATATATCTACCCACATCTTTTGAAAAATAACCAAATAAGATGTATTTTTTAATATCCTTTATATCAATGTAGTCAGAATTAATCACAAGTGTTTTAAGTCCTTCTGAATCAAGTCTCAAATTTATCTCAATGAGGGTTGTTTTAAATTTAATCCCATTAATTTTTATATCTACCATGTTTTTAGAATATGCCAAAGACATCTTACCACCAACATTTTTTAACTGAATAGGCATTGAGAAAAAATTCAATTTTAGATAAAAATCGGCTATATTAAAAGGGCCTTCTAACTTTAGTTCTTTTTTATCATAGAAAAAATTACAACTTAAATCAGCCTTACCTTTCAAATCATTTGAAATTTGCCCGACATTTATACCAAATATATCTGTCTTTCCTTTTATTTCGAATTTCCTTTTGCTGTAAACGGCTGTGCCTTCTGCTTTAAAAGATTTAAAAAATGTGTTGTTCCCTATATCTACTGAAAAGTTAAAAAGCCTTTTGTTTTTATTGTAATCTAATTTCCCATTATGAATCGTAAATGCATAGTTTTCGTATTTTACTATACCGTTTTTTAAAACAATATGTTCTGAAGGTATTTTTATAAACTGTGGTTTTTGTTTTTTTGTAGGTTTTATATCTATTTCAAAGTCAGATATAATAATGTTATCAAAAAACAGTTTTCTTTTTAAGCTGAAGGAAATATAAACCGACTTTATAAAACCTTTTACATCACCTTTAAATTCAATAGATTTTATATCAAAGATTAAGGCCCTGTTATAACCGATTTTTATATCCTCTATAGTGATACTTCCGTTTATCGCCTTACCTGCAAAATAACCAATTGTTTTGGGAAGTGTAAAATAACATGCAATGGCAATACCAAAAAAAAATAAAAAAAAGATTAAGAGGATATAACATATCTTTTTCATTACAGCGTCCTTGCAAGGGCAAAAAATATTATGGAGGTGGGCTTTGCCTTGTTTATTATATATGATGCCTCATTTGCAGTAAATCCTGTTGTGTATAAATCATCAACGAGGAGTATATTCTTGTCTTTAATAATATCAGGCCTCTTTAGTGTAAATGCACCTTTTATATTTTTTTTTCTATCCTCCCTTGAAAGTGAATACTGGTCTTTTGTTTCCCTTGACTTGATAAGGGCAGCATCAATAACGGGTTTATTAATAATTTTTGAGATTTCTTCAGAGATTATATACGATTGATTGAATCCCCTTTCTTTCAGCCTTTTTTCTGTTATGGGCATAGGAACTATTAAATCTATTTTATCGGCAAGAGGGGATACAATATGTTTAATAAGTGAAACGAGATACCTTCCTACCTCTGGTCTACCTTTAAATTTAAAGGTATGAATGGCCTCCTTTAATCTATTTTCATAAACAAAACCAAAATATCCTTCTGAAAAATATCTTTTTGTTAGCATGCATTCACCGCACAAAATCCTTTTTCCCACATGCCTACCGCATAATGGACATATGTTATTATAATCAATAAACAAAAATGAATCTTTACATGCCTTGCATATTATATCGCCTTTTTCTCCGCAAGATGCACATGTATGATGATATACTATATGGAGGATATTTTTTACAAGGTTATTTATTAGTGATGGCATTGATTTATTAAAGGATATCCTTTAAGAAGGATAAAACATATGTATCAATGCAACTCAGCAGGAATCACTTGGCTTCTTCTTCCGGCTCTTCTCTATACCATTCACTCATTTCGTAGAATGCCTTTATATCTATTGTATCCTTTACATTAATCTTTAAAAATTCACCTGTTCTTACATTTATTGTATTCCAACTAAAACAATTGGAACAAAAATCTTCCCATTCTTCTTTTTGAGAATTACATACATTGCATGCAAAGGGTATATATACCTTTTCGATAGGGAAGGTACGCCTGAATTCATCTAATGCCTTCTTCATTTCTCCTCTATGGATATAGGCCTCGGCCATTGCTCTGTGGAGGCCTTTAAAATCTACACCTTCTGCAAGGAGATTATTTAACATGTCTATTGCCTCATCAATCATCTCGAGCCTTAAACACAACCTTGCATATAAAAAGATTATCAAACGATTATTCGGGGATATGTCCATGATCCTTCTGTATATCTTCAAAATAACTCCCGGATCTCCCCTTTCAATGTATAGATCTTCCATTTTTAAAAGAAAGATTATATGACCGGTCTTTGTATATCCTCTACCATAAACCCTTCCCGACTCGTTTAGTCTACCTATTTTTTTATAAATATCTGCTAAAAATAAATATGCTGGAATAAATCTCTTATCTTCGTTTATTATCTCTTTTAATTCTTTTATAATCTTATCTTCGTTTAATTCATTTTTTTTACTGTATGACTCGCATATTAGTTCATACTTAATACCTATGAATCTTCTTTGCTCCTGTTCGTCCTTTACTAATCTTTTTATCCTTTTTTGGATGTTATAGGCACTATCCCAGTCTTTCTTTTCTACATATAT
The DNA here is from genome assembly GCA_029777945.1 of Deltaproteobacteria bacterium. Lineage (GTDB taxonomy): Bacteria > Desulfobacterota > Syntrophorhabdia > Syntrophorhabdales > Syntrophorhabdaceae > JAKORG01. Next base: position 48,458 of record JAKORG010000049.1, on the reverse strand, counting down.
ATCCCTGAGGAGTGTTAGTGCCGAAATGTTTGCTTCGTTTATTTTAATGGTTTCCAATAAACTATTTTCTGCTTCATTCGTGTTATTCAGAGATTTATTAACCACCGCCTTTTTTAAGAGTATCCTTTCTTTTTTACCGATGGTTTGTTCTGCCTGGTTTAGAACATCTAAAGCCCTTTCTAATTCTTTTGAAGAAATATAAAGATTTGCAAGATAGATATATGGACTTTCCATATCCGGATATCTTCTTGTTATTCTATTCAAACTTTCAATTGCCTTTTCTTTATCGCCTTTTAATACGTATGATTTTGCCTTTTCAAAACTCTCCTTAAATTCTTTAATTTTTCTTTCTTTTCTGCCCTTTTTCCAATTGGTAAGAAAATTTTTTAAATCTATTATCAAACCTGCTAATGCAGAAACGATGATGCCCAATATAAATGCGATTACAACAAAGCTTGAGACACTTGTCTCATAAAACTTACCGTATCCTATATATAATCTCACATTCTGGGGATTGAGATTATCAAGGTAGATGTATAGGATGATAAAGACAAAAAGAATAATGGTTAAAATTTTATATTTCATATTTTTTATATACCTTTTTGTTCCATTAACCTCTTACAATTTATACAATACCTTGCCGTTGGATTTGCTTCAAGTCTTTTTTCATTTATCTTTTCTTCACATTCCTCACAGATGCCGTATGTACCATTATTTATCTTGTCGATGGCACTGTCTATCTCTTTTAGCATCTTTATGTCGTTATCGCTTATGCTCATAAGAATATCTACATTATAAGTATTGCTTGCCGCATCTGCCATGTCCTGGATACCATCGGTCCCAAGGGAATATGAATCTTCCTTGAGTTTTTTTGCCTTTTTTAAGATATCCTTTCTCATTTCAAGAAGTCTTTTTTTGTAAAACTCTAATTTCTCTTTTTCCATCAAACACCTCTTTAAATAATTTTTATGCCTCTATTTTTATCTGTTTTGCCTCAATCCACAGGCTTTCTAAATCATAAAGTTCTCTTAATTCTTCAAGGAATATATGGACTACAAAATCATTATAATCTATTATTACCCATCTACCCTCTTTATAGCTTTCTGTATATAAATGTTTTATACCTTCATTCTTCATGGATGTTTCAATGTATTCTGCAATAGTCCTCACATGTCTTTCACTTGTCCCACTTGCCAGCAAAAAATAATCTGCTATATCCGTTAATCCTTTAAGCTCCAAGATTAAGATATCCTTTGCCTTTTTTTCCCCAGCATAACGACCGCATAATTTTACCTTATCTAATGGTTCCACTTATTTTTTATATAGCCCCCTTTTTTCTATAAATAAATCAACTTTATAAGGCACAAGGTATTTAATCGATTTGTTGTTTTCTACAAGGTGTCTTATCCTTGTTGATGAAATGTCGAGCTGGGTAATGTCTTTAAAATAAATCTTTTTACCCGATGCATGTTTGAATACGCCGTTTTCTTGTATTTCTATATGGCTTCTTATTTCATCGGGAAATATCTCAAGACCAGAATGTCTTAAATGTGAAGGCCTCACCATTACAATAAAATTCGTATGATAGAAAAGGTCCTTATATCTATACCATGTATGTATTTCTGAAAAGGCATCTATGCCGATTATAAAATATATATCTTTGAATTTATCCTCAAAATAACGTATTGTATCATAGGAATAAGATACACCGCCCCTTTTTATTTCAATGTCAGAAAGTTTCATAAATCTATTTCCTCTTATTGAAAGCCTTATCATATTTGCCCTGTCTTCGTAATCGGCAATCTTCTTTTCCCTCTTATGAGGCGGTATATTAACAGGTATAAAATATACAACATCGAGTAAAAACATCTCCCTTATCTCTTCTGCTGCCCTCAAATGGCCGATATGTATGGGGTCAAAGGTTCCACCGAATAAACCAATTTTCATTATTCCCTCAATTGACCGTCACCGAATGCTATAAATTTTGTCACTGTGAGTTCCTCCAATCCCATGGGACCAAATGCATGGAGTTTTGTAGTGCTTATACCCATCTCTGCCCCAAGGCCGAGTTGAAATCCATCGTTTAATCTTGTAGATGCATTCACAAGAACCAAAGAAGAATTTATTTCTTTTATAAATCTCCAGGCATTATTGTAGTCCCTTGTAATTATAGCCTCTGTATGTTCTGAGCCGTATTTTCTTATATGCCCTATGGCGTCATCTATGTCATCAACCACTTTTATGGAGATTATGTAGTCAAGGTATTCTTCATACCAATCGTGCTCTTCTGCCCTTTCTATATCTTTCACAATTGCCATTGTTTTCTCGCATCCTTTTACTATTACTTTGTTTTCTTTAAAAAGTCTTATCATTTCAGGTAAAAATTCCTTTGCAATATTTTTATGAACAAGAAGAGTTTCCATGGCATTGCATGTGGCAGGTTTTTGAACCTTAGCATTAAGACACACCTTGTATGCTAAATCAAAATCCGCTGATTCATCTACAAATATATGGCAGACGCCTTTATAGTGTTTTAAAACCGGGATACTTGAATGGGCAACTACATTTCTTATTAAAGATTCACCACCCCTTGGTATGACAAGGTCAATATATTCATCCTGTTCGAGAAGGCTGTATATATAATCTCGATTGGCTGTTTCGATCAACCTCACGCCTTTTTCAGAAACCATTTCGCTCTTTAGTGCCTCCTGTATCAGATTATATAAGGCAATGTTTGAATATATGGCCTCTGAACCTCCTTTTAAAATAACGGCATTTCCACTCTTGAGACACAGAGAAAATGCCTCTATGGTTACATTTGGTCTTGATTCGTATATGACAAATATTACCCCAATGGGTATTCTCATTTTTCCCACAAGCAAACCATTAGGTCTCTTCCAGGTCTTTACTATTTCACCCACAGGGTCTGGCAGATTAACCACATCCCTTATGCTTGTCTGCATTTCTTTTACAACTTTATCATCCACCTTTAACCTGTCTATAATACTTTTTTGTAGCCCGTTTTTAAGGGCTAAGTCCAAATCTTTTTTGTTTTCTTCAATAATGTAATCCTTTTTTTCAGAAAGAAGGGCCTCAAGCCTCATCAATATTTTGTTTTTTTTCTCTGTTTCTAAATGGGCATATATCTGGGATGCTATTTTTGTTTCTTTAGCCAAATCTTGTGGTTTCATAATATCACCATATTGTCCCTATGAATTATTTCATCCGTGTATTTATAGCCAAGTTTTTTCTCTATATCAATAGTTTTTATTCCTTTAATTTTTTCAATATCCGAGGCAGAATAGTTTATAATACCCCTTGCAATTACCTTTCCCGTTAAGCTTTTTAAGTTTACGCAATCTCCCCTTGAAAAATCCCCTGAAATATTTACTATACCTGAAGGAAGAAGGCTTTTGCCTCTATACAATATGGCCTGCAAAGCTCCTTCATCAATTTCTATGTCGCCTTTTATTTTATATGCAAAAGCGGTCCACCATTTATTTCTTCTAATCTTTCCCTTGGGAAGAAAAAGGGTGCCTATCTCTTCACTGTTTATTACCCTTAATATTATATCTTTTATATCCCCTCTTACCACCCTTGTGGGTATTCCGTAGTATCCGGCCTTTTTAGCTGCCTCAATTTTACTCACCATACCGCCTATGCTCTTTTCGCTTCTCGTTCCACTGGCAGTCTTTTCTATATCTTTATCTATCTTTTCCACAACCTTTATTATCTTTGCATTGGGATATTTCTTAGGGTCCTTTTCATAAAGTCCATCTACGTCTGATAAGAGCAAAAGCAAATCAGCATTTACAATCTGTGCAATAAGGGCAGATAGATTATCGTTGTCACCAAATCTTATCTCTTTAAAAGAAATGGTGTCATTTTCGTTTATAACTGGCACAATATTTAAATTTATAAGGGCACTCAATGTGTTCATCACATTCAAACACTTTTCTTTACTTGCAATATCCTCGTGGGTTAGTAAAATTTGTCCTACCTTAATGCCCTTTCTACTAAACACCTCCATATACATTTTCATTAGTAGGACCTGCCCTATTGAGGCAAGGGCCTGTCTTTTTTCTATTTCTTTAGGTTTTTTTGTAATGCCCATCAGTTCCATTCCACAAGCAATTGCACCGCTTGTAACTATTATGGGCTTAATACCTTTTTCCTGAACGATCCTTATCTGTTCTGCAATGTTTTCTATCATATTAATACTTATTTTTTTACTGCTGTCCAGAAGAACAGATGTACCTATTTTTACCACAACCCTTTTTAGCACCTTTATTTTGTCTTTTGCCTCTTTTTTTGTTTTCATAAAATATGTCCCTGATTTTTAATTAAACCTTGCCATATCCTTCAAACATCTCTTTAAGGGCTCAATGCCTTCACCTTTTAAGGCACTGACCTTGAGGGTATAAATATCCTTTTCTGAAAAAACTTGGGTCCACTTTTTACAAGTTTCATCATCCACAAGGTCAATCTTGTTAAACACAACGGTCTTTTTTTTATTTAATATGTCTTCATTAAAGGCTTTAAGTTCATTTATAAGCATTAGATAATCATTATAAAGAGTTGGTGAAGTAATATCCATTAAAATGATTAATGAATGGCTTCTTTCAATGTGTTTTAGAAATGTTAACCCAAGGCCTGTGCCTTGTGACGCACCCTCCACTATACCAGGTATATCTGAGATTACAATATTTAAGTCTTCTTCGTTTAAAACACCAAGAGTGGGTGTTAAGGTTGTAAATGGATAATTGCCGATTTTTGGTTTTGCATTTGTTAAACGGGATATTAATGTTGATTTACCAGCATTAGGTAAACCTATAATTCCTATATCTGATATAAGCTTTAGGTTTAAAAACAGGACCTTTTCCTCACCCTTTTCCCCTTCCTCATATTCAAGGGGTGCCCTGTGAACAGGTGTTACAAAACGGGCATTTCCCCTTCCTCCCTTTCCACCTTTTGCAACGATAAATGTATCACCATCTTTTATGAGATCATAAATGGGTTCATCAAATCTTGTATCGTAAATTAATGTACCAAGAGGAAGGTTAATGAAAATGTCTTTACCATCTCTACCTTTTTTATTTCTATTGCTTCCAGGTCTTCCATTCTCTGCCTTGTAATGACGCCTGTATTTGAAATCTGCAAGGGTTGAAATGTCTTTTTTTCCAACTACTACAACATCTCCTCCCTTACCACCATCTCCTCCGTCAGGCCCTCCCTTTGGAACATATTTTTCTCTTCTAAAGCTTACGCAGCCCTTGCCGCCATCACCTGCTTTTACATATATTTTAGCTTCATCAACAAACTTCATTCAACAGGGTATATACTCACCCTCTTTCTTCCAGCTTTATCTTCAAACTTTACTATGCCGTCTTTCATCGCAAAAAGTGTATAATCTTTTCCAATACCCACATTCATACCCGGGTGAATTCTTGTTCCGTGTTGCCTTACAATAATACTGCCTGCATGGGCAAATTGGCCACCGTATAATTTTACACCTAACCTCTGACCCTGGCTATCTCTTCCGTTCCTTGAGCTACCGCCTGCTTTTTTATGCGCCATCTTGTGCCTCCGTATAAATCTTTTCGACTAAAAGTTCTGTATAGTGCTGTCTGTGTCCGATTTTTTTCTTATAGTCCTTTCTTCTTTTATATTTAAACACAATAACCTTTTTGTGCCTTCCATGTCCTATAACTTTACCGCTGACGTATACACCTTCAACATATGGATTACCTATAACTGTTTTTGCCCCATCATTTACAGCCAAAACCTCTTTTATCTGAACATCATTACCTTCAGGGACATCGAGCTTTTCAAGTTTTATCCTTTCACCTTCAGTAATCTTGTATTGTTTACCACCTTTTTCTATAATTGCATACATAGTCTACCCTCTTTTAAGATTGGTTTTGAAAAAAACTACTTATAATATGATAAAATTCGATTAAAAGTCAATGGGAAAAACCCAATTAAAACTGATAGGTCATAGTTTTGGTTTAACGAGTCTCTCTAAAATCTCCCGCTCTTCCACAGTTGCAAGGAGTATCATACTCGTATTTTCCTCAAGGGTTGTATCGGGCAATGGATTATAAATCCAGTCTCCATTTGATTTTCTCAGTGCTATAAGAAGGGCATTTCCCAAACTTCTAAAATCAATATCCGATACCTTTTTCCCCACAAATGGTGATTCAGGGGGTATCTGGACCTCATCGACCCTTAAATGTGATTCCTGGTCTCGAAGCATTTTGTCGAGAAAGCTTGTTACATGAGGCCTTATCATCTCCGATGCCATTCTTAAACCACCTATATAATTAAGGGCAACTACTGCATCAGCTCCGGCCATCTTTATTTTATCTAAATTTTTTGTATCGTTGCATCTTGATACAATCTTCAACGATGGATTCAATTGCCTTGCTGTAAGCACAATAACAATATTGTCATTATCCGAATTAGTGGTTGCAAAAAGTCCTCTTGCCTTTTGTATCATTGCCTTTTCCAGAATTTCGTTTTCTGTAGAATCACCTACAATAAGATCAACATTTAGATTATGTAACTGGAGGACATCAAGTTTATTTTCATGAAGATCAATGGCAACCAAAGGTCTCCTTGTTTGATAGAGTTCATTTACGATATAAAGGCCGACCATGCCTATACCACATACGATATAATGGTCTTTCATTTTCTCGATCCTTTTTTCCATATTTCTCCTCCTAAATACCTCCTTTAATTCTCCTTCAACTATATAGGCAGCAAGGGAGGTAAAAAGATATACTATAACACCGGCACCGAGAAATATAAAGATAATAGTAAATATTTTACCTGCCGAGCTTGATTCGATACCCACATAGTCACTATAACCAACAGTAGAGATCGTGATTGCGGTCATAAAAAGGGCATCGAGAATCGTAGTTTTTTCACTACCCGTTAATTTAAATCCAATCGTGCCCACTATTATGATTAAAAAAATTGCAATAAGTATCTGCTGGAGTCTCTTGGGGAATGGGTTCATCAGATTTATCTTTTCATATTAGACTTTATTTGTTAATTTTCTTTAGTGTATTCAACCTCTCGTTGATTTTTTTAAACCCGTCGTCTATTGCAAAAAAGAATAAAGGGTTATAAAATTACACAGTAAAAAGGGAGGTCAAAAATGGAGGTAAATTATAAAAGATATGGATTTTATTTGATAAGATGGCAATTATCAACACCAATCCTTGCTGGCGTATTATATGTACTGTCTTCTATGGATAAGCTTTTGGCAACGATTATTGCAAACCTTATAGGCGGCCTCATATTCTTCTGGGTAGATAAATTCATCTTTACATCTGAATTGCTGTCTGCTCAGTGGGAAGTAAAAGATGAGGTTATATGTGTGGATTGTGGAAGGGTAGCAAGGGGATATAGGCTCGTTAAGACAAAGGGTTACGATAAAACCCGCGATAAAGAACCTGAATTCAGATGCGAGGATTGTTCAAAAAAGAAGGCAGAAGAATTAAGAAGAAAAGGTATTGAAGTTTAAGGGGCTTGCCTTGGAAACAACACTAAAGGTATTACTGATAAATTTTATCCCAAATCCCGATGAGACCGTGGCAATGGCGGCAAAACTCTGTTATAGTTCTACTAATGTGGAAAATATAAAGAAAAAAATATCTAAAATAGAGATTGAAAATTTTATCAAAAAGATCATACAGATGGGTCATTTAAGTCCTGTGGAACATGCAAGTTTTACTTTTGCCATTGAAGGCATTTCCCGTGCATGTTCTCACCAACTCGTAAGACATAGGCTTGCCTCCTACAGTCAACAGTCTCAGAGATATGTGGGCATGGATAAAGGTTTTAATTATATAATCCCTCCTTCAATAGAAGAAGACCCTGAGTTAAAAAGTAAATATATTTCTTTTATGGAGGAGGTTCAGCGATTCTATAATGACCTTGTCGAAAACTTTATAAGAAAGGGTAAGACAGGTGAATCAGCATACGAGGATGCAAGATTTGTGCTTCCCAATGCTACTGAAACAAAGATAATATTAACAATGAATGCAAGGGAGCTACTCCATTTTTTCACACAGCGTCTGTGTTTAAGAGCCCAGTGGGAGATTAGAAAAATGGCCTTAGAGATGTTAAAGGCCGTAAAAAAAGTATCACCCATCATATTTGCCAATGCAGGCCCTGCATGTCTGAAGGGCAGGTGCCCTGAGGGAAAATATTCATGTGGTAAGACCGAAGAGGTCCGTAATTTTTTCAAAAATCTTTAAAAACTAAAGAGGAGGAAACATTAATGGGTGAGCACATTAAAACTTATAAAGATATAGATAAATCAATTCTAAGGGCAATACCTAACCCTACCACCGAAGGATATGAAATTAAAATAAAGATACCAGAATTTACATTCTTAGGGGTCAATAAACAACCCGACTTTGCCGTGGTGTATATCACATTTTATCCCAAAAAAAAGCTCATAGAACTTAAATCTTTAAAGGAATACGTATATCAGCTTAGAGATGTGGTGGTTTCATACGAAAGATTGATAAATATCATGTATGACCATTTAAAAGAAGTTTATGAACCAGACAGGATCAGAATTGTCATGATTTGCAACCCGAGAGGCGGGATAAGTTCAAAGCTTACCATTGATTCGGACTGGGGTGTCCGCGGTGGTGAGGAGAAATACAGAGATTGGGTAGGAATTGAAGACAGCTGGGGCGTGGCGATGTAGTATTAAACCCTCAACTTTAATAAAAATAAACTCGACTTATTATGAACATTGGTCTAAAAACGAGATTAATAGAACCTGTTTATATGATCGTTCTTACAGGAGGACCATGCTCTGGAAAAAGTTCATCTTTAGCCTATCTAACAGAAAAACTCTCAGACCATGGGTTTATGGTATTTATTATCCCTGAGACAGCAACACTCATCACAAACAGCGGTATAGACAGAAGAAAGATGGAAAGATCAAAACAAGTATCTGCCTATGAAGAAGCGATTTTTGATATGCAGATTGCCTTTGAAGATATATATAAAGAATCTGTGATGAAGGTATTCCCCGATAAAAAAAAGGTGGTATTGCTCGATAGAGGTATTATGGATATAAAGGCATTTATGCCTGAAAAAGATTTTTCAGACATTTTGAAAAGAAAAAAAATTACAGAGATAGAGTTAAGAGATAGATACAGCAGTGTCATCCATTTAATAACAGCAGCAGATGGTGCAAAAAGATATTACACAAATCAAAATAATCCTGCCAGGATAGAAACACCTGAAGAGGCAATAGAAATCGATAAAAAGATAAGGGAATGCTGGTTAGGACACCCAAGGCTAAAGATAATAGATAATTCTACTGACTTCGAAGAAAAATTAAACAGAACATTTACTGCCATAGCAAATATCTTGGGAATCCCTTCTCCGCTTCCTATTACAGAAAAATTTCTCGTTGAATCCTTTGAAGAAGATATGTTGCCTGCCCATCAAACCATACATATTGAAAAAATATACCTGAAATCAAAAAATAAAGATGAAAGAGAAAAAATAATAATTAAAAAAAGAGGACAAAATAACAGGTATCTTTATTTCTTATCAAGAAAAGGTATAACAGTGGAAGATGAAATATTAACTGAACATGAGTATTTAACACTGAAAAGGCTCATGGATCCAAAAACTCATATACTTATAAAAGAAAGGAAATGTTTTTTCTGGAATAACCAATACTGTGAACTCGATGTATATAAAGGTGAAAAAGGCATTTCGATCCTTACATTAGAGCCATTGTATGGGATTTCAAACGATAATGATGTGGAGGTTCCTCCGTTTATAAGAGCTTATAAAAAAATCACTGGAATGCCTGAGTTCGACGAAGATAATTTGGCCTTAAATAAAAGCAGAAAAAAGCTATTTATAAAACCCCTTAACCCTGAGGCTTAATTCACGATATGTTTTTTTTGATAATTTAAGGGTTCCATCTTTTCTTACCTTATCAGGTCTCACCTCCTTAACTGCCTTTTTAATTGCACTTTTAATTTCAAGCCCCTCTAAGGCAAAGTATCTAAAAGCATAACTTGTGATAAGAAATTTTTCGTGTTTTGTGAGCCACCACTTGAACATTATTATATAAAAACATAATAGATGTATGTTTAGAAAGAAAAATTTTTAAAACATCGGTTTTTTAGAGATATTTAAAACTGTAAAAAATGCTATAAAATAAATATACGTATTTAAACCTTTTAAAAGATCTAAAATTATATTATTATAAACTCGTTTAATGTCTTTTACAAAAAACAGTCAACTGATATTACCCTTAAAAATGCAAGAAAAGATTGCAGGGATTGTAAAAAATGAAAAATAGTAATCAATACATAGGTATAAAGGGCTGGCTTTTACTTCTTTGTTTGAGCCTTACAATATTTGATCCCATATCCATGTTTATTTATACATTGCTTGTAAGTAGCCTTACCAAGCCATACTTTAGCACATACAAAAATCTTTTTTATCTCATTTTAATAAACGGCATCTTCAACATAGCACTTATTACATACAGTATCTATGCAGGAATCTGTCTTTGGAAACAATATAAGGGTGCAGTAAGCATTGCTAAAAAATATTTCATCTTTTTGTTTTTCTATTCATTGATTGGCGCTTTTCTTCCATATTTCTTTGGTGTTTATAAGACCCCTTTCAAAAAAAATATTTTTAATACAATATTGAACATGGGCTATGCAATAATCTGGTACGTTTATTTAAGCGTATCAAAAAGGGTAAAAAATACATACGAGGTATCTCAATGATAAAAAAATATACCAACTTTGCAGTTATAGCATTGATAATAATTTTTATGATTTTCTTCTCAAAGATTACAGGGTTATATGTTGATTGGCTTTTTTTCAACGAAGTGATGTTTATGGATGTCTTTAATAAAACCTTAATATCTCAACTTATAACCGGTGCCCTATTTGGTTTGATAGGTTTTTTATTTGTATTTATTAATATAATGATAACCTTTAGATTACCTATACCGCCTGTTGATATAATGTTTTTCGGCGTAGCAAGATTTACTATAGATTTCAAAGGATTAACCCGTTTTTTAAAAATATTGGGTTTAATCTTTTCCCTGTTAATTGGTTTGTTTTCTATCACATGGGGTTCAAATGTATGGAACCAGGCCCTTATATTTATAAATGCAATAAACACAAATACAATAGATCCGATTTTCTACAATGATATAGGTTTTTATCTCTTCAAACTCCCATTTTTAAAAATATTGAACAATTTCGCAGGTTTTATAATATTTACTACATTATGCACTGTAATTGTCCTTTATATAATAAGAGGTTCTGTATTATTAAAGAATACAAGGGTTTTTGTTGTTGACTATGCAAAAAAACACCTGTCTATATTGGGTATGTTATTTATATTTAAACTGGCTTTGGGGTTTTATCTCGATACCTTTGATATACTATATTCTCCTCAAGGCGTTGTTTTTGGTGCAGGCTATGCCGATGTCTATGGAAAATTGATTGCCTTAAGAATATTAGTATTTATCACCGTTATTTCTGCAATTGTTTTTGCCATAGCCATAATCACTGGTAGAAATATCTTGGTTCTCTATGTCGTAGGGGGGATTTTAGGATTTTATTTATTAGGTGTTGTTATATATCCTTCTTTGCTACAAAATTTAAGGGTTACGCCAAATGAGCTCGCCATGGAAAGACCTTTTATCGAACACCATATAAAATTCACAAGGTTCGGATATGATCTTACAGGGGTTATGGTAAGGCCTTTTGATGTCTCTTATAACCTTACCTTAAGGGATATACAAAAAAATCAGGCAACGATAAACAATATAAGATTATGGGATGAGACACCCCTTTATAAAACATTTGCACAGCTTCAACAGATAAGGACCTACTATAAATTTAATGGTATCGATAATGATAGATACACAATAAACGGTAAATATAGGCAGGTAATGCTTGCTGCAAGGGAACTTTCATATGGAGATCTGCCAAGTAGATCATGGATAAACGAAAAACTCGTATTTACCCACGGCAATGGTGTTGCAATGAGCTATGTAAATAGTATTACAAAAGAAGGTCTTCCTGAATTTATAATAAAAGATATACCCCCTGTATCGTCTACAGATATAAGGATAACTCAACCGGAAATCTATTACGGCGAGATGCCCGATGACTACGTTATCGTAAATACCAAAATACCGGAATTTAACTACCCTACTGCTGAAGGAAACAAATACATATCATATAAAGGCACAGGGGGTGTTAAACTCGATTCTTTTTTTAAAAGAATTCTTTTTTCCATGTTCTTCAAATCTGCAAAAATAGTGCTTTCAACAGAAATAACTGATGACAGCAGGATCATTTACAACAGAAACGTTATAACGCGAATTCAAAAGATTGCCCCCTTTCTTATGCTCGATTCAGACCCTTACATTGTTATATCAAAGGAAGGTAAACTGTTCTGGATTATAGATGCCTATACAGTTTCCGAGATGATGCCCTATTCAAAACCCCTAAAAAATAGAATAAACTATATGAGAAATCCTGCAAAAATTGTGGTGGATGCTTATAATGGAACAATAGATATATATTTAACGGATTTGAAAGACCCTGTCATATCTGTTTATAAGAAGATTTTTCCCTCTTTATTTAAAGATACAAACTCCATGTCTTCTGATTTGAAAGAGCATATCCGTTATCCCAAGGATTTTTTTAAGGTTCAGTCTTCCATGTTTGGCATTTATCATATGGAAGACCCTAAAACATTTTACAACAAAGAGGATCTCTGGGAAATACCTATTCATGGAGAGAAAAAAATAGAACCCTACTATTTAATTATGAAATTTCCTGATGAAATAAAGGAAGAATATGTATTGCTTTTACCTTATACGCCTGCAAAGAGGGATAATCTTGCTGCATGGTTTGCGGCAAGGTGTGATGGTAATAACTACGGGAAACTTATGGTATATACCTTTCCAAGGGACAGACTTGTTTTCGGTCCGAGACAGATCGATGCGAGGATAGACCAGGATTCTTATATTTCCCAGCAACTAACCTTATGGGGACAGAGAGGCTCACAGGTAATAAGGGGAAGGCTTATCATAATACCTGTAGAAAAATCACTTTTATACATTCAGCCACTGTATCTTGCCACAGAGGATAAGGGTGGATTACCTGAATTAAGAAGGGTTATTATGGCATACGAAAATGAGGTTGTAATGGAAGAAGATTTAGAGGCCTGCCTCAACAGACTCTTTAGTGGAAGAAGACATATCTTAACAACAGAGAAAAAACCTATGCCGGTAATAAAAGATATAAAAGAACTTTCAAAAGAGGCAATGAAGGTTTTTGAAAGGGCAAAGGAATTTCAAAAACAGGGAAACTGGGCAGGTTACGGTGAAGAGCTGAAAAGATTGGAAACAATTTTAAAAGAGATGACGACAAAATAAAACAACACCTCACTTTTGTGTAAGGTGTTGTCAAATTTCAAGTTTTTTTTAAACCTTTTAACTATCAGCTGAAGAACTTTAATTCCTTTTCCAGCACTTCTGAGAGATTAACGAGCTTTTCTACATTTTTGTAGCTGTTCTTAAAGGACTCGCCTGTATTGTTTATCATATTATGTATATCATTTATAGATTTTGTTATCTCGTTAACTGTTGCAGATTGTTCTTCCGATGCTACTGCTATCTGGTTTATCTGGGTAAGCACATTTTCAGATTCGCTCAATATCTCCTGAAGGGTTTGTTTTGCATCATTCACAACTGAGAATGATTCATTAACAGAGGTCACGTTCATATCTATTAAATTAGAAGCATTAACCATCTCTTTCTTAATATTCTTTATGGATTCGGTAATATCCTTTGTTGCCTTTATAGTTCTCTCTGCAAGAGACCTTACCTCATCTGCCACAACGGCAAACCCTCTGCCATATTCACCGGCCCTTGCCGCTTCAATTGCAGCATTTAATGCAAGGAGGTTTGTCTGATCCGCAATATCTTCAATTAGTGTAACTATATTTTCTATAAACATGGAGCTATTGGAAAGATTTTTCATAACATCAACGGTATCGTTTGCAACATTTTTTGTATTCTCCATGGATTCTGCAATATTGTTCATTATGTCAAAACCTTTTTTTGCAATATCCTTTGAATTTTCAGCGCTTTTTACAACCTTAAAGCAGTTCTGGGCTATCTCACCCGCAGTTTGAGCAAGCTCTTCATGGGCAATTGCAACGGAACTTATTTTTTCTGTGGTATTATCAACTGTATTTGTCATCTCTTTTTCAAGTTCTCTCAACATATTGACAACGCTTATAATCTCCATATTGCCGTTTTTGATATTACGTATTATATGTTCCAATTTTTCTGCAAATTGATTCAATCTCTTAGAAATTTCACCTATCTCATCTTCGGTACCTATATTAAGTCTCTCGGATATATTCCCCATTGAAATTTTTTCAATTCCCGTTAATGAGTCGTTTATACCTTTATAGGTTTTAGCACTGAAAAAAAGGCCTATGCCTATAGAAATGATGATTGCGATGGGGATAACTACAAAATATGCGATTAAAGCATTTCTTGTGCTTTTAGAGATTATTGGCACAAACTGGGTAAACCTTTTGCTTCTGTCCTTAAGTAGCCCTGCAAAATCACTTTTATATTTACCAAGCTGGCCTCTGATGTTCTGGCTAACTAAAGATACGGTTTGGCCAATTTGACTTTCATCCTGTATATCCATTTCAAGGATCTTACTCAGTTCTTCCAAGCTTCCTGCTATGTCTTCCAGTCTTGTCTTTTCATTTCCCTGCTTCATGTTGGCAGTAAAACTTTTAATATCTTTTATAAGCTCATTAAATGCTTTTTTAACATGCCCTGTATTATTTTTATAATCCGAAATATTTGTTGTAGATTCCAGGTTGTTTAAATATATATTTATTACATCCAATCTATCTATTAGCCCTACCACCAGCTCCGATTCCTTTCCGATATTTGTGATTTCATCCATCATACCCTTTCTCGTTAATGTTTCATAAATAGTGTAGGCACTAATGAGTATCATAAACCCAATGGATATTAATACAGGCATTATCATTTTAACTTTTAGTTTTTGATTGAAAACTTTAAATCTCATTATCGGGTCTCCTTCTTATTAGATATTATCATACTTAATTTTTATCGACTCTTTTTTTGTTTCCTTAAGTTTTTGTTATAAGATAAATATAATAAAGCATTTTTCGCAAAATTAAGCAAAAGATAAATTTTACTCAATTAAATGTATTTAAAATGTTATAAATTTAACTTGACAAAAAAACTTTCAAAATTATATGGTTTAACAATTTTAATGCACGCATAACTAAATACAGAAAATCTCGTCCATAAAATTTTTAATTTTAAGGGGGAGCTTATGAATTCGGTGATTGTATTAATTTTGGGTTTTGCCGTGGCCTTTTTAGGTTACCGTCTATACGCAAAATATGTTGATACAAAGATCATGAAATCAGACCCAAAAAGGGTTACACCAGCAAAGATGTATATGGATGGTGTTGAGTTTATGCCTACGAGTAAAAATATCCTCTTTGGTTATCAGTTCAAATCCATAGCAGGTGCAGCACCTGTGATAGGTCCCATTATTGCTATCCAGTGGGGTTGGCTACCTGCCCTTATATGGATCCTTGCAGGCACATTTTTTATAGGATGGGTCCAGGATTATTCAAGTGCTATGATTGCCATGCGTAAAGATGGGGCATCTTTAGGTGGTTTAAGCCACAAACTTATTTCACCGAGGGCAAGGATAATCCTTCTTGCCTTCTTATATTTTTATCTTTTGCTCATTGCCGGTGCCTTTGGAAACGTTGTTGTAAGCACTGCTACTGGCTTAAAGTCAGCGCCAATGGCATGGCTTTTTATGACAATTGGCGGTATCCTTGCAGGACAGATGATATACAGATGGAGAAAAGACATAATATTAACCACTGTAATTACAGTGGTTATTGCCTTATTCGGCATATGGTTAGGTTCTGTTTTACCCTCAGACAGGATTATCGGTGACACTTTGGCTAACAGCAGATGGTTATGGACGATTCTCGCTTTTCTTTTCTGCTATTTTGCAGCAGTGTTGCCTATCTGGAGATTTGCCCTGCCTATAAATTACGTGGCCTCATATATCGTATTTCTGGGATTATTTTTTGGGATAATAGGTATTTTTATCCTCCATCCCAATATAACCTTACCTGCATACACTGGTTTTACTATAAAGATAGGCCCTATCTGGCCTATTATGTTTGTTACCATTGCATGTGGTGCTATTTCAGGATGGCACAGCCTTGTTTCATCATCGGGCACTGCAAGGCAACTTGAAAACGAGCTCGATGCAAGACCCGTTGGTGCAGGGGTAATGTTTGTGGAAATGATGCTTGCCGTATTTGCATTGGTTATTGCAGGCACAATATACGCCTCTTCTGCAGAATACGGTGCAGCCATTGTAAAAGGACCGGGTGGTGTTTTTGCAGCAGGTGTTTCAAAATTTTTAGGTGCATTGGGCCTACCGGCAAATACGGGTCGTGCATATGGTAGTGTTATGATGATCGTCCTTGCTATAACCATCATGCAGCTTGTTATCCGTTTTATGAGGATAGCCACATCTGAACTATTAGGTGATATAAGTCCTGTATTTAAAAATGCCCATGTGGGCACAATAATTGCGAGTCTTCTCGGTATACTCCTTGTGGTTACAGGTTGGTGGCAATATCTGTGGGTTTTATTCGGCGGTGCAAATCAACTCATGGCATCTCTGGCATTGATGCTTGTAACAGCATACCTCATGTCAGAAGGTAAGCCAGTGGCATATGCATTTTATCCTATGATCTTCATGTTTGTCACAACTATTGCCGCACTTTTATATACATCTTATAATCTTTTAAACAAGGTAATTAGTGGTGCCGTAAAGGGCGAGGCATTAATCGGAAATGCACTTATGGGTGTGGTGGGAATATTTCTCGTAATTGCTGCCCTTATCCTTGCCATGGAAGGCATAAAGGCATTCAATAGATATAGAGCATTAAGGATACAGACAGCACCGGCCAAAGCTTAGGTGCTTAAAAAACAACTATTTTAAGGAGTGGCATCTATGTCAGAAAAAGAAAAAAAGAAAGGTGGTTTTTTTAGTGCTGTAAAAGAATTCGTCTATGGAGTGGCAGCACACGATTCGGCAAGATTTGCCATGAAGACAAGGGCAAGCATGGAGCATCTATTTATCCTCATCACAATGGGTGATATGCTTGGGGTTCCTATATTGCCTCCCTATTATTCATTAAGGCTTCTTCCCTATGTGGTTCCACAAATTTCAACCTGGAAGAGGAGGATGCTTAGAGAAAAAGATTTAACAGATGCCCTTGCATAAAGAGCAGATTTTTTAATTTAAATAAGGAGGTGGTTACTATTTCTCTTAAAAAAATTTTTGAACAATATCCTGATAGACGTTATATAATGTTCGGCGGGAAAGGTGGTCTTGGAAAAACGACATTCTCTGCGGCTACAGCGTATTATCTGGCAAAACAAGGTAAAAAAGTACTTGTATTTTCTGTAGATCCACAAGCATCTCTAAGCGATATATTTAAAATGGATATATTTGGTAAAGGACCTACAGAAATAATGCCAAACCTTTATGCACAAGAGATAGATGCAGACCGTAGGGTAAAAGAATATCAAGAGGAGATAAGAAAAAAGATCCTTGATATGTATGGCATGGAAAAGATTCCCGATGAAATAGAAAGTTATATACAGGCAGCAGCAGCCGAGCCTGCCATGGAAGAAAGTGCAATATTCGATGAGGTTGTGGATATTGTCGTAAAAGGCGGTTATGATTATTATATATATGACCTTGTTCCCTTAGGCCATGCCTTATATTACCTGAGTATGGTATCAGTCTATGATGAATGGATAGATAAAATCACAAATTTGAGAAAACAGATAAGAGAATATGACCAGGTGGCAGCAGTTATAAAACGAGAAAAAGACCTGGAAGAGGACGAGATATTAAACGAGCTTTTGTATATAAAAGACAGGATAAATAAATCTTCAAGCATACTAACAGACAAAGAAAAGACTGCGTTTTTCTTTGTTGTAACCGCTGAGGAAATGGTTATCAATGATACAGTTAAGGCAGCAGAACTCTTTGCAAAATTTGATGTCCCCCTAAGCGGTTACATAGTAAATAGGGTATTGTCAGATGAGTTAAAAGGACAAAACATCCCTGAATATTTAAAACATAGGCTTGAAATGCAGGAGAAATATCTCAAGGTCATAAAAGATACATTCAAAGACCAGATTCATGCATATGTTCCAGAGATGGAACGAGATGTTACAGGTCTTGAAATGATAGAAAAGTTAGCCCAAAAGATGTTTACATAGTTTTATTAATAAGTAAGAATAAGGGAGTTCAATGATGAATCAGATCACTGAAAGTATGACCCAATTTATGAATAACCATCCGAATCTAAAGTATATCTTTTTCGGAGGCAAAGGCGGTGTAGGAAAAACAGTGATGGCAGGAGCTGCTGCACTGTGGGCTGCAAAACAGGGTAAAAAAACCCTCCTTGCATCCACAAATCCAGTGCATAGTCTTTCAAATCTCTTTGAACAGAATGTATTCGGTAAACCTGTGGTTGTGTGTAATGAAAAGCTGTGCTATGCCTTTGAGATAGATACAAAAGACACCATAGAAAGGTCTAAACTGGAGATAAAAGAAAAGATAAACTGGTTTTTAAAATTTGCTGACTTAACAACAAAGGCCGATGATTTTGTAGAATCTGCAACGATGAACCCTGCCTTTGAAGAATCAGCCATGTTCGAAAACATGATAGATCTCATGTTTAAAGATGAGTATGACTTTTATGTCTTTGATACTGCACCTACGGCAAATGCAAGAAGACTTCTTGGTATGTCTAAGGTCTATTCTCTCTGGGTAGAAAAGATGTTAAAAAGCAGGGAAGAGGCAAAATCATTAAGAGAGTTGCTTTCATACACAAAAAAGAAAGAAGCCGATCCCCTTATGGACTACCTTTTGAATTTTAAAGATAGAATGTCAAAGGCACAGGGCTTGTTAACAAATAATGAATTGACGGCATTCTTTTTCGTAACACTGCCTGAAAGTCTTCCCATAGCCGTTATTACGCGGTTTATTAACTGGTTTTATGATTTCGGGATACCTGTTGGTGGTGTTGTGGTGAATGGCATAATCCAAAAAAATCAGGTTGCGGAAAATGCCCCTGAATTCGTGCTAAATAGAGTAGCTATGCAGGAAGAACACATGGAAGAAATATGGAAAATATTTGGCAACAATGTGAGGGCAATTATCCCCCTTTTTGAAACAGAGGTTAAGGGTGCAAAAATGCTAAACAGGCTCGTTGATTATCTCTTTGTTTAATCTAAATATCGCTGGATATGATATCTGTGAGGTCTTTTTCCCTTAACAACTGTCTTTTCCATTTCTCTAATTGTGGTATTGTATATGGAAAGATCCTCATCGCATAAAACGGTGGGAATATGGGCAAGCCTATCAAATCTCCAAAAACAATTAAAAGGAGAAAATTATTTAGATTTCCTTTTTCTTTCATTAATTCTTTGTGTAATTCGAATACGGTCATGCCGTAAAAAAATTCATTTAGTGTTTTACGGCAATTATTGAAAAAAGAATTAAAGGTTGAAAAAAGTTCCATCATCTATCATTATCTTTGTTTTTAATATGAAGCCCTTCCTCGCCTTCCAGATGGATAGCCAAACATTAGAGCCCTTGTGGCTCTGTCAGATTCAAAACTACTTCCCGAATATACCTTTTCAATTAATTGCTGTTGCCTATCCCATCTATCAGCATGTCTTTGTTCCCATAATATGTTACTAAATAATGCTGCCTTTTGAGATTCAAAAATAATGCTTTCCCTTAATTTTCTGTACCGTGTATCTCTATCCTCTTTATAGTCTACAAAAACCCTTTTTAAATCCGTTTTTCTCATTTCTTCTAAGAATTTTTTGTATTCCTTTGACTCGAAGTCATTTAAATAATAACCATCGTCCATCTTTACATCAATTATTTTTTCTTC
Source organism: Deltaproteobacteria bacterium (assembly GCA_029777945.1). GTDB lineage: Bacteria > Desulfobacterota > Syntrophorhabdia > Syntrophorhabdales > Syntrophorhabdaceae > JAKORG01. Next base: position 28,337 of record JAKORG010000049.1, on the reverse strand, counting down.
ACCCATTAAAGGAAAGGGTAAAACCATTAAAAACAAAATAAATAAATATAAAAATCTCATTTTTACCCCCTTAATCTCTATAAAGTTCTATTGTAGGTAATTTTTCTTTTACAGTTTTAACTGGACTCAATTTTATCTTTTCATCAATCTTTTTTCTAATGACTTTTATATCCGCAGATTCCTTACCATAAGTGGAATCAAGAAAAATCTCTACGTATATATCGTTTTCGTCCTTTAAATCAACGAGGATTTCTTTTTTTATCTCCTTTTTTAAAGAAATTATTTCCAGTTCATTATCATAAAGGGTAGGTATAAAAGAAACGAGTATCCTCTTTAAACCTTTTTCAAATGATTTTTCATAGACATCTCCCCTATGGATTTCAGTTATTAGTTCGTTATTTACCTTTACGTTGATATCGCTGGGGCTTATTCTATTAAATTTTAATTTGCTGTTTATAAACTTAAATCTGAAATTCATCTCTTTCTCAGATTCGAGCTTTATAATCTCCCTCTGTTCATCTAAATCAGGTAAGTAGTCTTTAATGTTTAAAATAAATTTATAATTCACAAACTCCTTTTCTTTGAAAGGTTTGTAGGGTATTATTATTTTTGAAATCTTTTCGTAATAATCTTTGGCTGACAAAAAGTCTTTTACAGATTTGTCTTCCCAGTTTTTGTCAACTATGAAGAGCTTTACCATTAAAACGTCATTTTTTACAGTATAATAGCCTGTTATCACAACATCGATTTTGAACTGTTCCATTTTTTTCTTAAGGTTAAAAATGCACCCCTGTTTTGAGCTATCAATATCAGAATAAAAATAATCGTCCTGATAACCCATATATTCATTCAAAATAGAGGTATCTAAAAGTAGCCTTTCCTTTTTACTGAAAATATCCAAAATCTGTTCTTTTATCATCTGGGAAAATTCTGTAATATTATTTTTTTCATCGTAAATATTGTGGATGTAAACTCTTATATGTCTGTGATTTTCGTATGGTTCAACGATTTCATTCAATGCTGCATAAATTAAAGGATACAATTTAGGATCAGAATATTTTAATTTTTTTAAGATTACAAAATCACCTTTACCTATCTCGATTTTCGATTTTATTATGTTACAGATACTTGTATTCTTTTCATTTTTAACAACAACACACCTTCCTATTTCATCGTCCATTGGTGGTTTAGCATCTTTTTTGAATATTGAAAGGATATCTCCTTTAATAATGCCAAAATTTTTACCACCATTTATAACTATATTTTCATCAGTGGCAACATAGAGTTTATCTTCACTCGTGCCTATAATCTTTGTTTTTATCACCTGACAAAATGAGTCTGAGGCAAAAAATATTGTAAAGAACAATAAAATGATTATGCGTAACATAATATTTTTTTTCACATTTACCCCCTATTTGTTATAAAAATTTTTAATTATCTTTGGGGTAACAAAGATCAATAATTCAGTTCTATTATCTGTTTTTGCTTCCTTTTTAAATAACCATCCAAAAAGAGGGATTTTACTAAAAAATGGTACCCCTGATTCAGAATCACCGTCTTCTATTTCATATATTCCGCCCAACACTGCAGTCTCACCGTCTTTTACTATCAATTCGGTGGATGCCTCCTTTTTGTCTATAGGTATGCCTGCTGCAACCGCTGCAAGGGGTCTGTCTTTCGTGGCTTTTATCTTTAGTTTTATGTTGTTGTCTTTTGTTACCTGAGGTGTAACTTCAAGGGACAACACCGCATCCTTTAATTCTGTTTGTGTGCCCTGCTGCGATACAGTTTGATACGGTATTTGTTGACCCTGTTTAATAATAGCCGGCTTATTATCTGATGTAATAATTTTTGGATTGGATATTACTTTACCCTTCCCTAAAGTTTCAAGGGCAGATAGCTGCACATCAAGTTTGAAGGAATCTGCAACAGAACCGATGAATATACCAAAAGTTCCACCTGAGCCCACACCTACTGCAGCAGGGAGATTTACATTATACGGAAAACTATCACCTCCAGGCCTTACACCAACAATACCAGTGGGTGAAGTATAAGAGGTTGCTGAAGATGAGGCCCCGTAATTTTTGCTTGCACCTATTTCAACATGTTTATTCCCTAATTCACTGCTTGTCCATTTATATGAAGCCCCCCATTGAACGCCAAGCTCCTTTGAAAAATCTGAATAGGCCTGGACAATTCTTGCCTCTATCTGGACCTGGGGTGGTGGAAAATCATGTTCCTTTATCATCCTTTTAATCAATTCTACATTCTCTTTTGTATCTTTAACTATTATTGCATTACTCCATGGGACAGGTGTAATTGTGCCGTATTCTGAAAGAAGGCCTTTTTGTTAAATCTGGCTTGCCACACCGGCTGCAGCCCCTGTTAGCTCGCCCCTTATAACCTTTACCGCATCGGCTGCTGTTGTGTAATTTAAAAAGATTGTTTCAGTGACAAACTCTTCCCCTTGTTTCAATTTTTCCAGTCTTTCCTTTTGAATGATTGCCCTATCCTCTGCATCTCGTTTTTTTTCTTCAAGTGATTTTTTTAAAGTAATAATTCTTATAACATTACCCTCTTCAAATTTTACTAATTCCTTATTTTTAACTATTACCTCCAGCGCCTCTTCCATAGAAACATTATCGAGCTTCATCGTGATAGTTTTATCCTTCAATTCTTTTACATCGTCGCCTATTATAATATTTTTACCCATTACATCAGCCAGTCCCCTCAAAACATTTCTTACATCAGCATCTACAAAATCAAAAGACATCTTTTGATGTTTTTTTAAAGTGGACTGGCCCATGGAAACAATCGGACATATTAATAAAATTACCAAAAATATTGTTAAACTGGCTTTTCTCATAATTACATCCCTTCCTTCTTTCTTGGGATATCTAAGGTAAAGGTTCTTATTTCTCCTTTTAACCTGTAACCCAAAATTATCTGTCCATCTACAATGTCTACAACCCATAGATTTCTATTGATATAGTCACCCTTTTTGAATAAAATCCCCCTACCCTGCATATCTTCCATCATTGCAATCCGATTATCTCCTGACTTTAAAATTCCTACAAGTTTAAGTTCTTCCAGCTCATAACCCTCTTTTATTGTTTTAAGTGCCTTTGCATTTTTTGATTTAAGAATCTTTGCATGGAACATAGATTCGAATGGATCCCTTCTGTCTTTAGCAGAATAAGTAAAATCACCTATATTAAATTTTGATAATGTTTCTTCAGGCTTTTTCTGCTCTGGTTTAGATTGTGGTTTTGGTTCATTGCTATAAGCAAAAGTGGAAAACATAAAAAACAGAAGAATAATAAATTGTAAAAAACACTTTTTTTTCATAACCTTATCAATAATTAACATTTTGTTCCTTCATATGGTTATGGCTTTCCCTTTGGTTTCTTTTCTTCTTTTTTCGGCTGCTCTTTTAGATATACATATGTTTTACCTAAACATTCACCGCTTATGGTCAATCTGTCTGGAATACTTTTTGGATCCGGTGCCATTGTAAAGCTTGTTATTGTTACAATTCTTTCAAGCCTCCTTATACTGTCAAAAAAATATGCCACATTATGAAACGGAGCATTATATTTCAACACAAAAGGCAATTCTGCATAAAATTCTTTATTCTGAACTGATTTTGGCTCAAAGTATGTTATTTTTACACGCGTTTCTGTTCCAAGATTAGATACATTTCTTAAAAGATTAGGGATATCTTTATGCTCCGGCAATTGTTTTAACAATTCCTGATAGAGTGCATATAGGCGTCCAAACTCTTCTCTATATTTATTCATATTGTTTTTTATTGTCGTCAACTTAGCAAGTTCGTTTTTAAGTTCATCGTATTCCTTTTTCAATCTGTTCTTTTCATCGAGCTGTGGGCTTATAATCAGGAAAAAACATAAAACAAATACTCCTATATTAAACACAAGGGAAAATAAAAATTTATAGATCTTGGGAATCTTAACAATCTTCTTTTCTATGGTTTTAAAATTAATCTCTAATCCTTTCAAAACGAAACATCACCTTGTATAATAAATTTTTTAACTGTTACATTTGTCTCTTTGTCCAATTCATCTGTAATATTTACTAATTCAACGTTTTTTATATAAGGAATCTTTACAAGTTTTTCCATTAAATCAGAAATCGATTCGTTTTCAATGGATACACCTTCTATATTTAGTTTGTTATCTGCCTTTTTTAGGCTTCTCAACCATACGTTCTCTTTTATTATATTTGTCAAGTCATATAATATTCTGGCAGTAAGCGCCCTGCCCTCTTTTAAACCATCGATTGCCTTCATTCTCCTTTCTATCTCTTTTTTTTGTTGCTCCATTGCGAGGTATTCTTTATAGATACTTTGCAGGCTTGCTATCTCCTTTTTTGTATTATCAATTATTTTCTTTTGTTCAATAATGTCTAAATGGTTTTTGTAATAAAAACCACATACTGCTATGGCATTTAAAAAAACAAAAAAGATAAAAAGATAGATATCTTCCTTAAACAATTTTTTTTCTTCTTGGGTTGGTATCAGGTTTATCTTAATCATCTTGCTATGTCATCAATCCTTGTAGATAAATGCATTGCCACAGAGCATACATCTTTTAGTTCTTTATATAAATTTGGTTTTACAACACCTTCACCGCCAACAAGTAAAAAGGGGTCAATCACTTCAATATCTATATTCGTATCATTATATATTTTATCCTTTATGCCCTCAATGAGTGAAGTTCCGCCTGTTATATATATCTTGCTAATTCTTTCATTTGGTTTTGTTGAAAGGTAGAAGTTGATGGTTTTATTGATTTCAGCAGATACATTAAAAATAAAATCCTCAAAAAGATAGGTTACCTCAGGATCTGCCTTTATTTTCTTTTCTTCTGCCTCTTCATAACTTATCTTCAATGCCTTCTGGATTTGTTCTGTGAGGTAGCTGCCGCCAAGCATTATTTCTCTTGTAAGTTCTATATCCTCACCCTTCACTATGGCCATATTCATAATTGAAGCACCTAAATCAACAATCAATTTGGGAGGGCCCTGCAAACCGAATATCTGCTCGACTATATTTACAAGGCATATTAAATCTAAATCCAGTAATACGAGTTTTAACCCTGCCATCTTAAATGTGTTTATAAAACCGTCTACTATCTCTTTTTTTGATACTGTAAACAATATGTTTATAAAATTTTCGTCTTCAGGGTCTAATCCTAAAACATAATAACTATAATAGACATCTTTTAATTGAAAAGGGATTGAATTTTCTATCTCCACCTCTATCAGACTTGCATCATCAAGTATAGACCCACTTTTTTTAATCTTTTCTATATCCATATCTTCTGTAAGGGGTATTCTTATTTTTTTGGTTATTGCTCCATAGCTTGAAAGGGCTGAAGCGGCGATTGTGCTTTTTATCTTATTTTTTGAGATCAAGTTTTTAATTTCATATGCCAAAAAATCCTGATCAACAATGTGCCCTTCAGTTAAAAGGTTAGTGTTGTATGTTTTTCTTGCTACATTCAATAAATCAAAACCGGTTTTGGTCTTTTTTAGGGTGCATATCTTTATAGAATAAGTCCCTATGTCAACTCCTATTAATTCACTTGTTCTACTTAATCCAATCTTGCTTAAGATATCAATCTTTGAAGGGAGATGGTGGCGTTTTTCTTCTTTTTTTTGTTTTTTCTTTGGGTTATCATTAATATTAAGACTACCTGCTTGTTGTGATATATCGAGATGAGTTTTTGTCTCCTTTGATTTAAAGCCCAATTTGATTGACTTGATTTTGTCTAAAATCATAATAAATAATATCCGTTAAACAGCCCCTTTTTATTAATTGATACATTTTCTTTTTATAAAAAACAAGTTTTTTATATAAAAAATAAAATTTTTTGTTTTATTCAAAATTTATTTAATACGCACCCCTTCCAGTAAATAATGCCTTGAAGGTCTTGATTATTATTACAAAATCAAGCCAGAGAGACCAGTTTAATATGTATAGTTGATCAAGTTTTACCCTTATATCGTATGTTAATTCGCTTCTTCCGCTTACCTGCCATAGACCTGTCATACCTGGCCTCACCATAGAATAGACATCTTTATATTCATCTAAAAAATTTTTAACAGCATCCATAGAATCAGGACGCGGGCCTATAATTGACATATCCCCCTTTAACACATTTAATAATTGTGGCAGTTCATCAAGGGAGGACCTTCTTAAAAATTTCCCAAACCGAGTAATCCTTGGATCATCTTTTATTTTGTTACGTTTTTCAAGGTCCTCTATGGCCTCGGGATGTTTTTTTAAATACTCTTTTAATGCAGGTTCGTGATTCACATACATTGTTCTAAACTTAAGCATGATAAACTCTTTAAAATCCTTACCAACCCTCTTGTGTCTAAAGAAAATAGGACCCTGCGAATCAATCTTTATAATAATAGATATTAAAACGAATAGGGGAAGAAAAAGTAATAATAAACAGCATGAAAACAAAACATCTAAACACCTTTTAAAAATCATCTTCTGTGGAGAGAGAAGACCGCTATCTGTTGTAATTAACATGATATTTTTACTTAAAAACGTTTTTATCTGTGTATTCATAAAAGAAAACCCTGCAAGCTCTGAAACCATAATCAATCTTTTAAATTTAGTTTTAATATTTTTTATTAATTCTTCATTGGCACAACGGAAAGGTATAAAACATGTGTTATAACCTTCTACAATATAATCTGGTTTTATTATCTTCATAATTCTATACCCAGAATACCAGTTGCTATTAAAAATCTTTAAGAATTCAAGATCCTTATGTTCATTCGATCCCAAAAGACAGGCATGCTCTCGGAGGTCAAAAATCTTAAAAATTATGGTTTTTAGAATAAATCTGAGGCTCGGAACAACAATTAAAATATATATAAACATCGATGTAATGATGATTCTCGAAACAGTTTCTGCTTCTTTTTGAAGGGACAGGATAACCCATAAAACAAGAAAAGAAACAAATATGCTTTTAAACAAAATAAGGAGTTCATCCCAGAAATCAAAAAAATTCTCATAACCACCATTATAACCAATTAACATCAAAATCACTGCAACAATCCACCACTTCATAATATAGAACGAGAGCCCATGACCAAGGGGCGTAAGTGTGAGCCATCCTTCAAGAGATGCCCTTGTATAAAATGCAATGATTAATGATAGATATATTGCAATAACATCTGCTAATATAATAAGGGTTTTTTGAAAGGTTTTTTTAACAACCGAAGAAATCATTTAATATTTTGAATAATGTCTTTAAATTTATTTATAAAATTTTCCCGTGAAAATTTTTGTGCATGTTCTTTTATATAAGATGTATCGAATTTTTCCTTTTCAAATTTTTCAATGGCTTCTATTATGGCATTTTCTGTCTGTTCATAAAAATAAAGACCTGTTTTATTGTCTATAACAGTCTCCAATACCCCGCCTTTTCCAAAGGCGATTACAGGCACACCACACGCCTGGGCTTCTACTGGAGCTATACCAAAATCCTCTTCAGCAGCAAAAACAAAACCCTTTGCCTTAGCAAGGACCTTTATTAAATGATCTCTATCAAGATAACCAGTAAAAAAAATATTGTCCTTTGCCATTTTTTTTAACTTTTTTTTCTCAGGCCCATCTCCTATAACAATTAATTTTTTATCAGTCATAAGTGCAAATGCTTTTATAATAATGTCTAACCTTTTATATGGAACAAAACGGGCAATTGTAACATAATAATCTTCTTTTTTTACAGAGGGAATAACAGGCATCTTAACTGGAGGGTAGAGCACAATTGAATCTTTTCCATAATATTTTTTTATCCTTTTCTGCGTATGCTGTGAGTTAGCAATAAAAAGGTCAACCCTGTCAGAACCTGCCTTATCCCATAGACGGATATAATTCATAATAGGGGCAAAGATAAATCTTTTATAACCCATATTCTTCATATATTCGAAATAGAGGTCCCATGCATAACGCATAGGCGTATGACAGTAACAGACATGAAATTGATGGGGAAAGGTAATAACATTTTTTGCAACAGAATGAGAGCTCGTTATTATAAGGTCGTATTCTCTTAAATTTATTGTTTCAATAGTAAATATAAAAAGGGGTAAGAAATTTCTGAATATCTTCTGGATGAATGGTATGTGTTGAACAAAGGTTGAATGAATTTTTGCCTGTTCAAGCTTGGTTCCTTTTAATGCCTTTGGGACATAAAAAAGTGTAAAAACTGGAGAAGGCATGATTTCATAAATTGATTCTAAAACAATTTCAGAACCAGCAAATTCGGAAATCTTATCATGGATTATTGCACTTTTCATGGCTATATTAACTTTCCAGTGCCTTTTTAAAAACCTCTTGATGTTTATGAGCAGATTTTTTCCATGTAAACAATTTTACCCTCTCTAATCCTTTTTGTATCATATTTTTTCTTAAATCAGTATCTTCTACAACACTAATTATCCCTTTAGCAATGCTCTCTGTATTATGAGGGTCAACATAATAGGCAGCATCACCACATACCTCAGGCAGGCTTGAGGTATTTGAAACAACTACAGGGCACCCGCATGCCATGGCCTCAAGGGGAGGGAATCCAAAACCTTCATAAAAGGAAGGAAAAACAAAAACAGATGCGTTTTTGTATAATTCTGCTAACTCATTGTTGTTACTGACAGAATCAAGAATGAGGATATTCTTGTTTTTTTTAATCATCTCATCTACTACTTTATTATTCCACCCTTCGTAACCAACAATAAATAATGGCAATTCTTTTTGAAATGATTGTGGTAAAATACTGTATGCCTTAATCAATCCTTTAATGTTTTTTCTTGGCTGTATGGCACCGACATACAGTATATAGTGCCCATATTTTTTTATTGTTTCAACCACTATACCTTTTTCATTGTTATTTGCATGATTTGTATTGAAAACATTGTGATCTATGCCATGATGTATTGCTACCACCCTATCTTCTGAAAAGGCAATTGTATTAAGTAACTCCTTCTTTATATATTCAGAAGGGGTGATGATTACACTGGATTGATATATATGTGAAATAAAATTTTGATTGAAGAATTCATACCTATCCTTTGGCGTCCACTCTCGTTTGGTGAAAGAAAAATCATGGACTGTTGTTACCGTAGCCTTTGTCTTTAATTTTATATCGGGGATAAAATTTGGTTCAAAATAAAGGTCAACATCTCTTAACTTGAAAAAATTTAAAATTTTTTTTATTACTCTTCTTCCGCACGGTATATTCTTGATAACTTTTTTTGTTATTTGTATTACATCACTTCCTTTTCTATCGGACATGCAAAATAGCTTACGTGATAGATAACCATAATAAAAAAGATAGACATCTTGTTTATCTTTTAAATGCAATAGTTCTTTAGCCAATTCAAAGGTATATACCCCTACCCCTGTTAGCCTTTTTAAGAGTGGGATGCAATTAATTAGAATCTTCATTTTATAATTTATTTGATCGTTGTCTTAATTAAAGTATGCCTCACAATTTATTGCCTCACGAAAATCGTATTCTTTCACCCTTCTGCATACTATCACTATATCATTCTGAATTTTAAATACTTTCGTTATCTTAAGTATTTTGTCATAATCCTTTTTCCACAAGTAATAGCGTTTTAATAATTTCATTCCCAATGATGTCTGTTTTTGAAAGCATACAATTTTCTTTTTTTAACTTTGTCACATCCATTACCTCATACGTGTATAATTGCTAATAACGGTGTTGACATCATTGTTCATTTTAATTGAATGATCTTCGATCCATATAACCCTGTCGCAAATTCTTTTCACATTGTCCATGGAGTGGGAAACAAAGACTATTGTCACGCCATTTCTTTTGAATTCTTCCATTTTATCAATGCACTTTTTCTGGAAATCCATATCACCTACTGCAAGCACCTCATCAATCAAAAGGATTTCTGGATCAAGGTTTGCAACCACTGAAAAACCAAGCCTTGCCAGCATACCACTCGAATATACCCTTACCGGTTGGTCGATAAATTCTCTAATCTCAGTAAAAGCAATTATGTTATCCATTTTTTTTAATATCTCTGCCTTCGAATACCCCATAAGTATACCATTAAGTAAAATATTTTCTCGTCCTGTAAGGTCAGGATGGAAACCAGCTCCAAGCTCAAGTAACGGTGATACCCTCCCTTCTACAAAAACAGTACCCTTAGTTGGTTTTAATACCCCTGCAATCAAACCAAGAATAGTGCTTTTACCAGCACCGTTTTTTCCTATAATTCCAAGGGATTCACCTTTTTCAATTTCGAAAGATATATCTTTTAACACTTCAATGCGCGAATTTTTCATTGAACGTATGCCCTTTGGGAGATTAAAAAGAAAATTTTTAATCCCCATCATTTGATGATATAGTGGATAACTTTTACTTACATTCTTAAGAACAACAACCCTTCTATTCATAAAATTTCAGCAAATCTCCATGACAGACTTTTATAGATTACATGTCCAAGAAAAAAGATTATTATGGCATAGACGAGGGCTAAACATATTTCAAAAATATCTAAAACCCCTACCATAAAAAGATTTCTCCAGCTTACCATCAATGATGCCATAGGGTTAAGGTGTATTAAAGGTTTATAATGATTCGGTATCATATGCTCGGGATAGATAATGGGAGTAAAATAAAAAAGTAGTGTTGTAAAAAGCATAGTCAGCCTTTCGAGATCCCTGAAAAATAGATTTGTAGAAGCTACAATAATTGAAAGTCCATAGGTTATAAAAAACTGAATAAAAAGCAGTATGGGAATACCATAACACCATGAAACAGATGGTGCTTTGCCATAGATGATCAAAAACAGTGCAATAACAGGAATTGCCAATAGAAAATGGATCATATCTTGTAAAACATGGGTAAGGACAAGCACATTTTTTGGAAAATTTACCTTCTTAATTATTGAGGCATTATTAATAAATATCATAGGTGCCCCGTTGACAGAATTTGCAAACCACTGCCAGGGAAAAAGTCCGGAAATAAGAAATAGTGTATAATTTTCAACCCTTATCTTTACAACGACCTTAAATGCTATAAAAAATACGAGTGCAAAGGCAAGGGGATGGGCTATTGACCACAGATAGCCCAAAAAACTATTTTTATATCTAACCTTTAAGTCTTTTTGGGTTAATACTGTTATTAAATCTATGTAATGATGTATTAAACGATGTTTATTTCTCATTTTTTTCATTTAATTTAAACAAATTATAGTATGGCTCATTTGATCTGGGCACACATAAAACCCAATTATAATTTTTCTCTATCCAAATTAGCTATCATCTTATTTTATCTAAAATGCATATTCATACTGACCTTTGTCTCCTTATATAGCAGGCTACTGCCTTCTCTTATTTAACCCCTAAAAAAGTATAACCTTTATGACATTGCCGTGTCCAGTTATCATAGAGATATTTATTTATCATTTAAATCTGTCCACCCTATGCTTCAGATATGCAACAAGGCGGTCCTTTGGTATAATTAATCCTGTTTTTACATTAGAAATTATATATTTATCATTAATAACATCAAGTAAATTATCAGTTGAAATAGATAATGCTTTAATTTTATTACCTTTTATGAATTCTATCTCCGCCTCCATATCTATAATCTTACATACAAAAAATCCTACGGGGTTTTTTGAGGACCTGTATATATCAAAATATGGCTTTGCAGCCTGCACCCACATATTAGCCCTTTCAATCTCCCCTCTTACAAGATAAAACCTTATTAACTCACTCATATAATATGCTGAAGATGGATAATACGTTATTGCCTTTAAAAGATAGTATTCAGCCTCTTTTTCTTTTTCTAAGGTTTCATAGCATAATCCTAAAGTAAAATAAACCTGGGAATCAGTATCTTTTATCCTTTCCATCTTATTTAACATTAATAAAAGGGCATCCTTTAATATTTTCTTTTTTTTAGCATCAGGTTCAATTTCGTAAAGCCTTTTTAAAATTGAAACGGATTTGATATATCCTTCGTTGTCCAATGGCATCTCTTTTATTGCCTCATTATGCATATGATATGCATCTTCAATAAAACCGTTTTCTTCAAGGACATTGGCAATTTCTATTGACTTTCTTGCAAGACATACCTTTGCAGTAAACATAAAAGAGGCTAAAACAATTATAGTTATTAATATTACAGGGATGTTTTTTAAAAAACTATGAATTATAGTTAGTCTTTCAGGCTTTACTTGCCTGTTTTTCAGTTCATTTTTTCCTGTAAATGCCATAGATGAGAGAACAAAAAAGGTTATTGTATGGGCAGGCATATCAAAGGAAAAATCCAGTAAACCAAAAACAATGCCACATAACACAGATGAAAAGATAAATCGATATTGATAATCATTTAATCTCTCTTTTGAAAAATAAAAATAACCTACTAGATAGATTAAAAAACTTGCAAGTCCCATTAAACCAAGTTCAACTAAAATTTTAAGGGGTAGGCTGTGGGTATATCGTGTGTAAATCCCACCGTTAAAATATTTTCTATATCCAAACTCTGTTGCACCTGACCCGACCCCGGTTAAAGGATGGGCAATAAATGCCCTAAACGCATTTTTCCATATTTCGGTTCTTGTATTTAAAGTTTTAATCTCAGACTTTGTTATTTGGGCCTTTTTACCAAGCTCATTTGTCAATCCCCCAGCTTCCCCTTCCCTTCCTGCTTTTAATAAAATAAACACCAATGTAATGGCAATAACAATAGTTGCTAATAGATGCAATGCGCTTTTTATTTTTTTCTCCTTAATCAGAAAAAATATAAGGCCCATTAGAAAAAGAGAAGATATACCCATTGCAATGCGGGATGTGGAAAGTATTGTGGCAGCTAATATGAATACTGTTGCAATTTCAAATAATGCTTTCTTTTTATAAATACCAAAATATAAGGCCAAAGGCAGGATAAAACTCATATAGCCACCAAAGATATTATGATAAAGAAAGGATGCAAAAGGAATAGGCTGCGTACTTACGATTTCAGCATATCTTCTGCCTTTATATACCTCTATCAATTTTGGAAAAAGTACCTTTGACTGGACGATTGCACATATTCCAAGCACTGCTCCACCTAAAACAATGGCCTTTAAGGCAGTTTCTTTTCTATCACTTATAGAAAAAAGATAGACAGCAGCCAAAGACCATACCAAAACATTTAATTCATTTAAGGTGCTTAAGGTATTCCAGCTCCATATAATACTTAAGGCATTTAGTAAGAAGAAAGGTATAAAGAATATAAAAAAATCCCCTGAATTTTTGTCATTTTCTTCAAAATAAGCTCTTTCCCTCTTTTTTCTGTATTCTGTAAAAATGGAAAAAAGCACAAAAAGAATAAAGGTTGTCTCTATCCAGAACTTATCAATAGTTACGTAAAACAAAGCAAGATGATTCCCGCCGAGAAAAGGGATGAGAAAAAAAACAATAGGTGTAAAGAGGCTATCAAAATTTATTGCCTTTATAAGATTTTTTGTTCTAATGCCTTTAACCTTTCATAAACTCAAATTTTATAAATTTAAAAAATCCTTGATAACTGAGTTGGTTTTAAAATTATCTTTAATTCCCATATGATAATGCAAGTTTTTATCATAAATCTTTAAAATGAATAAAAAAATAAATGTAAAAACCAATGATTTTTTCTGCTTTAATCATAAGTTTACCCATTTAACCTTTCTTTTTTGTTAACATTATCCTCTCTGCACCCTTTGCTTGAATTAATATTTCAGGGTCATCTATAATTTTACCTACTATATTAACCTTACCTGCCGGCACGGGTTTGCTTCCGGTGCTCAACGGTGTTGGACCAAAGAATATTGCAAGGGCAGACCCTGGCGGCCAGTATCCTATATCACCCACATTTACATCTACTGTTGCTGTCTCATCAAGGCTAAACTCTACGGGAATAGTGAAATAGAATTCATCACCCCATTCATTAAGTGTTCCTTCTATAGGTAATGCATCGATGATTTTTCCTGCACATACAGTATCAAAAAATTCAGCGTCAATTGTAATCCCGTCTATTGAAATCTTAATATGTGTAGGCATTTTTCCTCCTAATTATTACAGTATTATTAGCGTAAAGGTCATTTTTCCATTTCACTTATTTCATTTTTTATCTTTTTATACCATAAGGAATGTCTCTGTTTTACATAATCTTCATCTATCCATCCAGTAAACATACTTTTTAAAAGTGGCCAGTTGGATTTAAAACAGATCACGATCCCCACATGTATAACAAAAGCAATCATAAACACAAAACCTGATAAGGTATGTATTACAGTATTTATAGATTCAACATTAGGGGACAACACAATCCATTCAAGATTTTTTAAAACCTTGATTATCCCCGTTAAAGTAATGACCACTATTACTATCCCCATCCCCACGTATGCAAGCCTCTGCTCGGGCAGATATTTATCTGACGGTGGTTCTTCACCTATGCCAAACATGGCAGACAAAACCTTTATGCTCTGTCCAAAATCACCTCTTTTTGGCAGTAGCCCGAATTCTCCCCTTATGCCATGATAGAATATATGGAAAGACACGGCCATAACAAAAAAAATGGATGCAATATAATGAACTGTGGTAACTGTATTAAAATCTCCTGTCCATGCAAGCCCTGGTATTTCAGCAATATAATATCTCTTAAAAAGGGGCAGACAACCAAGTCCTGTAAAAATTAGAATAATACCTGATATGGCCAGTATCCAATGTTCAAGGATTTCGATAATACTGTGCCTTTTAATTTTACCTGCCATTTTCATCGCCCCCTTTTTCTTTATGTTTAGAAATAATTGCAGCCACCACAGCCCCTATTATTGATAAAAAACCAGAAGAAATTACCACCTTCCCAATTGGATTGAAGGTCGTTTGTATTTTATTTTTTACCTCAACGGGCATTTTAAACCTTTCTCTTTTTTCAATGAGCGCTTTATTTATATCATCAAAGGAGACCTTTGAAAGATAAAGGGTGGATGTGCCCCCGTTCTGTTTATCTCCGTATATAAAAAGTCCTTCATCTTTTGCCCTTTGACGTGCCAGTTCATATATGGTTTTTCTTTCACCGAATAAAAAAACGGATTTTTCTTTTAACCTATCTTTACAGGCCACAACACATGCAGGTTCCTCACCCTTTTCTATCTTATCTTTACAAAGGTCACATTTATACATAACCCCGCCTCCGGCAAATTTCGGAAGAAGATGAAGATAGATACCAACTCCGGCCTGTCTTTGAGGTATAAACCAGGGACATACATCCCTGCATTTTGCTCCACCAAAACATATCTTTTCGTTGATAACAGAATTTCCAGCAGGTCTTTTTGTTAAAGCGCCGAAAGGACAGCCCCTAACACAGGGAGGGTTATCGCAATGCATGCACCTTCTCGGAATAAAGATCTCTTTTCCCTTTATCTGCAACTTCTGAACGAATATCCAGTTATAGGGGGTAAGGGTATCTATTTTTTCTTTTTTGTCAGACCAGTCTTCATAGGTTTTTCTCGGCCAATATGGAATAATGGGTTTTTTTGGTTCAGGAAATCTTACCTTATTTTGGACTCTACAGGCCAAGACACATTTAGGTAAAGGCTCATTGCTACAACCATCACATCTTGTAATATCTATTAGCGTTGCATATTTTCCACTGGTTGCATAGCTTTTATCTTTTAAAATTATGGATGACAAAATTGCTGAAGATAAAACAAAAAAACCTCTTCTCGTTAACTTCATAATAAAAACCCCCAATAAGTATTCTTCATATTATAGTTTTTTAAATCAATTTTGTCATGGAGAAATAAAATGGTAATTTAAAATAGTATGCCCGCCATTTCTTTTGTATATCTTCTAAATTCTCATACAGCATGAACTGTATTTTAAATTAATCTAGTAATGTAATCGCATTTTTGATAAAATTTATCTGCTATTTATTGCAAGGTTTATTTTAAAAATATTGAAGAAACAACAAAGGAGATTTAAAATTAAAAAGTAGATGCCTCTTTAAAAAAATATAAACAAAAGTCTGGTGAAACGTGGATAAAACTGAGGTAAAGGAAAAAATTGAAAAATTAAGAAGAGATATCGAATACCATAATTATAGATACTATGTCCTTGATAGCCCTGTCATCTCTGATAGTGAATACGACAGCATGATGAGGGAACTTCAAGGGCTCGAAGAAAGATATCCTGAATTCTTAACACCCAATTCCCCTACCCAAAGGGTTGGTGCAAAACCCCTTGAGGAATTTGCAACAGTAACACATACAATACCCATGCTGAGTCTTGCCAACGCCATGTCAGAAGAAGAGGTTATAGAATTTGATAAAAGGGTAAAAAAACTTTTAGGAATAACAGAAGTGGATTATGTAATTGAGGTAAAGATAGACGGTCTTGCCGTTGAACTCGTTTACATAAATGGAGAATTTGTTCTTGGTTCAACAAGGGGTGACGGATTTACAGGAGAGGACATAACACAGAATCTAAAAACCATAAAATCCATACCCATGAGGCTTCTTCAGACAAACGACATTGCAATTCCAGAAAGGCTTGAGGTCCGCGGTGAGGTTTATATGGGTAGAAAGGAATTCGAAGAACTTAACAAAAAAAGGGAAATTACAGGGGAACCAATTTTTGCAAATCCAAGAAATGCTGCCAGCGGCTCAGTAAGACAGCTTGACCCAAAGATAACGGCAAGTCGTAAATTAAACATATTTTGTTATGCCATGGGCCAGATTACAGGAATGGAACTGAAAACGCACATGGAATTTCTTGATTGTCTTAAAAAATGGGGATTTAGGGTGAATCCATATACAAGGTTATGCCACAATCTTGACGAGGTATTTGAGCATTATAATTACATAAAATCCATAAGGGATGAGATACCATATGAGATAGACGGAACCGTTATAAAGGTAAATAGACTTGACTATCAGGCAACATTGGGACAGGTATCGCGCTCTCCCAGATGGGCTATAGCTTATAAGTTCGAGGCCCACGAAGAAGAATCCATAATAAAAGATATTATTGTAGGTGTTGGTAGAACAGGTGCCCTCACACCTGTTGCAATCCTTGAGCCTGTAAACATTGGAGGCGTTGTTGTTGAAAGGGCAACCCTTCACAACGAAGATGAGATAAAGAGAAAAGACATAATGATAGGTGACCATGTCATTGTTACAAGGGCAGGAGACGTTATACCAGAGATAGTAAGGGTCATTACAGAAAAAAGAACAGGCTTAGAAACCCCATTTTTTATGCCTGAAAAATGCCCTGTGTGCGGTGAACCCGTTGTCAGACCAGAAGGTGAGGCAATAAGGAGGTGTGTAAATATAAACTGCCCTGCCCAGATAAAGGGCAGAATTATCCACTTTGCATCAAAAAGGGCAATGGATATAGAAGGTCTCGGTGAAAAACTCGTAGACCAGCTTGTGGATAAAGGTATAATAAAGGATGTTTCAGACCTCTATTATCTTACAAAGGATGAACTCGCAAACCTTGAAAGGATGGCAGAAAAATCAGCTCAAAACATAATAAATGCTATAAATGATTCTAAGAAAAGACCCTTTAATCGTTTTATATATGCCCTTGGTATAAGACATGTGGGAGAGCATATATCAGGACTTCTTGCAGAACATTATAAAAGTATAGAAGAACTTATGGCAGCCAAAGAAGAAGAATTAATGAATTTAGCTGAGATAGGACCTGAAGTGGCAAGTAGTATCGTCTTTTTTTTCCATGATGAGAAAAACAAAAGGACAATAGAGAGGATAATAAAAGCCGGGGTGAAAATAGAATACAGCAAAGAAGGCAATAGACCCCTTGAAGGTATGGTATTTGTATTCACAGGCGCGCTTAAAAGCATGTCAAGGGATGAGGCTAAAAAGAAAGTCGAATCCCTTGGTGGAAAGACATCTAATTCAGTGGGCAAAAAGGTAGATTTTGTTGTTGCAGGGGAAGAGGCAGGTTCAAAACTGGACAAGGCAAAACAAATGGGTATTAAGATTATAGATGAAAAAGAGTTTTTAAGGATGATCGAGGAGGCCTAAGTTGAAGGTGCTTTTACATATCTGTTGTGCCCCTTGCACCATCTATTCTTTAAAAACCCTAAGGGATGAAGGTATGGATGTGACAGGTTACTTTTATAATCCCAACATACACCCGTACTCTGAGTTTTTAAAAAGGCTTTTGACCCTTGAAAATTATGCAAGGCTATCTTTAATGCCCTTGATTGTTGACAAAGGGTATAATTTGACCAGTTTTTTAAAAGGGGCTATAGAATACGGAAAGGATAGGTGTATTTTTTGCTATAAAATAAGACTGGAAAGGACATTTATTAAAGCATTAGATGAAAAATTCGATGCAGTTTCAACAACCCTTTTATACAGTAAATACCAGCGCCATGAAGAGATAAAAAATATAGGTTCTCAATTATCTGATATATATGCTATTCCTTTTATTTATAAAGATTTCAGGATTGGCTGGAAGGAGGGCATAGAGGCATCAAAAAAACTCAATATGT
Source organism: Deltaproteobacteria bacterium (assembly GCA_029777945.1). Taxonomy (GTDB): domain Bacteria; phylum Desulfobacterota; class Syntrophorhabdia; order Syntrophorhabdales; family Syntrophorhabdaceae; genus JAKORG01. The sequence continues at coordinate 9,768 of JAKORG010000049.1, read as the reverse complement.
ACAGGCAGAACTATTGCGGGTGTATATTCAGTGAATACGAAAGATATAAAGGGGAGGTAAAATGATACCAGGGTTTGGCAAGATGTTTATCATAATAGGTATATTGTTCATAATTATAGGACTTGCCTTTATATTGAGCGATAAGATTCCCTTTATTGGTAGACTTCCCGGTGATATTCACATTAAAAAAGAAAACTTCAGCTTTTATTTCCCTATAACAACGAGCATCATAATAAGCATTATCCTGACGTTATTGTTTTCAATATTCAAAAAATGATTTAAAATGTTGACTAATAAAAGCCAAATATTTTAAAAAATAAATATGAAAATACCAGTGGTTTATAGTGAAGATTTTTACACAGATTACGATACTGTAGATTGTGAGAGTCCTGACAGAATATCCTCCATATATTTTAAGATTGTAGACATAGCAGAGATTATTGAACCCGATCTATGCACCATTGAAGATTTAAAACTATGCCATAGCGATGAGCTCATTGATTCTGTCAAAAAAAAGGATGAACTCTATTATGTGGCAAAAAAATCTGCAGGTGGTGCCATAAAGGCAGCCCAAATAGCCCTTGAAAGACCTTCCTTTGCCCTAATTAGACCCCCTGGACATCATGCAGGGTATAATTTTAATGGAGGATTTTGTTTTTTCAACAACATGGCCATAGCCATAAAAAAACTCCTGAAAGAAGGAAAAATAAATTCTGCCTTAATTGTTGATATAGACCTCCACTATGGAAATGGCACATATGATATTGTAAAAAATGATGAAAGGATAAGATTCAAAAATATCGATGCCTATCCCAGGGGCAATTTTATGAGGGATTTGAGAGATGCCCTCGAGGAAGCTGCAGATTTCGATATTGTTGGTTGTTCAGCAGGCTTTGATACATATATAAAAGACTGGGGCGCCCTTCTTACAACAGAAGACTTTAAAACCATAGGGTATCTATTTGCCTCATCTAATCCTAATTTATTTTCCATCTTAGAAGGTGGATACTATATACCTGATCTTGGCTTAAATGTTCGGGCATTTTTAGAAGGCATAATGGAAGCTTGTTCATAGTTTCTGTCCTTTCTTTTGTTGCAGGGATATATTTCGAAACATTATACAACCTATCGATTAAATATATTTTTTTCCTTTTATTGCCTTTATTTTTTATTATTCCCTATTTTATTAACAAATACAGACGCATATGTGCGATTATTTTATTTTTTTCCTTTTTCCTTGCAGGCGCGTTAAGGATAGGATTAATTATAAATACCTTTGATTCCTATGAACCTGATGGTGAATCTTATCTTTTTGAGACCGTACTAATAGAATCAAACAAAACAATTAAGGTGCTAAAGATATTACAACCCCATGTCTATAAATCGACCCATGTAATATTAAGAACAGAAAGGGATTTGGACATTGGCGACAAAATAGTAATCTATGGTGAATTAAAGGCACTTTCTGAAACATATAAAAATCCCTATATAATCTCCTGGAAATGGCTAAAACACCTTGAATGCATAAATTTCGAGCTCAAAGGTAATATTTTAGACATAAAGAAAGGAGAAAATTCTATAGATAAAATCAGAAGGTTTATAAAGGTTAAGATTGAAGAATCAGGGGCAAAGCATATTGGTATCATAAAGGCACTGATTTTAGGAGATAGGACATCTATAGTTGAAGAAACAAGAACAGTGTTTCAAAGGACAGGCACATCCCATATACTAGCCATATCGGGTCTGCACATAGGCATCATAACGGGTTTTTTCTTTTTTATAATAAAGTGGATTCTCAGAAGAATAAAATCATTGGCACTTTCTGGAAGGGATAAAAGATATGCGGCTATTATAACTATAATCTTTCCAGTTCTTTTTATGGTCTTTTCAGGATCAAACATATCCACTATAAGGGCAACTTTTATGGTCAGTATCTTTTTACTGGCAATATTTTTTGAAAAACAAAGGGACCTATTAAACACTGTTTTCCTTGCAGCCCTTTTTATTCTTTTAGTTTATCCCCATTCACTTTTTATGCCGTCCTTTCAGTTATCGTTTTTAAGTGTTCTTTTTATTATTCTTATAACCCATCGGCTATATCCTTTGATAAAGGTCAATTCCAGGCCTATAAAATGGCTTTTAATGACCCTCATCACGACCTTTTCTGCAATGGTAGGCACCTTACCTGTTGTATTATACAACTTTTACGGGATAAACCTTTTGTCCTTTATACATAACCTCATTTCAATCCCCTTAATATGCTTTATTTCTTTACCTTTGATTTTAGTCGGAATTATTCTACCTTATGGCGGGTATTTAATTGCTTTTGCTGGAGAATTGATAAATCTGAACATTTATATCTTAAAGACACTCGATTTTGGATATATTTTCCCTTTGATTAGACCGGGTCTTTATGAATCAATGCTATTCTATGCAATAATTATCTGCATTTTGTTTGCAAACAGAAAAATTGTAAGGTCGATTTTATGTTTTATTGTTTTGCCTTTAGCTGTAGTCCATTCCATCTCTGAAATAAACAGAAGATTTAACAATGAACTGTGTATCAATTTTATCGATGTAGGAATGGGCGATGCTATTCTTATTGAAGCACCTAAAGGTAAACGGATTTTAGTAGATGGAGGCCAGAGATTTAAAGGAGGTTTCGATACTGGGAAGAATGTCATTACCCCTATCTTGCTTTCAAAAAAGATATTGACCATTGATTACGTAATAAATACTCATCCCCACGGTGACCATTTAGGCGGGCTAATATACATACTCGAACATTTTAATGTAAAAAGGTTTGTAACAGGAGGCTTTTTTTTAAAAGAACCCCTGTTTTTAGAAACAATCAGTAGATGTAGAAATAAAGGGATTAATATAGAAATCTGGCATACAGGGAGTGAGATTTTTTTAGAAAAAGATTTCCATATAGCAGTTTTAAACCCTGATAGAGATTACTATGCAGACAATCTTAATAATGCCTCCCTTGTCTTAAAAATAACATACCGCAAAAAATCAATTTTACTAACAGGGGATATAGAAAGAGAAATAGAAGAAAGGCTGATTTTGAATAACATGCCTTTATTGGCCCATGTCTTAAAAATCCCACATCATGGGAGTAATAATGCAAGTAGCATGGCCTTCCTTATGGCCATAAGACCTGAGATTGCAGTTTTGAGCGCCGGTAAAGGTATTAAAGGTCTACCAGGTAAAGAAACATTGAATAGATATAAAAACTTATCTATCCCTGTTTTTTCCACATTAAAAAATGGTTATATCTCAGTGTGCACAGAGGGCACAAGATTATCCATTAAGCCTTATCAAACAAAGTGATAGGAATATATCTTCCCGTTATCTATTGATAGTGTATTAACATGGTGTTAAAATATGGTTAGGAGGTATACAATGAACGAAGAAAGGGATAAATTTCTTACAGAGTTAATGAATCAATGCTGGCATGACTATGATAAGGATAAACCTATAAATACCTATTCCCTTGAGGCATATATCTGCAAAAAATGTAAGGGTTTTATCCTGGGAAACAACGATTTCTCTCAAGAAGAAGATTTTATGAGACTGTATACATGGGCAAAAACCCAAAAGGTGCTGAAAGAAACAATAGAAAAATATGACGAGCAAAATTTTCACGATAAGGAAAATGGTAAATTCTATAGAGAAAAGTTTGCAGATAGTGTTTATACAATTTTTAAGCAAACAAAGGATAATGAATGATAAAAACTTGACAATCATTCATCAAAAGTTTTATTTTTAAAATCATAATAAAAAGGTATCCATTGGGCACAAAAGAAAAAAAGACAAAAATCGACATATACAAGGCATGGTGTAAGGCCTGTGGAATCTGTGTGGCCTTTTGCCCTGCTGAAGTTCTTGCAAGAGATGAAGCTGGATATCCATATGTAAAATTCCCTGAAAAATGCATAAATTGTGGATGGTGTGAACTCAGATGTCCTGATTTTGCAATAACCGTATACAAAAAAGATAAGGGTCTTAAAGAGATAGATGAAGAACAAAAAAAATAGACCGTATAGGGAGTTTCTGCTTCAGGGAAACGAGGCAATTGTAGAAGGTGCCATAAAGGCTGGCTGTCGATTTTTTGCAGGTTACCCCATAACCCCTGCCACGGAAATTTCCGAGGCAATGTCTGTAAAACTTCCACAGGTAGACGGCACTTTTATACAGATGGAAGATGAAATTGCCAGTATTGCCGCTGTAATAGGTGCGTCCCTTGCAGGGGTAAAATCCATGACAGCAACCAGTGGCCCGGGGTTCTCCCTCATGCAGGAAAATATAGGATTTGCAATAATGGCAGAGGTGCCATGTGTAATCGTGGATGCAATGAGGGGGGGACCAAGCACAGGTCTACCAACTTCACCATCTCAAAGTGATGTTATGCAGGCAAGATGGGGTACCCACGGTGACCATCCAATTATTGTCCTGTGTCCATCTACTGTAAGAGAATGTTATGACTTAACTATTAAGGCATTTAACCTGTCAGAGAAATTCAGAAATCCTGTAATCCTTCTCGTAGATGAGGTGGTTGCTCATATGAGAGAAAAGATTACATTTTATGATGATGAAGAGGTTGAGATATTCAACAGGATAAAACCCAATATGCCGCCAGAATGGTATATACCTTATGTGGATACGCCAAGCGGTGTGCCACTGATGGCAAATTTTGGAGAGGGTTACAGGTATCATGTAACAGGACTCACACACGACATAAGGGGTTTCCCTACCTCAAGACCTGATGAGATAGACCCTTTTATCAGAAGGTTGTTCAGAAAAATCAGTCAGCATTTTTCAGAGTTACAGTTCGGTGATTTTTATGAGACAGATGATGCTGATATTACAATAATTGCCTATGGTTGTGTAGCAAGGTCTGCTAAAAGGGCAGTAATCGATGCAAGGCAAAAAGGTCTAAAGGTTGGACTTCTTAAACTTAATACATTATGGCCTTTTATGAGAACTGCCGTGGAAAGGGTTTTGAATACCTCAAAGATAATAATTGTGCCTGAAATGAATATGGGTCAGATTTCAAGGGAGGTTAAAAGGGTAAACAAAGGTTCTTCAAAGGTATTTACAATAAACAAGGTAGATGGAATTATCATAACCCCACAGGAGATCCAGGCACGGATCAAGGAGGTGGCTTAATGCCTGAAATAACCAAGTTGATCCACAAATATCTAAGACATGATAAAAAATTTCCCCATGTGTGGTGTCCTGGTTGTGGTATAGGCATTATGCTCGGTGCACTAATAAGGGCTATAGACAGATGCGGTTTTACAAAAGATGAGATAGTCCTCGTTTCAGGTATTGGTTGCACAGGCAGATTGCCTGTATATGTTGATTTTAACACATTACATACTACCCATGGAAGGGCTCTTGCCTTTGCAACAGGGGTCAAACTTGCAAATCCAAAGCTAAAGGTAATTGTCGTTATGGGTGACGGGGATGCCGTTGCCATTGGCGGAAATCACTTTATACACGCTGCAAGAAGAAACATTGACCTCACTGCAATAATTGTAAACAACAGCATTTATGGCATGACAGGCGGTCAATATTCTCCTACAACCCCTTATGGAATGAAAACAACTACATCGTCGTATACACATATTGAACAGGCCTTTAGTATATCAGAACTTGCAGTCACAGCAGGTGCACCTTTTGTGGGAAGAGGAACGGTTTACCATGCAAAACTTTTAGATAGCCTTATGGAAAAGGCATTTATGAAGAAGGGGTTTGCTGTAGTTGAGGTGATATCACACTGTCATACGCAGTTCGGAAAGTTAAATAAGATGGGCAGCGCTGTGGAGATGATGCAATGGCAGAGAGACCACGCTGTAACCGTTGAAAAGGCTGCAAATATGACAGAAGAGGAATTGAAAAATAAGTTTAAGATAGGCGTCCTTATTGATAAGGACCTACCCATTTATCTCGACGAATATGAAAAGATAAGGGAAATGGCTAAGACAAAGAATAAATAGTTTAAAATAACAATACATGGAAAAGATTGATATGGGTTTTAGATATGATATAAGATTAAGTGGTTCAGGTGGTCAGGGCATAATATTAATGGGTATTATTCTTGCCGAGGCAGTGGGTATTTATGAAGGAAGATATGTATCCCAAACCCAGAGCTATGGGCCTGAGGCAAGGGGTGGTTCGAGTAAAGCAGAGATTGTTATAAGTGATACAGAAATAGATTATCCAAAGGCAATAAAACTTGACATGCTATTAGCCATGAATCAAAAGTCCTGCGATGACTATTATATGGATTTAAAGCCTGAGGGTATTTTAATAGTCGATTCAACCTTTGTAAAACAGTTACCAGTAGCCAGAGTTTATCAAATACCTTTCACGAGAATCGCCAGGGAAAGATTCGGTAAAGAAATGGTAGCAAACATCATTGCCCTCGGTGCCATTACAAAACTAACAGATATTGTTTCACCAAAATCAATGGAAAAGGCTGTTTTTGCAAGGGTGCCAAAGGGAACGGAAAAATTAAACCGTGAGGCACTGAATGTTGGAATGGCCGAGGCAATTAAGGCAAAAAAAAATATCTTACCGTTTATGAGAAGTGAGCGGGAAGATGAAGATACATGAATATCAGGCAAAAAATCTCCTGAAATCATACAGCATCCCGATTCCAAAAGGAACGATAGTAAAAAATAAAAAAGATGCCATAAGTATTTGGGAAGATATGAAGGGTATTCCCCTTGTTGTAAAGGCCCAGATTCACTCAGGGGGCAGAGGAAAGGCGGGTGGTGTAAAGATTGTCAATACAAAGGAAGAGCTTGTAGATTATGTGTCAACCCTTATAGGCACTGTCCTCTATACAGAGCAGACTGGTAAAGATGGAATGCCCGTTGAATGTGTGCTGGTGGAAGAGGCACTTAAATTTAAAAAAGAGTTATATCTCGGATTCACAATAGACAGGGCCAGAGCCTGTATTACTATGCTTGTAAGCTCTGAAGGTGGTGTTGAGATTGAAAAGATTGCAAGCCAATCACCGGAAAAGGTGATGATAGAGCATATAGAACCGTTATTGGGGTTAAGGGATTTTCAGATTACAAGAGCCCTTCTTTTAACAAATATTGATTCTAAATATCTGAGAAAGCTCAGTTCAATTTCAAAATCCTTATACAGACTTTTTATAGAAAAGGATTGCTCCCTTGCAGAGATAAATCCCCTTGTAATTACTGAAGATGATGAAATTGTGGCCGTTGACGCCAAGATAAATTTTGACGATAATGCCCTTTTCAGACATCCCGAGATTCTTTCCCTCCGCGATTACACCCAGGAAAATCATCTTGAGGTTGAAGCAGCAAAATACAATCTAAATTATATAAAACTCAAGGGAAATGTAGGTTGTATGGTAAACGGCGCAGGGCTTGCAATGGCTACAATGGACCTTATAAAACTTGTAGGGGCAGAGCCGGCAAATTTTTTAGATGTAGGCGATGGTGCCACATCTCAGATGGTAAAAGAGGGTTTTAAAATACTGTTATTAGATAAAGATGTTAAGGTTATTTTTATAAACATATTCGGTGGTATTTTAAGATGTGATACCCTTGCCCGAGGAATAGTAGAGGCGGCTTATGAACTCCAAGTAGAACTGCCAATTGTGATAAGACTCGAAGGAACAAATGTGGAAGAAGGAAAAAGGATTTTAACTGAATCTGGCCTTAGTTTAATAACTGCAAAAGACATGGGTGAGGCTGCACTTAAGGTAGCAGGGGCTTTGGGTTTAACATCATGATTTCGTTATAAATTAAAATGTAATTTATATGTGAGCATATGAGCATATTGGTGGATAAGAATACAAGGGTTCTTGTTCAGGGTATAACAGGAAACGAAGGTGCATTTCATACAAGGCAGATGATAGAGTATGGAACAAACATTGTGGCCGGGGTTACCCCTGGTAAGGGAGGGGGTTTTTTTGAGGGTATACCTATTTTTAATACGGTTTCTGAGGCAAAAAAAAGGATGGAGATAGATGCCACTGCAATTTTTGTCCCACCTCCTTTTGCAGCAGATGCTATATTAGAGGCAGTAGAATCGGGTATAAAGATAATCGTATGCCTCACAGAGGGTATCCCGACCCTTGATATGCTTACAGTGTTTCATTATGTAAAATCAAAAGATGCGGTTTTAATTGGACCTAACACACCTGGTATCATCTCACCTGGAAAGTGTAAAATAGGTGTCATGGCAGGATATATACATAAAGAGGGTTCTATTGGCATTATTTCAAGAAGCGGGACATTAACTTACGAGGTAGTATATCAGCTTTCAATAAGAGGTATAGGTCAATCAACGTGCATAGGGATTGGTGGTGATCCCATTGTAGGATTAAAATATGTGGATTTATTAAAGATGTTCGAAAAGGATGATGATACAGAACTTGTTGTTATAATAGGAGAGATCGGAGGTACCGCAGAAGAAGAGGCTGCCTATTATTATAAAAAAAATAAAAAAAAGCCTGTTGTAGCATTCATTGCAGGTGTTACCGCTCCTTCTGGCAGACGCATGGGTCATGCTGGCGCAATTATAACAGGGGGCAAGGGGGACGCAACCACCAAAATAAAAACCCTTGAAGAGGCAGGGATAACTGTTGTAAAAAATCCTGCTGAGATATGGCAGGCTGTTATGGACGCAAAATATAAAAAATACTGATGCCAGCCTTAAAAATATTCTTTTTGACACTTTTAATGGAGAAAACATTTACGAAAGGTTAAGGGGATGAAAAAAGTCCATATTGTTTGTAAGAGAAAAAAGGATGATGCCATAAAGATTGCTGAAGACATAATACATTTATACAGTAATGAAGTGGATATATTTCTCGATGAAGAGTCTGCAAGGCAATTAAATTATCCAAAAACCTTAGAACTCGAACATGTGGGAGAAGAGGCAGAGTTGATTATTGTCTTAGGTGGTGATGGAACGCTTCTTGCAGTGGCAAGGCAATTAAAAGGCAAGGAGGTTCCCATATTAGGGGTAAATTTAGGGGGACTCGGTTTTTTAACAGAAATTTCTGTGGAAGAATTGCCATCGATGCTAAAAAGTATACTTTCAGGCAATTATAAAACCTCAAGGAGGATGATGCTCGATGTAGGGGTTATAAGAGATGGAAATATGATATTTAATCTACCTGTTTTAAACGATGCAGTCATAACAAAGGATGCCCTTGCAAGGATCATAGATATAGAAGTATATGTGAATAATGTGTATCTAACAACGTATAAAGCCGATGGATTGATATTTTCCACACCCACTGGCTCCACAGGATATTCCCTTTCTGCTGGAGGCCCCATACTCTATCCTTCCCTGAAAAATGTAATAATCACCCCCATATGTCCCCATATGCTTACAAACAGACCTCTTATACTTTCAGAAGATGTTGTGATGAAGGCAGTCTTAAAATCACAAAACGAGAGGGTTGTTTTAACCATTGACGGACAGATTGGCTTTCCCCTTGAATACAAAGATGAAGTGATTGCAAAAAAATCATCTTATTCTGTAAATCTTATTAAGTCTTTTTCCCGAGGATATTTTGAAATTCTAAGGGAAAAGCTCAAATGGGGTGAAAGATAATAGATGTTGACCTTTTTAAAGGTTAAGGATTTTGCCATAATAGATGAAATGGAGGTCGACTTTGAAAATGGTTTTAATGTTATAACAGGCGAAACAGGTGCAGGTAAGTCAATAATCATAAATGCATTGTCTACATTTTTGAACCAAAAG
>JAKORG010000048.1 GCA_029777945.1 Deltaproteobacteria bacterium | reverse complement strand
TTCCATAAGACAGGCCTTTGCATTTTTACGCCACAAGCATACGGTGAAAAAACTCTTTACAGATATTGGTGAGCGTTATGTTGGTGTTAATGGTGGGTACACAAGGGTGCTAAAACTCGGTAGAAGAAAGGGTGACAATGCACCAATGGCACTTGTTGAACTTACCATGAAAAAAGTAGAGGATGAAAAAAAGGAAAAAAGGTAATATAATAAAACATATTTGGGGGATCGTTCAACGGCAGGACAACGGACTCTGACTCCGTGAATTGGGGTTCAAATCCCTATCCCCCAGCTCAATAAAATCATCGTTTTTATCCTATTATGTCATAACTTTGTCTTTTTATTTAGGAAAAATGATACTGAATGTTGAACCTTCATTATATTTACTTGAGACAGTGAGTTGACCACCTTGTAATTCAATTGCCTCCTTTACAAAAGTCAATCCAAGCCCAGAACCTTTAATGTTTTTTGTTTTTTCAGAACTGGAGCGAAAAAACTTGTCAAATATCTTCCCCAGGTCCTCTTCTTTTATACCATAGCCGTGGTCAATCACATCAATCCTTACGATGTCGTTTAAATCCTGTAGCCTTGTAATTACATCCCTATCCTGCGGGCTATATTTGATAGCATTCTCCACGAGATTAAAGATACATTGCTTTGTCAAATCCCTATCTATTGTTATGATATCTATGTATTCTGGAACATCAGTCTGTATATTAATTCTATTCATAACCGCTATGGGTTTTGATGCATTTGCCACCTCATCAACGATTTCTTTAAGGTTTACCTGTGTAAGTTTAACTGGCTGGCGGCCTTCTTCTATCCTTGTTATGTCAAGAAAGGTATTTAAAAAACGGACAAGTCTTTCGGTCTCCCTGTTTATTATTGATGCAAAATTTTGCATTTTACCTGTTAGGTTTTTAGAAAGTATCTCGCTAAATCCCAGAATTGATGTCATTGGATTCTTTAATTCGTGAGAGACAACAGATATTAGATGGCTCTTTAGAAGTTCAAGCTCTTTTATCTTTGTGATGTCATTTAGAAACGATTTTTTTGTCAATTTTTATTAAATTTTTACTAAAGTTTCTTGCTGATTTGTCCGATAATATGTATATAACATGTGAATTTTTTAACAAAACACATTAAAAAATTTTAAGTCAGGGGGTCCTATGAGCTTTAACAACATAAGGATAGGGAAAAAATTGGGCATTGGTTTTGGGCTGCTTCTTATCTTAATGGTCATTATCTGTGGTGTATCAGTCTTTAATTCCAAAATGACAGGTGCCTTGCTTTTAAGAATTAAAAATGTTGGTATGCAAAAGATAACATATGCCGATGAAATGAAAGATGCCATAGACAGTATAACGAGGTCTGTAGCGGTTTTGCCCTTTGCAACACCTGAGGTCGTTGAGGAGGAGAAAAATAACATACTGATTACAAGACCAAAATATAAAAAGGCAGTGGAAAATCTTGAGAAGCTTTTAGAAACTAAAGAGGAAAAGGATATGCTTAATAGATTTAAAGAGGTAGTTAAGTCAGGTGCGGAGACGAATAACAAGATTATAGAAATGGTAAATCAGGGAAATAAGCAAGAGGCACAGATTCTATATCTCAATGAGACAAAAAACAATACAAAACTTCTTGTAGAGGCTACAAATAACCTAATTAAATTAGAAGAAAAATTAATGGAAGAAAAAATAAAAAATCTCACCTCTCTAAGTAACAAACTGCTAATAATCATAATTATAGTGGGTATTATATCAATCATCATCGGCATCTTTATGTCCATAAAGATAACAAACAGTATTAAGGCACCTGTTGAAAAGGCTGCAGAACAATTAGAGCTTATGTCTAAAGGTGATTTTACACTTACAGTATCTCAAGATGACATAA
>JAKORG010000047.1 GCA_029777945.1 Deltaproteobacteria bacterium | reverse complement strand
TAGAAGTAACTCCTGAAGGAATTCTCAAAGATATCTGGGGCGTCGGGTTCATAGAAAAGAAAACAGAGGTAGGGACTTATATTCAGTTGAGCTATCACCCGCTTTACCATATAGAAGGTATCGAAGATTTAGAATCATACCCTTGGCCTACAGCTGATCTTTGGGACTACAGCGATATTCCCCGCCAGATAGAAAGCCTGGAAGACTATCCCATATTTATCCATAGTAGAGGATTTTTTGAAATTAGCTGGTTTATGAGAGGGATGGACAACTTTATGGTGGACCTTGCTTTAAACCCACCATTAGCGTGTAGACTTATGGATAAGGTTAAGAATTATTTGATAGCTAAACTGGTAAGAATTTTAGATGCCGGAAAGGGGAAGATAGACTTTGTAGAGCTAAACGACGATGTTGGAGAACAAAACAGACTGCTAATAAGCCCGGCTATGTGGAGAGAGTATATAAAACCTCGCATGAAAGAGATGATAGATGTAGTTCATAGTTATAGAGCAAGAGTTATGTATCATTCCTGCGGTTCGGTAAGAGCTATAATTCCAGACCTCATAGAGATAGGTGTAGAAATATTGAATCCTATCCAGCCTAAAGCTGCTGGCATGGACCCAAAAGGATTAAAGAAGGATTTTGGTGACAAACTTACGTTTTATGGAACAATAGACGAACAAGAAACACTCCCCTACGGAAAACCAGAAGACGTAAAAGCTGAAGTCTTAGATCGCATCCGTTATGTAGCCCCTGGCGGAGGATTCATAATTTCTCCCTGTCATTCGATACAGCCCGATACGCCGTTAGAAAATATTATGGCCTTATATAATACGGCTTTAGAATATGGCGTATATAAAAAATAATATAGTATTCCCCAAAACCTGTTATTGGCAATAGGGGGAAACTGATCCCCCTATAACCCCCAAAAAGACAAAAACCTAAAGATAAAAACATAAAAAAAACAGAAAACACCGAGGGGAAAGGCGCCCTCGGTATAAGGGGGAAAGAATTCCCACTTATGAACCTGGCAATAGGGGGAGTACCCCCTATGACCCCCTAAAAAAGACTGAAACATGAAGACAAAAGATAAAAAAACTTAAAAGCATAAAAAAACAAACAAATATAACCGAGGGAGAAAACGTCCCTCGGTATAAGGGGGAGAAAAAACTTTCCCCCTTATAATCCTCAAAAAATCTCTTTGCTAAAACCCTCTCCCTTACCCACCCTACCAAACAATTGTTTGGCAGGGAACCCGGGCACTCCCTCCCGCGAGAGGTGGGAGAAAAAGAAGAAGCAAAACCTTTGGATTCCCGACCAAAGATTTCGGGAATGTTCTATGTTAAAAGTCAAGCAGTTTGAGGTAATAAATTCATTTT
>JAKORG010000046.1 GCA_029777945.1 Deltaproteobacteria bacterium | reverse complement strand
GATTATAATCGAAGGGCACACAGATGATGTGGGTGCAGAGGAATATAATCTAAGCCTATCAGAAAAGAGGGCAAAGGCTGTGAGAGATTATCTTGTTAAAAAAGGAACAAATCCCGAAAGGCTTAAGTTTATAGGGATGGGAGAGACTATGCCCTTTTATCCAAATACCAATGACGAAAACAGAAGAAGAAACAGGCGTGTGGAGTTTCTCCTTGTTAAGAAGAAGTATGAGTAAAATTATGAAAGCGATTTTTTTCTCTGATGTTGATGGGACTCTTCTTGATGATAATTATAGTTATGAGAAAGCTCTTTCTGGAATAAATCTTTTAAAAGAGAGAGGCATTCCTCTTTGTCTTATATCAAGCAAGACCTTTGATGAGATGACAGAGCTTTGTGGTGAGCTTGATTTATATTTCCCCTTTGGATTTGAAAATGGTGCTGGCATTGCCTATCCTCAAAGGGATGGTTTTTCTTTTGAACTTTTTTCTGATATTACAGATCTCATGGATGAGGTAATCCCTCTAATAGAAAGGTTTTCTGGTGAGAAGATCTTTCCCTTAAAGACTTTATCTGTGGCAGAGATTGCAAGGCTTACGGGACTTTCCTCCAAGAGGGCATCTCTTGCAAAGGAAAGAAAAACCTCTGTTCCCTTTGTAACTTCTTGTGGAGGCAAACTGCCTCATGATGTTTTTGATGAGATAAATCTCTTGCTTGCAAGCTATGATCTTGTAATTACCAGTGGCGCTCGTTTTAATCATATTCTTAAAAAAGGAATAGACAAGGGATTTGCAGTAAAAAAAATAGAGGAGTTTTACTGTAATTGTGTGGAATTTCCACTAACTGCTGCAGCTGGTGACAGTCACAATGATGTGCCCATGTTGCTTGCTGTTAAAAAGGCCTATGTCGTTCGCAGGAGTGATGGAACTTATATGGATACATATAAAAATTTTATTTTCACAGAGCAAATTGGGCCATGGGGTTTTTCTGAGGCTGTGAGAGATTTTATGTCTTTAATAAACTTTTATTGAAAACTTTTTAGGTGGTTTATATGAATTGGCTAAGTGATATTTTATTTTCAATTGGATCTTTTATAGGTTCTCTTCTTAAAATGATATTGCAGTGGTTTCAGGATCTTGATTTTTACGATAAGCTTATTGTAATAAATACCCTTACAGCATTTTTAGCTGTTATTCTGCCAGTTGGTAAATATTATATTTTTGAAGCCTGGTTTTCAATTAACAATCCACTGGCTGTATATATGATTTTAATTGTGGCGTTGATGTGGGTTCTGATTTTTAAAAAATTCACTTTCCTATACCTTGCTGTTGTTGTTATATCTCTGTGCTATATGTTTTATATGATATATTTAATTTTTTCCCATGGATTTTCTCATGCCCCATATAATCTGAGTTATGGAATTTTTTTTAATATAGCCGCACCTATTGTTTTTTGTGCAATTTCTATCATGTCTATGCTGAGGGGATATAATTAAAAAAAGAGCAGTGAATTGATGTTGACATTATTTAGCTCTTGTTTTTATATTTTATTGTGCTTAACTTACAAAGATTGACCTAAGGAGAATTGGAGATGGCAATTGTTAAAAGAGCAGGAGACCTTTCAAATAACGTAATAGGAGAGAAATCATATTTTTGTGGTTCCTTTATAATCAATGGCTCTTTGCGTATAGATGGATGTTTTGAAGGGAAGAATCTCAAGGCAGATCAGCTTTATATAGGTGTTGATGGCAAGGTAAAGACTAATATTGAAGCAGTCTCTGTAATAGTTGAAGGCCTCATTAT
>JAKORG010000045.1 GCA_029777945.1 Deltaproteobacteria bacterium | reverse complement strand
CACACTAACTGTGGGAGCAACAAGCGCTCCTCCAAGGCCAGCAAGTAAACAACCTATTATAAATACATAGGCAAAAACCCAGCTTACATTTATGCCCACTGCATCAACCATTTCTCTATCCACTGCAGCTGCCCTTGCAATTTTTCCTATCTTTGTCTTATTTACAATAAGCCAAAGAACAATTGCAACAATAGGACCTATAATCAAAAGGAAAAAATTATACAGGGGAAAGGGCAGCCCTCCTATTAGATATACATATCCCTGAAACATTGGTGGAACAGGAACTGATTTATATTCTGCCCCCCAGACCATTTTAACAAGGTCTCCAAAGACAAGAGAAAATGCAAAGGTGAGGAGAAGGAGCATAAGATGTTCTCGTTCATATAGGTATTGAAAAAGACCCCTCTCTGCTATAAGGCTTATAAGGGCCACGAAAAGAGGTGCAATAATCAATGACATCCAGAAACCAGTATTACCACCTCCAAAAACCATTGAAGTGGTATATGCAGTAAAGGCTCCTATCATATATAAAGAACCATGAGCTACATTAGGTATCCTCAGGACACCGAGTATTAGACTCAGGCCTGAGGATACTATAAAAAGGATTGTTGTTCTGCTTAAGCCTACAAAAATCTGGCTCAATATCTTGGTAGAAAAAATCTGGGCTATTAGATCCATACTTAAAAGTATATTTATCTTTTATACGTTCTTATCTTTCTTATTTCATCACATGTGGGCATATAGTCTTTACTTTGAATAACCTCTATATCCCCTGCTATTAGGAAATCGTATTTAGGATCTTTTTTAGTTTTACCAAAATACATGGGAAGGAGAAGTTGATGGTCACATCCTCTTATCTGTAACTTGCCAACAGGGCTATCAAGGGTCATATCCTCAAGGGCATTGATAAATTTTTCTTTATCCAAGCTTCCTGCCTTTTTATAGCCTTCAGCAATAAACATGGCTGTCATGTAACCTGAAAGTGCACCTATCCTTGGTTCTCTTTTATATTCCTTTTTAAACTCTTCAACAAATGCCCTATTTGCTGGTGTATCAGGATAGTAGAAGAAATAGTTGCATGTCCCATATACCCCTTCAGGCGCATTCTGTCCTTGAGGCTTTAACACCGAATGCTCTGTGGCAGTGTGTTGATAAAATGGTATCTTTTCTGCAAGTCCTGTTGCCTTGGCTGCTTTCTGGAAGTTTACCATCCCTGATCCGCCTGTTGCTACTATTATAAAATCAGGCTTTGCAGCAAGTATTTGGGTTATGTAAGGTGTAAAATCTGCCTCACCTACCTTCCACCATGTCTGTCCAATAAGCACAGCTTTTGGATTATATTTTTGAATATTTTCCCAGACATTATTGGCTACAGAGTGTCCGTATTCATAGTCATCCCCAGCGATCCAGTATTTTGTATATGGTTTTTTGCCAAGGACGTATCCTGCTGCTCTACCTGCCATCATGGTATTTTCATTCATATTGAATACATACCTGTGTCCTTTATCTACAACAATCTTTTCGCTCTTTGAGAATGTAACAAAAAAAGGGATCTTTTCTTTTTTTGCAAAGTCAGACACAGCAAGGGCTGTGGCGCTGTTTATAGTTCCCATTAAAATATCAACTTTTTCCTTAAGAACAAGCTCTTTTGCCATGGCAAGCCCAATATCAGGTTTGAATTTTTCATCCCTTGTGGTAAATTCTATTTTTCTACCCAAAACCCCACCTTTTGCATTTATTTTTTTAACAGCCATCTCAAATCCATCGCGAACATCAATGGTAAATGTGCTCGGAGGACCTGTATAGGTATCAACTATACCTACTTTTATGGTCTTCTGTGCATAGGAATCGGAAACTGTAAGAAAAAGGACAGAAAAAAATACCAAAATAAAGGAAAAAAATACCATTTTTTTCATGTTTCACCCCTTTAATTTTTATATAGTGTTAATCCCCTTTTTTAATTTTATTAAATATAAAGGTGATTTTGTCAACAAAAATTTGTCTTAATTAAATTAGTGAAGAAGTTTTCTATTTTTGCTATCATTGATTTATCAATCTTAGAGATTTTTTTAAAAGGATATCTATGGAGATAAGACTTAAACATGGTTTATGGGGTGAAAAAAAGGAAATAAAGTTCCTTCTCCCCGATAACTGGAATATTTCTTTCCTTGAGATGAATGGAGACAGAAAACATGTGTTAGACGATAATGAAATAAAAAATGCTGTGTTATCTATTATGCCTTTAATAAAAGAAAAACTAACTAAATCATGTGAAATATGTGTGGTTTTTGACGATCTCTCAAGGCCTACGAAGGCATATAAAATAATCCCCTATCTTATTGAATTACTGGATAGATTCCATATAAGGGAAGAGCAAGTGAGGTTTTTATGCGGTGGTGGCACGCATGCTGCTTTAGACAACAATGGATTTAGAAAGAAACTTGGTGAAGAGACACTGGAGAGGTTTACTGTATATAACCACAATCCTTACGAAAACTGTGAATACATCGGAAAAACAGGGTTGGGTACCCCAGTTATAATTAACAAAGAATACCTTTTGTGTGATGTAAGAATTGGCATAGGTTCTTTTACTCCCCATGCCTTTTGTGGGTTCGGTGGTGGTTATAAGATAATTATGCCTGCTCTAAGCCATATAGATTCCATTGAATATCACCATGGTAAACTTTTGCAAAATTATAGGGAATCGTGTTTTTCCTTGGGTAAATACAAAAACAACCTATTACTGGATGATATCATAGAATCTGGGAGAATTGCTGGGCTCGATATAAAAATAGACTGTCTTATAAACACCAGTGCAGATATTACGGATATATATGCTGGTAAACCTGACGATTTATATAATTATATGCTAAATGTTGCGCCTATCCATTATTACACAAATATTCCATATAAAGCTGATATTGTGTTTGCAAACTCTTTAAGCAAGGCAAATGAGGCTGTTATTTCCCTTTCTGTAGCAGAATCGCTCCTTAAGGATAATGGCGGTGATATTGTGCTATTATGCGATGTGCCAGAAGGTCAAATAGTGCATTACCTTTTTGGAAGATTCGGAAAAACTACCTGGGGGAGGTTGCCTTTTGGTATCAGGAAAAAACCGGATAAGGTAAGAAATGTATTTATCTATTCAAGGCACAAGGATAAAGCCAATGAATTCTGGTTCGGCATAGAAAAGAACATTTACTGGTCAAAGGACTTAGAGGAGATCGTAAAGATTATTGAAAAGGAATACAAGAAAAAGACCCCAGATGTTCTAATTCTACCAGATGCAACAATTCAAAATCCGATTAATATATAAAAGAAGCATTAATACCATTACCCTTTGAAAAAACATTAAATTAAAAAAACCGTGGTCTTATACCTATCGTTTTAAGGTTTAATGTTCACTAATGTGAACCTAATTTAAATTTAATCACCTTTTCTTTATTCGATATACATTGATTTTATTTTTTTATTCTGCTGTGCTAAAAAAGACTTGACAATTTAATAAATGTTATGTTCAAATAGTTATTATTATACAATAATGAACAATAATAGAAGATTTAAACTAAATTTAACTGTAGCTGAAAATATTATTCCCGTTGAAAATTTTGTGAAATATCCAGTTTTTAAAAAACACAAAAAGTTGCAAGGAAACGTCAAAATCGATAAAAGGTATTCGGAAATGGATATTAAAAGGACACAATGGAAAATTTAAAAATATTGGGAGGATAGTATGGAATACGAAACATTGTATGTGGAAAAAGAAGAAAATATTGCCATTGTCAGTTTGAATAGGCCTCCAGTGAATTCCCTTAATGAAAAGGCTTATAAAGAAATTTATGCAGCCTTTTGCGATCTGGAGAAGGATGACAATGTAAAGGCAATAATACTCACCGGTTCAGGAGAAAAGGCATTTGCAGCTGGCCTCGATGTTAAAGAGGTAGCTGGAAAAAACATCCCCGATTACTACGCCTTTAGCAGGATATCGAAGATGTGCATTGATAAAGTTGCAGAAATAGAAAAACCCACCATCGCCGCACTATTCGGTTTTGTTTTTGGAGGTGGTTGTGAACTTGCATTGGCCTGTGATTTAAGAATTGCCTCAGAGGATGCAAAAATTGGATGCCCTGAGATTAACCTCGGTATTATTCCTGGATCAGGGGGGACCCAAAGGCTTCCAAGGCTTATCGGCATAGCCAAGGCAAAAGAATTACTATACATGGGTGAGGCTGTAAGCGGTGAAGAGGCATGCAGAATTGGCCTTGTAAACAGGGTAGTTCCAAGGGATAAACTTATGGAAGAGGCAAAGGTATGGGCAAAAAAGCTTGCTTCAAAGCCCAAATTAGCTCTTAGTCTCTTAAAAAACGCCATTGATAAAGGGATGAATATGGACCTTGAATCGGCTATTAACCACGAAAATAACTGTTTCGTTGTTGTCTATGTATCAGAAGACGGCAGAGAGGGGATGAAGGCCTTTATAGAGAAGAGAAAACCAAATTTTAAAGACAGATAAGATAAAAAAATAAACGAGGAGGTTAAAATGTCATTAGAAGGAAAAATCGCATTGGTAACAGGTGCTTCAATGCCTCACGGCATTGGAAGGGCAGCTGCCCTTGCATTAGCCCGAGACGGGGCTGATGTAGCAGTAACCGGTTTCGGTCACATGGAGGGTGCAGAATCTGTGGCAAAGGAAATACAGGCAATGGGTCGCAGGTCAATTGCCGTTAAAATGAACGGCAGGAATTACAAAAGCGTACAGGAAGGTTTTACTATTATTAAAAAAGAACTCGGTTCTGTTAACATCCTTGTAAACAATATGGCCCAGATGCGTCGCATGGTAACCATTGCAAAAACCACTATAGAGGATTGGGATAATGAGGTGAAACTATGTCTTAACTCTGCCTTTTATTGCATAAAAGAGGCATGGGCTGATATGTGCCAAAACAAATGGGGTCGCATTATAAATATGACATCTGTGGCAGGCGTAATGGGTGGTTATGGACAGACGAGTTATGGCGCTGCAAAGGCAGGTCTTATTGGTTTAGCCAAATCAACAGCACTTGAAGGTGCGAGGTTCAACATAACAGCCAATTGTGTTCTTATTGGTGTAGCAAATACAGAAGCCTATTACGAGCCCATCCCCGCAGAAATCAGGGAGCGTTTAGAAAACAGGATTGCCATGCGCAGGCCAGCAACTCCTCAGGAAATTGCCGATGTGATAGCATTTATTGCCTCAGATAAGGCAGCGTATATGACAGGCGCCATCGTCAATATGATGGGCGGTTTAGACCTGTTTGTTTTTTAGACAATTAAGGAGAAAAGAATATGAAGGCATATACAAAGGCTTTTATTCCCTACAAAGGTTATTATTCTACCCCGTTTTCCCGGTGGTAGGGCAGCATGCAGCACGACAATGCAATTGAACTCGGTGCAAACACTGCAAGGCGTTGGTTTCTTTCAAGAAAAATCGAGCCCACCATCATTGATTACTTGTATTTTGGTTCCACCATTGCCCAGAAACACTGGTTTGTTGCCCATAACTATGCGGCAGCAATCCTTACAGACGATAAGAAATTTCTACCTGCCATATTCATAAATCAGGCATGCTCAACATCTACCACGATCCTTAATCTTATTGCCAAAGACCTTGAGCTTGGTGTATACGAGGTAGGCTTTGGCCTTATGGCAGATAGATGTTCCAATGGACCGCATACCATATGGCCCAATCCATTAGGACCCGGTGGACAGCCTGAAAGGGAAGACTGGAATATGGATAATTTTGCAGGCACCCCGCGACACCGTGCCTATATGGTGCAGACAGCAGAAAATGTAGCTGCCGATTACGGCTTTACAAAAGAAGAATGCGATGCAGTAGTATTAAGACGTTTTGAGCAGTATCAGGAAGCCCTTGCCAATGACCGGGCATTTCAGAAAAGATACATATTTCCACCAGAGGTTACCGTGAATAAGAAAACAAAAAAGCTCCTTGAGGAAGACGAAGGGTGGACACCAACCACGGCAGAAGGTCTTGCAAAATTAAAACCTCAATACCCTAATGGAGTGCTGAGCTTTGGTGCATAGACATTTCCCGCAGACGGAAACTGTGGAATTATTGTGACGACAAGGGAAAAGGCCAGGGAATTAAGTGCTGATCCAAAAATAGAGATCCAGATCGTTTCCTATGGTTTTGCAAGGGTAAAACCCATGTATATGCCTGCTGCTACGGTCCCTGCAAGCAGAATGGCCCTTGCCAATGCAGGTTTGACTATCGCTGATATAAAGGCCTTAAAAACACACAACCCTTTTGCAGTAAACGATCTCGTCATTGCCAGAGAGACGGGGTTTGATCTTATGAAGATAAATAATTATGGTTCATCCCTGATTTACGGCCATCCTCAAGGTCCTACAGCCGGCAGGGCTATTATAGAAATGATAGAGGAACTCGTGCTGGCAGGAGGCGGTTATGGGCTTTTTACAGGATGTGCCGCTGGTGACACAGCAGCATCACTAATTGTCAAGGTAGGATAATACTTGTTTAATCTTTTAAAGGCCCGGCAACGGGCCTTTTTATTTAGATTTAAGGGCTAAAAAGATGTTTTAAATCTTATCTTCCAGCCTCCGTCTCTATGTTCAAAGAAAACATCTTCTTTTTTCTCAAAAATAATCTGTTTACCCATTAATATCTCACCAAAAGGGGTCAGCCTATAACCAATTAAAAAATCTGCCTTATATTCCTTTGGTGATATTAGTCTCAATTGCATTAAATCTATCTTTTCAGCCTTGCCTATTGAAACAAGTGCCTTGTCTTTAGAGTCATCGTCTTTTTTGATAATGTAGGGTTCAGCCTTTTCTGTAAAAACTAAGCCGTATTTTTTCTCAGTATCCCTATTATCCTGTATGGGCTTTAAGATAACAAATCCCTTTTCTTCAAGGGTTTTGTATTTTTCCAGGTCATTATTTTCGGTTATCAAAGTATATATAGAACCCTCTTTTAAGTAATATCGTGTAAGGTCTATTGTTTTATTGTCCTTTAAAGATTCTATTAAAATTTTGACGGCATCTTCCTTTGATAACTGAGGCAATGATTCGGCGCGCACATTCATTGAGGCAAGGAAAACCAAAATAAGGATTATCAAAATCTTAAAAACTATTTTCATAATTTTTAATTATAACTTAAGTTGAAAAAATATGAAACTTTTTGTATGCTACATGCTATATGAAAAAGATTACATATTACAGCACAAATAATAAGTCACACAGGGTAGATTTCGAAACTGCCCTTCTTGAAGGCCTGGCACCGGATTATGGTCTTTACATGGTTGCAAGAGAAGATATACCGAGGCTTTCCTATGAAAAGGTCAGATCCATGAGGGGTATGCTTTATAGCGAAATAGCCTTCGAGGTGCTTTCACCGTTTCTTTTATCAGAGATACCTGAGAAAAAACTCAGATTAATCTTAAACGATGCATATAGCGAGGATAAGATTCCCACAGAGGTTCAACATGTTACGGGAAAGACATACATCATGTGGTTAACAAAGGGGCCTACTTATTCGTTCAAAGACTATGCAGCCCGTTTTTTCGGTAGAACCCTGAACTATTTTCTCGGTGAAAGGGGACTAAAAAGGGTGGTTGTTGTGGCCACAAGCGGAGATACAGGTGGGGCTGTGGCAGATGCCCTGTGGGGGCTGGAAAATATAGATAATATTGTATTTTTTCCCGGACATTCCATAAGTGAAGGCCAGAGAAGGCAGATGACGACCCTGATGAAAAATATTTACGCCTTTGATGTGAATGGTGATTTCGATGTATGTCAGGCGCTGGCAAAAAATATTCTAAATGATAAGGATTTTGCATTCCGTGTGTTCGGAGATAGAGATAGATTTACCTCTGCAAATTCTATTAGCCTTGGCAGACTGCTGCCACAGGCAGTCTATCCTTTTTATGCATATTCAAGGATAGATGAGTGTCCAGAAGGATTCATTGCAAGCATACCTTCAGGAAATTTTGGAAACATGATGGGCACTGTCATTGCAAAGCAGATGGGCCTGCCTGTTAAAAAAATCATATGTGGTGTAAACGAAAACACAGAATTTCCAGATTTTCTTTCAACAGGCATTTATACTGTGCGGCCATCAGTAAAGTCTCCTTCCTCTGCCATGATTGTATCCCATCCCAGTAATCTTGCGAGGCTGATAGACTTCTACGGTGGACATATGTATGATGAACGCGACCCAAAGACAAATCAGGTAATAAGACCGGGTGTAATAGACAAGATGCCAGACCTTGATGAGATGAGGCGTGACCTTTTTTCAGTGGGTGTTACAAACCCTGAACACTATGAAACTATGGAGGCCGTGTATAATAAATACAGGATTATTCTTGATCCCCATGGTGCAGTGGGCTGGAGAAGCCTTGAAATATTCTTAAAAGGAAAGCATGATATCGCATCTGTAATCTATGAGACCGCAGACCCTGGAAAATTTCCTGAGGATGTAAAAAAGGCAATAGGCATAATACCAGATATGCCAGCGGGTATAAAAAAACAGATGGGTATGAAAGAAAGGATCTTTAAGATTGAGAGTGAACCTTTAAGGACAGAAAAGGGCCTTCAGTTAAGTAATAGCCAGATTGTAGAGGCAAAAGAAAAGATAACACAAATCTTTAAATAAAAAGCAATAAAACTAATTTTTCCTTCTTTTAGCCATTGCCACCCATAAAGGCATCTAAAAACAGAAATCTTTTTTAAAACCTATATACAAAAAATTCAAACTCTTTTATTTTATTGACAAATTTAAAAAAAGCTATTATTATCTAAATGAAAATCGTTTCTATTTAAAACTATGGAGCATGATTTTTACAGGATACTTAAAGGTTTAAAATTAAAGGTAACGCCAAAACGTATTGCCATTATGGAAATTATGGCCGCAGAGAAGACCTATATGAGCCCCGATGAGCTAAGGTCAAAATTAAAACAGAGGTTCAAAAATATAGGATTGCCTACAGTATATAGAAATTTAGAAGAGTTGGCAAAAGAGGGTGTTATCATAAAGATAATCCATCCTGATAGGAAGCTGTATTATTTCTACTGCCATAGAAAAGAACATCATCACCACTTTGTGTGTGTTTCATGCAGGAGGGTGGAAGACATAACCTTCTGTGGTATGGAGGAAATAAAAAAAGAGGTGGAGGATGGGTTAAAGGGACATATGGTTTCCCATATGCTACAGGTTTACGGATTCTGTAAAAACTGTTTGATAAAACAGGTGGTTTCTCAATGAGACAAAAGGCTTTGAAATCAGCTGTATTGTTTTTTTGTATTTTCTTGATTACGGCAAATTTTATTTCTGGCTGCAGGCAAAACCATGGAGATTCAAAGGGCCACAGGTTAAAGATTATAATCACCCTTTTTCCCTTATATGATTTTACAAAAAACATTGCAGGTGAAAAGGCAGATGTATCCCTTATTCTCCCACCAGGGGTTGAGGCGCATAGCTTTGAACCAAAGGCAGGTGATATTTTAAGGATAAATTCGGCAGATATGTTTATTTATACAGGAAAATTTATGGAACCATGGGCAGAAAACCTCATAAAAGGTATTGAAAATAAAAAATTATCCATAATAGATGCAAGTTCAGGTATAAAATTTTTAGAACTTCACAATGACAAACATGGTCATAGAGGATTTCATGGTGCCGCAGAAGAACATGGCAAAATTGACCCCCATATATGGCTTGATATGACAAATGTCCAGATTATGATAGACAATATACTTACAGGACTTACAAAAAAAGATCCTATAAATAGGGATTATTATCAAAAAAATGCAGAAGAATATAAGGCAAAAATCGTAGAACTTGATGAAAAGTTCAAAAAAAACCTCGATTCCTGTAAAAAAAGGGTTATTCTCCACGGAGGACACTTTGCCTTTGGTTATCTGGCACAGCGATATAACTTAGAATACATATCCGCTTATAGAGGTTCACCAGATGCTGAGCCTACGCCAAAAATCATTGCGCAGATGAAAAGGATTATCCAGGAAAAGGACATAAAATACATCTTTTACGAGGAAATAATTACCCCACGGATTGCCTATGTATTGGAAAAAGAGACAGGTGTAGGGCTTTTAAAATTACACGGATGCCATAATATATCGAAAGAGGAAATGGATAAGGGCGTTACGTTTATATCCATTATGGAGGAAAACCTTAAAAATTTAAAGAAAGGCCTTGAATGCCCATGATGGATGAGAATGTTCTTTCTGTAAAAGATGTATACTTTAGCTATAATTCTTTTGAGGTGTTATCAGGTATATCTTTTGACCTGAAAAAAGGTTCCTTTTTGGCTATTGTTGGTCCGAACGGTTCCGGTAAGACGACCCTTGTAAGATTGATAACGGGGCTTTTAAAACCCCAAAGGGGTGATGTGTATATCTTTGGTGAAAGAACATTTTTGTTTAAAGACTGGTATCGCATAGGTTATCTGCCACAGAAAAATTATTTTTCTGAAAACCATTTTCCAGCAAAGGTAAAGGAGATAGTGGCCTTGGGTCTTCTGTCCAAGAAAAGGTCATGGAAAGGGATTTATAGGCCAGACTTAAAGACCATGGATAGATACCTTGATTTACTTGGCATTTTGGATTTAAAAGAAAAATTTTTCGGTGAGCTATCAGGAGGGCAACGGCAGCGGGTTTTACTTGCAAAGGCACTGGTTAATGAGCCAGAGCTTCTTATTCTCGATGAGCCACTGGCTGCCTTAGACCCTGAGACAAGGGAAAAATTTTTTGATATCCTCGAAGGATTGAACAAAAAAAAGTCAACTACCATTATTATGATCACCCATGACACAGGCACCATAGGCAGATATGCCTCTTCTATGCTTTATCTGGATAAAAGGGTTATATTTTTCGGTACCTTCCAATCCTTTTGTGAATCTGAGGCCATGACAGAATATTTTGGTGAATATACACAACATCTGATATGTCATAGACACAATACAGAAGACATATTCAGAAAAAGTTATAAACATGGTTGAGTTTTTAAGCCACGGATTTATTCAGAAGGCACTCATTGCCGGTTTTTTTATTTCAATGTTATGTTCAATGCTCGGGGTGTTTCTCGTGTTGAGAAATCTTTCCCTTATAGGTGATGGCTTAAGCCATGTGACATTCGGTAGCATAGCCATAGGGATATGGTTTAAATTTTATCCGTTTTATATTGCCATTCCTATTGTTATGGCAAGTGCGCTGGGAATCATGAAACTAAAGGAAAAGGCGAGGCTTTTCGGTGATGCTGCCATAGGCATTGTCGCTTCACTGGGCATTGCATCGGGGGTTTTTATTTCGAGTGTGGCCAATGGTTTTAATATAGACCTTTTCAGCTATCTTTTCGGTAACATCCTCTCAATAAACTGGACAGAGGTTTTTATATCTATTTTTTTATCTATTGCCTTTATCTTTTTGATAAGTTTTTTTTACCAGGAGCTTTTATTTATTACCTTTGATGAAGAGTCTGCAAGGGTATCCGGTGTAAATGTCAAAAGAATAAATACGATGCTTTATCTTATGACTGCTGTCACAGTGGTTCTTGCAATGAAGGCAGTGGGTATTTTACTTGTTACAGCCCTTTTGATTCTGCCTTCTGTAACGGCACTACAGTTCTCGAAAGGTTTCAAGGGAACCATTTTTATCTCTTCTTTTGTAGGGGTTTTGTCTGTAATATCAGGCATTGTAATATCTTTTTTTCTTGACCTTCCTACAGGCGCCACGATAGTTCTTTTAAATTTTCTTTTCTTTGCCTTTTCTCTGTTTTATAAGAGATTTTTTTGAGACCTTTGATTTAGTTTTGAAACATTTTCAAAATGCAGGGGGTTACATTTTTTATGTCTGTATATGTTTTCCCCAACCTTTATTCTGTCTTTTTCTTCTATTTTCTTGTGGCATAAATAACAAAAATCTTTCTTTAATTCCTCAAATAGAGGTTCGCGGATAAACCATATTTTTTTATTTTTTTTATACACGACCAAATCTAACAAAAAAGTATATAGATTATCAAGGTTTTTTATGGAATTAGTTGATATTATTTGCTTTTTTTTATTTTCAAAGGCCATGTTAAAAATCTTGACTGGATAAAATTTGAATGGTATAAATTTTCAAAATTTAAAATAAATGAATACATGTTCAACGAATTTATAAAACAAACACTTCATAAACAGGGCAGAAAAGATTCAGCTCGATTAATAATAGATGCCAACATAGTTTCATTCTTTTATTTTTTTATTCTTTATCCCTTATATCAGGGATCGTTTTATTTGCTTAACAGGGCAACATTATAAAAAATAAATAAATAATCCTTAGGAGGGTCTTTAACATGATGGATCGATGGACATTTGGTTTAACAATGCTCGTTGTAGGCATGGGCGGGACAATGATTACACTTATTTTATTAAGCCTTATCATGTCTATATTAAAAAAGATTTTCCCTTATAATCCTGAAGAAGAAAAGAAAGACTAAAGGAGGAGATGACGATGTTAGATGCGATTCTAAGCGGATTGAATGGACTTATTGCAGGGTTTGCGAGCTTGCACTGGTCTAATCTTGTAATGATGGTGATAGGTTGCTTTTTGCTCTATCTTGGCATAAAAAAAGATTTTGAACCTCTTCTTCTTGTCCCAATTGGATTTGGATGCATAATTGTAAACGTCCCCTTATCAGGGGTTATGGAAGAGGAAGGTTTTCTGAGAACCATATATAATGCAGGGATAATTACAGAACTCTTTCCCCTCCTTATATTTATCGGTATCGGTGCTATGACTGATTTTACACCTGTTTTAGAAAACCCCTATACGTTTCTTCTTGGTGCTGCAGGACAATGCGGTATCTTTCTTACATTACTTCTTGCACTGGCACTGGGTTTCAAATACAACGAGGCGGTGACAATAGGGATTATCGGTGCCTGTGATGGCCCAACTGTAATATATGTGGCATCCCAGTATGCCCAGAACCTCTTAGGTCCATGTACTGTTGCGGCCTATTCTTATATGTCTTTAGTTCCTGTGCTTCAACCACCTATTATGAGGATACTGACAACGAAAAAAGAAAGGGAAACAATTATGAAGTCAGGTAAGAGAACTGTTTCAAAGACAACAAAATTGCTTTTTCCCATAGTCATCACAATTGTAGGTGGACTGATTGCGCCTAAAGGATTGCCGCTTCTTGCAACAATTATGCTCGGCAACTTAATGAGGGAATCAGGGGCTGTGGAGAGATTAACAAAGGCATCACAAAATGAAATTGCAAACATTGTAACCTTACTGTTGGGTATATCCGTTGGCGCTACAATGGATGGTAAGGTTTTTGTGCAACCTACAACCATTATTATCTTAACTTTGGGTCTGATTGCCATTTGTCTTGATACAGTATGTGGTGTACTTTTTGGAAAGGTGCTATATTATATAACAGGCGGTAAGATTAATCCCCTTATTGGTGCAGCAGGCATTTCGGCATTTCCCATGTCTGCCAGGGTTGTCCAGAAAGAAGGCCAGAAATACAATAAGAAGAGTTATCTGCTCATGCATGCCATGGGTGCCAATGCAGGTGGTCAGGTAGGTTCTGTTATGGCAGCAGCGGTTATGCTTTCTGTATTAAAGGGTATGGGCGTAATATAAAAAAATTATAGGTAGAGGCGGCTATAACTGCCTCTACCAATTTAGAGTATTATTCAATCACATAGGGCTCACCAAAGGTGTTTAAGAAAATATATTCGCTCAAGGGTTTTCTTGGTGTCGGTTTCGGTACCTCATCGAAATAACCTATAGGTGTCATTTCTACTATGGTAAACCCTTGGGGTATATTTAAGATTTTTTCTGCCTTTTCTGCATCGAATGAACCCACGTGGACTGTTCCCAGTCCAAAGTTCCACGCAGCAAGGACTATATGTTCCATTGCTATCCCTGCATCAAACATGAACCAGTCACCTTTGATGGTAGCAGGTTCACCCTTTTTAAATCCAGATACCCCCCTCTGTGCAACCTGACATATAACAATCGGTGCCTGGGAGAACGCTTCCCTTGCAGGATTTGTAGGTGATAGGGCCTCTTTTAGCCTTTCCTTTATGTCTTTGTCTTTCACAATAATGTATTTACAGACCTGGGTGTTTGCCCATGAAGGTGCAACCCTTGCTGCATTTAAAATCTCCATAATAATCTCTTCGGGGATAGGGTCTTTCTTATATCTCCTTATACTCCTTCTCTCGTGAATTACCTTCATTAAATCCATGGCCTTCTCCTTTTTTATTTTAATTGTTTTTTTTCGCCTTCTATGGCAGACCTGATGTTTTTTAAGAGTTCATGCGGTTTAATGGGTTTTGTTACAACCTCCATTCCATTAAAGGTCTTACCCTTCTTTTCTAAAACATCCTTCGGATAACCACTTATAAAAAATGCCTTTACATCAGGTTTTATAAGTTTTATGTCTTCAAATACCTCAACACCGTTCTTTTTTGGCATTATGATATCGAGGATTACTAAATCAATAATATTTGCATATCTATTAAATATATCTATTGATTCAATGCCATCCTTTGCAGTAAGAACATTATAACTGGCGTTTTTTAGTATCTCTTCCATAAAAGACCTAACCTCATCATCGTCTTCACAGATAAGAATCGTCTCATAACCCTTTTCGAACTCAAAATCTGTGTAATATTTTTCTTCCTTATCTTCATCATAAGTGATAGGGAAAAAGATCGTAAAGGTGCTCCCTTTACCAAGGGTTGATTCTACTGTTATAAAACCGTTATGCTGTTTTACTATACCGTAGACTATAGACAATCCAAGTCCAGTTCCCTTACCCACCTCCTTTGTGGTAAAAAATGGATTGAATAAGTTTTCCCTTGTCAGCTCATCCATGCCTATCCCAGTATCTGAAACAGAAACATAGGCATACTTGCCAGGTTTTCCAAAGCCGTGTCTTTTTATAAAGACATCATCAATATCCGTGCATCCTGTCTCTATTTTCAGTGTGCCACCATCAGGCATGGCATCCCTTGCATTGGTGGCAAGGTTCATCAAAATCTGTTCTATTTGCAGTGAATCTGCAATAATGGTTATTTTCTCTTCCTTTAAATTTATGTTCAACTCAATGTCCTCACCGATAATTCGTGAAAGCATACCTTTGAATTTAATTATAATATCGTTTAAATTCACAGGTTCCAGATGCATGATTTGTTTTCTACTGAAGGCAAGTAATCCCTTTGTGAGCTGGGCTGCCTTATTTGCTGAGGTTAAGATTTGTTGCACATAATGTTTCAGGCGGTCATCCTTTTCCAGCTTCATATCTATAAGTTCTGCATAACCTAATATGGCCGTTAAGATGTTATTAAAATCATGGGCTACACCACCGGCAAGCTGACCTATTGCCTCCATCTTTTGAGACTGGAGTAGTTGTGCTTCGAGGTGTTTTCTATCTGATATATCCCTCAAAAAGGCAATGATAAATTTTTCACTGTAAAAAAATACATCCCCAACGGATATTTCTATGTATACTATTTCCCCGTTTTTTTTCACTCCTTTAAATTCATATTGAGAGGCAACAGGGATGCCTTCCTCCCTTTTTTTGTATAAAGACCTTACCAGGGCCTTATCGTCATCGTGCACTGTGCTTAATATGTCCCTTCCTATAACCTCTTCTTCGTTTTCAAAACCGAACATCTCAACGAATCTTTTGTTTACAAATAGAAATATCCCGCCCTTTGTTATGGCAATACCCTCGTTAGAGTTTTCTATAACAGACCTGTATCTCTCTTCAGACTCTTTCAATATCCTTTCTGCCTCTACCTTTTTAGTGATATCTTCTGTTGTGCCTTCATAGTAAATAATGTTGCCAGAATCATCTCTTACTGCCCTTCCGTTCATCCTTATCCATATCCTGGTGTGGTCTTTCCTGTAAAATTCTGTTTCAAAACCTATAATGTAGCCGTCTCTTTCATAGAGTAGTTTCATCCTTTTTCTGTCTTCTGGATTGACATAATGGTCGTTTAAATTATTAATTTCTTCTATCATCTCTTTAGGAGAATAGTAGCCAAACATCCTTGCAAGGGCTGGATTGGCATCTATAAACCTTCCATCTGGTGTTGTCTGGAAAAATCCTTCCACAGCATTTTCAAAGATGCTTCTATACCTTTTTTCACTCTCCTCTAATGCCTTTTCTGCTAACTTTCTTTTGGTAATGTCAATATTTGTGCCTTCTATGTATTCAACATCACCTTTTTCATTGTATATAGCCTTTGCATTTAGTAATAACCATATGTGGGAGCCATCCTTTTTCCTGCTTTTCATCTCAAAGCTTTCAACATATCCTTTTTCTTTTAACAGGGCAATAAGTCTTCTTCTGTCATCTGGATTTACACAGAGCTGTTCTCCTATATCCGTTATATTTTCTATCATTTCTTCTGGTGATGAAAAACCATGCATATCTGAAAAGGTTTTATTGACCCATATGAATCTGCCCTCAAGTGTTGATAAATATAAGCCCACAAAGGGGTTATTGACGATTTTTCTGTTTTTTTCTTCCATCTCCCGTAACGTGTGTTCCATGTTTTTGTGTGCTGTCATGTTTTTTATAAATGTGAGAATAACCTTTCTATTGTTTATGGTAGTCTTTAATGAGTTTAGCTGGGCATAAATTATTTTACTATCCATCCTTATTATTCGTAATTCACTGGGAGGGGTTGCCTTATCTTCTTCATTTACTGAATTTATTATCTTTATAAAATTATCTCTATCGTCTTCATGGATGAAATCAAAAAACCTTTTACAAGATAAATCCTCCTCACCTCTGGCACCTAAAAGTTCAAGGCCAAATTTATTTACATACAAAATGCCTTCATTATCGTGGATAATGATAGAGATAGGTGAATTTTCAATAAGTATGTGTTCTATTTTTTTAAAGAATGGGTTTTTCATATACAATCCATATACCTGGTTAATCTTATATAATTTCATATTTTACCGCTTTTAATGAATATTTCACCATATTTTTTTAAAAGATAGAGGTTTATACTTAAAAAATTTTTAAAAAAACCTTTTCACGGCATTAAAAAATAGTAAAATATATATCTAAATCATGGGAAAAAAGGAACTTATAAAACCGGGCCTGAATATTAAAATCATCTTGCCTTCCCGTAATAGCGAAGATGTTTCTGAAATAAGAGGTTCCATTATCTATGATGTAATAGACAAAGAGATTATCATAGCCCAGACAGAACCAGAGATAACAGAAGATAAGTTAGGAGAGCATATAATTGTAACCTTTCTTGTTAAAGAAAAAACGGGAAAAACAAGATTAAGGGTTTTGGCGCAGATAAAAGAATTTATAAAGACATACAAATTGACTTCCCAGGGGAAAACCCATGCCATTAGACTCATAAAAGTTACGAATCCTGAAATATACAATTTAAGGGGTTTTTATCGCGTTGAACTACCCCATAGAACAGACCTTGAGTTGTATATTTTTAATAATAAGGTAAACCTTATTGACATATCCCTTGGTGGGGCAAAAGTCTCCCATAATGGGGATTTTGATTTTAAAGCAGGAGATATTATTAAAATTATTTTGTTAATTGATAAAAAACCTTATGAGTTAGATGCACAGGTTTTAAGGACATGGTATCCCTCTGATTACAGATTCCATCAAGCACTCCAGTATATGGCCTTGGAGTTTCTGGGTATGACCATGAAGGTGCAAAACATCTTTTCAAGAAAGCTTATAGAAATTCAGAGGCATATGCGTTATAAAGAGTTATTTAATACCTGATAGTCATACCCTTATCCGATTTAATCTGCCTGTTTTCTTAAAAAAGTCGGGACATCGTATCTATCGTCGTCTATATCGAGATTATCGCTTTTTGTTTTTATCTCTTTGTAATCAATGGTGATATTCTTTCTTTTAAAAGGTGGTTCCTCGTAATCTTTAAAAAGTCTTCCCGTCTGTCTTACAGGTTTTATAATCTCCGGTTCTTCTACTACAACCTTTTCTTCAAAACCTGTGGCAATAACTGTAATCCTCATAGAACCGTCCATGCTATCGTCATATACTAATCCCCATATGATCTTTGCATCCTCATGGACCTGTTCCTGTATTAAGGTTGATGCCTCATTCACCTCGTGGAGTGTCATGTTTCTGTCCCCTGTTACATTTATCAAAACGCCCCTTGCACCGTGAATGGAGATATCTTCAAGGAGAGGGCTTGAAATCGCCTTCAATGCAGCCTCTTTTGCCCTATTTTCACCTGAGGCAACCCCAATACCCATTATGGCCATGCCTCTTTCGCTCATAATGGTCTTTACATCCGCGAAATCAACAACAACATGGCCTGAGCCTATGATAAGGTCCGAGATACTCTGTACTGCATTAAGTAGTACTTCATCGGCCCTTAAAAATGCCTCTATAATGGTCATGTGTTTACCACCGATTGAAAAGAGCCTCTGGTTGGGTATGGTAATTAATGAATCTACCCTTGTTTTAAGCTGGGCAACCCCTTGCTCTGCCTGTCTCATCCTGTCTTTTCCTTCAAAGGCAAAAGGCTTTGTGGCAATGGCTACTGTTAGTGCACCGAGTTCTTTTGATATCTCTGCAATAACCGGGGACGCACCTGTGCCTGTTCCGCCGCCGAGTCCACATGTGATAAATACCATATGGGCGCCTTTTAAATGCTCTTTTATCTTTTCCACATCTTCCATGGCCGCCTTTTTTCCTACCTCAGGGTCTGCACCTGCACCAAGACCGCTCGTTAATTTACTTCCTATCTGTATTTTAATCGGTGCCTTACACATATTCAGAGATTTGATATCGGTATTGACGGCAATAAATTCCACACCTTTAATGTTTGCATCCACCATATTGTTTAAGGCATTACACCCACCTCCACCAACACCGACAACCTTTAATTTTGCTGAAAAACCACTGCTTTCATCCATATAAAATGTGTTTGGCATCCTCTTACCTCCTTAAAATATTTCTTTAAACCATTCTTTCATCCTTTTGATTATCTTCGACGTGGAATAAATGTTTTTTATAGCCTTGCCCTTATCAAACTTAGATTTTATTGTATTTTGATTTTTGAATCCGTAAATTATAAGTCCCACACCTGTTGCATATATGGGATTATTTACTACATCTACGAGTCCTGTCACACCCATTGGAGAGCCTATCCTTGTCTGCATATTGAATACATTTTCAGATATCTCGATCATTCCGCTTAAATTTGCACAGCCGCCTGTGAGTATTACCCCTGAGGCAAGGAGTTTCTCTACGCCTGATTTCTTTATTTCCTCGTATATTATCATACAGATCTCTTCTACCCTTGGCTCTATGATGTCTGCAAGGGTCTTTCTCTTGATGGTTCTCGGTTTTCTTCCACCCACACTGGGCACATCAATGGTTTCATTATCACCCACCAAATCTGCAAAGGCACATCCGTATTTTTTCTTAATCTTTTCAGCCTCTTCAAGGGGTGTTTTAAGGCCTATGGCAATGTCGTTTGTAATGTTATTTCCACCAAAGGGGATAACAGATGTGTACTTTATGCTTCCGTTGGCAAAAACGGCAATATCACTTGTACCTCCACCTATGTCAACGATTGCTGCACCGATTTCTTTTTCTTCTGGAGAAAGGGTTGCCTCAGCTGATGCGAGTTGACTAAGAACAATGTCATTCACGGTGAGCCCTGCAAGTCTGCAGCATTTAATAATATTTTGGGTAGATGAAATCCTGCCTGTGATGATATGGACCTTTACCTCAAGCCTTACACCTGATATGCCAATAGGGTCCCTGATGCCGTCCTGGTCATCAATGATAAATTCCTGGGGTATTACATGGAGTATCTGCCTGTCAGCTGGTATTGCCACTGCCTTTGCCGCATCTATTGCCCTTGTTACGTCATCTAACTTAACTTCTTTGTCTTTAATGGCCACAACACCGTTACTGTTAAAACTTTTTATGTGGTCTCCAGAGATGCCTGCAATACACCTTTCAATCTTCACGCCTGCCATTAATTCTGCCTCTTCAACGGCCTTCATAATGGATTTAACAGTGCTATCCATATTTACCACCACACCTTTTCTCAAACCTGTAGATGGATGGGAACCTATACCTATAATACTTATCTTGCCTTCAACGACCTTTGCCACCACAACGCATATCTTTGTGGTCCCAATGTCAAGCCCTACAAGGAGTTCATCATCTTTTATCATCTGTCATACCTGCCTTTCCTGGATGATGGCGCCTTTTTCAAACCGTGCATCTATACACTTTATCAAAAGCCCCCTTTTTTTTGCATCTTCAAGGACAATAAGCGCCCTTTTCAATCTTTTTTTCTGACCCTCTTTTCCAAGAATTACCTCAATACCTTCTTTTGCAACATATAGGGTCATGTTATCATTGGCATACACCACCTCAGAAATCTGCTCTTTTTTTATGATACCTTCCTTAATCCACGAGTTTACCTCTTCAAATACACACTTTACATCCCTTTTTTCCTTTGTATTTATAATGAACAAATCCTTTGCCATGTTTTGTGCAATTGGCCTAAAGGGCTCACCGTTTTCATCTACTACCATCACAGAACCAGTTCCATCTATCCATAATGCAGAGGGTTTCTTTTCCACAACATCGATAACAACGGAAAAAGGAAAAACGGTTTTTATCCTTACATCCTTTACAAAAGGATGAGACATTACAGATTTTCTTATTTTTTGGGCATCCAGACTTAATATGGTCTCTTTTATAAAAGGAGAAACCCTCCTAATCACTTCAACTTCCTGCAGCTGTTCAATGCCATTGATCTTTATATTCTTTATTGTAAAAAATGGTGTTTTATTAGACGAAACATACATTATTGTCAAAACTGATAAAAGGCAAAGTGGCGCTAAGAAGAGTATGTATAAAATCCTTTTCATATCTTTAACGATGCCCCTATAAGTATCTTTTCGATGAGCTCATCAAATGTTTTACCAAGATACCCCCATGCCTTTGGCACAAGGGAGGTTTCCGTCATACCTGGGGAAGTGTTTATATCAATAACGTATGGAATACCGCTATCTATGAGCATATCTATCCTTGCACAACCTGAAAGCTCAAAAAGATCGTAGACCTTTCTGGCTATCTTATAAGCCTTTTTTTCAATAGACTTGCTTATCTTTGCAGGCACTAAATATTCTGTCATCCCAGAGGTATACTTTGATTCAAAGTCATAAAACCCTTTTTTAGGTCTAACCTCCACTATGGGTAGCATCATATTATCAATAATCCCTACGGTAATCTCCTGACCGTTAATGTATTTTTCCACTATAACCTTTTTATCATACTTGTATGCATGGGAAATCGCCTCTTTAATCTGTTCCTTTTTCTTAACAATGGATATGCCTATTGTAGAACCTTCGTTTGCTGGTTTTATAACAAAGGGCAGTGGAAATTTTATATTATTGTTGTCTTTAAATATCCTGTATGGTGGCGTTGGAATATCTGCGCTTGAAAGGATGTGCTTCATCATGGCCTTGTCCATGGCAATGGCAGAGCCGAGCACACCTGAACCTGTATAAGGGATATTGCATATTTCAAGGAGACCCTGAACGGTTCCGTCCTCTCCCCATTTTCCATGTAGGGCAATAAATGCCACTTCAATAGCTTCCCTTTTTAGTGTCTCTGTGAGATTTTCATCTGCATCTATCCCAATTGCATTGAAACCCTGTCTAACAAGGCTATCTAAAATTGCCTTACCGCTTTTTAAAGATATTTCCCGCTCCGAGGATCTTCCACCCATAAGGACACCTATCTTTTTTTCTCTAAAACATTCTATGCCTTTCATATGGATTCCCTTTCTTCTTCAAATCCCCAGAGTTCCACCTCTTCGACGAGTTCAACACCAAATAATTCAAAGACCTCCTTTTTAATCTTTTCTATGAGTGCCTTTATGTCCCTTGCACGGGCATCTCCCATATTCACTATAAAATTCCCGTGTTTTTCAGAAATACACGCCCCTCCTATCCTTAATCCCTTAAGATTTGCCTTTTCTATAAATTTCCATGCAGGCTCATTGTTTACAGACTTGAATATTGAACCTGAAGATGGATATTCCATGGGGTGTCTTTTTTTTCTCTCATTAAAGACATATTCCATGTCTTTTAAAATCTCTTTTTTATCCCTTTTTTTCAGGACAAATTGAGCAGATACCACACAATCGCATTTACCAATAGATGATGTCCTATACCCAAAAAACATCTCATTTTTTTGAACCTCTTTAACCCCGTAATTGTTCTTTAATAATTCCACGTATTCAAGACAATCGGATATGGTAGCGCCAAAACTGCTGGCATTCATCTTAAGACCACCGCCTACTGTGCCTGGAATCCAATAGAGCCTTTCAAGACCTGATAACCCATGCTCTGCGCAATACCTTATAAGGTGCTTTAGGGATGTTCCACCTGATACCTTAACCTTATACAGGCCATTTTCCTCTTTTTTCCTTAACATCTTTATCTTTGTAATCCTGATTATGGCCTCGTCTAAAATCCCATCGTTTACGATAATATTTGTGCCATTACCTAAAAATCTGTATTTTATCTCTTGCGTGTTAAGTCTTGCCACTATATCTATTAAATCTTCATTGTCTACGGGATAAATCATGTATTTCACATTCCCACCCACCTTCATGGAGGTATATCTCTTCATGGATACGTTTTGTAAAACCTCTCCTCTTATTCCTTTCCAGTCCATCTCTTTATAAGCACATCACATATTTTGTTTATGTCCCCTGCACCTAAGACAACTACCGTATCACCGTGGGATGCAATTTCCAATACCCTTTCTACCACATCTTCTTTTGTGGAACAGTAAATAACAGACTTATGACCGCTTGTTTTTATTCTTTCTGCCAGTACAGCACCAGAGACTCCTTCAATTGGTTCTTCTGAGGCAGGGTATATCTCTGTTACCAAAAGGACATCTGCCTCGTTGAAAGACGTAACAAATTCTTCCATCAATGCCTTTGTCCTCGTGTATCTGTGCGGTTGAAATATTACAATAATCCTGCCCTTACACATATTTCTCAATGAAAGTAATGTGGCCTTTATCTCTGTGGGATGGTGTCCGTAGTCATCGATTAGCTTGATATGGCCATCCCATTTAACCTCGAGCCTTCTTTGAATCCCTGTAAAGGAACTCAATGCCTCTGCGATCTTTTCAAAAGGTATATCGAGTTCAATACCAACGGCACAAGCTGCCAGCCCGTTTACAATGTTATGAATACCGGGGATTGTCATGGTCAATTCACCAAGTTCTGAATCCTTATACATTACCCTGCATATAGTCTTGAATCCCTCTATTCTTATATCTGTTGCCCTGATGTCTGCCTGTTTTGAAAGTCCGTATGTGACATATCTCCTTTTAAGATAAGGTATAAGACTCTGAAGGTTGGGGTTATCAATGCAGATGATATCCATGCCATAAAAGGGCACTTTATTGAGAAATGTGAGAAAAGCAGCCTTTATTTCATTTAAGTCTTTGTAAAAATCAAGATGTTCTAAATCGATGTTTGTGGCAACGGCTATGGTGGGAAATAAAAGTAAAAATGTACCGTCACTTTCGTCTGCCTCTGCAACAAGATATTTGCTGCTCCCTAATTTTGCATTACTGCCTAAGCTATTTAATTTTCCTCCGATTACACAGGTAGGGTCAAAACCAGCATGGGCAAGTATTGTGGCAATAAGGGATGTAGTTGTGGTCTTGCCGTGGGCCCCTGCAATGGCAATGCTGTATTTCATCCTCATAAGTTCGGCAAGCATTTCTGCCCTCTGTATAACGGGGATAAAAAGCTCCTTGGCCTTTAAGACTTCAGGGTTATCAAACTTCACTGCAGAAGATATGACCACCACATCTGCCCCAAAGACGTTTTCCTCCCTGTGTCCGTAATATATCCTTGCCCCAAGCTTCTCCAGTCTTTCTGTTGTCTCGTTTTTTCTTATATCCGAACCAGTTATGGTAAAGCCAAGATTAAGTAAAACCTCGGCAATACCACTCATGCCAATACCACCAATGCCTACAAAATGTATTTTTTCTATCTTATGAAATACCATCTAATATCCCCTTAATGATTAAACCTTCTGCATCATCTATATATAATTTTCCAATATTTTCGCCCATCTGTTTTAAAAGTTCAGGTTCATCTATAAGTCTTTTTATGACATAGAAGAGTCTTTCACCGTTTGCCTCTTGATTTTCTATAATGTGACCACCTCCAATCCTTTCCACTTGCAGGGCATTTTTCCATTGATGCTGCCCTGCTGAAAAAGGATAGGGAATAAGGATTGCCGGTTTTTTGAAATATGCAAGTTCGAATATTGTGCTGGCACCACTTCTCGATATGACCAGATCGGCATTCCTATAATAGTATGCCATGTTATCAGTGAAGGGGAATACTTCATGTCTAATGCCCGAATTTTTATAGATCTCTTTCACACCCTCATAGTCATCAAATCCGGTCTGGTGAAAGATAACGATCTTTTCTTTGTATTCGCCTAAATAATTAAGAAGGTCTATTAATGCCTGGTTTATGCTTCTTGCGCCTCTACTACCTCCAAAAACAAATATCCCAAAATAATCCTTTTCAATATGTTCTGTTATTCCCTTTAATGAACTCCTTATGGGATTACCTGTCAAAATAGTGTGGGCTTTAGGGAGATAATGTTTTGTTTCCTCAAAGCTTATAAAAATACTTTTTGCATATTTTGCCAGAATTCTATTGGCAAGTCCAGGCTGGACATTCTGCTCATGGAGAAAGATGGGTGTTTTATGAAGAAAACCGGCAATCACCATAGGAACCGAGGCAAAACCGCCCATACCGAGAATAGCATGGGGATTTTCCATTTTAATGATATTTAAACAATCATGGATGCTTTTAATAAGCCCTGCCACAGTCACAAATTTATATAGCACATTTCTTCCTGAAAACTGGCGCGCCTCAACGTGTATGAGTCTGTATCCAGAGGCAGGCACAACCCTGTTTTCGATGCCTCCCTTTGTGCCAATGAATGTAACAACATTATCCTCTCCTATGGCAGTAAACCTATCTGCCACGGCAATGCCCGGGAATACATGACCACCTGTTCCACCTGCAGCAATAAACAGTTTCATATTCAACCCTTTCCCTTTTTCATCATTATACCAGCAACAGGAGAGACCATCAAAATTGCCATTAACGGTTGATAGAGGATGCCTGAAGAAAATCTCACACTTACTGTAATAAAAATGTCCAGCATTATATACAAAAACACCATAAATGAGATGACCTTTGGCGCATCCGTATCTTTTACAAAGCCTACAAAACTCCAGACAAAAAGTAGAAGAGGTGTTAGTATGAGTATATATCTCTGGATATCGTTATTAAAATTAAATCCTTTACCTACAATGGGTATATTTTTCATTATTAAGGCAATGGCAATGATTAATACATAGCTTGCGATAAAGGGAATCACCTTGTTGTGGCCTATAATAAAAAGAAATAGAACTATTGGTATTCCAATAGAAAGGATAATAACTGGTTTATTTACCATAAAGAGATTAAAGAATGCAGAAAAGAATAGAATAGATATGGCAAGGACTTCTTTATATAGAGACTTCTCTTTTTCTTTTAACGAAACAAGATAAAAAAGGATACTGTAAAATGAGATAAAAACAATAAATTCGCAGAAGTATTCTTTGCACTCCAGATGGGGATATATTAAAAATATTGTTGTCACAACGAACTGGGCTATAATTAAA
The DNA here is from genome assembly GCA_029777945.1 of Deltaproteobacteria bacterium. Classification (GTDB taxonomy): domain Bacteria; phylum Desulfobacterota; class Syntrophorhabdia; order Syntrophorhabdales; family Syntrophorhabdaceae; genus JAKORG01. The sequence goes on along the minus strand of JAKORG010000045.1, from coordinate 69,807 downwards.
GGATATTTCAAGGATAAAAGCACATTCGTCGGGATCCTGTATAATGCCAGAGAAAGGCCTATACCTAAAAGGATAAACAGAACATTTATGATATTTATATTCCAGAACATGCTGTAAAAAAATGCTGTGGTTAATATGAGGATTAAGGTCTGTTTCATATTGACTCCACTATTTGTTTGAATACATTACCCCTTTCCTTATAGTCTCTAAACATATCAAAGCTACTGCACATGGGTGAAAAAAGCACCGTATCTCCCTTTTCAGCCATTTCATATGCCTTTATTACTGCATCCTTTAAATCTTTTTCTTTAAAAACCTTTGTGTATAACCCCAATTCCTTTTCTATTCTTTCTTTTGCTTCACCGATAACAAAAAGGGCCTTTACCTTTCTCATCTCACTGGCTATTTCTTTGTAACTACCACCCTTGTCCTTACCGCCTGCAATGAGTATTACATTGCCCTTCATACCTTCCAGTGCCCTTTTGGTGGCATCCACATTCGTTGCCTTTGAATCGTTTATAAATGTTATCCCATCTATATTTTTTATAAACTCTACCCTATGGGGGAGGCCCCTGAATTTTTTAAGCGTATCCTCTATGACAGCCCTATCAACACCGACAATGTGGGACACAATGAGGCATGATAAGAGATTTTCCGTATTATGCTCTCCAGTAAGTGGAGAAAGGTCTCTCCTGTATATGTATTCTTTACCATCGAGCCTTACAAACATAAATCCATCTTTATAAAAGGCGCCTTCATCTAATATGTCTTTTATTGAAAAAAAGAATTTTTTCGCCTTGATGGGTGTATGGATCATGATATTTTTATTTATTACTGCCACATCTTTTTCGTTTTGATTTTCGAATATCCTTAGTTTTGCACCTATATATTCGTCATAACTTCTGTATCTATCTAAGTGGTCTTCTGTAATGTTCAGAAGCATCGAGATATGGGGATGGAAACTATATATTGTCTCAAGTTGAAAACTGCTTATCTCGAGTATGACAAATTTTGCCTTTTTGCCCCCCATCACATAATTGATTAAAGGATTACCTATGTTACCGCCTACAAACACATCTTTAAACTGGGCTTTAAAAATCTCACCTAAAAGCGTGGTTACCGTTGTTTTACCATTAGTCCCTGTAATGGCGATTATAGGTTCTGTGACAAAAAAGGAGGCAAGTTCAATCTCACCTACTACCCTTATGCCTTTTTCCTTTGCCTCCTTTATAAGGGGCATTTCTGAATCAACACCAGGGCTTAACACGATCATCTCGTTTTTTAAAAAATCTTCCCTATTGTGAGTGCCGAACGTGGACTTAAAATCTATATCTTTTAATTCTGAAAGGGCATTATTTAATGCATCTTCTGTTTTTATATCCGTTATGGTTATTTCCTTTTTCTGTGCTGATAGAAACTTTGCCACAGCAATCCCTGTTTTTCCAAGTCCTACAATAAGTATCTTATCAGGTATATCCATATTTCACCTTATCTCAATTTCAATGTGCTCAGTGCAAGTAGGGCAAGTATAATGGATACAATCCAGAACCTTACCACAATCTTTTCTTCATTCCAGCCCTTTAATTCATAATGGTGGTGGATAGGGGCCATTTTGAACACCCTTTTCCCCCTCCATTTAAAAGATAAAACCTGTATAATTACCGATATGGTTTCAAGGACAAAAATGCCACCAACAATTACAAGAAGAATTTCCTGTTTTATAATGACCGCAATAGTTGCCAGTGTAGCACCTAAAGAAAGAGAGCCTGTATCACCCATAAAGAGTTCGGCAGGGTGAGCATTATACCAGAGGAAACCTATCCCTGCACCGAGCATGGCACCGCACAGAATTGTAAGCTCTCCTGCGCCCTTTACATAAAATATCTGTAGATACTGGGCAAACTTAATATTGCCCACAAGGTATGAAAAAAGCATAAAGGTTGCACATACTGTAATAACAGGACCTATGGCAAGACCGTCCAAGCCATCTGTTAGATTCACGGCATTCGATGTTCCCACAATGATAAATACTGCAAGTATTATGTAAAATATCCCTAAATCAGGTGCTATGTTTTTGAAAAAAGGCACTGTAAGTTGTGTTATAAAACCAGGGTTCAAATATATAAGAACACTGATTATTGATGCAAAAATCATCTGGAAGGTCATCTTTGTCTTTCCTGTGATACCCTTGCCGTTTTTACTGCTTAATTTCTTTATGTCATCGGCGAATCCTATGGCCCCAAAGGATAGAAGACCAAATATGACAATCCATATATAGTTATTTCTCAAATCTGACCACAAAAAGGTGGGGATGATTGTGGCTACAAGTATTACAAATCCTCCCATTGTAGGGGTGCCCTGTTTCATTGTATGTCTTTCAGGCACATCCTCCCTCTTGTCGCTTTTTATCTTCCATTCATGAAATTTCTTGATTATATAAGGGGTGAGAATAAAACTTATGATTAAGGCCGTTAATATGGCAAGGACAGTCCTGAAGGTTATGTATCTAAAAACATTGAATAGGGAAAATTTCACATATAACGGATAAAGTAGATGATATAACATTAATCGAGCCCCTTTACAATTTCATCCATTTTTAGTAATCTTGAACCCTTTACAAGCACCACATCATCCATCCTTATTATCTTTTTTGCAAAGTCTATAAGGCAATTTTTGTCAGAAAAAACCTCTGCCCTTTCATCGCCAATTTCATCTAATATATATTTTACTGCATCACCGTAAAGGAGTATTTTTTTGAAACTGCTCTCTTTTAAAATCCTGCCAATTTGTCTATGGTAGAATTCTTCTTTGTCCCCTAACTCTTTCATGTCGCCGATGATGGCAATCCTTTTTCCCCTGCTCGGTAGTTCGTTTACTGTCTTTATCGCCCATTCCATAGAAGCAGGGTTTGCGTTATAGGTGTCATCAATAATGAGATACCCGTTCTTTGACTTAATAGGTAAAAATCTTTTATCGTAAGGTTTAAAATCTTCTATGCTTTCCTTTATAGAAGACCTACCTATGCCCACTGATGATGCAATGGCAGAAGAGCATAGTATATTATAAAGATTATGCTTTCCTAAAAGCTTTGTCTTCGCATTAAAACTTATTTCCGGGAATTTAAATGTAATGCTGTACCCCTCCCAACTATAATCTTCGTCTATTATGAGTTTATATGACGCATCCTTTTCAATAGCATAATCTTTTATCACTTGGTCATTGCTAAAAAAGGAAGAAGAAGTTATATAAGGATCATCGGCATTTATAAAGATAATGCCGCCCTTTTTTGTATTGTAATACAAATCCAGTTTTTCCTTTAAAACACCTTGAATGTCTTTCAAGCCTTCAAGGTGAGAAGGATTTATATTTGTAATCACTGAAATATCAGGTTGTACTATTCCGGCAAGGGCCTTTATTTCGCCAGGGGCATTGGTGCCCAGTTCAAAGACATAGAAAGAACAGGATTCTTTAATGGATAGGATGCTTTTGGAAACCCCTATGATATTGTTAAAATTTTTTTCGTTAAAATGAACGGTAAATGCCTTTTTAAGAATATCAACAAGTATCTCTTTTGTCGTTGTCTTTCCGTTACTACCTGTTATGGCTATAAACTCACCTTTTAAAATTCTCCTCCTGTATGCTGCAAGGTCTGCAAGGGCATTGAGTGTATCTTCAACGATAATAATCGTTTCCTTTAAGTGGGCAATCTTATGGGCCTTTGATTTTTCGCACAGACACCCTATTCCAGATATAGTGCATGCAGTTTCTATAAAGTCATGACCATCATAGTTTTTCCCTTTTAAAGGTATAAATAGCTCCCCTTTTTTTATAGTTCTTGTATCTGTGGAGATATCTGAAAAAACCCTTTCTTTTATATTTAACGGTTCTCCCTTTACTGCCCTGATAATCTCATCTACCATCCACATCTAATATCTCCTCTACAACCTCTTTGTCACTGAAGTGAAATACTTCATCACCAATAATCTGATAATCTTCGTGACCCTTTCCCGCAATAAGAAGGCAATCCTCTTTTTGAAGCATCTTTATCCCTTCATAAATGGCATCTCTTCTATTTTCAATGACCTTATAGTTGTTGCCCGTTATGCCTCCTATTATGTCTTCTATGATCTTTTTCGGGTCTTCTCTTCTTGGATTATCAGAGGTGATTATGGTGAAGTCTGCCAGAGTGGTTGAAATCTTGCCCATAAGCGGTCTTTTTGATACATCCCTGTTACCACCACAGCCGAATACCACGATTAATTTCCCTTTTTTTACCCTTTTTAACATGCCTATTGCCTTTGATAGTGCATCAGGTGTATGGGCATAGTCCACAAAAACATAACAACCTTTTTTATTTTTTATCCGTTCCATCCTACCCGGCACACTTTCTAATTTCTCTATACCTCTTTTTATGGTTTCTACGGGTATTTTCTCTGTAATACCGAAAAGACATGAGGCAAGCACATTATATGCATTAAAATAACTTATCAAACGGGAATGAATTCGTATTTTTTCATTGTTTAGATTAATGTAAAGGTCAAGACCGTCTAAGTTTTCAGTGTATTCGATAATATGGGCATCTGCATTTTTATTTAGGCTATAAAACAGGGTTTTAATCAATGAATCAGGGACAAATTCATAAACATGGGGGTCGTCAAGGTTTAATATGGCATGTTTAAAGGTTTTTTTGCTTTCTTTCAAATAATAATGGAAAAGTAGTTTTTTTGCATCCTTATAATGAACAAAATCTTTATGATAATCGAGGTGGTCGTGGGTAATGTTTGTGAAAATAGCCACATCAAACTCAATGCCTTCAACCCTTTTCTGGTCAAGACCGTGGGAAGAGACCTCCATAACCACATGATCCACACCTGATAAATGCATCTCCATTAAGAGTTTTTGCAAATCCTCTGCCCCTGGCGTTGTGTTTTCAGCCTTTATAACATTTCCTTTATACCTATAAGTGATGGTGCCTATAATCCCCGGTGAATTCCCGTTTTCTTTGAGGATAGATTCTATGAGATACGTTGATGTTGTCTTACCATTTGTCCCTGTGATACCTGTTATATGGAGTTTTTCCGAGGGGCAACCATAAAACCTCGCAGATAATTTCCCAAGGAGCTTGTGGGGATTTTCTGTTAATATCTGGCATAAAAAACCGTAGTCTGATTTTTTATCAGACACAATCCCTACTGCTCCATTGTTAAAGGCATCCTTTATAAAAGATATACTTCCCCCTGTTGAAAAGAAAAGAAAACCCTTTTTTACAATTCTTGAATCTTTGGTAAGCCCTGTGATATCTAAATTTAAATCACCTATGATCTGGAAAGGTATGTCTATATCCTTTATGAGCTCTTTTAGCCTCATTTTCAATTGTTCATCCTTCCGTATATAATACACTCTCCATCGCCTTTAACGATTTCCCGGGGTTTAGGAGACTGGTCAATAACAAAGCCTGAACCTAAGACTTTTATTTTAGCTGTTTTTGCATTCAATTGTTCTATTGCATCTCTTATAGGAAGATTTTTAAGGTCAGGCATAATCCATTGGACATCATTTATCGTGTCCCTTTTATCTAATATGCCTGAGCTTTTTGCCTCAGAGAACTCAAAGCCTTTTTCTGCCTTAACTATGACAAATTTGTCTACCATATAAGGGAAAAGCCCATACCAACTTTCATCCACATTTTTATTAAATATGCCTATGAGCCTATCTTTAGACACAACATACCCGATGCCTGAAATTAGTGCCTCTGCATCTAAACCCTCTTTGTATATTATGTCTTCTTTTTTTAAAAAGCGTGTTAATACCCCTTTACCTATCATGTTTGAAATATTTTTTATACCTTCCCTGTCCTTATCCTTTAAAATTTGAAAGGGTTTTTTCCATGTGTTATTAGAAGACGGTATAAGCACATCCCTGTCTAATACCTTATTTTTAATCATATGGCACACTATGAGGACGGTGATAAAAAACATGGGCTCTATCTCGTTGTCTTCGTTTTTTAAACTAACCTTTATGTCTTTGGCTTCTATTGACTTTTTGACCTCTACTGCCTGGACCTCTTTTATCTCTCCTTTTTTCTCTTCAATCAGGTCGTTTTGTTTTCCTTCCTGTGTCTTTGCAGCTACAATGCTAAGGCCACTGGCTTCGTGATGCACTTGGTCAGAAATTCTTTTTATATTAAACCTTTCCGTTATCTTAATAGCTAAGGATAAGTTCATAAGGCATATGGCAAGGCAGATAAAAAAGGCCCTTCTTTTAGCCTTTTTATTCATCTCAATACCACAACCTCCTCTTCTTTTGGTTTTTTAAGGCCGATTTCCATGGCCTTAAGCTCTAAATACCTTTTTTTTGTAATCCCGGAAAGTTCTATTTTTAAACTCTGGTTTGTTTTTATAATCTCCCTTTCCTTTGAGAGCTGAAATATCAAGTCTTCCCTTAGTTCAGCCGTTAACATCCTTAAAATAAAATACGAAATGGCAAGTATAAAAATGCACAATATATATAAGATCATTGACTTTTTATCTTTATAAGAATAAGATGTTGCATAATTATTACCGTTTTTGCTATGTACATAAATCCTTTCCATAATCCCCTCTATAATTTTTCTGCGATTCTCAATTTTGCACTTCTCGATGCCGGATTTTTCTCCATTTCATCTTTAGACGGTGTTATAGGTTTCTTTGTAATTACATGCAGTCTTTTATCGCTTTTAAACATATTTTTTACAATCCTGTCCTCTAATGAATGAAATGATATAACACCTATCCTTCCTTTAGATGCACACATATCTATTGCATCTTTTAAACCCATAGATAGATTTTCTAATTCCCTGTTTACCTCTATCCTTATTGCCTGGAATGTCTTTGTAGCAGGGTGTAATCTCCCCTTTTTGCCTTTAACCTTTACGATTAAGTCGGCAAGTTCCAGGGCAGTCTGAATAGGCCCTTTTTTTCTCCTATTTATAATTGCCCTTGCAATGGCATTTGTCTTAAACTCCTCACCGTAATCTTTTATTATTCTTCTCAATGTTTCAAAATTATAGGTGTTTATGACATGAAACGCTGTTTTGTCCTGTGCCATATCCATTCTCATATCGAGGTCGCAATCATCGTAAAAACTAAACCCCCTTTTGCCTGATATCTGATACATGGATATACCTAAGTCGAATAATATTCCGTCAAAGGTATTGATTCCCTCTTCGTTCAAGTGTTTTTTCAGGTCCCTAAAATTTCCCTTTATCAATGTCACCCTTTCTCCAAAAGGTTCTAAGGTTTTTTTAGCAACGCTTAAGGCATATTCATCAATATCAAATCCTATAAGTCTAACTTTTTCGTTATGCCTAAGAATACTTGAGGCATGTCCCCCACCACCTACTGTTGCATCAATAAAAATATTAAACTTTTCGGAAATTAAATGTTCTATTACTTCTCTAACAAGAACGGGATTATGAGCTAAAGCAATCAAAGGCCCAGCTCAGAAACTATATCAGCTACCTTGTCAGGGTCAGAGGTTGCCTTGCGAACAAGCTCTTCCCATGTCTCTTTTGCCCAGATTTCTATTTTTTTGCCCATCCCCACAATGACCACATTCTTTTTTATCATGGCATCAGTTTTTAATGATTGTGGTAACAGTACCCTCCCAAGCTTATCTATAGGGCATTCAGTAACCCCTGAATAGAAATACCTCAAAAAGGTTCTTGCATCTTTATTAAGTTGTTCCTTTTTTAATATATTTTCCTGTATATTCACCCACTCTTGATAGGGATACGCCACAATACAACCGTCAAGGTTCGTCAATATGAGACGCATGTCGTATTTTGCAGAGAGAATCTCCCTGAATTTGGACGGGATACTTACCCTGCTTTTATCGTCTATGGCGTATTCGTATCTACCTGCAAACATTTTTATACCACACTATAACACCATTTACCACATTAAACCAACTATACTCGTAACTTTTTATTTTGTCAAGGGTTTTTTTATATTTTTGAATCAAAGTAACAGAAATCTGTAATCGACATTTTACTGAAAGATATGATACAGATAATATATAAAATTTTTAAGGGGTAGCAGCATTGTTAAATGATAAAATGATTGAATCATTACCTGATTCTTCAGGTGTTTATATATTCAAAGACGGTCAAAACAGGGTAATATACATTGGCAAGGCAAAAAGTATAAAAGAAAGGGTAAAAAGCTATTTAAGGGATGGCCAGAAGGATTCAAAGACAAAACGCCTTGTAGAGAAAATAATCCATATAGAAACAATTTTAACAAAAAATGAAAAAGAGGCATTTCTTTTAGAAAATAACCTGATAAAAGAGCACAAGCCCAGATACAATATAGACCTCAAAGACGACAAAAGCTATTTATCCCTGAAGGTGACAATACATGAGCCATATCCTGGCCTTTATGTAACAAGAAAAATAGAGGATGACGGTTCAATGTATTTCGGTCCCTATCCTAATATTGGGGATATAAAGGACATTTTAAAGGTCATCCATACCTTTTACCCTGTAAGAAGATGTAAAAACACGGTCTTTAAAAAGAGAAAAAGGGCATGCATCCTGTTTCAGATGAATAGATGTTTGGCTCCATGTGAAAAAAATGTAAACGAAAATTCATACAGGGAAATCGTTTTAGAACTCGTTGATTTTTTGTCAGGGAAAGACAAAAAGATCCTGGACAATCTTGAAAAAGAGATAGAGAAGGCAGCCAGGGAATGGCGTTTTGAAGATGCCAGGATTTTGAAAGAGAGGTTTGAGGCCATAAAAAAATTAACAGAAAAGCAGCATGTCCATGAACATTTAGGAAAAAATAGAGATGTTTGGGGATTTCTCGAGATGTCTGGTGAATTAAAGGCAGTTGTCCTCATATTCAGAAGGGGTGTGTTGATTTCTAAGAAAACGTACAAAAAATCGTATGCGCCATCATCTATTGATAGCGCCATATCTTCCATTATTTTCCAGTTCTATGAAAATCACACTGTCCCTGAAGAGATAATAATATCCCAGGACATTGAGGATAGAAATTATCTTGAAGATTTTCTAAAAGAGAATAGAAATATAAAAACGAAGATAAAATGCCCTGGTTCAGGGAATGTGGATTCGTTCATAGCCCTTGCAGTGGAAAATCTATACGAAAAGGGTGAAGATGGACTTGATGTAACATTTAAGAAGGTTTTAAATTTGAAAAGGTCACCTGTCAGGATAGAGGCATACGATATATCCCATATCCATGGAAAACATCCAACAGGTGTGATGGTGGTATTCGAAAACTTTAAACCTAAAAAAGAGGGGTATAGGGTATTTCATATTAGAGATGCAACGCCAATGGACGATACATCTTCTATAATGGAAGTTTTGTCAAGGAGATTGAAAGACGAAAATATTAAACCTATGCCAGAACTTATCATTATAGATGGGGGGAAGGCGCAACTTTCATCTGCCTTAAGGGTTTTAAACGAGATGAATCTCCACATCGATACAATTGGGATCGCAAAGGGATTGAGAAGAGACGGTATGAAGGATTTAATCTATGTCCCTAAAAGAAAAAATCCACTGCTTTTGCCGTCCTTTTCCCCTGTTTTAAAAACTCTGGTCATGATAAGGGATGAGGCCCATAGATTTGCCCTCTTATCCCAGAGGAAATGGAAGAAAAAAGAGGCATTTAAACCTACCCAAAAGGTATAATGAGGTGGAGGCACTTAAAACACCGAGTATTTTTCTTTACAGCCAATGAAATGTGTGCTACAAGTTTAAAACAGCTTGATAGAAAATAAGAGGTGGACAAGTGATAACAGGTATAGGCAGCCTTCCTTTCACTGATGTAGATAAGGCAATAGATATGATCTTTGATGTATGTTTTGAAGTGCCCTTCTGGCCCCAACTGCCAAAGAGGTCACCAGATGAAAACATGTATGCCCCGTTTTTAGAAAATGTGCCGTCCGTTGTGTTCGAGAAAAATTCTGTTTTTGTAAACACTGAGGAAACAGAAGGTATAGAGAAGTTCTATGAGTATGTTGAGGCAGGGGATATCTCTAAATTTGCAATATCTGAAAGGATGAGTCCTGGATTTTACAGGTTTCTCGACAGGATAAATGAGGTTTCAGACAAGGTGAAATTTATCAAATGCCAGCTTACCGGCCCCTTTAGTATGGGGCTCGGGCTAAAAGACGAAAAGGGTGTGCCCATTATTTATAACTACAGTTATTATGACATCATTAAAAAATCTATTCACATGAAGGCAAGGTGGATGGTAGATAAAATCAAATCAAAGGTGCCTGATAAGGAAATCATCATCTTTTTTGACGAGCCTTATATGGTGTCGTTTGGCTCTGCATATGTATCAGTTGATAAAGATGAGGTCATTTCCATCTTTGATGAAGTTTTGACAGGTATTGAGGCCATAAGGGGTGTGCACTGCTGCGGAAATACGGATTGGTCTGTTCTTTTGAATACTAAAGTGGATATTATAAATTACGATGCCTTTAATTACCTGGAAACCATATTCTATTTCAGAGATGAGCTAAAGGGTTTTTTAAAAAGGGGCGGTGTTCTTTCACCGGGTATTGTCCCCTCTTCTGATATCGTTATGGAAAAAAACTTAAAGGATATGGAAGAGCTACTCTTTAAGTTCAAAGGCCATTTAAAGGATGTTTTAGATAATAATATTAAAGAACTTATCGTCACAACAAGTTGTGGATTGGGCAGCCTAAGGGAAGAGGTTGCCATAAAGGCCATGGTGCTTTTAAAAGAACTATCCGTGGAATCTAAAAAAACAACATAAAGATGCGAAAAAAACTTATCCCAATATCCATAGGGATTCTTATTGCAATTCTGTTTTCTGTGTTTGCAATCATCAGGCTTTTACCATTAGAACAGCTCGAACAGCTCATATACGATACCCGTTATAAGGTAAGGGGTAAAGGGGTGGCACCCCCTGAAATAATAATTGCGGCAATAGATGATAAAAGCCTTGAAAAGATAGGAAGGTGGCCTTGGGACAGGGCAAAAATCGCCCAGATTATAGATAGACTCAAGGCCATGGGCGCTAAAGTCATAATGGTGGATATAATTTTCAGTGAACCTGCAAAGGATGATAAAATTCTTGCATATTCATTAAAATCAGCAGGGAATATAATACTGCCCATTGTATTTGATTTTAAAGGTGATAAGGCAAAGATTGCAGAGGAAGCGCTATACGACAATGCCTTTCCTATAATAAGAAATGCCGATTACTTCAAGATCTTTCCTCCCTTAAGTGCCCATAGTGCTTTGCTCCCTGTCAAGGACCTCATTTGTGCCTCAAAAGCCTTAGGGTACATAAATATGTTCCCGGACAAAGATGGTGTGTTACGATGGGAGGTGTTAAACATTGAATTCGACGGTGAGATATTTCCTTCTATTGATTTGCAGACTGCCAGGGTCTATTTAGGGCTACCCATAGAGGCAATGACATTGAGGGCCACTCAGGGTATTCAACTGGGTGATAAATTTATACCCACTGACTTCTGGGGTAGGGCACTTATCCATTATTACGGCCCTGATGGGACATTCCCTTACATTTCCATAGTAGATATACTGGAAGATAAGGTGAATCCCACTGTCATAAAGGATAAAATTGTTCTAATAGGCGCCATGGCAGTAGGTATTTATGATTTAAGGGTTACCCCCACTGCTGCTGCCATGCCAGGGATAGAAAAACATACCAATGTCATTGCCTCAATACTGAGACAGGATTTTATTTATAAGATAACAAACCTTACAAATGTGCTTATCATTCTCATATCTGGTATAATTTTTACTGTTCTCATTGTCCAATTAAGGGCAATATTTGGTGCAATCTTTGCATTTTTGTTTATTACTGCGTTGTCTTTAATATCTTATTATTTCTTTTTCTCAAAAAATTTATGGATAACATTAAGCTATGCAACAAGCAATATTATCGTCACATATTTTGTTATAACTGCATACAGATATGCCACAGAAGAACGATATGCAAAACGCATTAGGGGAATGTTTTCAAGTTACGTTACTGAAAAGGTCGTAAATGAGCTTATAAAGAATCCTAATTTAGCAAAACTTGGCGGTGAAAGAAAAGAAGTGACAGTGTTATTCTCAGATATAAGGGGTTTCACTACTTTTTCAGAAAAACATGGACCTGAAGAGGTTGTTAAGATATTAAACGAATACCTCGGAGAGATGACAAATATTATATTCAAATGGGATGGCACCCTCGATAAATTCGTGGGAGACGAGATAGTGGCATTCTGGAATGCCCCTATACCGCAGGAGAACCATGCAGAGCTTGCCGTTAAATGTGCCCTTCATATGTTAAGAAGACTTAAAGAACTTAGACAAAAATGGATATTAGAGGGAAAAACGCCCCTCGATGTAGGTTTCGGTATAAATACCGGCGAGGTTATTGTGGGAAATATCGGTGCTGAAGGTAAAAAGATGGATTATACCGTTATTGGTGATAACGTAAACCTTGGCGCAAGGGTAGAGGGTCTTACAAGGAAATACAACACAAATATCATTATAACAGATACCACCTTTGAAAAAATAAAGGATAAGATAATCGATGGAACCATATGGCATATAAGGGTGAGGGGACTTGACAGAGTGGCAGTTAAGGGAAAAAGTAAACCCGTTGAAATATACGAGATAGTTGAATTGGGAAAAGATGAACCTTCAGAGATAATAGAGCTTGAGAAAAAAGAGGTTGTAATATTCACAGAAAAATAATGGAGGTTTATATGCGTGCAATGATTCTTGAAGGCACAGTAGATATGAGGGAAAAACCAAATCCTTTGAAGATGGCTGAACTTCCCATCCCTTCCATTAGAGAAAATGAGGTGCTTATAGAGGTTTTGGCATGCGGTGTCTGTCATACCGAACTCGATGAGATTGAAGGAAGGACATCTCCTTCAATCTTTCCTATGGTGTTAGGCCATCAGGTAATAGGGAAAATAGTTGAGGCAGGTAATGAAACAAAGACATTAAAGGTAGGCGATAGGGTTGGTGTGGGATGGATATACTCATCGTGCGGTAGATGTAGTTTCTGCAAAGAAGGTAATGAAAATCTCTGTGAGGATTTTAAGGCCACAGGTAGGGATGAAAACGGTGGATATGCAGAATACATGAAGGTTCAAGAGGATTTTGCATTTAAGATTCCCCGTATCTTCTCAGATATAGAGGCAGCGCCCCTTCTGTGTGCAGGGGCCATAGGTTATCGTTCATTAAGACTTACAGGTATTAAAGATGGGATGAATCTTGGACTTATTGGCTTTGGGGCATCAGCCCATATTGTGATTCAATTAGCAAGGTTCTTGTATCCTCAATCAAAGATTTTTGTTTTTGCAAGAAGCGAAGAAGAAAGGAGATTTTCTATGGAGCTCGGGGCCTTCTGGGCAGGGAATGTGGATGAGAAACCACCGGAAAGGCTACACTGTTCAATAGATACCACCCCTGTATGGTTACCTGTGATTAAAGGTCTTGAAAACCTCGAAAAAGGCGGCAGGCTCGTGATAAATGCCATAAGAAAGGAATACCATGATAGGAAATTATTATCTGAGATAGATTATCCTATCCATATTTGGCTTGAAAAGGAGATAAAAAGCGTGGCAAATGTGGCAAGAAAGGATATATCCGAATTTTTAGAGGTCGCATCCCGTATCCCCATAAAACCAGAGGTCCAGATATATAAGCTTGAAGATGCAAATATTGCCCTTTATGAGCTAAAAAACAGAAAAATTAGAGGTGCAAAGGTCTTAAGTGTTGCCCGATAAATTAAAAAAGACAATTGGTATAAAGGTAGATGTAGATACCCATATGGGCATGCAAAAAGGTGTGCCTGTCCTTATGGAGATATTTCGGGCCTTTAATATCAAGGCAAGTTTTTTTATTCCCATGGGTCCTGACAATACAGGTCGAACAGTTAAAAGGATATGGACCCGCAGGGGTTTTTTAAAAAAGGCAGGCCGTGTCAATGTATTGCAGACTTATGGGATTAAAACATTTCTATACGGCATACTCTTAAAAGGACCAGAAATAGCAAGAGAAGGTTCGCACATTATAAAGAAACTCATTGCAGAAGGTCATGAGGTAGGCATACACGGCTATGACCATGTCTACTGGCACGATCGTATAAAATACTTGGATAAGTTAAAAACTGAAGAGATATTGGATGCATCGGTAAAGGTGTTCACAGAGATAACAGGTAAAGACCCTGTTTCTTTTGCCGCACCTGGATGGATGATCAACGAATATGCCCTTAATTTTTTTCAAAAAAACGGTTTTGTCTATTCCAGTGATACAAGGGGAGAAATACCTTTCTATCCTGTAATGGGCAAAAACAGGTTTTCTGTGATCCAGATTCCTTCAACACTTCCTACCCTCGATGAGGTTATAGGTATCGAAGGTAATGACCCCAACACCTTAGTAAGATATTTTCTGGGTTTACTTAAAGATGATTTGAACATCCTTACTATCCACGCAGAGTTAGAAGGTAATAGATGGGGGGCATTTCTTGAGCTGTTTCTTAAAAACGCCATGAAAAAGGGATTTAAATTTAAAAGGCTTATAGACATTGCATATATTTTAAGGGATGAGGGAAGATTACCCTTTTGTGAGATCATCTACGGCACAATAAGGGGAAGGGCAGGAGAGGTCTCCTGCCACAGTCCACCTATTGTTTCTTAATACATATCCATTCCACCCATACCGCCGCCAGGTGGCATCATGGGCTGTTTTTCTTTTGGTTTTTCAGCAACCATTGCATCTGTTGTGAGTAGCAGTGATGCAACGGATGCAGCATTCTGAAGCGCTGTTCTTGCCACTTTTGTTGGGTCAATAATTCCGGCCTCCATCATATCATCTACGAATATCTCTTTTGCTGCATCAAAGCCAAAATTACCTTTTCCGTTCTTTACCTTTTCAATAATAATGGAGCCATCGTGACCTGCATTCTGGGCTATCCATCTTAAAGGTTCTTCCAGGGCCTTCTTGACTATGTTCACACCGAACTGTCTCTCGCCGTTGTATTTGAGTTCATCGAGTTTTGGAATGCATCTTATAAATGCAACACCACCACCCGGGATAATGCCTTCCTCAACAGCTGCCTTTGTGGCATTTAGGGCATCCTCAACACGGGCCTTTTTCTCTTTCATCTCAGATTCTGTTGCTGCACCTACATTGATAACTGCAACACCACCAACGAGTTTTGCGAGTCTTTCCTGGAGTTTTTCCCTATCATAATCAGATGTTGTTTCCTCTATCTGGGTTCTAATCTGTTTTACCCTTGCTTCTATGTCTTTTTTATCGCCGGCTCCATCTACAATGGTCGTATTATCTTTATCTATTACAACCCTCTTTGCAGAGCCTAAGTCTTTAAGGGAAATGCTCTCTAATTTTATGCCTAATTCCTCTGATATCATCTGACCACCGGTAAGGATTGCAATGTCTTCAAGCATTGCCTTTCTCCTATCACCGAAACCAGGTGCCTTAACTGCAGCAACCTTGAGTGTGCCTCTTAATTTGTTCACAACAAGGGTTGCCAGTGCCTCACCTTCCACATCCTCTGCAATGATGAGTAAAGCCCTGCCCATCTTTGCAACCTGTTCAAGGATGGGTAGTAAATCTTTCATATTACTTATTTTCTTCTCATGAATCAATATAAGAGGTTCATCAAGGACTGCTTCCATCTTTTCAGGGTTTGTAACAAAATAAGGAGAGATGTATCCTTTATCGAACTGCATACCCTCTACTACCTCAAGGGTTGTCTCCATGCTCTTTGCCTCTTCAACGGTAATGACACCCTCTTTTCCCACCTTACTCATTGCCTCTGCAATGATGTTTCCTATGGTTTCATCGTTATTTGCAGAGATTGTGCCAACCTGGGCAATTTCTTTCTGGTCTTGTGTGGGTTTGGAGAGTTTTTTAAGTTCCTCAACCACCACCTCTACGGCCTTATCAATACCTCTTTTGAGTTCCATAGGGTTATGACCTGCGGCAACAAGCTTTGCGCCTTCACGGAAGATGGCCTGGGCAAGCACAGTTGCTGTTGTTGTTCCATCACCGGCAACATCGCTTGTCTTGCTTGCTACCTCTTTTACCATCTGGGCACCCATGTTTTCAAATTTGTCTTCAAGCTCTATCTCTTTAGCAACGGTTACACCATCTTTTGTTACCGTTGGGGAACCAAAGGACTTCTCAATTATTACGTTTCTGCCTTTTGGGCCCAGGGTCACCTTAACTGCATCGGCAAGGGTGTTTACACCTTTTAATATTGCCTCTCTTGCAACCTGATCATACTTTATCTCTTTTGCCATTCTTTTTCCCTCCTTTCATTAATCTTCAACTATTGCGAGGACATCATCCTCTCTTAAGATAAGATGTTCTTCACCCTCGATCTTGATTTCAGTTCCCGCATACTTTCCAAAGAGTATCTTGTCGCCTACCTTTACAGTCAAGGGTGCCTTTGTGCCGTTATCAAGCAGCTTTCCATCTCCAACTGCAATGACCCTCCCTTCCTGCGGTTTTTCCTTTGCCGCATCGGGGATTATAATCCCTCCTTTTGTCTTTTCCTCTTCCTCGATCCTTTTGACAAGAATTCTGTCCTGTAATGGCTTAATCTTCATCATTTCACACTCCTTTCCTTTATTTGTTTAGTTTTTAGCCATTATTTAAATTGATTGCTAAAATTAATATAAGAATGACAATGAGTTTTGTCAATAAGGCAAGTTAAATTTTTAACAATAAATTTATGCCCTCTTTATACCATTTGGAAAAGTAGTTATTTTCTAATCTGTTTCCTTCTTTGTCTTCTTTTATAGACAAGAAAATGCTTTCATTATCGAGTTTTATATCGTATTCTGTTTCTGCTTGGAGACATAGTCTATCCACCATGCCTTTTAATATTGCATCTTTATCTTCTTTACATTTCCATACATCCCACCATTTTTCGTAAGCCTTTAAAATCGTCTTTCCTTTTTTATCATAGTATCTTGAAAATGATGGCAACCAGCTTTTCAAGGCATTTTTAGATTCAAAAAATATGTCTTCTATAAAGGGATAGTTTTCAATAATGTCCATCTCTATCTTTATCTTTTTGATAAAGCCTTCAATTATGCTCATGGCACCATGCTTTTTTTTATAAATACGTTCTTTTAATGTATTCCATACCTCTATGACAGGATATATTCTCATATTCTTTGCAGAATAGTTTATCGTTTCAACTATTTCAAGACTATGCTTTGTCTTTTTTGGCACACCATAGATAAGAAGGCCAATTAAGTCAGAAATAACATGGAAGAGCAGTGACTTATTTCCAGGTCTTTTCATGGGAAACATAAAGCAGATGAACTCGTTTAATTCGAGGGCCTCAACAAGATGGTCCTTTTTATCCCTTCCATCCATGAACTTTACCGCATCTATGGCGAGGTTTATCGTTGCCATGGAAAGTAGTTCTTTTTCATCTTTTACAAGTTCCCAAACATCAAGTATGTGTCTTCTCGGTAACATTAAAGGCCTTCTTTTTTTAATTCCTCTATTAGGTATCTCTGTCTATCCGTTATCTTTTTAGGCACTTCTATGTTTATCTCTACATATTGGTCGCCTCTTCCACCTTTTTCATCCGGAATGCCTAAGCCTTTTAGCCTTATCTTCTTTGCTCCAGGGGGAATTTTCACCTGTTTCGGGCCATCAACTGACGGGACCTCTGCGGTAGTTCCTAATATAGCATCCGTTAACTTTACCGTATGTTTAACATATATATCATTTCCTGTTCTTTTAAACACGGGATGGTCACCGACTTTTATAGTTATATATAGGTCACCCCTTTTGCCTGTAAATGGGTCAATATTGCCCTTGCCTTTAAGTCTTAATTTTTTTCCAGATTCTATTCCTCTGGGTATCTTAACATCTAATACTTCTGTCCCTGTTTGTGTTTTAAAAGACACCCTTTTTGTGGCCCCTCTTATGGCATCCATAAAAGGTATTTCAAGCTCATAGTTTAAATCAAGGCCAATACTCGACTGTTGCTCTCTTGATATATAATCTCCAACATCATAATATTGTTGTCTTTGCCTTGATCCTCTGCCTGACTGTCTGCCGAATATGGTGCTGAAAATATCACCACTTCCAAAACCTAAATCCCTAAAAAGGTCTCCGATATTAAAACCTCTGAATATGTCCTCCTCTGTATATCTCTGCTGGAAGCCACTCATGCCGAATGTATCATACTGTTTTCTCTTTTCCTTATCACTTAAAACAGCATATGCCTCATTTATTTCTTTAAACCTTTCCTCTGCCTCTTTGTTGTTTGGGTTTCTATCAGGGTGATATTTTAGTGCAAGTTTCCTGTAAGCCTTTTTTATGTCCTCGTCTGAGGCGTTTTTTGGAACACCTAATATTTCATAATAGTCTTTTTTTGTTCCCATGTCTATATCACCTTTATAATACTACATTGTATTAAAATTTACGAACTATTGCAACATAACTTCCTTCAGGAAAAGAGATTGCCTCGCTTATCGATGGGCACTTTACCTTCATAATGTGTATAAACTTTTTTCCATCCCTGAATTCTGAAATTGTTTCAAAGTTACCCATACCTTTTGCAATCACCACTGCATCCCTTTCCCATAATTCCATAATTTTTCCTTTTAAATCTTTTTTTTCTATGCCCACTTTGTTTGTTCCTGTTGAGATTATGTTATTAAAAATTTTGTCAAATTGATATTTAAACACATCGATCATGCACAGGTCATTCTGAACAGGCGCCTCTTTTACAGCATAGTATACATTTTTACCCCTGTTTTCAAGAAAACGAATAAGTTTCATATCAAATAAAAAATCAGAAACATTGTCGCCCAGGATAAGGACATCCTTTTCTTCCCTGTCTATCTCTTTTTCTATTTTATCCAATTCAGCATAAAATTTAATGTCACTTAGGTCTAAAAAATTAGTCTTTGCATCGAGAAAGGTGTCTGTTGAATTTCCTAAAGCAGAAAATTTTAAAACATCTTCAAGGTCAAAACTAAAAAGCTCATCTAATTCCATAATTGCCCTTTTTGCAATGGACACCTCTTTATCCTTTTTTTCTGCATAAGGATCAGCTACACCTGTCTTTTCTCTTATTAGCATATGAATCTTATTCGCAATGGCCGGTGGTGTAATATCTGAACCAAAGAGTTCATCAATAATCATAAAACAATTTAATAGCACGTCTTTACCAGCATGAGAAAGATAACAGGTTTTCTCAGCAAGTGCTTTCAAGCAATTTTTACAGTATGGTGTAACTTTCATGGGACTTTTATTTAAAAGATAAAACATAATTGATATGGATTCAATGCCTTAAAAAAATATGCCTTGTTTAAATAAAAATATTCTGCTATTTTATAATAGCTTTTAAATCGGAGGTTTGTTTTATGAATATTCTTGAGGCAATAGGCAACACCCCCCTTGTTGAACTTATAAACATCAATAGAAAGCCTGGGGTCAGGATTTTATGCAAACTCGAAGGTTGTAATCCTGGTGGCTCCATAAAAGATAGGCCAGCCCTTTATATGATTCAGAAAGCTGAGGAAAGGGGGGAACTCACAAAGGACAAGACTATACTTGAGCCTACCTCAGGAAATACCGGGATAGCCATTGCAATGATAGGTGCAGCAAAGGGATACAAGGTTGAGCTGTGTATGCCCGAATGCGTTAGCATGGAAAGAAGGTTAATATTAGAAGGTCTCGGGTCACAGGTGTTTTTAACGCCTGCAAGGGAAAATATAGATGGTGCCATAAAGATGGCGCACAAGTTTTTGGAAGAAGAGCCTGATAAATATTACATGCCCAATCAGTATGAAAATCCTGATAATATACTTGCCCATTTTGAAACAACGGGCCCTGAGATTATAAGGCAGACAAAGGGCGATGTTGATTACTTTGTGGCAGGTATGGGCACAACAGGAACACTCATGGGCACAGGAAAATATTTAAAATCTATAAAACCTGATATAAAAATTGTAGGCGTTGAGCCTGTTATGGGTCATACCATTCAGGGGCTGAAAAACATGACAGAATCCATTGTGCCTAAAATATTTGACCCATCCCTTCTTGATGAAAGATACCTCGTAAACGATGGAGAGGCATTTGAGGCCACAAGGCTTCTTGCCCAGCATGAAGGTATTTTTGTGGGTACATCAAGCGGTGCAGCAGTAGCTATTGCCTTAAAAATTGCGGAAAAAATCAATAAAGGGACAATAGTAGTAATCCTTCCTGATAGGGGAGACCGTTATTTGAGCACCATGCAGTTTAGGTCCATCTGCGCCAAGTGCCCGCCTTAATTTTTTATAATCAAAAAAGGACTTTAGGTAGTTATTACATGGAGCCTATTTTAACCCTGGAGTTTTTTGGGGGTATTTCACAAAAAGGCCTAATAGAAATGCAAAAAGGGGAAGAAGGGTGATTGTTCTTATTGCATAGGGAACACCCCATCTATCTGCTATGGCTCCCAGTAGTGTGAGCCCCAGCCCTCCTGCGCTTATCGTTAATCCTACCATTATTCCCGATGCCATGGCCAGATGTTTTGGCAAAAGGATCTGACCCATTACTGTTGTGGTACCAAAAGAGGATATAAGTATCATGCCTGATAGGGCAAGAAGTAAAAAGGTTGCATATCCTGATGTGTAAAAAAACAGGTTCAATAGAATGGCTGAAATAAAAAGGGTTCCAAGAAGGAATCTTTTATGTCCTAAATAATCTGCTATAGGACCGCCCATAAGGGTTCCTATGGCCCCTGATATGAGGAATGTCGTGGCAAGTTTACCTGCGTAAATGGGATTTCCTTTAAGGTAATTTATGTAATAGAAAGGGATGTACGTTGCCATTCCTAATTGTGTCAGGGCCCTGATCGTTGCAAGGGTCGCAAGGAGCACAAAAGACATCTTCTGAGTTCTTGTGACTGAACTTACATTTTTTTCTTTTTTATCTTTAATTATGTCCCTTTCAGGTTTAAGCATATGCCTATTTAGTATTATCAATAAAAATATTAAAAGACTGGGGATTATTATAACAGGTGTTCCCTTCAAGCCAAGATATGTACAGGCAGTAATTGCTATGATTGGACCTAAGGCAATCCCCATGCTTCCACCAAAGGCAAAGATCGAGACACCAGTTGCCTTTTTTGCCCCTGTAAAGGAGTAGGCAACCTTAAAACCTTCGGGATGAAAAAGTGCCACCCCTATGCCGCTTACTATTACAAGAAAAATAAGAAAAAGATAATTCGGTGCAAATCCACTCAGGGCAATCCCAGACCCTGCAATTAAAGGGGATAGGGGAAGTATCCACTTTAGCGACTTCCTATCCGATATATAGCCGAAAAGGGGCTGGATTATGGAAGATGAAAGGTTTGAGAAAAGGATAACAGTCCCTGCGAGGGCATATGAAAGACCGAGGCTTTCTTTGAAAAAAGGTAAAAGTGCAGGTAAAGCCCCCTGATTTATATCTATGGCAAGGTGAGAAAAACTTAAAATTATAAGGGGTTTTTTCTTCACATGAACGGCTACATTATCTTTTAAAACAGTGTATTTGTCAAATACTTTTTAGTTGCCTTTTTGAAACTGCAAAAAGTTTTTTGACACACCATGTTTTTATATGTATTATAAAACTTATAAAATATTTACAGGAGGGGCATTATGAAAAGACAGATTTTATTAGTTATTTTTTTAGTTCTCATTCCCTTTATCGTTTTCTCTCAATCACAGGATGTTACAAAAAAATCCATTGCCCATATTATTTCAGTTCAATATGAAAATGGTGCCTGGTCAAGACTAAAGGGTGAATTTCCACCTGAGGCAGAGCC
The DNA here is from genome assembly GCA_029777945.1 of Deltaproteobacteria bacterium. Taxonomy (GTDB): domain Bacteria; phylum Desulfobacterota; class Syntrophorhabdia; order Syntrophorhabdales; family Syntrophorhabdaceae; genus JAKORG01. Next base: position 47,947 of record JAKORG010000045.1, on the reverse strand, counting down.
AACAAGCTGGGCAGTCAAGGTCTTGAAGATGAAAAAGGTTCATGATGATAAGGCAGCTAAAGGTATAGATTTTATTTTAAAGGACCAGAAGCAAGATGGAAGCTGGAATAATAACACTGCCCATACTGCCTTTGCCATAATAGCTTTAAAGCAGGCAGGCGTAGGAGAGGATGCCATAAAAAAAGGCCTTGAATATTTAAGAAGTGTCCAGGATGAATCTGGTGGTTTTAAAAGGATAGGGAAAGAGGGTGCGGCCTTAACTATTTATACGGCCGTTGTTTTGAATGCCTTTATAGATGCCGGCGTTAAAGGAAATGACCCTACTGTGAGAAAGGCAATTGACTGGCTTCAAGGATGCCAGAATCCTGATGGAGGATATGGAATGCCTAAAGGGTCTCCTTCCCTTGCAATAAGCACTGCATGGACCATAAGGGCCCTTTTAATTTCGGGTATTTCTCCATCCACACCTTTTGTAAGTGATGCAGTTGATTGGCTTTTAAAATCGCAGAGAAATTCAGGTGGATTTGCCATGATGCACGATAAGGTTCCAGAAGACCCTGAGGTAACAGCATATGCAATTATGGCACTTTCTAAAATTAAGGATAAAAAGGATGCAATAAAAAAGGCCGAAGATTATTTGGCAAAGGTTCAGCATGAGGATGGTTCATTTACGAGTAATACACCCATTCAGTTCAACAAAATGGCAAAGAAAAATACCCAAACAACCCTTTTTGTTGCATGGGCATTGGCAGAGCTGGAATGAGCACTATTTAGGATGGGACTAAAAACTATGTGGTATAAATGGAATTAATAAGAAGGGTCATAAAACACAATCTTGCACTTATAGGGGTTATTATACTGATCCCAATGTTTTTATGTGCCCTTTGTGCACCTTTTATATCACCCCATGACCCCTTGGAGCCTGACATGAAAAACATACTTGCCCCTCCATCAATGGAACATCCTTTTGGAACGGATTCATTGGGCAGGGATGTTTTTGCGAGGATTATCTATGGAAGCAGAATCTCTCTACTTGTGGGTTTTGTATCTGTAGGCATTGCAGTTTTAATCGGCATTGCCATAGGTGCAATATCAGGCTATTACGGTGGGATCATAGATGAAATTATCATGAGGTTTGTGGATTTAATGATGTGCTTTCCTACATTTTTTCTCATCCTTGCCGTAATAGCCCTTCTTGAACCAAGCATCTGGAACATTATGATAGTGATAGGTTTTACAAACTGGATGGGGATTGCCCGTCTTGTGCGGGCAGAGGTTCTAAGTATTAAAAATAAAGAGTTTGTCCTTGCTGCAAAGGCTCAGGGTTTTTCAGAAAAGAGAATCATATTCAGACATATAATGCCCAATGCCTTAACCCCTGTTTATATAGTGGCTACCCTTGGGATAGGTGGGGCAATATTAACAGAGTCGGCATTGAGTTTTTTAGGTATAGGGGTTCAGCCGCCAACCCCGAGCTGGGGGAACATACTAACCCAGGCAAAGGACAACATTGAGGTGGCATGGTGGTTAAGTCTATATCCTGGGCTTGCCATATTTCTAACAGTAATGGGTTATAATCTTTTAGGAGAAGGGTTGAGAGATATCTTTGATCCAAGAAGGAGATACCAGGTAGAATAAAAAACCGGGTTTTTAAAAACCTCTTTTACTACCCAATTAAATCACAAAATTTTTTGCTTTACTTGGAATGCCCTTCAATCCAACGCCATTTATGTATTTCAGGCCTTCAATGTTTATCACAGAGCCTTTGATACCAGAAGGAATAGGGTTCATGAAAAATTTTTCAATTATAGGGCAGTTATAATCCTACTCTTTGTCTCAAACTGATACTGATGTCTTTTCCAATGTGCATTGAAAGTCTTAAAAATTAAATAAAAACACCTTTTATGTCTTTTTTACTGTCTTTTTAATAATATTTGAAATGCTTGGTTTTGGTTGTGTAAGCATATGCTTCATAGCACCTATGAACATTTCCGGTGTTATTCCAGGGGCCTGGTCATGGGTCCCCTCAATAAATTCTATTTCAGGAAAATTATTTTTTAGCATAGTGAGATACCTTTCTTTAAAGGGACATAAGAGTGTAACACATGTAGCGAGGTGAATTGCACTTATTCCAATTTCTGTGAGAGACTTTATACGATTGAGAAGTTTTTCAGGGGCATGGGCTGTGGGACAGCCTGAGCAGTTTATAATACCTGCAATCACTGTCTTGTCATCTCTGTTTGCATATCTTTTAAAAGCACCGGCGTTTTCGTAAAAATCCTGAAAGCATAGATACGATGAACAACCCAGTTCCTGTGTGGTGTTTGAACATGTCAAGATACCTATTTTATTCATTTTTGCCCCCTTTGAGTATTTTTGATTGGTTATTGAATCTATCTGTGCTTCAACTAACCATTTAATAATAAACTTTTCAAAAAATATCAACTTTTTTAATCCATTAAAAGTGACCCCATGCTTTTAAAAATAAAGAGAAAATGTTATCAATATATCAATAATAAAAAGTCTTAAAAAAATTCAAGGGAGGATGAAATTATGCCTATGACAAGAGAAGAGGCAGTGGAGTTACTTCATCAATATATTAAAAATGGTAGGATGCTTAACCACTGTTATGCTTCAGAGGCGGTTTTGAGGGCCCTTGCTAAAAGGTTAGGAAGGGATGAAAAGATGTGGGGATTGGCAGGGCTACTCCATGACCTTGATATAGAACTTGTAAACGGTGATTTAAATCGGCATGGGATAGAAACTGAGAGGATATTAAAAGAAAAAGGTGTGGAGCCGGAAATTATAGAGGCTATTGTAATGCATAACGAAGCCTTAACAGGAAAAAAAAGACATACAGAGTTACAACACGGCCTTGCGGCAGGAGAAACCATTACAGGTCTTATTGTGGCCACGACTCTTGTATATCCTGATAAGAAAATTGCAAGCGTTAAGCCTAAATCTGTAATAAAAAGAATGAAGGAAAAGGCATTTGCCGCATCGGTGAACAGAGATAACATTATGGAGTGCGAAGCCATTGGGCTGTCCATTGAAGAATTTGTTCAGATTAGCCTGGATGCCATGAAGGAAATAGGCGAGCAATTAGGTTTATAATTAAAAATACAACCCTTTTATTCTTTCAGGATTTAGTGTATTTTATAAGGCTAATTATGGACGTATTTGATGTAATTGTGGTTGGTGCAGGTCACGCAGGATGTGAGGCAGCCCTTGCTTCCTCGAGGATGAAGGCAAAGACACTTCTCATCACAATAAATCTGGACCATATAGCCTTTATGTCCTGTAACCCTGCAGTGGGAGGTATTGGTAAGGGTCACCTTGTAAAGGAAATAGATGCCTTAGACGGCGAAATGGCAATAAATACTGATGCAGCAGGTATACAGTTCAGGATACTAAATATGAAAAAAGGTCCTGCAGTAAGGTCCACAAGGGTCCAGACAGATAAGATGAGATATGCCTTAAGGATGAAAAAAAGACTTGAGATGCAGGAAAATTTATTGATTAGACAGGGAATAATTGAAAGACTTTTGGTTGATGATGAAAAGGTTACAGGGGTTGAAACAAAATGGGGAGAAAAATTCTATGGAAAGACAGTAATTCTTACAACAGGCACATTTCTCAGGGGCCTGATCCATATTGGGCTTGAGCATTTTGAGGCAGGAAGGATGGGTGACTTTCCTTCAGTTGGGCTTTCTCTGTGCCTAAAAGAGCTCGGATTCGAAATAGGCAGGTTAAAGACAGGCACATGTCCAAGACTCGACGGAAGGACCATCGATTTTTCAAAATTAGAGCCTCAAGAAAGCGACAATCCCCCAAGGCCTTTTTCATTTCTCACAAAAAAGATAAAAAACAAGCTCGTTCCTTGCTACCTTACATATACAAATCTTACAACCCACGAGGCCATTTTATCAGGGCTTGATAGGTCTCCTTTGTATACGGGTAAAATAAAGGGAACCGGGGTAAGATACTGCCCTTCCATAGAGGATAAGGTGGTAAAATTTAGGGAAAAGGAAAGGCACAGGATATTTATTGAGCCAGAAGGTCTTGATACTGTAGAATATTATCCCAACGGACTTGCCACAAGTTTACCCCTCGATATACAGATGAGGATGTTAAGAAGCATAAAAGGTCTTGAGAATGTGGAGATCACAAGGCCTGGATATGCAATAGAATACGATTTTGCAAATCCAACACAGCTTTTTCCAACCCTTGAGACAAAAAGAATTAAGAATCTGTTTTTTGCAGGTCAGATAAATGGCACAACAGGCTACGAAGAGGCAGCGGCACAAGGTCTCATAGCAGGTATTAATGCTGCACTCAAGGCAAAGGGAGAGGATGAATTTATACTCGGTAGAGATGAGGCATACATAGGTGTTATGATAGATGACCTTGTTACAAAAGGGGTGGATGAGCCATACAGGATGTTTACCTCAAGGGCGGAAAATAGATTGTTTTTGCGCGAGGATAATGCAGACTTGCGTTTAACAGAGAAAGGCTATTCTATCGGGCTTGTTAGCAAAAAAAGATATGACATGGTGGTAAAAAAGAAAAAAAGGATAGAGAATGTTCACGAGATATTAAGATCCGTTAGGCTCAGGCCCTCGAAGCAGACAGAAGAGATGTTAAAAAATCATGGTCTGGAACCTATAAAAAATCCCATAACCCTTGAAGAACTTTTAAAAAAGCCCGGTGTAACCATAGAACATCTTAAAAAGATTGAAGATAGGATAAGAGATATAGATGAAGATGTGGCATATCAGGTGGAACTCAATATAAAATATCACGGCTATAAAGATAGACAGATTGAAATGATAAACAGGGCAAAAAAGATGGAAGAGAAAAAGATCCCCCAACATATTAGATACGAAGAGGTGCCCGGACTTTCACGGGAGATTGTAGAAAAACTTTCACGGATAAAACCACTGTCTATTGGTCAGGCATCGAGGATACCAGGCGTGACACCTGCAGCTATTACTGCCCTGATGATATATTTTAAAAAGACAGGTATTTTTAAATAATTTTAAAAAGAGGAGAAGCCTTGGAAGAGAACAATCAAATAATAGGGAAGTGGCTTGAAGAATTTGATGTAGATGTTTACGGCATAGGCAGTATGTCATATTACGACAAAGACCTTATCCAAATTGATAATGCCATTAAATCAAAATTACCTTTTGCCATCTCTTTTGGACTTGTATTATCAAAAGCTGTGATAGACACCCTTACAGATGGACCTACATTGTTATATCTAAATCACTACAGACAATTAAATTATAGGCTCGATATGATAGGTTATCTACTGGCAAGAAAAATAGAGAAAAGGGGTTATAATGCATTACCCTTTGCTGCATCGCAGCTTGTAGATTGGAAAAATCAAAAGGCCCATATATCCCATAAAAAGATCGGGGTAATCGCAGGTGTTGGCTGGGTTGGAAGAAATAATCTCCTCATACACCCTGTTTACGGCGCCCAGGTAAGATATAATACGATCCTTACTGATATGCCATTGATAGCCTTTGATTTTGGTAGCGATGATATATCGTATTTTTCATGTGGAGATTGCCATGCCTGTAAAGATGTGTGCCCTGCCTTTGCCATAGACGATGATCCTTATAAATTTGACCACATAGCCTGCTACAATATGTTAACCACCTTTAAAAATAAAAGAAATTTAGGTCATCATATATGCGGTTTGTGTATTAAGGCCTGCTCTGGAAAAAGGAAATAAAAGAGTCGCAGGAAAAACCTGCGACTCAAAATATATCTTAAAGCTAATGCTTTTTCCCTAACTTATCTTAAACAGCTCAAATTGTTCACTTAATCACGCCTTTTTCTTTGTAGAACTTTAATGCGCCTTTGTGGATGTATTTAAGGGCATCAGGTGTCAACTGGCTCACCGCTGATTTAGGAGTTAAATCCTTTGCGCCTTTCCATACAGGTATAATATCCGATGTATTTGCAAAGATTTCTTTTACAATCTTATACATTGTGTCTTCAGGAAAATTATCCATTGCTACAAGCACTGCAGTGATGGCAATAGCATCTATATCTTTATCTACACTGCTGTAACAACCTTTATAAAAGTGTGTTTTATGAAATACACCAGGGTTTGCCTTAAATATCATATCTGCCTCTTTGCCACTTACAGGAAGCAATACCATCTTGAGTCCAGGTGTGGATGCAAGGTCAATTATCAATGATGTAGGTACAGCACCGCTCCAGAAGAAGGCATCGATCTTGCCATCTTTCATGGCTGCAACGGACTCTGTGGCAGAAAGCTTTTCCCTTTTTAAATCTTTATTCCAGTCGATTCCAAGTGCCTTTAATACATAATCTGCCTGTTCTTCTGTTCCGCTATTTGGTGCTCCCGTTGATACCCTCTTTCCTTTTAAATCCATAATAGATTTAATGTTTGTTCCTTCTTTTGTGACAATATGTAGTGGTTGTTCATAAAAACCCATAACAACACGGAAGGGTAACTGTTTTTTGGCCACAAGGGTAAGTTTACCCTCATTTGCCCACACCACATGGTAATCGTAAGCGAATGCCATGCCTGCTCTGCCTGCCAGAAGAAGCTTCATATTATCTATTGCCGCTGTTGTTGCTTCTGAAGTGGCATCTGTGTTTGGGACATTTTTGCTTATTATGCCACCTATTGCACCACCTAATGGATACCAGACACCACCTGTCCCACCTGTGGCAATGCTAAAGGAAAATTTACGCTGTGCCCATGAGTTGTCTGCCAGTGTTAAAAGGCCTGTAATAACAAATAACAAGACTAAAAACTTTGCATATCTTTTCATAGTCTTCCTCCTTTTTATTTTTTCTTAAGATGTATTACCACAATTATTGCACCTACTACAAGGGGTATAATGCCCTGTGGTGTAAAATCAACGGGGATAAAGGTTATAACAATAGAACATACTATAAGTAATGCCCTTTCTATTATGGAAATATGGTTTTTTAGATAGCCTATTATGCCTAAGGATAGATAAAATAAAGAGATCAAGCTCGAAGATAGTGCGATTGTAAATCCTTTTAAATTGCTGCCTAAAATTAACAGGTTTGTTCCTACAAGGGTTGAAGAAAACTGAAAAGGAACGAGAAATGCAGGCAAAGAATATTTCCATGCCTGCATCATGGCACGGAAAGGATTTCCCCCTGTTACTGCCGCTGCAGCAGAAGGAGATAGCCCCACAGGGGGTGAAACCTCTGATAAAACGGCAAAATAAAATGCAAGAAGATGGACTACATGCATGGGTATACCTACCTTCACAAGGGCAGGTGCCACCATAACGACTGTCATAATATATGTAGCAGTTATAGGTAAACTCAACCCGATTATCATGGATGCTAATAATGCAAGAAAGAGGGCAGCAACAGGAATTCCACCGCTTAAAGACATAATTAGGCTCGAAATTTTTAAACCAAGCCCTGTAAGCGAGAACATACCAACTATCATACCCGCTGCTGCAAGAAGTGCTGCAACGGGAATCATATTTTGGGCACCTTCAATTGTTGCCTTAATAATGTGTTTTGGTGTTAACCATTCTTCTTTATTTTTACTTAAAAAACTCGTTGCAATTGTAGCAACTATTGCCCATATGGCTGCTGATTCTGGTGAACGGCCTATTACAAGTAAAGCCACAAGCACTGCAAGGGAAACAAGATGATACCAATAGGTTTTCATAACCTCTTTGAATGTCTTGCCCATTGTCTCAGGAGGTGCAAAATTATATTTTTTTGCTTCCAGTTCAACAAGAAAAAGTGTGCCGAGATAGTATAAAACAGTAGGAAAAATTACCATGATAACTACATCCCAAAAAGAGACATTTAGAAACTGCATGATAAGAAATGCAGCTGCACCCATAAGAGGTGGGGAGAGCACTGCACCAATTCCACCTGCAGAGATGAGCCCTGCTGCCATATTGGGTGAATAACCTGCCTTTTTTAAAATGGGCCACATAACAGGGGATACGGACATGGTAGTAGCAACACCACTACCCTGAGGTCCACCGAGCAGTGCCGTTGTGATTACAGCACCTCTGCCTGCACTTGCAGGACCTCTACCCATAACCGCAAAAGATAATTCCAACCAGAAATTACCTGCCCCTGCTGCATCCATAAATGTCCCGTAAACAACAAATAATGTTACAAAAGAAACGCTCACTGACAAAGGCACACCAAAGATACCCTCCAGTGTCATATACATATGACCTACAATTCTGTCTAATTCATATCCTCTATGGGTTAATGGACCTGGTATATAATTACCTAACCAGCAGTAAAGAAGCGAACCTATAAGCACAAATGTAAAAGTCAAACCTACAATACGCCTCGATACCTCAATAATGAGCACAATGATTACAATGCCCATAAAGAAATCCAGCGGCTCTGGTAATGTGGACCTTCTTATAAAACTATCCACATCTAATAGTGGGTATATTAAAGTTGAGACAGCCAATAAAGCCAGAAAAATATCAAAAAAGATAACCCATTTTTTCTGTTTTTTTAAAAAAGGATAGAAGGGAAAGGAAAGGGCAAATATAAAACCCATGTGAACCATTCTGAATATATACGTTTCTATAGGTTTTATGGCGCCATAAACAGACCATGCGATAAATGCAACACAAATTGTGCCAAGGATATATGCTGGTATACCTTTAAGCTCTCGCATTATTTTTTTTCTCCTTTAAAAAAGGTTAAAATTTTAAAATTCGAATGTTGAATAATACGAAAAAAATATATTTTATGTCAATTAAAAAGCCATTATTAAGTGAGAGAGAACACTCTGGAAAGTATTAGTTCCTAAGGTCAGATATTTAGCATGGACCGACAGTAATCTCTAAAGTTGTTTACCCCGATGAAAAATTCCCTCATCATAATTACCCAGTAATATTGACCTTTCTCAGTTAGGGTGAGTATTTTTCCGTGCTTTTTTAAGGCACCAGTTAACATGAAAAATATAATTTCTGGGAAAAGATATCTGAATGCATGGACTCTATGTTTTCTCTGGAGCTCATCTAAATCTAATTTTAAACCAAAAAGTTTCATTAAAAAATCGTAGCTTATCCTTTCTTTTAATGTAAAATCCCTTTTTGCCATAACAGGAAGAATACCCTTATTTATTTGGGATATATAGAGGTTTATATCGAATGTATTTGCATAGGCACATCCGTTTAGATAACCAATGGAACCACTGCCTGTTCCTGCATACTCATCATAGTGGACCACATATTCGTCAATAAGGGATTTATGTTTCGAGAAACACCAAGCCGTTGATGCCATGTATTTACCTGAAAGGGCATCTGTAATCTTAAGATACATTTTATTTCCCCTTCCATAGTCCACAGTTCCTATCTTTTTGTCTATCATAGCCTTTGTTGATGAAGATACCATTAAAGGATAATACGTTATCTGGTCTACATCGAGTTCAATTAACATTGAAAGGTCTTTTTCAAGAATTTCCATTGTCTGGATGGGGAAATTAAAAATCATATCCACGTTTAATGTATCAAAATGGCCAAGTGTTTCCTTAAGCCTATCTTGTATTTCTTTACCACTTCCATATTTATGATATCTCTCTGTGGCCTTGAGTATCTCATCGTTAAAGCTTTGGACACCTACAGAAAGACGGTTTATGCCCATGGACTTTAATTTTTTTATATTTGATGGGGTTAGGTGATTCGGATTTGTCTCAACAGAAATCTCTTTAATATAAAAGATGCTTCTGGCAAGGTGCAAGGTTTCTTCCAGTTCATCCATAAGCACAGTAGGTGTTCCACCACCTGCATACAGTCCGCAAAAATCGTAATTTAATTCTTTATAGATTAAAAGTTCTTTTCTTAATGCCTTAAAATATTCTCTGGCAAGACTTTCTCTAAATACGACCCTATTGAATGAACAATAAGGACATAACTCTTCACAGAAAGGGATGTGTATGTACAATAATAGAGGGGCATTGTCATGCCGTTTCGATATGGGCATTCTGTCCACTGGATGAAACTTAAGATACTGTGCATTTTTTTTTCTGGCAATATAGGTTATTGTGTTTTCTATTAGCATATAGAGTTAGGCCAGTGTAGGTGACATTACATTAATCTTTTTAATGCATTTGTAATATCGTTAATACCTTTAAAAAATTCTTTTTTTTCATCTTCAATAATTACACAGGTTGGTGTAACATTTATTTTATCTTCTTTATTAAGATAGTTTTCAAAGATTTGATATACACCTTTTTCATCAAAGGGCTTAATATCAATTTGGTTCTGATTTAGATATGCCGTAAGACCCTTTGCATCTACTATCCTATTTTTTGCTGCACTAAAAAGCACTTTCCTTGTCTTTAAGGCAAAATCAAGGGATCTTTTTTTGTTTAAGGCATATAGAAAATGTTTAACATATATGGAAGAGTATTGGGAAAAAGGCACATCGATAAAGGTAATGGTGATGATATTTTTTTCAGTAAGGGTTTTTAAAAGACCTTCTATCTGTGCTTCTAATTGATCGCAGGGTCCACAAAAATAATCTGTATATAACCTTATCTTTATACTTCCTTTGCCAAAGGTGGGTAGATACTTACTTTCCTCTTCCTGGGCAAGAATACCGTGAGGTAATGTAATAGAAAATAAAAGCAGAAAAAACAGGTAAAAAAACAATGATTTACAGGCATCTTTTTTAAAAAACATGTTTTTTTATAATCTATAACCTTGGTTTTTGTAAAGAAAAATGTATAATTATAGGCAATGAACATAGTAATAAAGGTCATAACCAATGCAAAGAAAAGGGAAATAAAAAAAGAGGGGGATATTTTTAGAGTAAAGCTCACTTCTCAACCCATTGAGGGGAAGGCAAATAGGGAACTCATAGACTATCTCTCCGAGGTGTTCCATATTAGAAAAACGGATATAAAAATATTAAAAGGCGAAAAGGAAAAGACAAAGGTTGTATATATTCCTGAATACAAAGATATATTTATATCTAAACCATAAGCTTTTTACTGCGCGGGCTCAGCTGGGAATCATAAATTATAAATCATATTTTTCGATGACCTCTTCAGGACTCATAGAGGCATCTGGCATGATATCAAGGGGGCACCTTCCTACAATCTCCCTTACCTGAAAACGGATGCATTTATTCCACGCATTTTTTTCTCCCTTACAGAACCTTGCCTTATATTCATCGAGTTTGTTCTCTTCTAAATGGATCTTACCCGTTAAGATAGGGCATGTGTTATAGTACTTACAGGTCTCTTCCATATTTCTTCCTTTTATCTGTTTTCTTCACAAATCTTTATGCGCGCATCGCATATGTTTATCTTTTCTGAAATAAAAACAGGATTAAGGTCCATTTCCTCAATCATTTTATTTTTTTCAACAAATTCTGATATCTTTAGGAGAAAATCTTCTATCATGGCGGGATTTATCTTTTTCTGCCTCGGGCTTGTAATAATTTTCCAGACGTCAAGCTCTTCCATCATTGCTTTAGCATCTTTTCTCGTTATTGGAATTGGTCTGAAAGATACATCCTTTGAAGCCTCCACATAAATACCTCCTTGACCGAACATAATTACATGTCCGAATTGCCTATCCATGTATACACCCACTATAAATTCTAAGCCCTTACCCGTTTCCTGGACTATTATACCATCGAGGTCTCTTGCCCTTCCCAACACATTAAAGGTATGGACAATCTCATTAAAGGCACTTTTAACCTCTTTTTCGTTTAAAAGAAGAGTTTTTACTCCATTAAATTCTGTTTTATGTATTATTGTTTTTGATGAGATCTTAAGGGTAACAGGGAAGCCTATCTCTTTTGCATGTGATGCTGCAGTCTCCTCGGAAATGGTAATTCTGCTCTCAAGGATAGAAAATCCTTCTTTTTTTAAAAATTCGAGGGCATCTATTCCAAGTAGAATCTTTTCCATCTTCTAATCCTTTAATCTTGAGATTTCCCATAGGTTTGCCATTGCCCTTGCAGCCCTTTCAGGTGTATGAATTATGGCAATCCCTTTTTTCCCATCTAAGTTTTTTATCTCTTCATCCCAAATGCCCAGGGGGGCATTTAAACATGCTATAACCGGTTTTTTAAACTCTTCCATTCCTTCTATAATGTTTTCCATATGTTTTGTGAGATTTAGATTGGCAGAGGCAAAGATGGCAATGAATATAATGCCGTCTGTGTTTTCATCATGTGCAACTATCTTTAAGATATTTAATATAGTCTCTGGGCTATACCACGCAGGTCCCATATCAACGGGATTTGTCCTTATGGCAAAAGGTGGCAAGAGTTTATCGATATTTTCTTGTGTTTGCGAGGAAAACTTCGAAAGCACCATACCTGACATTTCAAGGGCATCTGCAGCAATCATTCCCGGTCCTGCCTGACTTGAAAGGACTGCCACACGGTTTCCTTTCATAAAAGGGCATAAGTCTAATACCTTAGCAGTATCAATAAGCTCTTCTACTGAATTTACTTCAAGTATATTTGTCTGACGAAGGGCGCCTTTCCAAATCATATAATTTCCTGCGAGGCTTCCTGTATGAAAGCGACTTGCTGCATCACCTTTTTCACTTTTCCCTGCCTTATACGCAATAACAGGCTTCTTGTTTTTAATTGAATCAATGGTTTTAAAAAGCCTTTTCGGCTCATCTATGCCTTCAATATATAATGCTATTACCTTTGTTGCTTCATCTTGTTCCATAAAATACCTTACGGCCTCAGGGAAATCTATGTTGACCCTGTTCCCTAAGCTCATAAGTTTTGCCATCCCCATCCTTTCTTCCATTGCAAGAAATCCGCAAATGTGGCAGAATCCACCGCTTTGGCTTATGAGGGTTACTCCCCCCCCTTTTAATAAGGGAAAATTCGTATGTAAAGGAAGCATTAACGCCTTCAGTAAGGTTTACAAAACCGAATGTATTGGGGCCAATAATGGGGATTTCAAATTCTGTGGCAATCCTTTTTACTTCTTCTTCGAGAATTTTTCCTTCCTCTGCCTCGATTTCTTTGTATCCTGCTGTTATAAGAACAACACCATTTATACCTTTTTTACCGCATTCATATAGAACGCCGGGCACACTATTGGCAGGCACAACAATTACTGCCAAATCCACAGGATAGGGTATACTTGTAAGGGATGGATATGTCTTTATTCCCCAGATGTTTTGCCCATTGGGATTTACAGGGTATATCGGGGATTTACAATTGCCTTTTACAAGGCTTTTCATAACATGGTAACCGAGTTTATCAAAACTGTCAGAGGCACCTATAACAGCAATAGAATTAGGGGAAAATAACCTTTTTAATTTTTCATCGAACATAATCTTTTACAATCCATGATAACAAAGTGGTTTATTTATGTCAAACAACTTTTTAAAGGAGATTTATCTTAAAAATTCTTTTAGATTTTTAATACTTTCTAAGGCATGTTTTTCGCTATGGAACTCTGTGGTAAAACGAATACCCGTTGTGTTTTTGATAAAAGATTTAAGCTCTCTAAAGGGAAAAATCCCTCTTCCCAATGGGAGATGTTCGTCTGATTTTCCATGATTATCGTGGATGTGCATTTCCCTTATCTTATCTTTTAGGGGCAAAAGCCACTCTTCTAAATCCACCTTTGAGAAGAGGTTAAAATGTCCTGTATCAAAACAGAAATACAGATTTTTTTCTCTGAAATAACCAAAGAGGGCAATAAAAGTTGACGGGGTCTCTTCAAAAATGTTCTCAAGAAGAACCTCCATTTCTTTTCCTCCGTGACTTAATACCTCGCTCCATGTTTCTATGCTGCTTTCAAGCCACATCTGTTCATTGCCGTCAAAACGCCATTTATCATAACCTGGATGGCACACTATTGCCTTTGCATCAATGTTTTTGGCCACATCTACTGCCTTTTTAATCCTGTCAATAGAAACCCTCTTAATTGCCCTGTCGAATCCACCAGGGCTTAAATCCATAAAAGGTGCATGGACTGTAGTTTCAATCCCGCACTCTTTTAGATTTTTTCCGAGTTCCTTTGCCTCATCCATTGAAATTTCGTCGAGCAGGTTATTTTCTATATAAATCTCTGCGCCTACATCGAGCTCCAAAACCCTTTTTATGTTCTTGGATACAATTTTGTAAGGGATATTTATAAAAACCTTTTCCATAAATATAATTTATAAACATATAAGGGATAAAGCAAATAAATTTTTAAAGGCCATTTGAATAGTTTTATAGTAGACGGGCAAAAAATAAAGGAGCAACACCATTTATATTGAAAAAAATATAAAATTATGTTAATTTTAAAAAGGTGATGGGGTTCACCTCTAAATGCCCTAAAGGCTAATGACTCCTGCTTTAAACTTTAATGTTTGGCTGGGGTTATCGTAATTATCGATTTCCCACCGTACAAAACAAATATAAAAACATGTATCTAACATGTTAAAGTTGTGAAATTCGCCAAACGTTGAAGATAATACTTGTAAATCATTAAGGAGGAGTTTTAATGGAAGAGACTTTTAAAATCGTTGCTTTGTGGCTTTCGCTGGCTGTGGGTGCAACAATCCTTGCAAACCATTTACGGATTTCAATAGCCCTTGTTGAAATATGCGTGGGGGCAGTAGCAGGGACAGTAGTGGTCGCTCTTGGTAAAGGAGATTTATTGAGTTCCAATGCTGAATGGTTACGCTTTTTGGCATCCACTGGTGCTGTTCTATTGACCTTTTTGGCAGGAGCAGAACTTGACCCTTATGTGCTTCGAACAAAGCTTAAGGAGGTAAGTGTTGTAGGTTTGGTGGGTTTCTTTGCCCCATTTTTTGGTTGTGCTGGCATTGCATATTATGTTTTAGGGTGGACTTTGCAAGCAAGCCTGCTTTGCGGAATTGCCCTTTCCACAACTTCAATGGCCGTTGTCTATGCAGTAATGCTTGAAACTGGTCTTAATAAAACAGAATTCGGTAAAGGCGTTTTAGGTGCATGTTTTGTAAATGACCTTGGCACGGTAATTGCGCTGGGCCTTATTTTTGCACCATTTACCTATAAAACACTGATATTTATAATAGTGTCAGCAATTGTCATTATCTTTCTACCAATTGCTACACGTTTTATAACGCATCTGTATGCGTTTCGTACTGCTGCAATAAGGACCAAATGGCTTTTGTTGATACTTTTCGGATTAGGTGCACTATCAATTTGGTCAGGCAGCGAAGCAGTCTTACCTGCGTATATTGCAGGTATGGTAATGGCTGGAGGTGCTGCTAAAGACACTTTTTGGGTTAGACGTGTGCGAACATTAACTGTTGGTTTTTTGACCCCCTTTTATTTTCTCCGCGCCGGTATGCTTGTCTCTCTCCCTGCTGTTGTGTCCGGTCCAGTTGTCTTTATCATTTTGCTTGCAGGTAAAGTTTTTTCAAAGATATTTGGTCTTTTTCCTTTTATCAGTTTATTTCGCCGCGAACGCAATGAAAGATGGTACTATACGCTTTTAATGTCCACAGGACTTACATTTGGAACCATTTCTGCCCTTTTCGGATTTACTCATAACATTATAACCCAGCAACAATATTCCTTTCTTGTTCTTGCTGTAATAGCCAGCGCAGTATTTCCAACACTTATTGCTAATGCTGCCTTTTTGCCTCGACACCTGATTCCAAAGGCACCCACAGAAGAGATAGAGATGCTCGGTCTTGGAATGGCCAAACCATCTATACCAGAAATCGAAGAAGAAGGACCGGATGAGGAATAAGAAACCATGGACACAGCTAAATCTATTTTAAAATAGTCAGTGGAGGATTTATATAGAAACACAAAAATTTTAAATTTGGTTGATGATTTACAGTGTGTTTAAAAAAAGAGCGCCAGTTTATTACCGACGCCCTTAATAATTGTGTATAAAAATTATATTTTTTTATTTTTTATATTCTGAAACATGTTTGGGCCGTTTAAACATTAGGGCGATTATAAATCCTACAAGCAGGCAACCCGCGGCAGTGAAAAGTGACTGCTCTTTGTTGAATTCGGCAAACACAAAACCACCGACAACACCTGCCGCACCCCATGCAGTGAGAAGAAAACCGTAAACCCTGCCTATATAAGTAGGACCAAATGTATCTGCTGTAAAAGACGGCATAACAGCAAAACCACCCCCTAAACAGGAGAGAAGATAGCATGCAATAATTGTAAAGATGAGCACGCTTGTAATTTGAGGAAGAAGGATATAAAGAATTGCCTGCGTTATGAACATAACCATGTAGGTGCCTTTGCGGCCTATTTTGTCTGAAACAGCAGCCCAGAAAAGGCGTCCCAGTCCATTAAAAATGGAGGCCGTTGCCAGAACACCACCACCCAGCACTGCAAGTTTTGCCGGGTCATCAACCTTTTGAGCTATTTTAATAACATCTTGTGCCATAGGAGATAATTTGGATAGAAGCCCCATGCCCGCTGTAACATTCAAAAACAGCATACTCCATAGCATATACCACTGGCGTGTTCTTTTAGCCTCATTCCAGCTAAAAGAATCTGCTGCACTAACAGTGGTAGGAGGCGGTGTAAAACCTTTGGGGAGCCAGCCAGCAGGTGGGTTTTTTAAGATAGACGATGCCAGAAGATTAAATATTAGATACACTGCACCAAGGATAAAAAAAGCATTTGCTACACCGACTTTGTTGATAAGACCAGGGATAATCATACCGATAAAAAAGGCACCAAAGCCAAAACCCATAACAGCAAGACCTGTAATCATGCCTCTTTTATCAGGAAACCAGCGGATTAAAGTGGCAATTGGTACGACGTATGCCAAACCATTACCTATGCCGGCAATAAGACCGTATCCAAAAAGCAAAAACCAAAAATTACCCATATGCAGTGCAACACCACCAAGCAAAACTCCGCCGCCATAGAAAAGCGCGCCTATTATGGCGACAAATCTTGGTCCCTTTTTGTCTACCAGCAAACCTCCTAAGGCCGCTGAAACACCGATTACACCAATGATAAGCATGAAAACCCTTTGCACAACCTTAACTTCCCAGCCATGCATTGCCACAATAGGCTTTACAAATACAGACCATGCATAAACAGTGCCTAAGATAAGCATGATTACGACACCTGAGATGGCGAGAAACCAACGTTTTTTTTCCAAATTTTGTTCACCCATTGCAAACCTCCATAAATTATCTATAATTCAGCACTTGATCTTGATACCTTCATAAAGATTAAAATCTCAACCCTTTTATTTTCTTGGTAACCTTGTTTATAAAGACTTCCGTGTTAGATGGTGGCCTGTATAAAGAAGGTCCTTAAAATTACAAGAGGCTTAAAAGGCAGTATTCTTTAGCATCCATTTCTGGCCTCTAAATATTTTGTGTTTATCATAACCATTACCATTATATTATTCAAGGATAATTTTTTTGCCATGGATGACACAATTGTATTCTCGTATTCTACATAAAAAACCAGGAGGCATAAGTGTCAAAACCTTGTGGATACAAATTATATTTTTTGCTTCGAATGTAATTTTTTCAATACACATAGTTATTAACCGACACTTAAAATATATGAACTGATTGAGAGAATCTCAGATTTGATTGAAAATCATTAGAGATTATTATCCATACTGAATAAGTTGATAGGTCTATGCCTGGGCATCCCAAACACTGATACTTTGAAATTTACTTACATGTATACATCTTTTTATATTTACGATTATCAATGCTGTAGTTGGTGAGCGGACAAACTCCTCAAGGATGGGGTGTTTTTCTATATATATTTTTGCAAGGTCTTCCCACCTGTTGCCCCTTTTAACAGGATGTGCTGTTCCTAAGATTGTTACAGCCTCTAAATCCATCAAATTTTGGGCAGATTTTGTTCTATTGTCAATGAGAAGGGCCACACTTTGCATTTTGAGTATGTTGCGGTATTTACTCGTTGCCTTTGGTGTAGCAAAGAGCACTGCCCTGTAATCAGGTGTGAAAGCAAAGTTTACCAGCGAGGTGTAGGGATGTCCATTATTTAATGTCGCAAGAACCGCACAATTTTCTGTTCTATTAAGCTCTTTTAACCTTTCTGTAATGTTTATAGTGCCTTTTTGAGTCTTTATAGGAATTTTCAAACCCTGAGCCCTTTTAAATTCGGATTATACTGTATTTTATTAAAAGTATCAAGCTGTTGTGTGAAATAAGAAAATTTAAAATGGTACAAGAATGCTTATGGTGCCAAACAGTTCACTTCATGTTAGTATGTGAACAGGTATACTAAGAGACTCAATTTAACCTGTATATGATAAAGGCGAGATAGGTAGCAAATGAAGTCCATACAAGATAAGGAGCAAGGAGTAGACTGGCTATTATAGAATGTCTCCACAGGGCTACCATAAGGAGTGCTACACTAATCCATATAAGCACTGCATTAAGAAAAGCAAGAAAAATTTTGTGGTAGACAAAAAAGATATAGCTCCAGAACGCATTTATTATACCATTTACAAGAAAAAGCCCTATAATGTGCCAGAAGTATTTTTTACCCCTACCTTTATTAACAAAAAGGATAAAGGAAATGGCAGTGAGTATATAAATGATTGTCCACAGGATACTTATTACAGTGCCTGGAGGTGTGTATGGAGGTTTTGTGATTGTCAGATACCACGATGAAATACCCTGCATGGTAAAGGAAGCACCTGCCTTTGCAATAGCAATATAAAAGATAGGGACAAGAATATAGTGAATATATTTTAAGATATATTTCATAAGTTTGCTATCCTCTGTATATACGATTGTACATCAAATTTTTTTGAACAGCCCGAATAGCTCATGTAACGCACCTTACCAAAGATCGGTCTTTCGCGCCATGGCCTATCGTGAACCCCGCCAATACTCCAGGCAATACCAGTGTAACCATTAGGGTCCATGCCGTCTAACCCGTAGCGGTCATTGAGATAAATAGCTATTTCAAGGGCTGCTTCTGGAGATTCAGACCATTCTAAAATCTTTTTTGCCCAGTACATCCTCATATATCCATGCATCTTGCCACATTTTACTAACTCAACTTGCGCTGCATTCCAGAGATCGTCATGTGTTTTTGCATCTTCAAATGCTTTAAGGGAATATATGTATGCTCTGTGATCATTTCTATGGTCATTTAAGGTCTTTTGTGCCCAGGTAGGAAAGCCTTCAAAACGGTCATAATTATTATTGTAAAAGCAGTAATTGTCAGATAATTCCTTCCTGATTATAAGCTCTTCGAGAAAAGCATTTTTTTCATCATTTCCAATCCGTGCTTTTAATACCTCAAGGGCTATTCTCTGTGCTGAAATTTGACCGAAATGAAGATAGGGCGAAAGATCTGACTGCCCCTGACAGTTGGGGTCATTTCTTTCTCTACTATACCTGCCCAGCCTTTTCTTAATAAAATTCTCTAATTGTTCATGAGCTGCCTTTTCTCCTGGCTTTATCCAGGCAGTAGGGGACACAGATCTATCAACTGTAAGCCCTTTTCTTATGGATGTCAAATCAATTTTAGCTGGCTTCTTTTTCCACTGAAAGGGATGTTTCTGTACTGGCGGAAACTCTGTAAGAAAATCTTTTAAAAGATGACGAATCTTCGGTCTTATAGTATATGCACCGTATTCGAGTTTTTCAGATGCTACCCAGCATGGAACGATGTTATGGGCATCAACCTCAAAAAAGGGGATAGCAATTTCACGGGCTACACGTTCCTTCCAATCCCTTTTTATTTTCAATGGATCAAAATCAGTAATGAGCGAACTGACTCTGTGAGAGCTGATAAATCTTGGGATTTCTTTTTCAGGGGTCCCTGAAATGAGAAAAAATGGTATCTCTTTGTGTAACAGATCTGCCTCAACTTCTTTTAGGCCTTCAAGCATAAAATCATAGTGTCTTAAGGTAGTATTGAAAAATTGAGGGGAAAGGCAGAAGACAACGCATAATGGAAGATGTTGTTCTATTGCCAGAGATTGGGCAAAAATTAGTGCCCAGTTATCATTGGCCCTCTGGTCTCTATTCATCCAGTATGCTACAGGGCCTTTGTTTCGAATACCATATCTGATGGTCCTTACTCTTCGCCTATCCATAATATTATTGCCTCATATAAATCTACCATTCCTTTATAAATTTTGCTATAATTAGCTATCCAATTTTTATACCAAACAGGGGGTATTGATGAAGCTAAATGATTATTTTGAACAGAAAAAGGGTATTGGTATATTGGCAACTGCAGATGCAAAAGGCATTGTGAATGTGGCAATCTATTCAAGGCCACACTTTATAGATGAAGAGACTATTGCCTTTATTATGGCAGACAGGCTTACCCATAAAAATCTTGAAACCAATCCCTATGCTGCATTCCTTTTTAAAGAGGATGGAGAAAATTATGTAGGTAAACGTTTGTATCTTACAAAGATAAAAGAGGAAGCAAATAGTCCATTAATAGAAACATTAAGAAGGAAAAAGACATATAAAATGCAGCAATCCTATGAAAGGGAAACAAAGTACCTTGTCTATTTTCACATAGATAAAGTGTTGCCCCTTATTGGAGATGGTTCGTAATGCATGAACAACAAAAACGATTGAGCCCAAGGGCTTTCTTTACAAATCTGGCTTCTTATGGGAAATAAATAGTGACATTAGTTAATGGTTGGAGTCACCCGGTGGGCCCGTATATTGTGAGGCAAAAGAGGACATTAGTGGCCAATGAGTATGGGTCTTCAAAATTTCATATGTTTTTTATTTTATCGAGAAAGCCCTATAATCCTGTAGGCGCCTCTTGCAACTATTAAAAATATTATTGCCCCTATTAAAAGGTCAGGCATTCTCGATTCTGTTAAATAAACAAAGATACCTGCTACAATTACGCCTAAATTGGCAATAACATCATTAGATGTAAATATCATACTTGCCTTCATATGGGCTTCTTCGCTCTTTGACTTATAAAGCAGATATAGACATATGGCATTACCGATTAATGCTAATAAAGATATGACAATCATAATCTTAAAGTCAGGGTCATCACCATATCCTATTGTTCTTTTTATGACTTCAATAAAACCCAATATTGCCAGAGACATCTGAAAGAAACCTGCTACAGCTGCAACTAACTTCTTTTTTGATGTGGGTGCCCTTACTGCAAAGAGAGAAAGGCTATAAACTATGCTGTCTGCAAGCATATCAAGGCTATCTGCAACAAGGCCCATAGAATTTGCTAAAAGCCCTGTAATAACCTCAAGACTAAAGAAAAAAAGATTAATAATGAGAACCTGTATAAGCACCTTTTTTTGACTTTTTACATCAGTTTGGGCATTATCATTAAACTTTTCTGTAGTAATCAAACGGGGCTCAAGATTTAGATTATTTATACGTTCTGTTATCTCATCAGGGCTATCATAATGATAAACATATAGTATTCTTTTAGGTATATCAGAGACAATTGATTTTACATTAGTTAAATCTTTAAGGCCCATACGGATTAAATGTTCTTCATTAGGACAATCCATCTTTTCTACTTTATATGTTGTTTTAAACACGTTTTTTTCCATTAGGTGCCTTCTACAAACTTTTATTAAAAAGCATCATTGTCAACGGAGTAAATATCTCTTTTTTTTGATGTATATGAAGTATTTTGGATATAAAACACATTTGGGGGTTTCTTGGGAGATAAAACTTATAAATTTATATTATCTGGAGCGGGCAACGGGGGTCGAACCCGCGGCATCAAGCTTGGGAAGCTTGCACTCTACCAACTGAGCTATGCCCGCACATTTTTAATTTTAAAAAATTCGTTGAAATAAATCAAGAAATCTTTATTAACTTTTTCTGTTATAACCGAATCTTTCTTCAAATACAGGGGCAATAAGGTTGTCAACTGGTGCGTAGTCATCCCTTATTACAATAGCATATTTTTTATTTATAAATTCTTCTACCATGTTTTTTGGTACCACATAAGATTTTGCGTGATCTTTAAGTTCTGTCCTGACAAAACGGACAAAATTGTCAATATCCATTTTACCATTGGACGCAATAACTATGAATGTGCTTATTTTGGTATTTTCAAAGTCTGGATTTATTGATACAAGGTAGATATTGTCTTTTCCAAAGACCTCAGCGAGTGTCTTCATATAAGATGGTAAAAACGCACCTTTTTGAAAATTGTCTATAATATTGGACATAAGAAGTCCATTTGGCTTCATGATATCTTTAAGCTGTTGTAAAAACTCTTTTGTAGTTAAGTGGTAAAGTATGGAAAGGTCATTATAGGCATCGGTAAATATGAGGTCGTATTTTTCTTTGCAATTCATCACATACCATCTTCCATCCTCATTAAAACTTCTAATACGGATATCCCTGGGAAGTCCTAAGTGATTGTAAACTATCTTTGTCACCTCAGGATCAATTTCTACTACATCTATGTCTGCTTTTGGATAATATACTTCCATGTATCTGGGGAATGTATATCCACCACCACCAATAGTAAGGCTTTTAAAGTGTTCATCCTTTTTAAACTTCCATTTCAATACATCGGAATATATCCTTTCGTATTCATATTCAATGTGATAAGGGTTATTCAGGGCAACATAAGAGTGGATAAGATTATCGAGAATCAATGCCTCAAGGGGTGTTTTTCCATCGGAGCTTGTTGTTTTTGTTAGCTTTATTGTGAAATAGTCACTTTCTTTGTATAGATATGTTTGTTTTGTCAGAGGCGGTTTATACATGTAGTGATATATGAGCCACAAAAAGGGTATTGCAATAATCAAAAATAATACTGCCATCTTCTTTGTTTTGATAAGAGACCCAGAAAAAATTGCAGCAAGTATTAATATGATTCCCATGGTAAAAACTATACTTCTTGTGCCCATATAAGAAATAAGAAAAAATCCTGTGGCAAATGTTCCGATTATGGCACCTAATGTGGAAAAGGCATAAATTTTTCCTATAACATTACCTGCTTTTTCAAGATTTTTTAATGTAAGCCTTACAACAACAGGAGAAATAGTGCCCAGCACACAACCAGGGATAAAAAAGATGATAGTTGTTACGATAAATATCCTCATCATAAGAGAAACCGGGAATCTATATGCAGCAATGGCATATGTAAGGGGTATGATTGTAAGGGATGTTATACCAGAGATCAAAAGTAACCAGCCGAGGGTTTTTCTTGTGGGATATCTATCGGCAAGCTTTCCACCTATATATGCACCTATACTTATACCGGCAAGTATGACGCCTATGATGCTTGTCCATGTGTAGATGGAGACGCCAACAAAGGGTGCTAAGATACGACCTGCCACCATCTCTATAACGAGAGAACAAAAACTTGCAATAAATGTAATTATGTATGCTTCAATAAGACTCATCTTTCACAGTTCCTCCTGTTATATTATTTGCATATTCTAATTGTTTTTTTGCCATAGGCAGAAAGCTTTTTATGTTAACATAAAAAAAGATAAATTTTAATGAATTTTTTTAGATTAAACTCTATGGGATTGGATAAATGCCTCGATGTCATCTGGCACAGGGGCACATAAAGATATGGGGGTATGTTTTAAAGGATGAATGAAATCTAACTTATATGCATGGAGGAGTATCCTCTTTGATGCATGTTTTGCCCTCTTCCCGTAAGTTTCGTCTCCTACAACAGGATGGCCTATATAGGATAAGTGCACCCTTATCTGATGGGTTCTACCTGTCTTTGGATATACCTCAACATAGGAAAAATTTTTTAACCTCTCCAGAACCTTAACAACGGTAATGGCTTCTCTTCCACCTGTTTTTAAAACAGCCATCTTTTTTCTCTCTGTGGGGTGTCTGCCTATATTTCCTTCGATTATTATGGTATCTTCTTTTATAATACCTTCTACCACAGCCCTATACTGTTTTAAAATTTCCCTTTTTTTAAACATGTTGGAAAGCATGTCCTGGGTTTTTGAATCCTTTGCCACAAGTATTACACCAGTTGTGTCCTTATCAAGTCTGTGGACAATGCCTGCCCTTGGAATGGGAGCATTTTCATAACATGTGACATTTAAATGGGAAAGCACTGCATTTACAAGGGTTTTATCCTTATGGCCAAAGGATGGATGGACAACCATCCCGAAGGGTTTGTTTATTGTCAGTATGTACTCATCTTCGTAAATAATATTTAGTGGTATATCTTGGGCCTCTATAGAAAGGGGTTCTTCTTCTGGTATCTCGCCTTTTATATGCATACCCCTTTTTACCTTTATGGAAGGCTTTGTTGTCTTTCCGTCCACGGTGATGTAATTTTCTTCTATCAACATTTTTGCCTTTGTTCTTGTAATAGAGAATGCTTGAGATATATAAATGTCTAACCTCTTTCCCTCGTCGTTTGCTACTATATTGATTATATTTAGTGCTGTTTTTGTTTTTTTGTTTAATTCCCTATTATCCATGGGGTAACAAGAAGTTAGTTAGGCGATGATGCCTTTATAATACCTCTTATGAGGTCCTCTTCGTCTTTTTTCAGGACTGTTCTTACATCAAATATGAGCCTTTCCTTTTCTATGCGGGCAATAATAGGAGTATTAAGCTGTCTTAATTTTTCTTCAAACACACCTAATGGTATATCCTCAGGGATTATTGTAAAGGCATAAGAAGGTAACTTAACATCAGGAAAAGAGCCGCCTCCCACTTCTGAATAAGTAGGGATGACATCTACATATATGGGAAGATTATGCTTTTTTAACCTCTTTGCTAAAACAAGTGCCCTTCTCTTAAGCGTTCTATCATCTTCTAATATCATCTTCAGTGTTGGAATAGATTCTTTAGCCTTTTTTTCATCAAGATATAAAATCAATGTGCTTTCAAGGCCTGCAAGGGTAAACTTATCAGGTCTCAATGCCCTTGTTAAAGGATTCGATTTACATTGCTCTATAAATGTCTTTTTACCTATTATAATTCCAGCCTGTGTGCCACCTAAAAGTTTGTCACCGCTAAAGGATATAATGTCAATACCCTTTTTTATCTCATCCCTTATACATGGCTCACCTGTAGCTTCTGATCCCAGAAATGGAAACATCAGACCGCTTCCTGCATCTAAATATGTGGGAATGTTATATTTATTGCCAATAGCCACGAGGTCCTCTGTTTTGATTTGGGCTACAAAGCCTTTTATTACATAGTTGCTCGTGTGTGCCTTCATAAAAAGACCTGTTAAAGAGGATATGGCGTTTTCATAGTCTTTAATATAAGTCCTATTCGTTGTGCCTACCTCTTTTAGTATAGCCCCGCTTTTTTTCATAACATCGGGTATCCTGAAAGAACCACCTATCTCTATAAGTTCACCCCTTGATATAATAACCTCTTTACCCTCAGCAAGGGTATTTAGCACGAGCATCACTGCCGCTGCATTGTTGTTAACTACAAGGGCATCTTCAGCATTGGTAAGTCTTTTTATGATTTTTATGCAGTGGTTGTACCTTGAGCCTCTGGTTCCTGATTCGAGGTCATATTCAAGGTTTGAATAGTGTAAGGCCACATTTTTAATTGCCTCTATGGCATTGTCTGCAAGAAGCGACCTTCCTAAGTTTGTATGTATAATGATCCCCGTTGCATTGATTACCCTCTTTAGATTAGGTGATATCTCAAGCCTTGAATAAGACTCCACTTTTTCTAACATATCTTCGATAGAGGGGATTGTTGTTATCCTGGTAGCCAATATGTCTTTTCTTATTTCATCGAGACAAAGCCTCAAAGAATTTTTCAGTGTGCTTTTAGGATATTTTAACTCAAGTTCAGCCCATCTTTTGTGTTTTATTATTTCATCAACCTTTGGAATCTGTCTTAATAGATTTTTCATGGAAAGTCTCTAAAATAATTTAGTAACATACCAAAAGATGATATGCAATAATCTATTTAAATTTTGTCGACATATTTATTTTCCAAAAGCAATACGATTCAGATGAACCACACACTTAAGAGGCCATCTCTTATGGCTTAAGCATAATTTGAACCTTCAATCCTGCATCGAGTCTTCTTTTCACTCCATATAGGCCATCACAAATCAGTGGTAAACCAAACTTAGGGGGGTGTCCATAATGTGGAGGGAGTTATAAATGATTTCTTTTGCAAAAACTGTTATGAATTATTGCCTTTGTGGTCTAAAGATTATAATATAAATCATCCTCTTCATATATAAAAATTTATAACAGGAGGTTTTTTATTTTATGACAGGATTATTACCCGGTTACAAAACGTGTTTCTTTTGTGGACCTGCAACAGGCGGGTTAGGTCTTGAAATTCAATATGCCGATGGCACCGTATTTTGTGAGTTTATTGCAGATCAAAGATTTCAAGGATACGATGGGATGATGCACGGTGGTATTGTGGCAGGCATACTCGATGAAGTTATGTGGTGGGCCCTATTTGTAGAGACAAAGGTCATCTCTGCCACGACAAAGATGGAGATAGAATTCAAAAGGCCTATTATTAGTAAAGAAACTTATAGGGCAAAGGGACAGGTGCTCGAGGTAATTCATAATACATATAATGTGACAGGGATTATTGAGAATTCATCGGGACATGTATGTGCAAAGGCAAACGGTTATTTTAGAAGATTAAAGAGATATACAATGGAAGATGTTATGAAGCATCTCGATTTTAGAGGCGTTCCACAGGAGATACGCTCTTTTTTTCAATTAAAGTAAAAAAACAAACAATCCATTTAATTATTGTTTTTTTGCCATAATATAATAAAAACCCGTTTCATCTATAAAATTATGAATACTGAGTCCTGCTGTATAAAACAAATGCCTCATTGTCTTTTCATTGGGTAGGCGGTCATGCATAACAGCCTCATAAGAAGCGTGGTGCATGTTAAGCTCTTCAGATGAATCAAAATGACTCACAATAAAATAGGCATCTCTCTTTAAAGTCTTCACCATGGACAAAAGGGCGTTTTTCTTATCGTGAAAATGGGGAAAACAAGAAAAGTAAATAATCAGATCAAACACACATGTTTTAAAAGGTGTATTTTCAGCCTCTGCAAGGATAAAATTTACATTTTTTTCTCTGTGGAGGTTATAGTTGATATAAAGCATTTCATATGCATAATCCAGTTCGTATAAAACACCTTTATCTTTTATACGATTTAAAATATAAGGAACGAGGATACCTGTTCCACAACCAACATCGAGCACACTATCCCCTTCTTTTAAAGGCAGAAGATTAAAGAGCCTTTCAAATCCTTTTTTGTGTTTAACGTATTGACCTGTGGAGGTATCCTTGTACCACATATCATCCCACCTTTGGGCGTGTCTGTTAAAAAAATCCCTTCTTTTTTTATAGATTTCATAATCCATCATATCAATTAAACCCCTCTATTTTTTGTATTTTTTTTCGGTGAAAATATGTATGCCAGTGCAAATATGGAGGTAGAGACAAGCACTATCGATGCGCCTGAAGGTATATCAAAAACATAGGAAAGGATTAGACCAAACAAACAGGATGCCACCCCTGATATAACGGCAATAAGGAAAAACAACTTGAGATTGTATGTGAGTTGCAGTGCCACAGCCCCTGGCTGAACAAGGAGGGCAAAGATAAGCAACCCTCCCACAGTGCTGAGGTTCGATGAAACAACCATGCCTGTTAAGAATAAAAGGGTGTAATAGATAGGTTTTTCCGGGATGCCACTTAAATATGCAAGGCGCCTGTTAAAAACAATAAGTTTGATTTCTTTAAAAAACAAAACAACGAACAGGACAACACAGATGGTTGCCAATGAAAGTATTATGATGTCAGTCTTAGAAAGGGTCAAAAGGCTACCCCACATGAGGTTTAAGGCAGTGGCCCTTGTCTTTGAAATAATACCCATGCCGAGAAATGCAATGCCCATGAGAAAGGAAAATATAATGCCCAGCATGTTTTCAGGTGCCAAATCTGTGCGGTCTGATAGAGGACCTAAAGCACCTGCTACAATAAGACACATCAAAAGGCCTGAGAGAAATGGGTTCAAACCCCATAATATCCCGAGGACAGCACCGGCAAAGGCTGCATGGGACATTGAAACGCCTATTAAGGGCATTTTCATAAGCACTACAAAGACGGATAAAAAGGAACAGCTGATCCCGCATAACAGAGAGGCAATTATAGCCCTTTGAACAGGCAGGTATGTAATGGTGTCAATAATTTCAGCCATCATAAGAAATAAATCTCTTTCCATTACGTTTGAATGTCTCAAGATTTATATCGAATATTTTAGAAAGCCTTTCCCCTGAGAGCGTATCCCATGTATGACCGTCGAAGATTACTTTACCCTCACTTAATAGAATCGCCCTTTCCATTGCTTGCGGTAAAAGGTTAAAATCATGGGTGACAAGCAAAATCGTTACATTTCCCATTTTGTGTATCCCTGTAACGAGGTCAAAAAATTCTTTTTGAACAGCAATATCGAGGTTTGCCGTTGGCTCGTCGAGTAGCAACATATCTGGCTTTTGCATCAATGTTCTTGCCAGAAGAGCCTTTTGACGCTCTCCCCCTGATAATATTCCTACTGGTTTTTTTGCTAAATGTCTTATTCTGAGCGTGTCCATTATGTCGTATGCCTCATATAGATATTTTTTTTCTGGAAAATGAAATAATCCTATGCGACCTGTGACACCTGTCATAACAAGCTCCAACACATTAACAGGAAACCTTCTTTCTATTTGAAAAAGCTGTGGCAGATATCCTATTTTTAATCTTTTTTTTCTGTCCCGCGTCCATGATTCCTTTTCACCGAAGAGCCATAGTGTTCCTTCAAACCTCTCAAGACCTGCTATGACATTTAGAAGCGTTGATTTACCTGCCCCGTTTGGCCCGATAACGCCTACAAATTCGTTTTTATTAATGCTTAGATTTATCCTGTGAAGGATAACAGAACTTCCCTTTTTCACTGAAATGTCTTTTAATTCAATGTAAGGTGAACAATTCATCTTTTGTTTAATGCATTTATTATGGTTAATACATTTTCTTTCAGTGTCTCAATATAGCCCTTTTCAGAAGGAAAATTAGTAAGTACCACATGGGGGACACCTATGGCCTCTGCTATGGATTTACCCACATTAGGACCTGACTGGAGGTTATCCACCACAAGAATTACCTCTCCTTTTTTTTCAATTTTTGTTAGCCTCACAATGTCTTTTGTGCTTAAAGATTCCTGTCTACCGTATTCGGCAACCACTTTAAAACCCATCCATTCGAGGGGTTCTTTTTGCATAGATGAAGCAATTACCTTTTTCCCCAATAAGCCATTATCCTTTATGAGCCTTTTCAGATTAATTGTTGCCTCTTTTAATCTTTTCATTTCCTTATCCTTTAATCTCTCGATTGTCAATGCATCCTGTTTAAAATGATTTATAAGTATATTGCTGATCATCTTTAGACCATGTTCATAATGATTCGGGGACATCCAGTTATGACCCTTTGAATCCACAAATATCCTTGTTTTTTCATTAAAGGCACTGTTGTTTAAAAAAGGCATATCTCTAAAGGATACAATAAGTTCTGAATGTTTTATCTTTTCCATATCCTTGATTTTTATGTCATAGTGGCCAGGGCATTGGTCAGGTGGTAAAATTGCTTCAACAGAATACCTTTCCTTTGGCAGAAGGGATGATACCATATTGGCAAGTAGCGTATCTGACGTTATGATTAAGTATTTTCTTTCTGATGTTAATCCCTTTTGACTGGTATAAGATAAAATTCCGATAATTGATAAAAACATGGTTAAAATTATTATGGCCTTTTTCATTGGTTTTGCCTTTTCCTTTATCTGAACTTTAAGCTCATCCCACCTAATATTGTTATTCCAGGCATAGGATATCCCTTTGCATATTCATATCTTTTGTTTAGTATGTTGTTTATGGCAAGAGATAATTCAGAATCGGTTATGTGCATTTTTTTATAATGGAACATATATGCAAATCTTGCATTTAATGTAGTGATGTCATTTAGCCTGTCCTTTGATGTAATGTTTGGCGTGTTAAAGGTATTACTCCTTGCAAATGTGCCCTGATAAAGATCCCTTAGGTGTTGCATATCTATAAAAAACTTATATTTTTTAAGAAATGTCCATTTAATACCTGCCTGGAACTGGAATCCAGGGGTATATGGAAGTTTATCGCTTTTTTGCCCGTTTCCACCTTTTGCCTCTGATTGCATCCATGTTCCAGCAGAAAATAGTTCAAAATCCCTAAAAGGGGTAAATGAGCCTGTAATCTCAAGGCCTTTTATTTCATAATAGCCTATTGGGTCGTTAAATTGGGCAGGTATGGTGGCTCCAGACATGTAGGTGAGAAATCTATCCTTTCCTAAATCTTTAAAGATTGTAGCGCCCATAGATGCCTTATTGGGTATTGTATGTTTAATGCCTGCCTCATAATGGTCTACAACCTCTGGTTTTATTTGCCTCCAGTATTCCCTTGCGTTGTTTACTAATGAACCTTCTAACACAAAGTTCATAAGGGCAACAGGTGTGGGATAATTTATGCCCCTTGAATAGTTTATATTAAGACCTGTATTTGAATATCCAAAGACAAGGCCGGCCTGAAACCCACATTTATCCTTAAACTGATTATGATTGTAGTATCTTGCGCCTATCGAAGGGATTGCGAAAAAACCCTCTTTGCTTCCGATTAAATGGCTTATGGCACCATATGGCGAGAAGAGCATGGTATCTGGAAAATCCCAGACCCTTCTTGCCTTGCCACCATTAATACCTGGAGCTGAAGCACCACTATATGTACTCTGTATATTTTTCAATGCCGTCATATCCAGATCTACACCTAAAATAAACTCTGTTCTCTGCCAGGATTGAAATATTTCCTTACCCCTTAAACCATATAGCATTATTTCCTGTTTAGACTTTAGCCCACCTGTGCCTCCTCCATAACGTTTGCCGTTTGTTAGTTCCTGGAGAAGATAAAAATCAGTTCTATCAAGGTAGGCCTTAACAAACCCTTTTTTGTCTTCATATTCATTATTTAGTGTAAGGGTTGTAAAAAAAGATTCTGTTTCATAACGTTCTGCCTGAGGCCAGTTAACCCCGTTTGTTGCATTAGAAACTTTATCTGGCATTGGTGCATCTGTCGCTGCCTCAACATAGTTTGCGAGAAATCTCAAATTCCACTCCCTGTTTAACTGATAACCTGTATTTAAATAATAGTTTTTTTGAGATGCATCGGAATCCGGTCTGTGGCCGCCTGTATAAAAAAGGTTCTGCGCCCCATAAATATCGAATCTTTTATCCTTAAAACCTGCAGATAAACTCTCATTTATTGTTTCGTAGCTTCCTCCGTTTATATTTAATTCTGCCTCCCTCCCTTCCTTTTTTGTATGTTTAGGCAGTATATTGACCATGGCATAGGCATTACCAAATACAGAGGGTTGAGGACTTTTATATACTTCTATGCTGTCAATTGTAGATACAGCAATACTGTCTCCTAAAACCTGGCCAAAAATTGCACCAAATCGAGGTGCGCCGTCAAAGAGGATTATTATGTCAGTGCTTGGATGACTTGCACCTCTACCCCTGATATACAGGCTATGGCTTGTTTGGCTTCCTGCAAGGTTTTTTGTCTGTATCATCACCCCTGGCACATCCCTCAAGGTTGCTTGAAAGTCAAGGGGTGTCTGCTGTGTTATCTGCTCTGATGTTACTATATTATATTGTGTACCATAAGGTGTATCAACAGGTTCAACGGGTGTAAACTGTGTTTTTTCTTTTTTGTATTTTGTTGCAGTAACAACAATATCTGATAATTCCACCTTTTTTGTTTCCTGGGCATAACAATTCTCGAGCAATAACATTGTTGAAAGAAAAGTTAAAATAAAAAACATTGCAACTGTTTTTTTCATTAAGCCTCCAGTGTTATTTTTTTTAATTTTGTGTTACCAAAATATAAAAAAATAAAATTATATAATCTCTTTGCCTGTGCTTGACATGCTCAATGCACCATGCTTTACCCCTTTTATTGCCTTTAATATATCGGCAAGTTTTTTTACTTCTTTTGGATTTCCCCTCACAGCGATAATCTCAAGGCAGTTGTCATGGTCTAAGTGGATGTGCTGGGTTGATATTATGACATTTTGATAGTTGTGCTGTATGTCCGTTATTTTGTTTAACAGGTCTTTTCTATGGTGGTCATAAATTAACACAATTGCACCGGCCACATCATCCCCTTCAATCCACTCTCTTTTTACGAATTCCTCCCTTATGAGATCCCTTATGGCCTCTGAACGGTTTGAATAGTTTTTTTCTTTTATTAGATTATCAAACCTTTCAAGGAGTTCCCTATCAAGGGAAACACCGAACCTTACTACTTCAGCCATATTAAGCCTTCTGTAACACTTTTTTTAAAAAAGTATCATCCATATACAACAACTGTCAATGAAAAAATTTCACAAAACCTTTATTGACACCACTTTCTCCATATCATAATATCAGTAAAAAATATCATCTTCTGATTAACTTATGGAAAGGAGATAAAAAATGGAAAAAATATACAGAATAGCCATAGGCCAGATTAATCTCATCGTAGGTGACCTTGAGGGTAATTATAAAAAGATTAAGGAAAATATAGAGATGGCAAAATCCCTCGATGTAGATATTATAGCATTTCCTGAACTTGCAATCACAGGATGTCCTCCTGAAGACCTGCTCCTTAAAACGAAATTTATAGATGATAATTTAAAATTTTTAAATAAGTTAGCTATGGATGTTTATGATATTGTTGCTGTCGTGGGTTTTGTGGATAAAAGAGACGGCCGTATATTTAATGCAGCATCTATCATTTACAATGGCAATATAAAAGGGGTGTTTCACAAGATGTTTTTAACAAATCAGGGCGTTTTTGACGAAAGAAGGTATTTCACGCCAGGAACAAAGACCTATGTGGCAAACTATGCCGGACTTTTATTTGGCGTAAATATTTCAGAGGATATTTGGCATAGAAATGGGCCTGTAGCAATCCAGGCTGCCTCAGGTGCCACTCTTATTATAAATATAAGCGCCTCACCCTATTATGTAGGTAAAATAAACCTTAGAGAAAAGGTAATCAGCAGGGCAAGCCAAGAAAACAGTGTATTTGTGGTTTATGCAAACCTCGTTGGCGGTCAGGACGAAATTATATACGATGGACAGAGTTTTGTAATGGATAAAAAAGGAAAGATTATAGCAAAGGCAATGGCATTTAAAGAGGATTTGCTCATCGTAGACTTATTAGAAGAAGAGCTTATACAAATCGAGAGCGAAAAAGATGGAAAAACGAAAAAACGTGTTACAGGTCACATAGACATCTCCAGTGAGATTAAAAACAAAAAAAAGATAAAACTCATTGAACTTGAAAGGCATTATATTTCCACTGAAGAGGAAGAGGTGTATAATGCCCTTATTTTAGGTCTTTCTGATTATACAAAAAAGAACGGTTTTAAAAAGGTTGTCCTTGGAATAAGCGGGGGCATTGATTCGGCTTTAGTGGCAACTATTGCCGTAGATGCCTTGGAAAGAGAAAATGTAACAGGATTATTTATGCCTTCAAGGTTTACATCAGATGAATCATTAAGGGATGCAGTAGAGCTTGCCAGTAACCTCCATATAAACCTCATTAAAGTCCCAATTGATGAAATATACGAATCATACTTGAGAACCCTTGAGCCATTCTTTAAAGGCTTAAAGATGGATATTACAGAAGAAAATATTCAGGCAAGGATTAGGGGAAACATCCTTATGGCATTTTCAAACAAATTTGGCTGGCTTGTATTAACTACAGGAAACAAATCTGAGATGAGCGTAGGTTATGCCACATTATACGGCGATATGGCAGGAGGTTTTGCAGTGCTCAAAGATGTCCCAAAAACAATGGTTTATAAATTGGGCACATATAGAAATTCAATAAGTCCTGTAATCCCTGAAAACATAATGAAAAAAGAACCCACTGCAGAGCTAAGGCCTAACCAGAAGGATACGGATACACTGCCGCCCTATGAGAAATTAGACCCCATAATCAAGATGTATGTGGAGGATGACCTTACCATAGAGGAGATCATTTCAAAGGATGAGATAGACAAGTCTGAGGCTGAAAGGGTAATCAGCATGATCGATGTAAATGAATACAAAAGAAGGCAGTCACCACCGGGGATTAAGATTACCCCCCGGGCCTTTGGAAGGGACAGAAGAATGCCTATTACAAATAAGTACCGCCTATCGTAAATAAAATATTTTTTTCATTGAACGTCATTTTCCCATGAGATATTCATGGATGGAACGGGCAGCCTTTCTCCCTGCACCCATAGCAAGGATTACCGTTGCTGCCCCTGTTACAATATCCCCTCCTGCCCACACCCTGTCACGGGTAGTTTTACCTGTTTCAGGGTCAGCAACAAGGGTTCCATGCCTTGTTGTGTCAAGGCCCGGTGTGGTAGAAGGGACAAGGGGATTGGGGCTATTTCCAATGGCACATACAACAGCATCAGTGGGGATTATAAAGTTTGAATTGGGAATCTCTATGGGTCTTCTTCTGCCTGAAGCATCAGGTTCACCCAATTCCATTTTTATACATTCTATTTCTTTAATCCAGCCGTTTTCATCACCAATATATCTTATAGGTAATGTGAGCATATTGAAAATTACGCCCTCTTCCTCTGCATTTTCACTTTCCTCAAGCCTTGCAGGAAGTTCAGCGTGGGAACGTCTGTAGATAATCCTTACTTCACTGGCGCCCATTCTAAGGGCAGTTCTTGCTGCATCCATTGCCACGTTACCACCGCCTACGACAGCTACCCTTGTATGTTTTTTTACAGGGGTTGATGACGCAGGAAATCTGTATCCCTGCATGAGATTCATCCTTGTAAGATATTCGTTTGCTGAATATACGCCATTTAAATTCTCTCCAGGTATGTTCATGAACCACGGTAGACCTGCACCGGTGCCTATAAAAACTGCATCGAACTCTTCTAAGAGCTCATCAACAGATCGTGTTTTACCCACAACAAAGTCTGTTATAACATTAACACCGAGCATCTTTATGTATTCTACTTCCCTTGCCACGATTGCCTTTGGAAGTCTAAATTCCGGTATGCCGTATGTTAAGACCCCACCTGGCCTGTGGAGTGCCTCAAAAATCGTTACCTCATGCCCTAAAAGTATCAGATCCCCTGCAACTGTTATACCTGCAGGGCCTGAACCGACAACGGCTACCTTTTTCCCTGTGGGTTTT
This sequence comes from Deltaproteobacteria bacterium, assembly GCA_029777945.1. GTDB lineage: Bacteria > Desulfobacterota > Syntrophorhabdia > Syntrophorhabdales > Syntrophorhabdaceae > JAKORG01. Next base: position 12,735 of record JAKORG010000045.1, on the reverse strand, counting down.
GCCTTTTTAGGTAAATCTATTTTACCCTGTGCTGCCTCCCAATCTGCAAGGAACCGCTCTAATCTTCCTATGGCTATCTCCCCTTTTTTGCTTGCAAGAATACATTTTGATTCACACTGCGTTTCTTGAGGGCATACCCTACCACACACAGCTGGCAGACAGTTCTTTTCCTTTATCTTTTTAATACCTGCTGAAAAATCACCCTTTACTATACAGGCAATAAAATCAGGTATGTCAATCTCTACAGGGCAGCCTGTTTTGCATCTCGGCTTTTTGCACTGTAAACACCTCTTTGCCTCTTTTATGGCAAGCTCTTCTGTATAACCGAGGGCAACCTCATTAAAATTGTGCCTTCTTATCTCAGGTGGTTGTTTTGGCATCTCTGTGCGGTCTAAATCAATCTTAGAGGTTTTTTCTATCTTTTCTTCACTCATACCTGACACTTCCCTTCTTTATGTAATTTAGACTCTGGTTCACTGCGCCTGAAAAACAGTGTCTCTTCCTCCATGTATGCCTTTCTCCTTGCTAAAAACTCTTTCCAGTCCACCTCATGGCCGTTGAATTCAGGACCGTCCACACAGGCAAATTTCATTTTACCTGCCACTGTAACACGGCATACACCACACATGCCTGTTCCATCAATCATTATGGGATTTAAATTTACAATAGTGGGTATATTTAAATCTTTTGTTATATTCGATGTCTGTGCCATAAGATATGTGCATCCGTTTACGATTATGATGTCCGGTAATTGTGAAAGGCCATGGATTATATCGGGAAGCCTCTTTACATGGCCTTTATAACCTGAGCTTCCATCGCGGGTTATTGTAAAGATTTTTTCTGACAATCCAACGAATCTATCAAGCCAGTATATAAGATATGAACTTCTTGCCTCGAAAACTGTGATTATCTTATTGCCTTCCCCTTTTAATGCCTTAGCTACAGGATATATACTTCCAATACCATAACACCCTGCAACGCACATGACAGTGCCGTAATATTTAATCTCCGTTGCATTACCCAATGGACCAACACAAGTAGCCACATAATCATTGGGTTTTAATGACGCAAGCCTTGAAGTAGAAGCGCCTACCTCCATGAATATGATGGTAATGGTGCCAGACTCTTGATCCCAATCGGCAACAGACAGGGGGATCCTTTCACCTTCCTCATCAGGCCTTACTATCACAAATTGTCCAGGTTTTACCTTTTTTGAAATGTCAGGTGCCTCGATTTTAATAAGATGCATGTTAGGCACAATCATTCTGAGTTCTAAAATCTTATTCATTTAAACTCCTTTCAATGACCTTCATGCCTGACACAACCTCTGATAGGGCTATGCCTCTATAAATAGCCCTTTTTGCTTCAGGCACAGGGGTGAATCTTGCTGTTTTTTTACTGCCAGCTGCATTTATCCTTGAAAATTCGAGCCTGTCTTTAATCTTGGGGAACCCCTTTATTAACTTTTTAATCTCTCCATGAATTGATTGCATGTCTTTAAACTGGAACTTTCCTTTTTTTAACCTTTCACCTATGGCACTAATAATCCACCAGTCAGGTTTTGATTCCATATAGGGTTCTATGACCTTTTTTACCATTAAAATTCTATCTTCCATGTTTATTATTGTTCCATCTGTTTCTGGAAATAAATTAGAAGGTAGGATAAGGTCAGGCATTTTTTTAAACGAAGCAGGGAGTGCATTCTGATAAATAAGAAAATCACAATCAGGTATCATTAAATCAGGGGCATCACCTATGATATATATGAGCTTTCTTTTTTTATTTAAATCAAAATTCACTATCTGGGTCTTGATAGTTTTAACCTTTTCTCCTGTTTGAGTCTTCAAAATGTCGCCTGGCATAATATATGGAAACCCGCCTAACATAAGTGTGCCTTTAAGATTTGTATATGGGTTTGCAACGATTATCTTCCACCCACCTTTAGTTATGGTTTTTTCAAATCTATCAAGGAGCCTTGTCCTTTCAGGGTGGTTCAGTATATCCTGACCTAAAACAATTAATTTATCTTTGGTCTTTGATAAAGACTTTTTTAACCTGTTTAAATCTATGGCACCTTCTTTTAATATCTTTTGAGCTTCAGTATGTTTTTTTTCTTTGCCATCCCTTGCAATGAGTATCTCGATTACATCATACCATGCCTTTTTTTCTACTTGAAAGGATGCACTGGCCAATAAATCGAGATTTGTTTCTTTATCGTTTAGTGTTACAAGATATGCCCCTGCCTTTGCAGCCTTTTTGATCCTGATACCGATCGGTGAATACCCATAGGTTGAATCAAAGCCCACTGTGAAGATAAACTGTGTGTTTTCTATAACCTCCAGTGGCTGGGATTCTGTGCATAGATTCCAGTATGTTGCAAAATCATTGTTTAGATATATAAGGGGGGTAGGAATTATATGTTCCGAACCTATGATTTTTCTCATAAATTTCTGTGTGCAATAGATATCTTCGTTCAAAAGTTGGGTAGAAATGAGCATAAGGACTTCATCGGGTTTTACACCCTTTATCTTTTCAGCAGCAATATCTAATGCCTTTTCCCAGGTTATATTGTTGTAGCCCACAGGTGTCATCTCCATGGGCGTGCTATATCTCCATGGGCTATGAACATATTCTGTAATTGAGAAGCGTCCCTTCACACATATAAGCCCTTTATCAAGGGGTGAATCATAGTCAGGAAGGCTATCTACTATTGATTCGTTTTTAGTCTGAAGTATCAATTTGCAGCCTATGGAACAGAAATTACATGTTGTTTCTCCCTCTTTGTCTTGCTTACCGTACCATTTTCCTGTTTTTACGCTTAATGCCCCTGTGGGGCACACATTCACACAGGCGCCGCAAAATTCACATCCTGCCTCAAGATGTGTTCTATCAAAGGCAGGACCTATGGTCGTCTTTTGCCCCCTCTGTTTGAAACTTAATGTCCCATTTAGCCTTATATCATTACAAACCCTGATACACCTGCCGCATAATATACATAGATTGTAATCCCTGTCATAAAACGGGTCGTATTTTTCAACGGGAAAATTTCTATAATAGACCGGATACGATGTCTCTGTGAGACCTATTTTTTCTACAATGGTCTGGATTTCACACCTATGGTCATTGGGGCAGTATCTACATCCCGTTGTATTGCCTACCTTTCTTATAGTCCCTTGAAAATTAATGCATTCTTCTTTGTCGGAGCAGAAAAGGCAGCTTGCCGGGTGTTCACTTAAAAGTAGTTTTAAAACTTCCTGTCTCAGGTTTCTTAACTCCTGTGTCTCTGTTCTTATTACCATACCATCCTCAACAGGTGTTGTGCACGATGTAGGAAAGCCCCTTATGCCATCGACCTCAACAATACATAACCGGCAGGCACCGTAAGAGGGCAGGTGTTCAAAGGCACACAGGGAGGGGATATAGATGTTATTTGCCTTTGCAGCTTGAAGGATGGTTAAACCTGGTTTTACATGGAGTTTTTTGTTGTCGATTGTTATGGATACGGTTTTTTCTTTTGTCATGATCTCTTCTCCGCAGTGCGAATAACTATTGCATCACCGGCAATAGCATCAAAACGGCATATCTCATAGCAGGAGCGACATTTTATGCATTTAGTGGGGTCAAGATTGTGAGGCTCTGACCGTGGACCTGATATGGCCCCTGTTGGACATACCCTTACACAAGACTGACAGCCTGTGCATTTTTCCTTTATAACCCTGTATTCTATTAAGCTTTTGCAAACAACGGCACGGCAACGGCCTTCTTTTATATGTTCAAGATACTCATTTCTGAAATACCTTAAAGTTGTTAACACAGGATTGGGTGCAGTCTGACCGAGCCCGCACAGTGCCCCTTTTTTTATTGTATCCCCGAGATTCCTTAAGGTCAGTAGGTCTTCGGTGTTGCCTTCTCCTTTTGTTATCCTGTCTAAAATCTCTACCATGTGTTTTGTGCCTACCCTGCATGGGATACATTTACCGCAGGATTCTTTCTGGGTAAAATCGAGAAAATACTTTGCCACATCCACCACGCAGGTGTCTTCATCCATAACGATTAATCCACCAGAACCCATAATAGATCCTGCAGCAGCTAAGGATTCATAATCCACAGGCAGATCAAGAAACTCTTCAGAAAGGCATCCACCTGATGGCCCACCTGTTTGAATGGCCTTGAAATTCTTCTGAACCCCTCCGCCTATATCAAATATTATTTCCCTTAAGGTTGTGCCAAGCTGAACCTCTATGAGACCTGATCTTCTTATTTTTCCCACAAGGGAGAATGTCTTTGTTCCCCTGTTCCCTTCCTTTCCAAATCTGTTATACCAATCTGCACCGTTTCTTAGGATATTGGGTAAAGTTCCCAATGTCTCCACATTGTTTATAATGGTTGGGCAGCCAAAAAGCCCTGATATGGCAGGAAAAGGTGGCCTTGAACGGGGCATACCCCTTTTACCTTCAATGGAGGCAATAAGGGCTGTTTCTTCACCGCATACAAAGGCACCAGCCCCTTCTTTGATCTTTATATCAAAACTAAAATTCGATTTGAGTATATTTTTGCCCAAAAGACCGTATTCTCTCATTTGAGATATGGCTTTTTTTAATCTCTCTATGGCAAGGGGATATTCTGCCCTTATATATACTATGCCTTTGTTTGCGCCTATTGCATAACCTGCTATGAGCATACCTTCAAGGACTGCATGGGGATCTGATTCTATAAGAGACCTGTTCATAAATGCACCGGGGTCTCCCTCATCGGCGTTACATATTAGATATTTCTCATCACCTGGAGCGTTTCTGCACACAGTCCATTTTTTGTAAGTAGGAAATCCAGCTCCACCCCTGCCTCTCAGTCCAGCCTGACGCACAATACCTATCACTTCTTCAGGGGTCTTTGTCAGGGCATTCATAAAGCCCTGATATCCATCTGTTGCGAGATAGTGGTCTATATCTTCAGGATTTATAATCCCACAATTTCTAAGCACTATCCTCACCTGGGGTTTCAGCATAGGATGTTCAAATAGAGGGGGTATGTCCATAAAGGTATTTTTGCTGAAATTTCCTATGGCCGCTCTTGTATATGGTATACCATCCAAAAGATGGGATTTTAGTATATTGGAAAGAACCTTTGCATTCACATTTGAATAGCTGATGCGGGGTTGACCAGGCATCTTTATATCCACAAGGGGTTCAAGATAGCACGGACCAATGCAGCCTACCTGCAAGATTTCTGCATTTATATTGTGTTCACCAATAAATTTTTCAATCTCCGGCATGAGCTCAAGGGCACCAGCTGCACGGCCACATGAGGCTGCACCTACAAAGATGATGGGGATTTTATTGTCCTCTAAATCCTTCCATTTGTTTTTTGCCAGTGTTATTTTATTTTTTAATTTATTCATAGCTCTTCAACAACTCCGCTAATTTTGTTACAGTCATACGACTGTATATATCTTTGTCTATCTGCACCACAGGAGATAATGCACAGCATCCAAGACATGCAACACGGTCTAAATCAAAGCGTTTATCTGAGGTCGTGTCACCACACTTAATATCCAGTTCCCTCTCCAGCATCTCAAGCAGTGTTGCTCCACCCCTGACATGACACGCTGTGCCAAGACACACCCTTATAGAATGTCTGCCAGGGGCTGAAAAGCGGAACTGGGCATAAAAGGATGAAACACCGTAAATCTGATTTTCTGTAATCTTAAGATAACGGGAGATTTTTTTAACAGCCTCAGGAGACACGTATCCGTATTGTCTTTGCACTTCTTGTAGTATAGGTATTAGCTGATCCTGAGCCCTTTCATACTTTTCAAAGATTAAATCAATGGTATCTGACATACTTTTCTCCTGGCAAATTAAATTAAATTAAAAGTGTATCCTATTAAAGTAAATCATGATTTAAAATAGGCTTTGATTTAGTAATTGAGGGGGTTTTTGGTTTTATAACTAATGCTTTAATTGCTAAAAAAATATATTTATCTATCATAACCCCCCTATATTTCATCTTCTATTAAATTGAAATTTTTCTGTCAAGAAAAAAATTTTCACATCACCATAATATCTTGACTAACAATTTTTACAAAGATAGAATTTTAAAAAGTGAAACTGGCAAATATACTCCAGAAAAATAGAGAATATATAATAGACAAATGGATAAACCATCTTCATACCCATGTTAGTAAAAGGTACAGTGAAAGACCGGTAAATGAATTAAAGATCACCGTTTCAAAGGCTTTTGATGCAAACTATGCCGCCCTTGTGGAAGATGACCTATCAAAGACAGATGAACATATTCAGTGGATAACAGAATTAAGACTTAAGGGTGGTTTTTCTCTGTCTGAGGTTCAACATGCATATGAAGTTATTAGGATAGTGCTCATACCCATTTTGATAAAAGAGATGAAGGGTAGGGCATTGAGAGATGCTATTGAAAGGCTTAATAAAACCCTGTTCTACACGATTACGAGATTCAGCGACTATTTTCAATCCCTCCATGAAAAGCAAATCAGAGAATATGCTCAAAACCTTGAAATGGAAATTGAAAAGAGGACAAAGGAGCTTGTTGAGTCAGAAGGAAAGTATCGTATCCTCGTTGAAGACATAAACGATGGGTATTTTGTAAATCAAGATGGTATAATAGTTTTTGCAAATAAGGCTTTTTGTGATTTGCACGGTTACACATTAAATGAAATGATAGGCATGCGCTATTCAGACCTTGTGGCACATCAGTCTCTTTCTATGGTTAAAAGACTATACGAAAGAAGGGTTGCAGGAAAGGATTCAAAAGACCTCTATATGTATTTCAGGCGTCATAAAAACGGTAATATCTATCCCACTGAAAATAAGGTTAAAGGCATCATATATCAGGGTAAGTTTGCCGTTGCTGGCATCTGTAGGGATATTACAGAACGTATGGAGACTGAAAGAAGAATAAGGGAATCGGAAAGGTTAGCCCATATAGGGAGGTTGACAACATCTTTGGCCCATGAAATAAGAAACCCCCTATCTTCTGTTAAGATGAACATTCAGATTATATCGAAAAAGACAGATTTTAATAATGTTTATGATAAAAGAAGAATAGAGATAATAGTGCAGGAACTTTCAAGACTTGAGCACATACTGGATGAAATGCTCGATTTTGCAAAACCCATAAAATTAAATCTAAAACCCATTCAAGTAAATACGGTTATTGATTCATCCCTTGGTGTGCTTGAAGTAAAGATAAAGGAAAAGGCATTAAAAATAAAAAAACTTTATTCAAAGATCATGCCTCAAACGCTAATAGATTTTGAAAAGATCGAGCAGGCCATGATAAATATATTTTTAAACTCCATAGAGGCATTACCCAAAAGAGGGACTATCGAAATAAAAACAAAGTTTAACAATAATATTCAAATATTGATAAGTGATAATGGTCCTGGCATCTCCCCTGAATATCTTCCCTATATATTCGACCCATTTTTCAGTATTAAGAAGAAGGGAACAGGCCTCGGTTTAACAAATGTGAAAAGGATAATAGAAGCACACAATGGTTCTATAACAGCCTCTCTGAGAGAACCAAAGGGGATGTGTTTTAATATCACCCTTCCTTTAAGGGAAAAGCTATGAAAAAGGGCAAGATTTTAATTATTGACGATGAACGCTCACTTTTGGAATCTTTTGAAATGTTCTTATCTGAAAAGGGTTATATAATTGAATGCGCAATAAATGCCCAGGAAGGCTTGAATAAAAGTCGTTTGTTCAGGCCCGATGTAATAATACTCGATGTCCGGCTACCAGATATGAACGGCATAGATTTAATAGAAAAGTTAAAGGAAAGACAGTGCCCCATTATAATCATTACTGCATTTCATGACATGGAAACGACAATAAAGGCTGTAAAATCAGGGGCTTTTGAATATATACCAAAACCTATTGATGTGGAAGAGCTTGAAAACGCCATAGAAAAGGCATTTAAATCTCTCGATTCGTCTTCTGATGGCGCAAGAGAAATCTCAGGCACGTTAGAGAATGAATACGAGGAAGGAAGGATTATTGGTAAGAGCAAGATAATGAAAGAGGTGTTCAAGGCCATAGGGATCCTTTCCGAAAATAGGGTAACAGTGCTTATAGAAGGTGAGACAGGCACAGGGAAAGAATTGATTGCCAGGGCAATACACATGCATGGCCCATACAAAAACGAACCGTTCCGCGCCATTAACTGTTCTGCCATAGTGGGGACATTACTGGAAAGCGAACTTTTTGGCCATGAAAGGGGGTCTTTTACAGGTGCCATAACAACAAAAAAGGGTAAGATAGAACTCGCTGGGGAAGGGACTGTTTTTTTTGATGAGATAGGTGAACTTCCCTTAGAGCTACAGCCAAAACTTTTAAGATTTTTGCAGGAGAAAGAATTTGAGCGTATAGGAGGTGAGAGGCGGATTCACTCGAATGCAAGGGTAATTGTAGCAACTAACAGGGACCTTTGGCAGATGGTGCAAGACGGTCTTTTTCGTGAAGACCTGTATTACAGACTTAGTGTAACCACAATAAAGGTGCCTCCACTGAGGGAGAGAAAATCTGATATCCCTTTACTTGTGGATTATCTTTTAAAAAAGATTAACTATACTTTGAAAAAAAATATAAAAAAGATTGAAGGCCATGCCATATCAGAGATGATGAAATACGACTGGCCTGGTAATGTTCGGGAGCTTGAAAATATTATCACCCACGCTGCAATAAATGCAAGAAGTGATGTTATACCTTCTGAACTCATTATACCTCTACTGGGTAAGAAATTCTTTGCAAAGGAACAGATGGCCAAAAAAGAATTAACACTTCAGGAGATAGAGAAGGATTATATCCTCAAAATTCTCGAAAATACACGGTGGCATCTTGGTAAGGCATGTGAGATATTGGGAATTTCAAGGCCAACACTCAGGCAAAAATTAAAAGATTACGGCATTGCCCATCAATCGAGATTGTAATTCCAGGAATTACTGGCATTTTTTTTGCATAAAATAATTTTATGAAAAACAAGGGTTTTAAGACCCTAAACGAGGTAAAAAGGGAACATATTATAAAGGTACTCGATGCCACGAAGTGGAATATAAAAAAGGCATCGGCCATTTTAAACGTAACCGAATCATTTTTAAGAAAAGAGATAAGGCAATTAGAAGAACCCATCGTCCATAATTACCCCAAAAAAAAGACAACCAACAACCCAGATTGAAAGAAAATTTCAAATTTTAAAAAAAACATTCAATTAAAAATTTCAATTTTGAAATACACTTGTTTTAATAACTTCGTAGAATAAGATTTTTCAACGGTTAGGCATATGGCATAGTTATTGCAAATAAATATTTTAAAAATCTGAAAAAGAGGGGGTCTTATGAAGAAGTTAATCTATGTATTACTATGTGTTTTTTTGGTCGCCAGCTTTCTATTAACAGATGGGGGCATTTCTTATTCTGCTGAAAATCCAATCGTTATAGGTGCCCCGCTGGCCACTGCATTTTTATACGGATGGGATGCGGAAAGGGGGATAAAGCTTGCTGTTGAAGAGATTAATGGGCAAGGTGGGGTTAAAGTAGGTGGGCAAAAGAGACCTTTTAAGGTGGAAGTCATTGATACAAGGGACCTTGAGCCTGGTGTGCCTGTGAGTGAGGCACTTCTTGCTGTAGAAAAACTAATCCTTGAAAAAAAGGCTGATTTTATTGTAGATGGTCCTGTTAGGTCAGAGGCTGCCCTTGCTGCCATGGATCTTTTGTCAAAATACAAAAAGATAAGCATTGTGACTACAGGAACGCTTACACCTTTATATAACAAAAGGGTTGCCGATAACTATGATAAGTATAAGTACTGCTTCAGAAATTCCAACAGCTCCCTTAACATGATGAATGAATTTATTACACTTCTTGAAGACATGAAAAAGGCATACGGTTTCAATAAGGCATATATTATGGTTCAGGATGTAGAGCACGCCCGTAAAGGCGGTGAATTTATGAAAAAAGGACTAACAGATAAGGGATGGCAGGTCATTGATATGAAGATATACCCTACAGGGAATACAGACTATTCCCTTGGCCTTACAGAGGCAAAAAACAAGGGTGCTCAAATTTTATTTATCTGGATGGATATGCCTGAGAGTGCTGTATTATTAAAACAATGGAGTGATATGAAGGTAAAGGCAATCCCGCTGGGTTTTGTCTGTGCTGCAGAACAGCCCGGCTTCTGGAAGGCAACAGGTGGAAAAGGTGAATACTTAATAGTCAATGTATGTAATGGAGGGAATGCACCGGCAAAGATTACGCCCTGGACCATGAAGTTCGTCGAGGCATATAAAAAGAGATGGGGCTTAGAGCCTGAAGGTTATGGCACATCCTCAAGCTATATGGCAGTATACCAGCTGAAAGAGGCAATAGAAAAGGCCGGTAGTTTAGAACCTGATAAGGTAATAAAAGCCCTTGAGGCATTAGATTTAATGGGTGTATACGGAAGGATGAGATTTGATAAATCCCATCAGATTATCCCGTCCTTTGATCCTAAAGAAGGTGCCGTAACATGTATATTCCAGTGGCAGGCAGGCAAAAGGGTTCAGATATTCCCACCAAAGGTTGCCGACGGAAAGATAATGTTACCGCCCTGGATGAAGTAAAAAAGAAAAGGGGGGTTAGGTGGAAATCCTTATTTATGGAATTATAAATAGTGTAACATTGGCTATTATTTCTCTTGGGTTTACCCTTGTTTACAGTATAAGCAGATTACCTAATTTTGCTCACGGTGCACTCTACATAACAACAGGTTATATCACATGGTTGTTTTTAAATCGATTTGAAGGGTTTCCTTACCCCTTTGCAATTTTTCTTGGTATAGCCATAACCTGTATAATAGGTGCCCTTATCTATCGATTAATAGTAATCAGGATAAGGGGGATGGAGATCTCTGAGATAATAGCAACCTATGCAATTGGTCTTGCAATTCTCGAGGGGTTAAGGTGGGGGGGATTAAGGGGTATGACCTTTACCCTCCCCGTGTTCTATCCAGGGGCTATCGAAATTTTTGGGGTATCAGTTGATTATCAGAGGATTATCATAGTGATTGTAGGTGTATGTACCTTTATCCTCTTATATCTCTTTACCCATTTTAATAAGATAGGTCTTGCTCTGAGGGGGATCGCACAGGATGAAAGGGCAGCGATGATGCTCGGCATTGATTCAGATACGACTGCCATAATCTCTCTTGCAATTGGGTCAGGGCTTGCAGGATTTGCAGCTATTATGCTCTTACCACTGGGAAATATAATTGTAGAGGCAGGTTATAATGTTTTGATCTTTGCAATTGCAGTTTGTGTTATCGGCGGTCTCGGTAGCTGGGCCGGCACCATATTGGCATCTTTTATTATAGGTTTTGCCCAGATCTTAACAGAGCATTTTTTATCAAGTCATTATCAGATGGTGGTTGCCCTCCTTGCTATCATTGTAACGCTTTTAATAAAGCCATCGGGCATATTCGGTAAGCAGAAAGAACTGGAAGAGAGGGTTTAGATTATGGAAACGAAAGCTATGGAAATGATGCGAAAAGAGAGAATTGACAGAGGCATTAAAGTAAGAACAGAGGGTATATATGCTATCTCAGCCATGCGAGAGATTCTGTATCTTCTGGGGCCGAGACTTCTACTGATAGTGGGGGTGCTTTTACTACCTTTTTTTCTTGAGCTTGCCCCTTACTGGAAAAGGGTAATAAATATTATGTTTGTTTATTCAATCCTTGCCATTGCATTTGATTTTCTTGCCAACTACGTTGGGCTTGTTTGTTTAGGAGGCGCATTCTTTGTGGGCGTTGGAGGTTATCTATCGGCAATATTTAATTCTTATTTTCATTTTCCCATTTATCTGTCAATTCCCATAGCAACGATATTAGGTGCTGTGTTTTGTACATTAACAATACTTCCATGCCTGCCTTTAAGGGGTGTTTACTTTGCAATAGTAACGCTTATGTATCCATTACTTGCTACCCGTGTCATCGAGGCATTAAATATCTTAGGAGGCACAAACGGGATTGCAGGTGTTGACAGTTTTCCCCATCAATACGTGGAACATTATGCAATAATAATTATCATGCTTGTCTGCCTTTTTGGCATGAGGAGATTTGTTAATGAGGATATCGGCCTTGCAGTAAGGGGTGTAAAGGACAATGACCAGGCAGTTAAGGCATCGGGTATAAGTATTACGTATATAAAGACCCTGGCAGTTTTTATTGCATCCCTTATGGGTTGCTTTAGTGGTGCATACATTGCCCATCTGTATATGTGGGCAGGGCTCTCTCTGTTTGCCCTTGATTTTTCCATAATTCCCATTGCCTCAGTTGTAATAGGCGGAGGAGGCACACTTGTTGGAGCAGTCATAGGAAGTTTTATTCTCGTTCCACTTTCTGAATTTTTGAGGTTTTTCGGCACATTTAGAATCGTTATTTACTGCGCAGCCCTTACAGCTTTCATCGTTTTCAAAAGTGAGGGTTTGATGGTGTACTTACAGAGAAAATATCACCAATTTGAAAGATGGGTAAAGGTATGAAAGATAACGTAATTATATCTGTAAAAGGCATAAGTAAAACATTTGGTGGACTAAAGGCATTAATGGATGTGAGCTTTGATGTCCATGAGGGAGAAATTTTTGGTATTATAGGACCGAACGGTTCTGGAAAGACAACCCTTATTAACTGTATAACCGGTTTTATTAAGCCAGATTCTGGT
>JAKORG010000044.1 GCA_029777945.1 Deltaproteobacteria bacterium | reverse complement strand
TGTCCTGTTCGTATGGTATTTTCTCATGAGAACAGAAACTGGCAAGATGGTCAGAGCATCATCAATTGACAGGATTATGCTCAGCCTTCTCGGCGTGAATGTTCCCATGATTATGACTCTTGTATTTGGAGTAGCAACTGCAATGGGCGGGCTTGCCGGTGTGTTAGCAGCACCATTGAGAACAGTTACGCCAGGTGCGGGTATAGAAGTCATTATTGATTCTATGATCGTAGTGGTAATCGGAGGTTTCGGTAATTTCTGGGGTGCTTTACTTGGTGCTCTTATCATAGGGGAAGTTCTTTCTTTCGGAATACTATATATGCCAGAACTGGCTACAGTTTTAACTTTTATTGTAATGATTATTGTCTTGATTGCCAAACCTGAAGGGCTTCTTGCCAAAAAAGCTGTGGGGAGGAAATGACACCTTGAAAAAAATAAGAGATTATCTTCCCTGGACTTTGTATTTTGTATTCTTTATTAGGATACTTGTCGCCAATCCTGGTTCCCATTATATCCACCTTGTTTCAAGGATTATTATATACAGTCTTTATGCCGTTGCATTCAATCTTGTTTATGGCACAACAGGACTTGTGTCTTTCGGACACGCCCTCTTCTATGGCATTGGTGCATACATTACCGGCATGCTTGTTAAAGCAACAAGCCCGGAATTTTTTCTTCTTTATATCCTTCTCGGAGCTATGAGTGCAGCATTCATCTCATTTTTTATAGGTCTTCTGGCACTCAGATTAACAGGTATATATTTCACCATGCTTACGCTGGCATTTGCCTAACTGGTATGGGGACTTACATTCAAACTCTATCACTTAACAGGAGGTGATGATGGTATTCAGGCAATTGCGAAGCCTGCAATTCTCAGCGGAGGTGTAACAAAATATTACATCTTCAGTTTTATCGTGGTTACTATCTGTATTTATACCTTATGGAGGATAAGGAGATCTCCTTTTGGTACTGTTCTAAACTGCATCAGACAGAATCCGCAAAGGATAACTTTTCTGGGTATCAATGTATATAAAAATCAATTAAGAGCATTTGTTATATCATCATTTTTTGCTGGCATAGCAGGAGGGCTTTATGCCGGGCTTGATGGGAGTATCCACCCTGACATGTTGCACTGGCCAACATCAGGTAATGCAATCCTTATGGCGACAATTGGAGGTATGAGTACTTTCTTCGGTCCTGTTATAGGTGCAGGAATACTCACAGGACTTGAGGAGATTGTAGGAAAATACACAGAGTACTGGTCATTCTATATAGGTTTGGTGGTTCTTATAGTTGTTCTTTTGTTCCCTAATGGAGTATTAGGGATTAAGAAGTTCACAGGAAGCAAAAATAACGAGGAAAAGGAGAAAGAGGTTGTCTGCAATTCTGGAAATTAAAAATCTTGACAAGCATTTTGGCGGTATTCATGTAACAAACCACTTGAATATAGTCTTCCAGAAGGGTGAGATGTCTGCAATCATCGGACCTAACGGAGCAGGGAAAACAACCTTTTTCAATCTGATAACAGGTTTAATTCCACCTGATGAAGGAACTGTTATATATGAAGGTCAGGATATAACTAGGGCAAGACCTGAACACATTGTCAAGCTTGGTATGGTTCGGGCATTTCAAGTGGCAAGTGTATTTCTTGATGAGACTGTTTACGATAATATATATCTTGCTTCTCTCTCGCATTTCCATAAAAATGCAAAGATTTTTATTGATAGAATGGCATTTAAAGATGCCAAGGAACATACAGAATTTATTCTCAAAAAAATAGGGCTGTGGCATTGTAAGGATATGAAAGCTTCAGAATTATCTCATGGAGATATGAAGGTCCTTGATATAGCGATAGCCCTGACCTTGCAACCTAAAATACTATTGCTTGATGAACCGACCGCAGGAATGGCGCCCAATGAAAGAATTAAGATGATGGGTCTTCTTAAAGAACTCCATGAGTTTTTCAAATTGTCGACGATTTTTATCGAGCATGATATGGATATGGTATTTGGTATTGCCCAGATTATCAGAGTCCTTGTACAAGGTCAGCTTATAGCAGAAGGTACGCCGGATTATATACGCGAGCATGAAGCTGTAATTGAAGCCTATCTGGGAAAAGAGGTGCTGTAAAATGGGTGATATTTTGATTGTAGATAAGATTAACTCCTATTACGGCAAAAGTCATATATTATTTGATGTCAGTTTCACAGTTCTTGAGGGTCAAACGTTTTGCCTTATGGGACGAAACGGTGCAGGCAAGACCATAACCTTCAAAACCATTGTAATGGACATTGTCCCGAAAAATGGAAAAGTTTTTTTTAATGGAAAAGATATAACAGGCATGAAGCCATATAAGATAGCCCGTTTAGGATTGGGTCTTGTTCCTGAAGACCGAAGAATTTTTGGACCTCTAACGGTTAAGGAGAATCTGATTCTCGGTGCTATTATGGGAAAGGGCAGAAAAGGCATTTGGAACCTTGACCTTGTATATAAGTTCTTCCCGATTCTGAAAGAGTTTCAGTCAAGGCCGGCTGGAACATTATCCGGAGGCGAACAGCAGATGCTTACTATAGCAAGAACGCTTATGGGAAATCCACTATTACTTCTTCTTGATGAACCAACAGAAGGATTGAGTCCTGTGATAGTAAAGACTCTCAAAGACCTTTTATTGAAACTGAAAGAAGTTGGAACAACGATACTCCTTTCAGAACAAAATATTAAGTTTGCTATGGCTGTATCTGACCATGTTGCTATTATCGATAAAGGATATATCAGATATGAAGCAGAGATAGAGACTTTCAAGAAGGATGAAGACATCAAAAAGCAATACCTTGCAGTCTAATCCCATATTCTATTGATGCATTCTTGCATCAATATAGAACAATCAAAAATTAATACATATCATAAGGGTATACTTATGAGGATATTTAGATGTAACATATTGTAATAATTATAAAATTAATATTATCTGTATATTTAAATTGAATTGTGTACTGTTATTCTATGGCATATAAATTGCTTTTTTAAGATATTGAATAATAATAAAGATTATTGAGAATATCACAGAAGGAGGATAAATATGGCTCTCAAAACAAAAGAGGAATATATAGAAAGTCTCAAGAGGATGAAGAAAAGAATTTTCCTTCTTGGTGAGGAAGTACAAAATTATGTAGACCACCCAATTATCAGGCCATCTATTAATGCATGTGCAATGACTTATGAACTTGCCCAGCAATCAGAATATGAAGAGTTGTTAACAGTCCAATCAAGTCTAACAGGGAAAAAGATTAACCGTTTCACACATTTACACCAGAGTACCGATGACCTTATAAAAAAAGTCAAAATGCAAAGACTTCTGGGTCATAAGACTGGCTGCTGTTTCCAGAGATGTGTGGGGTTTGACGGTTTTAATGCGGTCGACTCTGTGACCTATGAAATGGACAAGCATTATGGGACAGATTACAACAAAAGATTTCGCGCGTATCTTGAGTATATACAGGAAAACGACCTTGTCGTAGACGGTGCTATGACCGATACGAAAGGGGACAGGAAGCTTTCCCCTTCAAGCCAGAAGGACCCAGACCAGTTTGTCCACGTTGTAGAAAGAAAGCCTAATGGTATCGTTGTAAGAGGTGCAAAGGCCCATCAGACTGGGGCGGTTAATTCCCATGAGATACTTGTTATGCCTACCCAGACGATGCGTGAGGCTGACAAGGAATACGCCCTCTGTTTTGCCGTCCCGGCTGACGCCAATGGTATATTCTATGTCTACGGAAGGCAGTCATGTGACACGAGAAGACTCGAAGAAGGAACCATTGATGTGGGAAACGCCAATTTCGGAGGCCAGGAGGCGCTTATTGTATTCGACGATGTTTTTGTGCCTTGGGAAAGGGTTTTTATGTGCGGCGAGTATCAGTATTCTGGCTTACTTGTGGAGAGATTTGCAGGATACCACAGACAGAGTTACGGAGGATGTAAAAGTGGTGTAGGAGATGTCCTTATAGGAGCTGCTCATGCTATTTCAAAGATCCAGGGTGTCGAAAAGGCCACGCACGTGAAAGATAAATTGATAGAGATGACACACCTGAATGAGACCATTTACGCTTGCGGAGTGGCATGCTCCGCCGAGGGTAAACCGACGCCTTCAGGGACCTATCTTATCGACTTACTTCTTGCGAACGTATGCAAGCTACATGTAACCCATCTTCCCTATCTTATCGCTAGGCTAGCCCAAGATATAGCAGAAGGGCTCTTAGTGACATTGCCCGGAGAGCAGGACTTCAAAAACCCTGAGATAGGCAAATATCTCGAAAAATATTTCAGAAGCGCAACGGAATACAGCACAGAGGAAAGGTGCAGAATGCAGAGATTGATAGAGAACCTTACCCTTGGAATGGGTGCAGTAGGATATCTAACAGAATCGCTTCATGGTGCAGGTTCTCCCCAAGCACAGAAAATCATGATTGGGAGACTAGCAAACTTTGATTACAAGGCTGAGCAGGCAGAGAAGTTGGCAGGGATAAAGAAGGACTGATTGTTCGGGCTGATTTGTGGGACGTGTAAGATATTGCGGCAATTGCAACCCAGAGGTAGACCCGAGAAAGATAAGAAAGGCTATTGAAAAGATAGCTTCAAATACAGATGACGATGTTCTGATATGCGTCAACGGGTGCTCTAGGATGTGTATGACAAAGAAGACGAGATCCGACAGCGCACAAAAGAGATTAGATCTGCTTGTCTGTGAAGTATTCAAGCAGGAGAGATGCCGCGTTGATAAAGGAGGGAAAGAATGAATCATTACCGGGAAAAGATCTGTACTGCCGAAGAGGCGGTCAAAAGGGTAAAGTCAGGGGATAGAATTGTATTTTCACATGCGGCCGGAGAGCCCTTGGTCCTTCCCGTTGCACTTATGCAGAGGATGGACGAACTCAAGGGAGTTGAGATCGTCCATATGGTCCCCATGGGGGAAGCCTTGTATTGCAAGCCTAAATATGCGGGAAGCTTCCGCCATGTTTCACTTTTTACAGGAGGACCCACAAGGGAAGCGATCTGGGAAAACAGAGCCGATTATATTCCGTACTTTTTTAGTGAGATACCTTTTCTTTTTGAGACTGTTCTTCCGGTGGACATCGCTATGGTAACTGTCTCACCTCCTGATAAAAAAGGGTTCTGTAGCCTTGGCGTTTCTGTGGATTACACAAAAAAGGCGGTAGAGTGCGCGCGAACGGTCATAGCTGAGGTGAACCCAACCATGCCGAGGACGCACGGCGATTCATTTATCCATGTCTCTCAGATCGACTGCTTTGTAGAAGTGAATATGCCTATCCATGAACTGAAGAGCGGACAGCTAACAGAGGTCGAAGAGAACATCGGAAGGCACGTTGCCGAGCTTATCGAAGACGGCTGTACCCTCCAGCTCGGTATTGGCGGGATACCCGATGCGGTCCTAAAAAACCTTACCAGCTTCAAAGATCTTGGCATTCACTCGGAAATGGTGTCGGACGGCGTAAAGCACCTGGTTGAAAAAGGAGTCATAACGGGAAGGCAGAAGACGCTTCATAAAGGAAAGATAATATGCAACTTTCTCATGGGTTCCCGCGAATTTTACGACTGGGTGGATGATAACCCTATCATTGAAATGAGAACCGTTGACTACACAAATAATCCTTACATAATAGCGCAAAATAAAAAGATGGTCGCCATAAACTCCGCCCTTGAGGTCGATCTACTGGGGCAGGTATGCGCAGATACGCTGGGGCCAAAACAGTTCAGTGGTGTCGGGGGCCAAATTGATTTTGTCAGAGGAGCTCGAATGTCAGAAGGAGGTAAAGCTATCATTGCTCTGCCAAGCACTACAAAAGGTGGAATATCAAGGATTGTTCCTACTTTGAAGACAGGCGCGGCTGTTACCACTTCGAGAAATGATGTTGATTATATTGTAACTGATTTTGGCATAGCGGCACTTAAAGGTAAGACAGTAAAGGAACGGATGAAAGCGCTCATCAATATAGCTGATCCCGCATTCAAAGATGAACTTGCAAAAAAAGCATATGAGATATACCACATCATAATATAATACCCTCCTTTTTTTGTAAGCCCCCCACATATTGCGGGACTTACTTATTCAGATTTATGAAAATCTAATTCATGAGGTGTGGACTTACCCCCATCAAACCGGACACCTCTCTAACTTATTTTGCATCATTCTATATTCCCTTGGTGATCGTTTATAATAGGGAACCTAAAAGTGACCCCTGATGCAAATAATAGACACGAAACTTTACTCATACTGCCTCACACATTGGTCTGTCTCGTCTGTCTGGTCTATCTCGTCTATTTTGTTTATTTCGTTGGCAATGTCTTTGGTTGGCTACTTACTTTTAAATAGATAATCTACCTTATATTCATCTTTACTGCTTTTTCTCTATAAACATTGATTTATGATGAATTTAATGGACACCAAAGTTATAAATTAATACACTAATAACGGAGGTGTCATAATGGATGTGATTCCAAAGGCAGTATTTACAAAGGAATTTAAGGAAGAAGCAGTAAAGATGAATATAGAAGGTGGATTATCTATTGCAGAGGCAGCTTCAAAGACTATCCATACCTAAATCAACATTAGACTACTGGGTGAAAAAACTGAGAGCAGGAAAACCCATAGAGTCTTTAAGGAAACACAAACCAGTAGATAACGAAAAGATGGAACTTACCCGCCTTAAACGGGAGTTAGCTGAAGTTAAAATGGAAATGGATATATTAAAAAAAGCCGTAGCATACTTTGCAAAGGAGTCGCGGTGAAGTATGCATTTATAAAAAACATGCGACTCATATATCCTCTCCCAGTTATGTGTAGGGTATTATCAGTATCAAAAAGTGGTTACTACGCATGGCTTATAAGACCACCTTCAAAAAGAAAGATAGAGGAGGCCCGCCTTAGTCTTGAAATAAAGTTAGCCCATTGTCAAGTTTTTTTTAATTTAGACAAAATCCCATATTTTTGTAAGTCGTCTTCTGTATCCAAACCTGTCAATTGTTTCTGCTCCCAATAGCGTTTTCTTTTAAGTCGTGTATTTTGCTTTAACCTTTCCAGCTCTTCAAGTATTTTAGTATTGTTGTTTACCTCATGTATATGGGCAGGGGTAAAATTCCATAAAGACTGATAGGCCGTTCATGATTGTATGTGTATATGTATGAACCTATCTCTTCCCATGCAGAGCGTTCATCAGGATAGCTTCCTACAATATAGATTTCCTCCTGCTTTGCAGTACCAAAAAATCTTTCAGTTAAGGCATTATCCGTTGGTCTTCTCACCCTGGCAAAGGATAGGTCAGCACCTATTATGTCAAAGAACTCTTTTGTAACAAGGGATGTATTGGGGGAGCCCCTGTCTACTCTTAGTTCAGGCAGGATGTAATGATCTTTTTCTATGCCCTGTTCTTTCACCCCATCTTATATATATGCTTTACGTGTGATGCATTAATAGAAGGAAATATGCCATATGAGATTATATAACGGGAGAAGAAGTCGATTAAGATAAGTAGATACCAGCGAAGATGATTTATAAGCAGTCTTGTCCAGTCACACCCCCACATGAGGTTTTTTCTCCATATGTTATATCTTGGTTCTTTTAATGGAGATGGTCTTCTTTCATAGGGTTCTATCATGTTTAGAGATTTTAGATGATTGTAGACGGAACTGTATGAGAGATATGATCCTCTGTTTTGTAATATGCCCTGTATCTTTCTGTGGCGAAGATGGGGATATTCCTTTTTCACCTCTTCGATGGCTGTTTTTTCATAGGGGGTGAGTTCATGGGCTTTACCCTTTGATGGTAGGTAGGTCTTTTTATGCCGAGACAGTATATCCTTTTTCTTTTTGTTCCTTTACAAATTGTATGATCTGCTTTTTTTGTTCTTCCATAAGATGTCCTGGTCCTAATCCAAATTCATCTGCCTTTTTAAGCTGGTGATCATTAATGACTGATTTAATACAACCTCTTTTAGCCTTCTGTTTTCTTCTTCAAGTCTTTTTAGGTCAGGGGATTTTAATGGTTTGGTATTTCTCATTGAGGCACGGACGCCTACCATAAGCTGTCTTTTCCATTTCCGGTAGAGGGAATCTGCTAGCTGGTATTTTTGAAGTCCTTCTTTCAGTGTTGGGTGACGTTCTATGTCTTTTACGGTTTCAAACTTCTGTTCCGGTGTAAATGACCTTCTTGTTGCCTTTTGTTTTTCTTCCATGGCATTATCTCCTTATTAAAATCGACTCACTAATAATAGCATATTTGGCTAATAATATAAAAAACAGGTCATATGAATATCTACAGTACTTTATGTGTGTTACAGAATGCAGGGAGTTCTGTTCCTACTACCTGTATTCAGTATATGGGGGGCGCGAGTTATAGAGAATGTGACAGTCTATTATACGGTGGTTGTGCCTAAATCAAAAGCAAATTGAAAATGTAACTGCTTTTCTCTCAGGGACGGGTTTCACTTAAGTTTGAATCATCTTTTTGTAGCAATTACCGCATATGTTTTGTTCCATTTTTTTGCTATTAGCAAAAAAAATATATTTTTTTATTGACAAAGTTTGCTAAAAGTTATAAATACTTTAACCATGATGAAAGATGCCGAAGAAAAAACAAGAGAGATATGGAAATCAATAGCTAAAAGAATAAACAAATTAAGGCGAGATAAGGGTATTACCTTAGAAGAATTGTCAAAAAAAACAGGATTTGCTAAAAGTTATCTTTCACAAATAGAAAACATGAAAAGAGAACCACCTATAAGTACCCTGACTAAAATAGCCTATGTACTTAACGTTGATGTTATGTTTTTACTAACAGGTGAAATTCCAAGAGAAAATGAGGAACACCTTTCTATAGTCAAGCCTGCAGAACGCCGAATAGTTGTAAGACCTAATGGAAGCCCTGAATATACATATGAATCACTTACATACAAGAAAGTGAACAGATTAATGGATGCCTTTTTACTAACTGCCGGTTTTGAGTTTCCAAAAGAACCTTTGATACATGAAGGTGAAGAGCTGACCTTTATGCTGGAGGGGAAGCAGGAGTTTGTCTACGACGGTAAAAGTTATATCGTTGAAGAAGGTGATTGCTATCTGTTTGATTCCAGTAAACCTCATTATTCAAAAAGTATAGGAGATAGACCAGCTAAGTTTCTGGTAGTATTTACCACAAAAAAATGATTTGAGGTATAGTGAGATGCCTATTTAAAACGATCTAACAAAATAAATGATATAAGGAGGGATTCTAATGAGAAGGTCAAAAAACTTAGAATATGTTAATTTGTTTTTTGTTGTAAAATGGAAAAAGTTTTTATCTTTGTTTGTTATTTTCTTCGCAATATTTCTTACTGGAACTACAGTGTCTTATGGAGCATCCAAGACGATTCGCTTTGCCATTTATACTCCTCAGAGAGGGCTTGAAGGAGAAGCCGTGACATGGCTCACGGATGAGATTGAGAAAAGAACAAAAGGGGCGGTAAAGTTTCAAAATTATTTTGCAGGATCTTTGTTAAAGGAAAGGGAAACGTTACGGGGTGTTCAGTCAGGAACAGCTGATATGGGGTACATTTTTGTCCCCTATTTTCCAAGGGAATTAACACTATGGAGTATAGGTGAACCTTTCATAAAAGGTCCTGCGGATCCAACAAAAAAGGCTGAATTTTTTAATGAACTGTACGAGCAGTCTCCAGAACTTCAGGGTGTTCTAAATGCATATAATCAAAAGCTCATCGCTATTCATTACTTCGGTCAGATGGCTGCAGGTGGTCCGCGACCCCTAAAAACGCTTAATGATCTTAAAGGTCTGAGGGTACGCTGTGCTGGTGGTTATGATGCAGAACATATGACCTCATTGGGCGCCAAAGTTTTCTTCCTGCCCGGAACGGAAATTTACTCAGCAATGGAAAAAGGTGCTATCGACGCGAATTACACTGCCTTTATTTCCTACTTCAAGTACAGACTTTTTGAGATCGGTAAACAGCATACTGTTCTCGTTATTCCTCAATTTACTGGCTCAGTGGCACTTATCACGATCAATCAGAATGTATGGAACAGCCTAAGTCCCGAGGTGCAGAAAGTGATGTTAGAAATAGGAAAGGAATACGGGAAAAAGCTTGCGGATGACATTAAGAAGTTGGAAGCCGACATTAGAACAAAGATGAAGAGCGCTGGAGCTACCGTTCTCGACCTTCCGGTCACAGAAGTAAACGCATGGGCTGCAGCAAGCGAAAAAGAGTCGCTGGAAAAATGGCTCAAGAAGGCCGAGGAGCAGAAACAGCCAGGAAAGGCTTTGATGGATCGGGCAAAGAAGCTGATCGAAAAATATTCAAAGTAGCAATCTCTGGTATATGTATATACTGGAGGCTTGCAAAACAAAAACGGTTTATGCAAATAGCGGGGTAGGGAGATGACGATCCGTAACAAAATACTGGCAACAATAGGCAGTTTGCTGATATTCCTCATCATGATTCTTTTGGTGATTGAGGTAATAAGCAGGTTTGTTTTCGGCGCCTCGATTGAGGGTGTTATCGAGATTGTGGGTATTTTTTTAGCTCTCTCGGTGTTTGCCGGTTTTTCTCCGTGTGAAGAAGGGCGGCAACATGTCTCCGCACAGCTGGTGATTCAGAGGTTGTCAGCTCGGACGGCCCGTATAGTAAAAATATTTGTATATATACTGGCGGTTATAACCGTGGCCGTGATGAGCTGGCAGACCGTACTTAATTTTTATGATTCATACAGCATTCGGGAAGCCTTGCCTGGCGCAAGCTTTCAGATGCCTGTGTATTGGGCAAAGGCCGGAGTTTTTATTGGATTCGTTATGTTTCTGATACAGTTGATTGTCAGCTTAATAAGACTTTTGGAAAAATCAAAGATAATAACAACAGAAAAGAAAAATTGAGGTGATTATGGACCCGATACTTGTAGGAACCGTAGGCGTAGTTATACTTCTTGTGCTTATCTTTTCGGGTCTGCATATAGGATTGGCATTGAGTCTTGTCGGAGGACTTGGCATGTGCTTTTTAATGGGGGCAAAAGGTGGTCTGGCAATATTAGGATCTAGTCCCTTTGCGGTAGCAGCCTCATATGATCTTAGTCCTCTGCCGCTTTTTCTTCTTATGGGATCCTTTGCCCTAAACGGCGGCATAGGCACGATGGTTTACGAGGCTATGAGCAAGATTCTTGGAAGGCTGTATGGCGGACTTGCAATAGCGACAACTTTTGCATGTGCATTTTTCGGAATGATATGCGGTTCCTCTCTTGCTACTGCAGGTATCTTTACAAAGATTGCCCTACCGGAAATGCTTAAGCGGGGAATGGACAAAAGGCTAGCGATAGGCACAATAAGTTGTTCTGGTACCTTTGCCACCATGATCCCGCCAAGCGGCTTGATGATCATCTACTGTATACTGACAGAACAATCGATCGGCAGGATGTTTATGGCAGGGTTTGTCCCGGGTTTCTTATCAGCCCTTGCTTTTTCAACTCTTATCTATATTAGAGTTAAAAGAAAGCCCACGCTGGCGCCCCTTATCAAGGAAAGTTACAAGCTGAGTGAAAAGGCGCGTGTGATTATATCGATATGGCCTATAATATTTTTTGCTGCTCTTGTCCTAGGCGGCATTTTTGCAGGTTGGTTCACGGCTACAGAGGGGGCTGCTGTTGGTGCCTTCGGTACGCTTCTTTTTGCTGTGGTAAAGAAGGGGGTTCGTCAAACCCAAATACCCGCTGCCCTTATAGATTGCATGAAGGCAACAGGTATGATTTTCCTTGTTATAATTGGTGCAATAATATTCGGACGATTCTTGAGTGTAACTCAGTTGCCAGTCAATGTGGCAGCCTTTCTCAGTGATGCACATATATCACGTGCAACATTCCTGCTTAGTCTCGTCCTGCTTTATTTTATACTTGGCATGCTTCTTGATTCAGTAGCAATACTATGTATCACCATTCCGGTTGTTTTTCCGGTCATTGTGCAGCTTGGGTTTGATCCTATCTGGTTTGGAATATTTCTCATCAAGATGTGCGAAATAGGACAGATAACGCCGCCGGTTGGGATGAATGTTTATGTGGCGGTAGCCGCCTCTGAGGGCCTTATATCCCTTGAGGATGCCTTCAAGGGTATTATGCCTTTTTTAATATGCGATCTGTGCGTACTGTTTATACTTATAGTTTTCCCGGAATTGAGCCTGTGGTTGCCCAATCTTGTATTTGGCTCTTGACATAAAAAAAAAAGAATAAGAATGATGCATGCAATTTATAAAGATGGAGGTAAAAAAATGGCAAAACTTAAATGTGTTATTATGAGGGGCGGGACAAGTAAGGGTGTTTTTTTTCATGAAAATGAATTACCAGAAAACATAGAGGAAAGAACAAAAACAGTTTTAAGAGTCCTTGGGAGTCCAGATAAAAGACAGATAGATGGCCTTGGTGGTGCCGATATACTTACAAGCAAGATAGCCATTGTGGGGCCGCCCAGTCGCAAAGATGCCGACGTGGATTACATTTTCGGCCAGGTGGGCATCACGGAACCAATCGTTGATTGGGGTACAATCTGTGGCAATTTATCCGCAGCTGTCGGTCCTTTTGCCGTAGATGAAGGACTTGTGAGGGCTCGAGAGCCAAGAACGACCGTCAAGGTTTTCTGCAAGAACGTGGGCAAGTATCTTAGTCTTGAATTTGAAACATGTGCAGGTAAAGCAGTCTACGAGGGAAATTACGCAATTGATGGAGTGCCTGGCACTGGCTCAAAAATATCCTTGGATTATTCAGATACTGCAGGCATCCTGACTGGAAGCCTTTTGCCAACAGGAAACCGGAAGGACGTACTTGAAATAAAAAATATAGGTCCTATCGAGGCCACCATCATCGATGTCTCAACGCCTGTTGTCTTTATAAGGGCCAGGGATCTTGGTCTTACAGGGACGGAAACGGCAAGAGAAATGGACGCAGACAGGAAATTGATTGAATCCCTGGAACATATACGTCTTGAAGCAGCACGTATTGTAGGGCTGGAAGGGAAGAGTGCTTTTATGCCTATGCTCGCCCTCGTCCAGGAGCCAGTCCCGTGGACAAACTTCATAACTGGAGAACCTATGAGGCCGGAGGGCGTCACTATTATGTCAAAGGTATATGCTGCCGGTATGATGCACAAGGCTTATCCCGGAACAGGCTGTGTTACTACTGGAGTGGCTGCAAAGCTAAAGGGATCGATCGTAGACGAATTTGTCTCACCTGAAGATAAGGATAATGAAACTGTGATAATCGGCCACTTCTCAGGTGTTATCTCTGTGGATGTACGCTGCTGTGATGAAGGTGGTATATTCGAACTGGAAAAGGCCATAATGTATCGAACTGCAAGAAGAATCATGGAAGGCTATGTGTATGTGTGACGATTATAGAGAAGGCAACCTGTGACATCACAGACAAAATCTTATGAGGAGGAATAAAATAAATGACTCTGGTAGAAAAAATCTTATCAGCTCATACTGGAAAAAAAGAGGTTAAGGCAGGTGAGTTTTTAAATGTAAAAGTGGACATGGTGATGGCAAGCGACCTCACCGCTCATATCGCAGCGGATCAGTTCGAAAAGATGGGTGCAAAAAAACCCTTTGATTCACAGAAGGTCATCTTTGTCATGGATCACTTTTTTCCGAATAAAGATGTGGCTGCAGCAGAACAGATAAAACGATTGAGGGAATTTTCAAAGAAATACGGCATATTGTTTGTTGAGGCGGTTGATGGTGGGATAGAGCACGTTTACCTGCCTGAAAAAGGACTAGTATTACCTGGCGATGTGGTTGTGGGTGCAGATTCACACACCTGCACTTATGGCGCACTTGGGGCATTTGCAACGGGTATGGGTTCTACCGATATTGCTGTGGCTATGGTTACCGGAGAAATATGGATGAAGGTTCCACAGACCATTA
The DNA here is from genome assembly GCA_029777945.1 of Deltaproteobacteria bacterium. Lineage (GTDB taxonomy): Bacteria > Desulfobacterota > Syntrophorhabdia > Syntrophorhabdales > Syntrophorhabdaceae > JAKORG01. Next base: position 30,103 of record JAKORG010000044.1, on the reverse strand, counting down.
AATTTAACTATAGCGGAAAGCTTCCTACCTGGGTTACCGGGAAGGATCTGATTCTTTATACTATTGGTCGTATTACAGTAGATGGTGCACTTTATATGGCAATGGAATTTACAGGAGAGGCCATTAAAGGGTTGTCCATGGAAGGCAGATTTACCATGGCTAATATGTCTGTTGAAGCAGGTGCGAAAACAGGAATTGTTGCTGTAGATGAGAAAACCAAAGCATACATAGAGGGAAGATCGACAAGACCTTACAATGTCTATACAACAGATAGCGAAGCAGATTATGCAGCTATCGTTGATTATGATGTGTCAAGGCTTGAACCTCAGGTTGCCCTACCCCATAGTCCGGATAATGTGTGTGGTATTAGCGAGGTCAGCAATATACGGGTAGATCAAGTAGTTATAGGGAGTTGTACGAATGGTCGCCTTGAAGATTTTGAATATGCCGCTCGGGTACTTCGTAATAAAAAAGTACACCCAGATGTCCGTTGTATTGTTATACCTGGCTCACAAGAAGTCTACCTTGCGGCACTACGGGCAGGTTTTATAGAGGTCTTTATAAGTGCTGGTGCTATTGTAGGCCCGCCAACGTGCGGTCCTTGTGTAGGAGGTCATATAGGTATTTTGGCAGCAGGAGAAAGATGCGCTTCAACAACAAACAGAAACTTTATAGGTCGGATGGGAAGTCCTCGCTCGGAAATATATCTTGTTAATCCGGCAGTGGCGGCTGCCAGTGCTATTACAGGAAGACTCACAAATCCTGAGGAGGTGGTTAAGTGATGATCCGTGGAAAAGTTCACAAGTTTGGAAAGAATATTGACACTGATGCAATTATTGCTTCTAAATACGCTAACTTTTCTGATCCTCTTGAGCTGGGTAAACATTGTATGGAAAATATTGACCCAGATTTTGGAAAAAGGGTTGAAAAAGGAGATATTATTGTTGCGACTACCAATTTTGGATGTGGTTCTTCCCGCGAAATAGCGCCTATGACAATTAAAGGAGCAGGCATTTCGGCTGTGGTGGCAAAAAGTTTTGCAAGGATATTTTTCAGAAATGCTATTAATACTGGCCTTCCACTACTTGAGTGTGCAGAAGCAGTAGAAATGAGCGAACAGGGAGACGTCCTTGAGATTGATCTCTCCATGGGTACAATCCGTAATGTAACAAAAAATCTTGTCTTCTCGGCTGTTCCATATCCTGAATTCATTACCGAACTAATAGAAGCAGGGGGTCTTGTTGAATATGTGATGAAAAAGATGGAGGAAGATAATAAAAAATCGAAATAACAAACTTAAGGATTCATTTCAGACAACATGACCGCAAGTAATTTTGCATATTATAACTGATAGGAGTCGATTGCAAAAAGACAATATAATATAAATTGGAGGATAATATGAGAAAAACAACGTTACTTAAAAATCTAATCTTGGATAGAGAAATCCTTGTTATGCCTGGAGCGTATGATGCGACCTCTGCCAGAATTATAGAAAAAGCTGGTTTTAAAGCAGTTACGATTGGTGGATATCCAGCATCGGCATGTCTTCTTGGAAAGCCTGACCTGTCTTTGCTTACATTACCAGAAATGGTAAATCACACGAGAAACATTGTAGAAGCTGTTGATATACCAGTTTTTGCAGATGGAGATACAGGTCACGGTGGTACCCTCAACGTAATGAGGACAGTACGTGAATTCGAAAAGGCCGGGGCTGCTGGGATGTTTATAGAAGACCAACTTTTTCCGAAACGGTGCGGCCATATGGAAGGAAAACAGGTAATAGAAGTTAATGAAATGATAGCAAAAATTAAGGCAGCTGTTGATGCAAGAATGGATTCTGATTTTGTTATAATGGCACGTACAGATGCACTTGGGGTATACGGAATAGATGATGCAATAGAAAGGGCCAATAAGTACAGAGAGGCAGGGGCAGATCTTATCTTCGTGGAGGCGCCAACTACAAAGGAGCAAATGTTCCGTATCACTCACGAAATAAACGCACCCACCAAGGCTATACAGATTGAAGGCGGGAAAACCCCTATGCTAACCGTTAAGGAGCTAGAAGAGATCGGTTATAGCGTAGTTGTGTACCCCATTACTGCTCTATATGCGGCTGCATGGGCAGTGAAACAAGTAATGGATGAACTTATGACAAAAGGGACGACCATTAACTTTATGGATAGAATGATCCATTTTCATGATTTCAACGAGCTCATGGATCTGACAAATTTGAGAAAAAAAGAGAGTTCTTTCTATGACAGTTTGAATCGATAAAATTGATGTGATAACTTTAAAAATCTTCTAAAAGATTTATTTAATTAATTATACTAAACGTATAAAATATAATTACAGGAGGGTTGCAAGTCCACAGTTTAGGCTATAACTCTCCTTATATTATCTTTTTGGGCTCTCTGCAATGGTGAAGAAAAGATGAGATTAGCTTTTGCCATTTCTCTTTTATACAAAAGATGTTATGGAGCTTTTGCCTTTGTGGTTTTAAAATCATAACATAAGCCATCCCCATAAAAGACTTGAGATAAAATCAAGCGGGAGAATAGGATGATGAAAAATATATTAAAAGGGTGCCAGGTTTGACAGGAACAAGTTCAGTTTAATACATGGTATGCTGACATGGGTTACCTTCTGGTTCTATTATTATAGAAAGGATGAAATCGATCAGATTTCACATTTTACCCTGACCCTTGTTTTTTTATTGTTTTGGTTTGAAGAAGTAATAGCAATTAATAATATTCTTTGATTCTAATGTCTTGAATTGCTAAATTAAAAATATATCAAAAAGTGAATTTTTTCTTGACAAAAATTTACCTTTTGATACAATTCGAAATGTGGATGTAGGAAACAAAATACGAAAGATTAGAAAGAGCACTGGTCTTACAATAAAAGAGTTGGCAAAGTTAGTAGGAGTTAGCTACCTCACAATTCAGAGAATAGAGACGGGTGAAGTGAGTCCATCTGTTGCAATCTTATCTGATATTGCCCATTGTTTAAAACATCCTATTACAAGCTTTTTTGAAAAAGATAAGGGTTTTAGAATCATCCCAGCAAATGAACAACCTGCTGTTGAAACAAAAGCACTTTCTTTAAAGGTTCTTGTTCCAAAGGGTGTCGTGAGTGATAAAATCTCTGTTAGTTTAGGAAAGCTTAAAAAAGGAAAAAGAATAGATGAACATACGAATAAGGGCTTTGAAATAACTTACATTATTAAAGGTAAATGCAGCCAAACTTATGAAAAGGATGTTTTTGAACTAAATGCAGGAGACATTATTTATTTTGATGCTGAAAAGCCGCATTCTGTTGAGGCAATTGAAAGCATTGAATTTATTAATATTTACCTAAAACAACTTTTATGAAGCTGGCCATCAAGAAGCTTTGATCAAAAGTGTGAAAACTTTTGGCAAAATAAATAAAAGGGGGGCAAAAGTATGGAAAAAAAATTTGTAACTATCTTTGTAATCTTTTTTCTTGTTCTTTGTTTTATATCATCAGAAGGTAATGCTCAAACGATAGTACTAAAAGCATTGAGCCATCTTCCCAAGGATAATCTTGTAAATGATCCTGTGCCAATCTTTGTGGAAAAAGTGAATAAATTGTCGAAGGGAAGACTAAGAATCGATTGGGTAGGAGGACCAGAAGTAATACCGAGTTACGATCAGGTCTTGGCCCTTAAGAAAGGATCAATAGATATGCTCATATATTGTGCATTTTCATTCACAAAAACTCTCATGCCGGAAGCAGATGCAAAGGGCCTTTCAGAGCTTACTGAATGGGAAGAGCGTAAAAGCGGTGCTTTTAAGTTATGGACTGAAATATTTGAAAAAAGATTAAACGCAAAGTATTTGGGAAGATTCCAGAGTATTGTTCCGTTTATGATTTACTCGAACAGAAAGATAACCAGTTTAGAAGATTTTAAAGGGCTGAAAATAAGATCTATGCCTCTTTATGTGCCTTTCTTAAAGGCCCTTGGAGCAGTGCCATCAATGATTCCTCCAAGCGATATGTATACAGCAGTGGAAAGGAAAGTTGTAGATGCCTTTATGTGGCCAAGGATTGGCATGATCTCATGGGGGCTTCATGAAATAACAAAGTATGTAATTGAACCAGGCGTGTTTCAGCTGGAGCCAGCAACTTTTATAAATCTGGACAAATGGAAAACAATACCCAAGGACCTCCAGGATCTCATAATGGATGTTATGCAGGACATGGAATATATAGGAACAATGCGGGCAATGCAAATAGTGTCATATGAAGACAATGTAAGAAAGAAAGCTGGAATGGAATATATACAGCTGCCTCCAAAAGTAGCAGCTGATTTAATTAGAATTGCACAGGAGGAGACATGGAAGGCTGTGATAGCTGGCGCCCCTGAATACGGTCCAAAATTAAAACAGCTTTCTTCCAAATCTGCCTTACCTAAAGGCAGCTTCCCCTGGCATAAATAATAAAAAAAGAAGAGGGGCCTTTTGTCCCCCTCTTCTTTTTTCCAAAAAGAGGGTACAAATGAATAGAAACTTATTTGACAGATTTATCGATCTATTTTATTTACTGGCAGGTTTTATTCTCGGTTTACTGGTCATCTTTGAGTCCATAGACTCATTTGCTCGATATCTATTCAACAGGCCTTTGCCATGGAGCGTTGAAATGGCTGAGTATGCACTTTTTGTAATTACCTTCTTCGGAACTACCTGGCTTTTGCGAGAAGGCAAGCATGTCAACGTAGAAGTCTTCATTGAAAGATTTAGCACAAGGGTTAAAAGGCATATAAGAATTATTGTTCTTGCTATTTCCTGTGTAACCCTGGCGTTTCTTTCCTGCTTTTCCCTTATCAGCACAATAGATACATATAAAATGGGTGCAACTGTAGCAAAAATGCTAACAATTCCAAAATTTATCTTTATCGCCATTATGTTTTTCGGTTATTCAGTTTTGTTTCTAGAAAGTTTACGTGAATTTATTCGGGAATTAAAGAGATACCATAAGGGAGAATAAAAATGGAGTGGCTTTTTCCTTTTGCTATTATATTTGGTCTTTTTCTTATTTTCCTATCCATTGGAATCCCTGTTTTTCTGGCTTTTACCATTGTTGATATAATAGGGATATACTTTTTTTGGGGAGGCCTTGAAGGACTCAACAATTTTTTTCATTCAGCTTTTGCTTCTATAGCCAACTTTACACTTTTGCCGGTACCATTTTTTATACTCATGGGAGAGATTTTAGCCCGTTCCGGTGTATTTATAAATGCCCTTGATACCCTTGATAAATTTTTGGGTCGCATTCCTGGAAGACTATGTATTCTCACCATAATGGGTGCATGCATTTTTTCTGCATTAAGTGGATCAGCCATGGGAACTACAGCCATGTTTGGGGCTCTTATGATACCGGAGATGGAAAAAAGAGGGTATCGTCTGGACATAGCTATTGGCAGCTGTACAAGTGGTGGGTTAGCAGTTATTATTCCTCCGAGTGCCCTTGCCGTAGTAATAGCAACCCTTGGTGATGTTTCAGTTGGAAAGATGTTAATAAGCGGGATTATCCCTGGAGTTATTATGGCTTGTCTCTATATAGCGTATATTATAATACGCTGTACTATCCAGCCAGAAATTGCACCGCCTTATGAACCTTCAAAGGTCTCCTGGTTTGTAAAAATATCAGCGCTTTTTAAAAATGTAATGCCCTTCTTTATTATTGTGATGGCTGTAACTGGAGTAGTCTTCTTCGGCATTGCTACTCCCACTGAAGCAGCGGCATGGGGTGTTCTTACGTCTATAGGTGTTACAGCTATATATAAAAGGCTGACATGGGCTGTCATAAAAAATTCTATTCAGGATACCTTAAGAATTACAATTATGATGTTTATGATTTTGACAGGTGCTGTAGGTTTCAGCCAAATTTTGAATTATACAGGTATATCCTCTGGTCTTACTTCTTTAATAAATGCACTGGATTGGCCTCCACTAATGATAGTTGCAACAATGCAGTTCATATTATTGATAATGGGTTGCTTTATGGAAAGCTTACCAATGTTAATGACCACCTTTCCTGTTTTTATGCCAATAATCAAGACCCTTAACGTTGATCCATTATGGTTTTGTCTTTTATCACTTCTTAGTGCAGATGTTGGGATGAAAACGCCACCATTCGGGCTTGTGCTTTTTGTCTTGAGGGGTGTTATTCCTTCACATGTTACAACCATGGCTATATATAAATCAATTGGCTGGTTTATCTTTTTAGATCTGGTGGCAATATTATCGGTTATGCTTTTCCCTCAATTAGCTACCTTTTTACCCAGTATTATGAAGCGTTAATTAAAAACTAAGTAATGCTTTATAAATAATAGGGGGTTTAGAAATTATGTTAGTAAAAGATATGCTCATAAGAAACGCAACAAAGTTTCCTGAAAAAAACGCAATCATTTTTCAGAACCAATCAATTACTTACAAGGATTTGAACGAGCGCGTAAACCGACTATCGAATGCGTTGATTGCTAACGGATTAGAAAAAGGGGATCGCTTAGGTGTACTTGTCCATAATTCTTACCAGTTTGTAGAACTATATTTTGCAGCGTCAAAAATAGGCGCTATCTTCTGTCCTTTTAATAACCATTTAAAAGCAAGGGAACTAATTGAGGTTTTAAAATATTCAACGCCTAAAGCGCTTGTTTTTGATATTGATTTCTCCGAGATGGTAGAGTCCTTGAAGACTGAAGCTAATTTTGTCAAAAGATATATTGTGCTACAGGACACGAATCTTTCTTTTGCTGACAACTATGAGGTTTTAATATCAAAGGGTAGCAAGATTGAACCATCAATTTCCGTATCAGAAGACGATGTAATGAGTATCTTTTTTACATCAGGAACGACGGGAAAACCAAAGGGTGTAATGAGGACACACAAACATATTCTCGCTAACATTATTCATGGCCTTATAGAGTTCAAGGTCGGTTATAACGAAAGGGTATTGATATTGTTCCCCATGTACCATATTTCTTTTGAAGACAATATAGGACGTTGTTTTTTCTTACCGAATACGATGATAATCCGGCGAGAAGGCGGCTTTGACCCAGAGGAGGTTCTTGGACTTATTTCTAAAGAACGCATTACCTTTGTTCACGTGGTTCCCACAATGATAAACGCTTTTTTAAGAAGCCAGAATATTGATAAATTCGATTTGAGCAGTTTGAAAACGATTTTTTACGCTGGTGCACCAATGCCTGTTAATATGATTAGAAGGGCTTTAGAGGTCTTTAATTGTCAGCTTTTTCAGGGGTACGGTCTTACTGAAAGTGGTCCACAAACAACGCTTCTTAGACCTGAAGACCATGTTATAGAAGGCAATGAGAAGCAGTTTAAAAAATTAAGTTCTGTAGGAACTGCAGTAGTTGGGGTTGAGGTGAAAGTTGTTGACGATAAAGACAATGAGCTTCCACCTGGTCAGGTTGGAGAAATTATATATTCAGGCGAAGCAATAATGAAAGGGTACTGGCAACTTCCGGAGGAGACTTCAAGGAAATTGAGAAATGGGTGGCTTCATACAGGAGATTTGGGTATGACAGACGAAGATGGGTACCTGTATATAGTAGATAGAAAAGATGACTTGATTATATCTGGTGGCATCAATATTTATCCAAAGGAAGTTGAGGAGATTTTATATGAACATCCCGCCATACAGGAGGCCTCTGTTATAGGTGTACCTGATGAATATTGGGGTGAAACAGTAAAGGCAATAGTGGTTCTAAAAGAGGGATCAATAGCAACGGAAGAGGAGATCATCAAATTCTGCGCTGAACGCCTCGCAGGATATAAGAAACCAAAATCAGTGGAATTCTGGAAGGAACTGCCTAAAAGTCCCCAAGGGAAGATACTAAAAAGATCCATAAAGGACATAATCAAAACAAGAACAATCCCCTGATTGAAGCTTTACACCAAAAGACCTATTAGAATTATTCACTTGATAAATGTTATCTTCACAAGAGAGGTAAAGATGTCAATCATAACATATACCAGAGAAGGTAAAGCTGCTATTTTCATAATTAATCATCCCAATAAACTGGGAGTATTGAACCTGGAGGTTACGCTACAATGACCCCCAATGCCAATAATAGACATGAGCTAACTCCCGTTTAAGGCGGGTAAGTTCCATCTTTTCGTTATCTACTGGTTTGTGTTTCCTTAAAGACTCTAAGGGTTTTCCTGCTTTCAATTTTTTCACCCAGTAGTCTAATGTGGATTTAGGTATGCATAGTCTTTGAAGCTGCCTCTGTAATAGATAATCCACCTTCTATATTCATCTTTACTGCCTCTTCCTTAACTCACTAATAAATACTGCCTTTGGAATTATATCCATTTAAGACATCCCCGTTATTAGTGTATTAATTTATAAGTTTGGGGTGTATTAAATTCATCATGGGTCATCCTATAACCCCTTTACCTGGAGACCTAATAACTCATTGTCCCTCGTTGTTTTAGAGAGTTGTTAAGTCTTTTCTTATCCTGTTCAGCAATATCTCCTTGTATCCTATCCAATATAGAAATTATAAGAAATCGTTTAAACATATCCTTATCGCATATACAATAATGCATCCATTTCCCTTGTTTTCTGTCTTTTATCAGTCCAGCACTTTTTAGCACGCGCAAATGAAATGATGCTTTGGGCTGGATAATACCAAGGGCATCGCCAATATCGCAGACGCAGAGTTCACCATTCTCAAGTATTTTAATTATTCTGAGCCTTGTTTTATCGGAAAGTGCCTTAAAAATAGTAATCAACTCTTTCATAGGCAACCTCCTTTATAGCTGCCCTATAGAACCAAATGTATTTTCACCCCATACGATATGCTCAACCAGAATCTTCTTTGATAGCCTTCTCCAGAAAATGTTTTATATGGTCTTTATTCCATATGTGTCCTTCACAGAGGATATGACCATTAAAGATTAGGGCCGGGGTGCATATAAAATCATGTTTTTCGAATTCAAGAATCTCTTTGAGTTCTTCTATGACCTCTAACTGACATCCACAGCCCAGTTCTTTTAATGCTTCCAGGACATTCTTTAAAAGTCTTTTCTGGAGGGCGTTTGCTTGCCCTACAATCTGAATTTTCATACTGTTTACCTCCTTTTTCCCTCGCTCAGATACTAATGCCGAAATAGATGAGGATGTACTTAAGGGAAACATAGAGAAAGAGGATGCCAAAAAGTGCTTTGAGTACATTAGGTTTGAACTTTGCAACGAGTTTTGCCCCAAATATCGCACCGACCAGCGCACCTATCCCCAGTGTAATCGCAGAGGGAAAATCTACCACTCCCTGATAAATCTTAAATATAGCTCCGATTAATGCCATCCAGACGAAGGCAGCCATGGATGTGCCTATGGCAAGCTTAACAGGTGCTTTGATGAAATAAATATATGAAGGAACGAGGGCATATCCGCCGCCTAAACCGATTATGCCAGTTAATATACCTATTATTGAGCCCAGTATGGTCTTTGAAAGAGGCTTTCCTGGAATCGTTGGTGCCTGTTCGGGCATCTTTGATCCGAATATGCCTTCGTAGAGCATCCTTATTGCGACAATGATAAAGGCTATCCCAAGAATCAGGTCGATTATCGGACCATGGCTTTTTATATAGCCAAAAATGACTGATCCGATAATAACACCAAGGATGCCACTGTATCCTGTGAGAAAGGCTGTTTCCTTATCAACGTTTTTCATTCTGTAATGCTGGATAGCACCCGAGGCTGCAGTAAATACCACGGCGGTAAGCGTGGTGCCCACGGCAATCGCCGGGTCAAAATGAAAGTAGAAGCGAATGACGGGCATTATCAGGGCGCATCCTCCTGTGCCCAGAAGCCCTCCAACTATTCCCGCCAGAAAACCTGTTATAAGATAAATGATGTAGATCATGACTACCTCCTTCAGGTTTGTTTAATTTTGTCCTCTGCAAATCTTTTTTTGATGAGATCTTTATTTTTTTCTCTCCCGAGAAAGTCATTTAAAGCATCCATTGCATCGCCCATTATGTTTTCAATTATCCTCACGCCTTTCAGCCTGAACCACTCCCTCGAGACCTCATCTATACCACCACAGAGGATAGTATCAACTCCTAAACTTACAATCTTTTTTCTTCTTTCCAAGCCAGATAGGGCAACCACATTAAGCTTTGATACAGAATACACCTTATTTTTTTCTACAAGCACAATGAGTATCTCAGGGGAAGTGGAAAAATGTGGTAATATACAATCATTAAATAATGGAATTGCTATATTCATAATGGTCTCACTACTAAACTATAAAGCAATCTACGTGCCAGTCATAGAAGGCAGGTATTTGATAAAAATCCGTGTGATTATAATATGTTAAGAAGGAGACGAAAAAAGATTGTGTTTTATTATGAAACTGTTTCATGAAAAGGTTTCAAAAATGGAACAATTATTTTAAACCAAACCTTTTCATCTTACGCCAGAGTGTTGAACGACCTATCCCGAGTTCCTTTGCAGCAAGGGCTCTATTGCCATTACATCTTTGGAGAACCTCTTTGATTACAGAGACCTCGTAGGATTCAATGGGTTTTAATTTTGCTTTTAAAGGTGTGTTCCCGCTATTTTTATTTATAAATTCATTGGGGAGGTGTTTCTTTTCTATAATGTCACCCTTACAGAGCACATAGGCATGTTCGAGGATGTTCTCCAGTTCTCTTATATTGCCCGGGTAATCATAGTTGAGAAGGAGAGCCATAACATCCGTCGAGACCCCCTTAATACCTTTTCCTTTGATTGCATCGAGCCTTGATATGAAATGCTCAACAAGAAGGGGGATGTCCTCCTTTCTTTCTGAAAGTGGCGGTAGATTTATCTTTATGACATTGAGTCTGTAATATAAGTCCTCCCTGAAAAGCCCTTCGTGAACCATTTTTTCTAATTCCCTGTTGCTTGCTGCAATTACCCTGACATCTACCTTTATAGGCGCTGTCCCACCAAGGGGGATAAACTCCTTCTCCTCAAGGACCCTTAAGAGTTTTATCTGCATTTGAGGTGATGTCGCACCTATCTCATCCAGAAAAATTGTGCCACCATCGGCAAGTGAAAACCTCCCGTTTTTGTCCTTTTTTGCATCTGTAAATGCACCTCTTACGTAGCCAAATAGCTCTGATTTAAGAAGTGTATCAGGGATTGCACCACAGTTGACCTTTATTAATGGTTTTTCTTTTCTTGGACTTAGCTCATGGATTGTCTTTGCTATGACCTCCTTGCCTGTGCCACTTTGTCCCTGTATGAGGACAGTGCTATCGCTTTCTGCAATATCCGGAAGTATCTCAAAGATATCTTGCATCAGGCGGTTCTTGCTTATAAGGTCACCAAAGCAGTATCTTTCGGAGAGGCTCTGCCTCAATATTTCAATTATCGAGACATCCCTGAATATCTCAATCGCACCCACTATCTCTCCATGGTCATTTTTAAGTAGCTCTGCTTCTATCTTTAAAGAGACCTCCTTACCCGATTTATTGATGATAATCGCTATCCGATCATGAACAGGTTCTTTTGTTTCTATGGCAGCCTCCAGAGGGCAGTTAACCTGGCACACATTTGATCTAAAGATATCGAAACAGTATTGTCCGATAGCCTCATTACTTGTAAATCCTGTGATGGATTCGGTTGCATGGTTTATAAATGTGATCTTTTTATTGAGGTCGATTGTAAAGATACCTTCACTTATGCTATTGAGTATTGTGCAACAGGGGGTCCCTGGTGTAAATGCACTCTCACATGATGGGTATGAACCCGTATCTTTGGACTCTAAATTTTTACGGTCGTTAGGAATGCATTTTTTCATTGGTGTAGATTTTTTTTAAATTATATCATATCTTTAGAAACATCATATAAAAAATGTCTTCAATTTCCTTCACAGATGTCGATGATTGCTTTCAGTACAGAGATACCAATAAAAGTTTATGCAAGCTGTCAATCACAAACTTACTTAGAAAAATTGCCCGTGGTCTTTTTCTCTCTTTCTCGAAGCATTGCCAGCGCATGTTTGCCTCTCGAAACAGGTATTGCCTTTTTTGAATGAAATATCAGGTGTTCTACAATCTTTTCAAGCATAACCAATGGAAATCCCAGAACCGTTTCGCTGGCAGTAATGTCTGTTGCATCCCTGCAGCCGTAGCAACCATAGCTTAAATTTAGTTTCTGGTTAAGATAGGGAATGATTGTGGAATCCACACACGTTGCCTGGAGGATGGCGGTTGAGCTCACAATCCGCTCGCCGTCAGTTGTATGGATATAGGCAAGTGCAATCCACATGAGCTTTTCTATCTCATCCTCGACTACCACAACATCAGGGATAAACATGGCCTTTTCAAGGGGATAGAGGTAGATGGCCTTTATCTCACTGGATTCAAGATGAGGCATGACTTCAAACATCCTTTTTCCAACTGCCTCATCAGAGACGATCCCGAAGCCTACAAGCCCTTTTCCTGATTTTAGACCATCCGGTAAGTTTCTAAACCCAAAGGCAGAAGCTGCCGCAGGGCAGGCTATACCTTCACTATCGAGGATGACACTTTCTCCATGCCTTGCCTTCATCAGGGCCTGGCAGTAACGGTACTGTTTTAATACCTCTGCACCATCAGGATAGGCAGCATCTCCCCTTAAAAACCTCACCCCTACGGGGGAGGTAGTAAGCCCCAGGATTTCTATCATGTCTTTACCTGCCTGCCTTATTCGGACAAGTGTATCATCTCTACTCATATGTTCTTCCTCTACTTTGCTTTTTCCACAAGATACTCCATCCCTTCGATGGCAGTGGCAAATGTTGTGGATGCATGGGCAAAACGTGTGGTAAGGATGGCTTCAGCTATATACACTTTTTGGTTTCTCTTCCATGATACACCCTTTCCTTTTTATTGATTACAAAACACAAGTTTCCCTTTTTTCACAGCTATAATCTCCCCTGCTATGCTGATGGCTATTTCTTCAGGTGTCTCGGCGCCTATATCCAATCCCACAGGGCTTTTGAGTTTTAAGAATGCCTCATCCGGTATCCCTTCTTCCTTAAGTCCCCTTATCACATTTTCCATTTTTCTTTTACTGCCTATCATACCAATGTATCTAAAATCTTTTTTAAGGAGTTTACCGAGGATTGCCTTGTCCCTTGAAAAGCCCCGTGAAAGGACAACCACATAAATGTTTTGCTCAGATGAAAGTCTTTCTGCAAAGGCAGGCATATCCTCTAAAAAAATATCTTCAATGTCAGGAAAGTATTCCTTTTGAAGAAACTGAGGAGTGTCATCTACAATAATTACGTGAAATCCTATCTTTTTCATCATAGGCGCAAGGCTCCTTGTAATATGTCCTGCCCCGAAGATGATGAGCTTTTCTGGAGGGAGGAGAGGTTCAATAAAGACCTCCACAGTGCCACCGCACATCATGTCAAGCCCACCCTTTTCCATATCAAGGGTAAAGGAGGCAGTCTTTGGTTTACCCTCTTCAATAGCTTTAATTGCCTCCTTTATAATCCTGTTTTCAAGGTCTCCACCTCCTAATGTCCCAAAGATATTTCCATCTCTTGTGACCACCATCTTTGCCCCAGGTTTTCTTGGCACTGACCCTTCTGTCCTTATAACTATGGCAAGGGCAGAGGGGGTTCCTTTCTTTTTCATCTCTATAATTTTTTCAAATATGTCTTCCATTGCAACTCCATATAATTTTTAAAAAGATTATCCTTTTTTATTGAGCAATCTTTATTTCTCCTATTGTGAGTTTTCCCTCCTTTGCGAGTTTTGCTATTAAGAATATGATGCTGTCTTTTGAGATCTTGAGTTTTTCTGAAATGTCATTTGGTGTGGCTTTGCCCTTTTCTTTCACAAACTCTATAACCTCTGCCTCGAGATTCTTAAGCCACTCCTCGAATAGACCTCTCATCTCAGGTGTTGCGTAGGAGGCATTCTTAGCGGATTCAGCCATTGAACCCATCATCTGTTCCATCATCTTCATGCACATCTCAGGCATACTGCCACTGTCTTTCATCATATTTTGCATCATATTCTTCATCATTTCAGACATCATACCCATACCTATTTTTGATTCTTCGGTCCTCATAAACTACACCTCCCTATCTTTATTTTTTTCTCCCATCCACTGGCGCATGAAGGCCATAGGTGGGCAGATGAATTTCTGTTCCTCACCTTTTATACCCTCTTTCAATTTTACGCCCCCCAAGGATGCAAGGAGATCTATCAAACCGGGTTCTGTAACGTTATAATATATAAACGCACCCTTTCTCTCCGTTGAAAGTATGCCACTTTCCCTGAGTGGTTTTAGATGGAATGAAACAAGGGTCTGTGAAAGACCTGTCTTTTGAATAATTTCTGAAACGGTCTTTTTTTCCTTACCTATGGTAAATATAATTTTTAAGCGATTGGGGTCGTTTATGAGTTTGAATAGTCTGGACAAGATCTTTATCGCTTTTTCATCTATCATATTAGCATCACCTCATATGAGTTTATACTAATATTAATAACTATTTTTTAATTTGTCAATATATAAAATAAGAGCCTTGTGCGAAACTTTGAATACCAATCATGGATGGAGATGCAGGCATTTAGGTTAAAGCCTGCATCTCTTTATTGGTTTGTGTTTTAAGTTCTAATTAGTATCTTCTCTGTGGCCTCTTTCCACCTCTGTGCTGGCTTTTTGCTGACCTTGCCTCATCAACACTGATATTCCGACCAAAAAAGTATGTGTTGTTCAGTTCCTTTTTTGCCTTTTCAGCCTCCACCTGCGTTGACATCTCTACAAAACCGAATCCCTTATTCTCAATGATTTTGACGTCCAATACTTCACCGAAAGGTGAAAAGAGCTCTTTTAACTGTTCTTTCCCAACGGAATAATTAAAATTTCCTACAAATAATCTACTACCCTGCATACTATCTCCTCCTTAATTTTTTCATGCTTCTTTTGGAGATAGCAGAGGCATCCTCTATCTACCCCGTGGAGAAACACGGCGACGCTCAGTCGTCTATTTGATAATATATCATACTACATCTATCCATATAATTAAAAGCTAATTATTTTTTCAGGGGTTGGTTTTGGATTGTTTTTTTAAATAAGAAAAAAACTAAATATGTGACCTAAATCATTTACCTGAGATTAATTAAAATATAAATTTGCGTATAAATAATTATTCCCCTCTTTGCCCTGTGTATCTTCGGTATGCAGGGCATTTTTTTTAGAGATTAAAAAATGTTTTTTAATAAATAGAGGCCAGATTAACTGGCCTCTGGCAGGGTAAATGTGTTTTTAAATGTTATATCAGGCCTTCCATAATCCATGGAGATTGCAGTATTCACGGGCAGTTACGTTTTCACCCTTTATTGGAAAAAATGCCTCCGGTGCAACGCCTGGGGTGAGAAACTGACGATATATTCTGCCATCAATAATAAGTTCAATCCATTGTATATAGTGCTTTTCTTCCATTGGGTGAGGAACACTTCCAACCTTTACTGTAATGCCATTTTCACCTTTTTCAATAACAGGGACATGTTTTTCCAGTGATGCATCTACTGTGTTTTCCTTAACGAGTATCATAGGCTTATTGCAGCAGACAAGCTGACCCTTTCCACCAACGAGCACTTCTACTATATTTCCGCATACATCACATTTATAAACTTCCAATCTTTCTGCCATAATTAACCTCCTTATTCTGTTATATTTGTCTCTCCTTTGAGAGACACCATTTGCAAATGCCTTTAAAATATCCGTGAATCTCTTCTATAACATGACCTTCAGTATTCAGTGCTTCAGTATTTTTACACTTCGCATTCACATCAAAAACCTTGTTACATTTTTTACACAGTAGATGATAGTGAGGGGTTGTATCAATATCGTATCTCATCTCATAGGGCGTGATGGTCAAACATTGAACTATGCCTTTTTCAACAAAAGCCTTAAGGTTATTGTATATTGTTGTTTTAGAAATTGTGGGGATTTCTTTTATAAGTTCATCGTATATTTCGTTTACATTCATGTGTTCTCTTTTTTTATCAAGCAACTCTAATAACTTTATCCTTTGAAAGGATGGTTGAATGTTATTGGCTTGAAGTTTTTCTAAAATAGTTTCCATAATTCGATTATTTCAGTTTTAAAATTATTACAATTATTGAATTATGTCAAGAGAAATTTAATCCAAAATATTTATTATTTCCAAATGTTGATTTTATGGTAAACTTTGTTTAATGAGAAGGGTATCGGCCTTATTGAACCTTATAATTTCGACAATCGTTCTGTCTCTTATTGCGGTTTTAATATCCCCCCTTGATAAAAAAGGAAAAATTATAAACAGGCTCGGTAGAATATGGGCAATATTTTATCTTTATATTTGCCATATTAAAATCCGAACAAGGGGTGTTGAAAATATCATAGAAGGGCCATGTGTTTATATGTGTAACCATCAGAGCGTTCTTGATATATTTGCAATATATGTCTCTTTAAATGTGCCCTTTAAATGGATAGCTAAAAAAGAGCTTTTTTCTATACCTTTTTTGGGCTGGGCATTAAAGGCAGGAAGACATATAGAAATGGATAGAAAAAATCCCGTAAAGGCAATAAAATCATTGAAAAAAGCACTGGTAAACTTGAAAAATGGTATAAATATTGTAATTTTTCCAGAAGGCACATGGGGTAAAGGAGACAGGTTACTACCATTTAAAAAAGGCGGGTTTGACCTTGCTTTGAAGGCAGGTGTCCCTATAATCCCTGTTGGCATTAAAGGGACCAGGACTTTACAACCTGAAGGCTATAATGTGCCTATAAAAAAAGGCACAATCGAGGTCAATATTGGAAGGCCAATATATAATTCAAAAGGCCCTATGACAGAAATAGACAGTTTAATGGATTCGGTAAAAAAAGAGCTGGAAGCACTTATCTATGGTACAGGGTCTTAAATAACATTTTTTCACTCTGTTAATATTTTTAGAATCTCCTTATATCTATTGGCTGTCTTATTCACTATCTCTATAGGGAGTTCAGGCCCTGGATACTGTTTATCCCAATCAAGGGTATTTAGATAATCCCTGACAATCTGTTTGTCAAAACTGTCCTGGGATTTGCCGGGTTTATAATCTTTCATGGACCAGAACCTTGATGAATCAGGGGTTAATATCTCATCGATTAGTATGATTTTACCATCAATCATACCAAACTCGAATTTTGTATCGGCAATTATTATGCCCTTTTCCTCTGCTATAGTGCATGCCTTACTGTATATGGCAAGACTTATGTCCTTTAGCTGTCTTGCAAGCTTTTCCCCTGTAATATTTATAAGTTGTTCTTCTGTGATAGCCATATCATGACCTTCCTCTGCCTTTGTGGTTGGCGTAAATATGGGCGAAGGTAGTTTTTCTGATTCAACAAGGCCTGGAGGAAGTTTTATACCACAGATGGCACCTGTGGTTATGTAATCCTTCCACCCTGAACCTGCCAGATATCCCCTTACAACGCATTCAACGGGTATGACCTTTGTCTTTTTAACAAGCATACTTCTGTCTTTTAAAATGGGTGTATATTTTTTTAAAGGCTCTGGAAAATTTTCTACATCCGTTTCTATGAGGTGGTTTTCTATTATGTCTTCCATGTGTTTAAACCAGTATATGGATAGTTTTGTTAAAACCTTACCTTTATCGGGAATGGGCGTTGGCAAAACAACATCAAAGGCAGATAGTCTATCTGTTGCCACAATTAGAAGCCTATCTCCTAAATCGTAAACATCCCTGACCTTACCTCTCTTTAATGGGCCTAAATCTTTTAAGCTTGTTTCCTTTATGGTATTAGACATTATATCCTCCTTGAGATTTAATTTTAATAGAGTCTTAACCGAAGCAATGTCTTTATTTAAGAGGTTTTTTCGAATTCACTCTTAGGTGCTCCGCAAATCGGGCACACCCATGTATCTGGCAATTCATCAAAGGCTGTTCCAGGTTTTATTCCATTATCAGGATCCCCTTTTTCTGGGTCATAGACATATCCACATACTTTACATAAAAACTTTTCTGATTTGCCCTGATTTTTAGTATTATCCTCTTGTTGTATATAGGTAGGTGCTGTTTTAGGTGACTTACCGCCTTTTACTTCGTGATAATACGCATATGACATGGGCTCTTCATTGCTTAAAACATCACAATCCACGATTTTACCGATAAAAACAGTGTGAGTTCCCACATCTTGTGCACTTATAACCTCACAATCAAGATAGGAGACAGTGTTATCAAGGATAATTGGTGCACCTGTATTCGATATTTTATAATTTATATTCTGGAATTTATCCACATCTCTGCCTGATTTAAAGCCAAACTGCCCTATAAGGCTCATTGGAGCCGATTTTGAAAGTACTGATACACTGAAGACTTTACTTTTTACAATATAATCGTGGGTCAGGTTTTCCTTGTTTATGCTTATTGCAACTGTTGGCGGTTCTGAAGTAATCTGGAAAACAGTATTTGCAATCTGACCGTTTAATTTTCCATTAGACTTTGAGCTTATTATATATACGCCGTAACTTATCTTTTGGATTGCCTTCTTGTTCATTTAAACACCTCTTTTATTTGTTTTCGTTGTTTTCTTCTTTTTCCGTTTCTTTTTCCTTTTTCTTTTCTAGTGATTCTGCAATCTCTGTCAGTCTTTTTGTAACAAGATAATTTATCGTTCCTTCAGGGTATTGACCTTGTTCGTCCAATTCCCCTGCTTTCATTTCTGTTAATATTTCAAGCCCTTCTTCCATTTTGTCTATGGCATAAATTGTAAATTTTCTTTCTCTAACCGCCTCTATCACCTCTTTTTTTAAATTAAGATGTTTTATATTCCTTTTAGGAATAATAACGCCGTGATCACCGTTTAAGCCCCTTAACTTACATAAATCAAAAAAACCTTCTATCTTCTCGTTCACACCGCCTATGGGCTGAACCTCGCCGTTTTGGTCCATTGAGCCTGTCACTGCAATACTCTGTTTTAATGGCACCCCAGAGATACTGCTCAGAAGGGCATAGAGTTCAGCACATGTAGCGCTATCGCCTTCTATCATCTCATACAACTGCTCAAAAGTAATGGATGCTGAAAGGCTTATAGGTTTTTTAACCGCATATTTGCTTCCCAAGTAACTCGAAATAATCATAATAGCCTTTTCGTGAATCTTGCCGCTCATTTTTGTCTCTCGTTCGATATTTACAACACCTGCCCTGCCTGTATAGGTCTTTGCCGTAATCCTTGAAGGCTTTCCAAAACTGTAATCACCCATATCAATTACAGCCAGCCCGTTTACCTGTCCTACTTTAGTGCCCTCTGTATCTACAATAATTGTATCCTCTAACATCAACTCCTTTATATGGCTTTCAATCATATTAACCCTGTAAATTTTTTCATCAATAGCCTTTTCTACATGTTCTGCTTTAACAACAGTACTTTTAACTTTAGATGCCCAATAATGGGATTCTCTTATCAAATCTTCTATTTCACTAAATTTCAAGGAAAGTTTATTCTGATGGTCTGCAAGCCTTGAGCCATATTCAACGATTTTTGCCACTGCTGTCCTGTCAAACGGTAAAAGCCCTTCTTTTTTCTGGCATAGAGATATAAAACTTGCATATTTTTCTATATTTTCCTTAATTCTATCCATTTTGTTGTCAAAATCTGCCTTTACCTTGAAAAGCTCTTTAGACTCTTCATCAAATGCCCTGAGCATGTAATATATAAAAGGATTGCTTACTATTATAACCTTAACATTAAGGGGGATTGGTTCAGGTTTTAATGTTGATGTGCTAAAGAGCCTGTATTGTTCGAGGACATCCTCTATCTTGATTTCTTTATTTTTTAATGCCCTTTTCAATGCATCATAGGAAAATGGATTTTTAAATAATTCCATTGCTTCTACTATCAAGTAGCCACCATTTGCCTTATGAAGTGCGCCAGGCTTTATCATTGTAAAATCTGTTGTTGCTATGCCGTATGTGACCTTGTATTCTACCCTGCCGAAAAGGTTAGGATATGTGGGGTTTGTTTCAAAAATTATAGGTGCCCCCTTTGTATCTCCATTATTAACAATGACATTTACATTATACTTCAAAAAAGAAGGTTCCTGTTTGGGCATCTTAATAAATGGTATGGCCGAAGGTTGCTCTTCTACTGTTTTAAATTCATCAAGATGGGTTAAAATCTCATCTTTAACTTCGTTTAAATAAGAGGCAATCTTTGTATTGTTTTTATATTTTGTTTTTATGGATTCTACGGCAGGTTCAATGATTTCAAGGGCAATCATGCGTTCGAGCCGCAAGAGCATATCTTGAACAAGTCTTTCCGATTCCCTCATGACCCTTATGATGTCGTTCAATCTCCCCTGAAATTTCCTTCCCGTTTCCTCAAGTCTTTTTTTCGTTTTTTCATCCAGGGCATCGAATTCCTCTTTTGTTAAAAGCTCACCATTTTCTTTTAAAGGTACTATAAATATTCCAGCAGGGCCTCTTCTTACAGTAAAGTTTTCCTTTTTTACCTCTTCATCGAGCCTTGAAAGATATTCACTTTGTTTTTGCTGGAATTCTTCTAAGATTTTACTCCTCTGCGTATCGTATTCTTTTGATTCAAATGCCTTAGGTATTTCTATTCTTAAGAATTTGATAAGCTCATCCATATCTTTCTGTAAAACAACACCTTTTCCAGCTTCTAAAGAAATGGCAATGGGGCTATCGGGATCTTTGAAATTATAGACATAGACCCAGTCAGAAGGGGTTTCTTCTTTTGAGGCCCTATCTTTTAAGATTGACAGTATAGTGGAGACCTTTCCTGTTCCACTTTCACCTAATGCAAAGATATTAAAACCCATACTGTTTATACCCAATCCAAAATCAAGTGCCCTAAGTGCCCGTGTTTGCCCTATGATGCCTTGAAAATCCTCTATCTCATCTGTTGTGTTAAAGGAAAATTCATCGGGGTCACAACGATTGTATAAAGAATCAGGTCTAAGTTGAATGACCATTTAATCCTCCTTTTTTAATTTATATTTAAAGATATATGCACCTTTTTTTATCTCATCCAGCTCCCACCGGTTACGCATATGGTCTGGCCTGTAATATACTCTCCTTCATCTGAGGCAAGAAATAGTGCAACATTTGCAACGTCCTGGGGGACACCTTTTCTCGGATAGGGTATCTCGTTGAGCATTCTTTCGATTTCTTCCTTTGGATAAAGATTTGGAATAAATTCATTATATATGAAACTCGGGGCGATGGTATTAGCCGTTATCCTATAAGGCGCTGCCTCCATGGCAAGACATCTTGTAAATGCCATGACACCTGCCTTTGCTGCTGCATAATGGGCATGGCCTCCTGCGAGGCCTCTGAAACCGGCTACGGATGTAATGCTGATGATTCTGCCGTATTGTTGTTCCATCATTATAGGAAGAACCTCTCTTGTAAAGTAGAATACACTTCTTAAAGAAACACCTATTACTATTTCCCAGTTTTCATCAGTGATGTCTATTATTTTAGAAGGACGATTTGTTCCAGCATTGTTAAAGAGTATATCTATCCTCCCGAATGTTTCCATTGTTATTTTAACCACATTCTTTATATCTTGAAGATTTAAAACATCGCATTTTATGCCAATGCCTTGCACCCCGAATTCTTTGTTTAGTTCATGAACAACCTGTTTTGTCCTTTCTTCATATATGTCCGTTACTACTACTATTGCACCTTCTCTGGCAAAAGTCCTTGCCGTAGCCCTTCCAATACCTGCCCCTGCCGCTGCGGTTAAAATCGCTATTTTTCCTTTGAGTTTCATCTCTGTTTCCATGTTATATTACAAAATATTCCATATATCTCTCAAGACTAAAATAAAATCTTTAAAAATCTTGACAAAACAGTATGTTTCTGTAAAAAATAGATGACGAAAATTATTGTTTGAAATAATAAAAAACACAGATAAAGGAGGTGATGAATTAATCTAATCAAAAGGTTATACAATAAATGGGAAAATGGGGGAAATATGAAAAAAGAAATAATGCAAGGAAATGCTGCAATTGCAAGAGGGGCATGGGAGGCAGGAGTTAAGGTTGCAGCTGCCTATCCCGGAACACCAAGTAGTGAGATTTTAAGAGATATCGCTGAGAACTATCCCGAGATATATGCAGAATGGTCTACAAATGAAAAGGTGGCTGTAGAGGTAGTAAGTGGCGCAGCGATAGCAGGGGTTAGGGCTATGGCATCTATGAAACATGTAGGTCTAAATGTTGCCGCAGACCCACTTATGACACTTTCCTACACCGGTATCAAAGGTGGGTTAATGATTGTAGTAGCAGATGACCCTAATGTCCATAGCTCACAAAATGAGCAGGATAGCCGTAACTGGGCACGTTTTGGCAAGATTCCTATGCTCGAGCCGGCAGATGCCCAGGAATGTAAAGACTTTACAAAGATTGCCTTTGAAATTAGTGAGCAGTTCGATACACCTGTACTTTTAAGAACTGAGACAAGGGTGGCGCACTCTGATTCGCCAGTTGTCCTTGAAGACAGGGTAGAATCGAATATTGTTCCTGGCCTCGACCCAAAGGATGCACCAAAATATGTTATGGTGCCCATAAATGTCAGGGTAAGGCGCAAAGCAGTGGAAGAGAAGATGAAAAAGCTCGAAGAGTATGCAAATACATTTAAATACAACATTATGGAGATAAATGACACAAGTGTTGGGGTAATATCGAGCGGTGTATCATATCTGTATACAAAAGAGGTCTTTCCTGAATGGTCTTACCTTAAGTTAGGAATGGTATGGCCTCTACCAAAGAAAATGATCGCAGAGTTTGCTAAAAAGGTTAAAAAGATTGTAATAGTGGAAGAGCTTGACCCATTCTTTGAAACAGAGATTAAGGCAATGGGTATAAAGATATGGCATGGAAAAGATGTAATACCAAATATGTATGAACTTTCTCCTGAAATTGTTGAAAAGGCACTTAAAGGTAAAAAATACAAAGAACCAAAGATAAGGGTAAAACCAGAGGACCTTCCCAGAAGGCCACCAAACCTCTGTGCCGGATGTTCTCACAGGCCACTTTTTTATGCCTTAAAGAAACTCGGTGCCTTTGTATTTGGGGATATAGGTTGTTATACCCTTGGCACAGCGCCTCCACTTCAAGCTCTTCATACAACAATTTGTATGGGTGCAGGTGTTGGGCAGGCTCACGGCGCCATGAAGGCCATAGGCAAAGATGCATTAGGAAAGGTGGTAGCCGTTATAGGTGATTCTACATTCTTACATGGCGGTGTTACACCCCTTATGGATGTCGTTTATAATAAGGGTAATTCAACTACCATTGTACTCGATAACAGGATAACAGGAATGACAGGTCACCAGGAACACCCAGGGACAGGCTTTACAGCAAGGCAGGAGCCAACAAATGCCGTTGACTATGCAGAACTCGGAAAGGCCCTTGGCGTAAAGAGCATACGTTACATTGACCCATACAACATAAAAGAGACTATGGAAATCATAAAAGAGGAGATGAATAAAGATGAACCATCTCTAATTATTTACAAAAATGCACCGTGTATGCTTCTAAGAAGGGCAAAACCAACAGAAAGATTCAAACATCCGTTCTATGTAGTTGATACAGATAAATGCAGGGGCTGCAGGATGTGCCTTGAGATTAACTGCCCTGCCATAAGCTGGCAAGAAGGTGAAGGCACAACAAAAGATGGTCACAAGAGAAAAGGAACTACTTATATTAACAGGGATCAGTGTGTAGGCTGCGAGGTATGTGTTCAGGTTTGTAAATTTGATGCCATAGTCCCGGGCACAAAGTAGGAGGTGGGCAATGAAAAATAGCGATAAAACAGTAAATATATTTCTATCAGGTGTTGGTGGGCAGGGAACGATCCTTGCAAGTAATATCCTTGCCGAGGTTTTCATCAAAGCCGGCTATGATGTAAAGAAGGCAGAGGTGCACGGGATGGCACAGAGGGGTGGAGATGTTACTACACACTTTAGGTTTGGCAAAAAGGTTTATTCGCCTCTAATTAAGTATGGAGATGTGGATTTTCTCCTATCCTTTGAGCTTCTTGAGGCACTAAGGTATATCAACTGGGTAAAACCTGAAGGCAAAATTATCATAAACAAACAAAAGATATTTCCACCTGCAGTTAACCTTGGTCAGGTTAAATATCCTGAGGATGTGGAAAAGATATTTAAAAAATACTTCAAAGACAATGTCTGGGTAGTTGATGGGCAAGGTATTGCAAGGAGCCTTGGAAATGTCCAGGCTGCAAATGTTGTCCTTGTGGGCGCATTCTCCAATTTCTTTCCCGAGATAAATCCTGAACAATTTGTTGAGGCTATTAAGTCCCTTCTTGCACCAAAACTCCACGATTTAAATGTCAAAGCATTCTATGAAGGAAGAAAGGCCCTTTAAAAGGGGGCCTTTCCCCTTCTTTTATAAGACTTTTATCTTTATTTTTTTCTTTTTTACATTCTATAACAAGGTATTTTCTATGGAGGTTTATACGCTAAATAACAAACTACAATATATATTCGAGGAAAGAAAAAATACAGGCGTGGTTGCTGTTCAGATTTGGGTAAGGGTAGGTAGCTGGCATGAACATGAAAAGATTTCCGGCATAACCCATTTTATAGAACATCTTATCTTTAAAGGCACAGAAAAATTAAAGGTCAACGAAATGCCTTCCATGATTGAGGCATTAGGGGGACAGATAAATGCATTCACATCATACGATAATACTGTATATCATACTGTGATACCAAAAAATGCCTTTCGAGAAGGTTTTGAATTGCTTGCAGATGCAGTAAATAATCCAGTATTCCCTGAAGAAGAGATAGTAAAAGAAAGAAAGGTTATCCTCGAAGAGATAAAAATGGGTGAAGATGACCCGCAGAGAAAACTTTTTAAGGAACTGTTTTCCCTGAGTTATTCAGATATACCTTACGGCAGACCGATTATAGGTTATGATAGGACAGTTAAGGGAATCACAAGAGAGGATATAGTTTTATACTATAAAACCCATTATGTTCCTGAAAATATGGTTGTCGTAGTTGTTGGTGACTTCCAAAAACAAGAGGCAGAGGAACTCATTAAGAAACACTTTTCAAAAAAATTGGATTTATACAGAAAAGATCCGGTAATTTTGACGAAAAAAGATGAAATGGCCTCAGAAAAGATAATTGAAAGGGATGTTAAAGAAAACTATTTAGCCATTTCTTACAGAATTCCATCGATTACCCATGATGATATACCTGCCCTTGATGTTCTATCTGTGATTATGGGCTCAGGGGATAGCTCGAGGCTACAGCAACAGTTGAAATACAAAAAAGGCATTGTAACAGGTATAGCCGCTGATTTATTTGTGCCTAAATACGACGGCCTATTTATGATATATTCTACATTTTTCAAAGACGATTATAGGGCAATTGTAAAAGAAATTGAAAAAGAATTAAAAAGGCTTAAAGAATACGGCCCTGATGAATGGGAATTGACAAAGGCAAAAAACATTATAAGCTCTTCATTTATTTATTCTCAAGAGACTGCCCAGGGAAAGGCAATGCAAGTAGGCAAATTTTTCACACTAACAAATAGAATTGATTTTGTTGAGGATTATCTAAAACGCATTGAAAAGGTGACAGAAAAAGACATTAAGGCAGCGCTGGATAAATACATTATAGGCAAAGAAAGAAAGATTGTAGTTTTGCAATCAGGTAAAAAGGCAGGGAATCCCTATACATTTACATTAAAAAACAATATGAAATGTGTAGTAAATGTAAATAAAAGTTCCCCGAGTTTTGCCTTTAGAATAGGATTTATAGGTGGTCTAAAAGAAGAACCTGATGGAAAAAATGGTATATTCAATGTCCTGTCAAAAATGTTACTAAAAGGAACTTCAAATAAAGATGCCTCAACAATAGCAAAAGAGATTGATATGCTTGCAGGAGATATTACACCTTTTAGCGGTAAAAATACATTTGGACTCACAGGAAAATTTTTAAGTAAAGATTTAAAAACTGTTTTTAAGCTCTTGAGCGAACTTATAAAAGATACAGTCTTTAGAGTAGATGAGCTGGCACGGGTAAAAGATGAGGTGCTCTCAGAGATCAGGCAGAAAGAGGACGACCCTATAACATTTACCTTTATGCGTTTTAGAGAGGCCATTTTTGAAGGACATCCTTACTCAAAGGACCCCGATGGAAACGAAAGGGATGTTAAAGACATAACCATATCTGACCTAAACGCTGTATATAAAAAATATGTAACACCAGAAGAAGCTGTATTAGCCATATCAGGAGACGTTAATCAAGTTGAAATAAAAGGTTTGTTTGAAGAATTTTTTTCGGATTTTAATGGGAAAAGGATAACCTTAAAAAAGATTCTACCAAAGGGAAAAAAACAAGAGGTATTAAAAAAGAAAGAAATGGGGCAAAGGCATTTAATCTTTGGATTTTTAGCTCCTGGGATAATAGACAACGACAAATATGCCATTGAGGTAATGGCTGCGATCTTATCAGGCATGGGAGGTAGAATTCACAGGATATTAAGGGAAGAAAATCCATACGCATATGCATTAACATTTTTTAACAGGCAGGATTACGAAACAGGTAGTATGGGTATATACATAGGCACAGATGTAAGATATTTAGAAGATGTTAAAAGAATTGCAATAGATGAATTAAAAAGGGTTGCCAAAGAAGGTTTCACATCTGAAGAGATAAAAAATGCAAAAAATCGGCTTATCGGAAATAAATTAATCAGTCTGCAGTCCAATACAAATATTGCTTCAGAGATGTGCCTTGATACTATATACGGGCTGGGACCTGATTACTTTAAAAGATGGCAAAATTATATAGAACAGGTAACGGAAGCAGATGTAAACAATGTAGCAAAGAAATACATAGATTTAGATAAGATGGTTTTAGTTGAAGTGGGTGGATAACATTTAAAAGTGTGGAGGAAAAAGATGCAACTTACCCATCTTGATGAAAAGGGAAGGGCACGGATGGTGGATATCTCTGATAAAAGAGAAACACATAGGGTTGCAAAGGCGTATGGAAACGTTCGGGTATCCCCAAATACGTATAAGATAATAAAAGAAGGTTATGGTCTAAAAGGTGATATTTTTTCCGTTGCAAAGATTGCAGGGATTATGGCAGCAAAAAAGACCCACGAGTTAATACCCCTTTGTCATCCATTGGCAATAAGCCATATAGAAGTGGAATTTACTTTTTTAGATGATGAAAATAGGGTAGAAATTTTATCAACAGTAAAGACAACAGGTAAAACAGGTGTAGAAATGGAGGCCCTTGTATGTGCAACCCATGTTGCCTTAACTATTTACGATATGTGTAAAGCCATAGATAAGGGCATTGAGCTGGGTCCATTTTATCTTATTGAAAAAGAAGGTGGAAAAAGTGGGAGATATGAAAGAAGATAGTCACAAAAAAAAAACAATAAAAGGGAAGGTTATATCAGTAAATATAAGCAAACATAAAAATGAAAAGAAAATAAATATTAGTAGCTGCAAAGTGATAGAAGGAAAGGGTCTTGAAGGAGATGGGCACGCAGGTTTTATGCATAGACAAGTGAGCCTTCTGTCATTAAAGAGCATAGAAAAAATGAGAGAAAAAGGTATAAATATCGAATACGGGGATTTTGCAGAAAATCTCACAGTAGAAGGTATTGACCTTGTGTTATTGCCAGTGGGAACAAAGCTTAAAATTGGAGATCGTGCAATTTTAAGGGTAACCCAGATAGGCAAGCAATGTCATAAAGGGTGTGCAATATTTGAACAAGTTGGTGACTGTATTATGCCAAAAGAGGGTATATTTGCCGAGGTTTTAACTGGTGGTGATGTAAGAGTAGGCGATAGGATAGAGGTTATAGAATGAAATATACCGTAGCCATTGTAACGATAAGCGATAAAGGCTCTAAGGGTGAAAGGGAGGATAAAAGCGGTCCTGCCCTTCAAAATGTGTTAAAAGATCTCTACGATGTTAAAAAGATGTTGATTGTCCCTGATGAAATAGATGTTATCTCAGATACATTAAAGTTCCTTGCGGACAGAGAAAAAATAGATTTAATAGTCACCACAGGCGGGACAGGCGTAGCAAAAAGAGACGTTACACCTGAGGCCACAAAGATGGTTATAGAAAAAGACCTTCCCGGTTTTGCTGAGGTTATGAGAATGGAAAGCTTCAAGATAACACCCTATGGAATTATATCAAGGGGGATATGCGGTATAAGAGGTGAAAGCATTATTGTCAATTTGCCTGGCAGCCCCAAGGCAGCAACAGAGTGCCTATCTTTTATAATAGATGCCTTACCCCATGCCATATTAAAGGTAAAAGGGGATACATCTGATTGTGGAGTATAATTTTTTTCGATGATAAAAAGGAAAAAAAATAAAAATACTATATGCCTTAGGTGCGGTAACTGTTGTCATGTAGATATGGCTGCCTATGTAACCCTCGATGATATAAAAAGATGGGAAAAGGAAGGGCGCTATGATATTCTTGACCATATCCGTGCATACGATGTAACATGGACAAAGGACCGTATTATAAATGAGTATGGAAAACACATAAAAAATTGCAGGATGAGTTGTGTATATCTTCAATGGGATGGTTTAAAAACATCCTGTCAAATATACGAAACACGCACTAATGTTTGCAGTAGCTATGTCCCGGGCTCAACATGGTTATGCCCCCAATACCGCAAGAAGCCTCTGTGATATTTATTCAACAAAAAGCTATGTGGTTAAAAGTCCAACTTTAATAGTCTTGCCGCATTGTAAAAACATATCTTTTCTTTATCCCTTTCTGAAAGAAAAGGCAGATTTAAAAGAAAATCAAGTTCTTCTTTCTGGTCTGTCCAGGGGCTATCTGATGCAAACAGTATACGTTCTATGGGGTGATTCTTAAAAATATTTTCGAGGAATGCCCGTGGGGCTATACGAAGCACAAAGGATGTATCCATATAAATGTCCTGGCCTAATAAATATCTCATTGTTTCTTCATATACATCTTCTCCACCTAAATGAGCGGCAATAATAGTTAATTCTGGGATAGTCTTGTGAACTTTTGCAATACGTTTAGGGGTTCCATGAACAGGGTAGGGGAGTCCTCTATCAACACCTGCATGAAAAAGAACGAACATATCCTGTTCTGCTATTTTTTCGTAAATAGAAAACATCCTGGGTTCATCGACATAAAAATTTTGATAATCTGGGTGAAGTTTAAAGCCCCTGAATCCTTCCTGTTTCAGGGTTTTAAGGTCATTGTTGGTTAAAGGAGAATCAGGATGTATTGCAGCCAAAGCCTCAATACCCGGTTGCCTAATAGAGGACAACCATTTTTGAATGGATGCAACTTGGTTTGGCTTTGTTGGAACAGCAGCAACAACTGACAAATCTATACCTGCCCTTGCCATAGATTTTTTTAGGCCAGTAAGGGTGCCATCAGTGTAGGACTGTATCCCTGAACGTTTACAAACCGCATTAATTGTGCTTGATGCTATATCATCAGGGTATATGTGGGTATGAAAATCAATTTTCATTTAATCAAAATGTTTGTTTATTTTGAGAATAAAAAATCCCGGCAACGACCTACTTTCCCACAGAGTTGCCCCTGCAGTATCATCGGCGCTGGAGGGCTTAACTTCCGTGTTCGGGATGGGAACGGGTGTTTCCCCTCCGCTATGGTCACCGGGAAACTTTATTAGCTTTATTTAATATTTCCAAACTTTAATGACAACTATACATGCTGATTTTGATTTATTGGTCAAGCGCTCGACCTATTAGTACCGGTAGGCTAAACGTATCACTACGCTTACACCATCGGCCTATCAACCACGTAGTCTACGTGGGGTCTTAGCCCGGTATTGCTACCGGACGGGATAACTAATCTTGAGGCAGGCTTCCCACTTAGATGCTTTCAGTGGTTATCCCTTCCGGACATAGCTACCCAGCCATGCCACTGGCGTGACAACTGGTGCACTAGAGGTCCGTCCATCCCGGTCCTCTCGTACTAGGGACAGACCCTCTCAATTATCCTGCGCCCACGG
>JAKORG010000043.1 GCA_029777945.1 Deltaproteobacteria bacterium | reverse complement strand
GGTCTTGAGAATAAAAGGTAAGAAGGACAAAGGATGTGGAAAGCATCATAACTGTAATAATAAGGTATATAGAAAAGGTAACATCAAGGGACATAAGCCCAAGTCCTGCAAGTAAAAATATAGAAAGGGTGTAAATCTGCATGTAGTCCCTTGTCTTTTTTTCTTCGAGGAACTTGACGGCAAAGATAAATAAAAGCGCCTCCACCAATTGTATAACAAGCTCGTCTGTCTTTATCCTGTATATTGTAAAGCCGACGACCAGAAGGGAAAATATATTTACAATCCATCTGTCTACATAAAATCTATTTTTATATTCAAAATAAAGTGAGACCAAAAAGATAAAGAGAAACGCCCCAGAAAATAATGGGTTTATGTATTTTGCTATGGACAGAAAACTTATGAAACCTACCACATAGGTAAGGAACTTTAAAACATGGATGATTTTTATTACCTTAAGATCAATTGCCTTCATATAGGGCAAGTTCCTTAAGTATATTTATCCTGTGCGTTTGTGATACATCGGGCAAAAAGACCTTGTCCTTTATCCTCATACCCACAGGCATATTGCTTTTAATAAGCTTGACTATAGTATAGGCAATGGAGGAAATCTTCTCCTCAGTATCTCGGATCAACACTTCATTGAAATCGATAAAAATAGGTCTATATATGAGGGAGGATAATTCCTTTGTTTTGAGTTTTCCTGTCTTTGCCGTTGCCTTCCAGTTTATATATTTAAGGGGGTCTCTGTATACATATTCTCTTATGGAGACTATATCTGTGTCATACCCAACACTATCAGAAGACCTGTCCCCTTTTAATCTTCTATCCTTTTCATACAGGGAAATAAGGGAACATTCCTTTAATGCAGGAAAAACAATAAACTCAAAGTGCTTATCGAGTGATCTGTATCTCGTAAAAAAATTAAAGGGGAAAACTGAATAGATATAAATATCTTTTATAACATACTGACCCCTTTTTGGAAAAAAGACGTGTAAATATCTCGTTTCAGACGACTTAGGGTCTATAAAAGGAAAAAAGACATCCTTCCCGTTTATATTTACCTTCATAAGAAATACGGGGAGGATTCTTTTTTTGTTTATTAAAGTTATTTTTAAGGGGAATTCTCTTTTTGCATAAATCTCTTGAGGAATATTTATTTCTATATCAATCCCTGAAAGATTATTTTTTCCGAAAAAACCTGATATGCCCATAAAACTCAAAAGCGCTGCTACAATGAGGTAGATAAGGTTATTACCTGTATTTATGGCAGACACACCTAAAAAGATTGTAAGCAGTATATAAAGAAAACCTGCCCTCGTTATCTTTATTACGCGGGGGTGGGTATCTCTTCGATTAAAGATTTTATTATCTCCTTCTTGTCAAGGCTTTCGTATTCATCTTTAAACAATACCCTGTGGGGTATGGTAAATTCAACGAGTTCCTTTATATCTTCGGGAATCACAAAGTTTCTGCCATGAAAGTATGCATTAGTCTTTGCCGTTGTCATTAGGGTTAACGCACCCCTTGTAGAAAGTCCAGCTGTTATGTATCCGTTTCTCCTCGTTTTATTTATAATTGCCATAATATAGTCCAGCACCTTATCCGAAACATAGACCTCCTTTTCTATGTGAAGCTGTATTTCTTCTGCATCCTCTTTGGTCATAATAGGCTCAATAAAGTACAGCTCTTCCCTTTTACTTCCAATTTTTAAAATCTCCCTTTCTGCCTCATTTGAAGGGTAACCAATACTTATCTTCATCATAAATCTATCAAGCTGAGATTCGGGTAAGGGAAATGTTCCAAATTGTTCTACAGGATTCTGTGTGGCTATAATGGAAAAAAGGCGCGGAAGTTTATAGGTTTTACCTTCGATGGTAACCTGTTTCTCACCCATGGCCTCAAGGAGGGCGCTCTGGGTCTTGGGGGTTGCACGATTTATCTCATCGCAAAGGACGATATTGTTAAATACAGGACCAGGATGAAATTCAAACTCTCCTGTTGTTTTATTGTATATGGAAAGACCGGTTATATCTGTGGGCAAAAGGTCGCTCGTGCATTGAATCCTGCCGAATGTAAGTCCAAGGGATTTTGCAATACCTATGGCAAGGGTGGTTTTCCCAAGTCCCGGGAGGTCTTCGATAAGCAGATGTCCCCTTGAAAAAAAGGCAATAAGGGCAAGCCTTAAGGGTTTTTCTTTACCCTGGAGATAATTGGAGAGAAAATTTATTATCCTTTGAATCTTGTTGTTTTTATTTTCCACATTTAATCTCTTTTCTGATTATTTTAACATATATTGTAAGTATAAAACCCTATTTTTTAAAATTCGAAAGGTTTTGGTCTTAAAATAATTATGCCTTCTTTCCCTTCCATATAACTTTCAAAATCTTCATCTATAACAGCCATTGCATCAGCCCTCGATGATGCATGTCTGAATATCAGTGCATTCTCTTTTTTTATGACAATCCCCACATGGGATACATCTAACCCCTTTGTTCCAGTATAGATTCCTATGTAATCCCCTGTTTTTAACCTATCTTTGATAGCCTTTGAATCCTTAATGGTTATATAGTTAATCTCCCTTTCTTTTATATCAACCCCATCTAAGAAAAGTGTTCCATCTTCCTTTAGATTTAAAGTCTTTTTTATTGACCTCGTCCTTTCCCCTCCTATTATTCTGGTCACATCATCTACAAAATCACTGTTATTTTGTATCCAGTCTGTAAAAAAATGGTTTCTCCATAGAAAACTTTCATCTCCGTTTCTATATCTTATTCTTTTAAGTCTTTTTAAAAAATCTCTATAAGAACCGGCAAGCCTCATTGCCTCCACATAATCAATAAATGTAAAACAATCCATACCTGAGAGATTAACCACGAGTTCTTCTTTTATATCTTTACTCCCTATCAGGGTATAACCCTTATACGCTGTATTTAAAAAAAGACCTGAAATAAAACCTATTCTTTCTCCTGGATCCTCTATTGCATAAGCCTTCTTTAATATCCCATCGATTGTGTCTTCTGTCCATCTGCCAAGAACAATGTGCATAAAAGAATAGTATTACACATTATAGAGATTTTCAAGAAAGGTGCTAAAAATAGATTTTAATCATCTTATGAACTAAAAAATATTGTGTAAAAAAACATATGTATGTTAACATGAAAAAATCTTTTAATTTAAACATGCAATTTCAGAGGTGTATATATGGCATCAAAGATAGAATTTAAAATATTCGAATCAGAAAGTGCGTTTCTCGATCCAAGAAAAGGTTTTCAAGAAACGGTTGTAAAGTTTCAGGTAAGGGTGGACCCCCTGACAGGAAAAACAGGCCATTTCTCCCATTTTGGGGCAATAAAACCCCAGAGATTACCCCTTGAAGACTATTTGAAGCCTGAAATAAAGGGATTCTGCCCTTTTTGTTTAGAAAACAGAGAAAAAAGCACCCCCAAATTTAAAAAAGAGATAATACCTGAGGAAAGAATTATAAGGGGAGAATCTGTGCTCATACCCAATCTATACCCCTATGACATATATAGTGCCGTTGTTATAATGACAGATGAGCATTTATGCCCTATAGATGGTTTTACAGAAAAGAGGCTTTTCGATGCATTATACGTGGGCATTGATTTCCTAAAAAGGATTAAAAAGATAGAGCCCCATCTGCCGTATCACCTTATGAGCTGGAATTATATGCCTCCATCAGGGGGAGGGCTCGTGCATCCCCATCAACAGTATTTTGCAAGCCAGTTTCCAGGGAATCAATTTACAGACGAATACAGGGCATCGAAAGAATTTTATAAAAGACACCACAAAAGCTTCTGGGATGAACTCATAAAAGAAGAAGAAAGGCTCAAAGAAAGGTTCATAGGAAGGATTGGCAGTAGCGTCTGGCTTGCCTCTTTTGTGTCCTTTGGCTTAATAGGGGAAATCTTGTGCGTATTCCCTGAAATATACTCAATTAAAGAATTTAACGAAAAGGCAATTCAGGATCTTACTTCAGGATTGCTTAAGATATTTGATTATTATAAAGAGGATGGCATCTTTAGCTTTAATGCAACGATCTTTTTTGGTGAAGAAAAACAAATGTTTTTTCCATGTCACTTTAGGATCATCCCGAGGACATTTTTAAATATGCGGGATTATGCACCGGATTTGAACTTTTTCCAGTCTCTTCTTATGGAACCTGTAAGCGTGCTACTGCCGGAAGAACTATGCAGTAAGGTAAAAACATTCTTTTAACAATTATTTCTTTTCAATAACATCGAGGGCCTTTTTGGCCAGTAGCTTTATGGCCTCTATATTTGCTATGTTTTGAGCATCTCTGTAAGACTTTACAGAATCATCTATTTTACCTTTCATATAATAGATTCTACCGAGATATAGCTTTGATAATGCCTTTATATTTCCACCTGCCTCATCTGAGACCCTTTTAAATATCTCTTCTGCTTTATTCAACGACTCCTCTTTACCAGCAACTGAATATTCCCTGTAATATCTCATTGCTTCTGTAAAGAGAAGCTGTATTTTTTCTTCTTTTCTTTCCGAATATATATTATATGCAATGATTGAGAACACAGCGAAAACAATTATCGAGGCAACTACTATGCATAGTTTTAAATTTTTCTTTATCCATCCATATAGAGCCCCTATTGCTCTCATTAACACATCGGGTTGTTTTATAACCTTATCTATGTCTTTTTTCTTTGCCATGGAAGGTATTTCAACATAATATGAATATTATTTCAACTTTAAATTTAAAAACCTGATAATTATCTGAAAACAATTACCCCTATCCTTTTACATACATCACTCAAAGGACAAAGGGTGCAATGCGGGGATACAGGCTTACATATATTCTGCCCGAATGTTACAAGGAGTGAATTATAGATGTTCCAGTATTTCTTAGGAAGCACACCTCTTAAGGCATATTCAGTCTCATGGGGGTTTTTAGTCTTTACTACCCCGAGTCTATTGGATATCCGATGCACATGGGTATCAACACAGATCCCCGGTTTATTAAAACCTTCAGTGATGACAAGGTTCGCAGTCTTCCTGCCCACGCCCTTAATCTTTAACAATTCTTCCAGTTCATCGGGGACTCTGGAGTTATATCTCTCTATTATCGTTTTTGAGATTTCTCTTATTGTTTTTGCCTTTTTCCTGTAAAAACCAACAGGATATATGAGTTGTTCTAATTCTTCATCACTTAATTTTAGCATCTCTTCCGGTGTCTTTGCCTTTTTAAAAAGCCTCTTAATTGCTTTATCCGTTGTCTCATCCTTTGTTCTTAAACTCAGTATGGTGCCTATAAGGATAACAAAGGGGTCGGCAGCTTTTTTCTGCGATAATTCTGTGATTACAGGAACCTTATCTTTAAAATAATCCTTAAGGGTTTCTACAATTTCTGTGAATAATTCCTTTTGCTTTTTCATTATAGCCATGAAATGTTTTAAAATTCATTTGTTTTCCACCAATTTGTTGCTTAAGAGTTCACCTACCCATGCTTCCATATGGGCAATGTGTGTTCCGGACCAGTAGATTTTGTTGCACAAAAGGCATTTTTTGAATTCTAATTGGTTGTGAAATACATATTCAGGGACAAGACCTTCAATTTCTCCTCTGTCTATATGAACGAGCAATGTATTACAGCTAAGACACCTTGTAAAAAAGGAGTTCTCGTCTAAATAATCTCTTATTACAGGCAATATCTCTTTCAACTGTTCCTTCACATGGTCAGATTTTATGAGAATAGAACCTTTAGGTGTATTTTTTGTTCTTTTTGTAAAAAAAAAGTATTTACTGTCTTTATCAACTATGTGGGCCAAATCTTTATAATTTTTAATATAAATAGCATCAAGGCCTAAAATGCGTAAGTATCTCGCAAGTCTTCCCAACATTACATCGCAGATAAATTTCATCTTTTGACCATTGCTTTTGCTTTCAAATTGGCCTCTTTCAATATCTCTTCCTCGCCTTTTACATATCTATTCTCCATAACCACCTTACCCATAGAGATTACAGTATCCACAACATATCCGTTTGATGCGTATACTATATTAGAATAGATGTCAAAACAAGGCGTCAATTCTGGTCTATTTAAATCTATTAAAATTATATCTGGGGCATTGCCTTCCTTTATCTCCCACTGGGGAAGAAAAAAAATCTCTGCTGCAGTCTTTGTGGCGAGCTCAAAGGACTCCTTAGCAGGCATCATAGTTGGGTCATGAGTGAAAAATTTTGCAATGAGGGATGAAAATTTAATTGTTTCTATTATGTCGAGGTGGTTATTCGACGCACACCCATCTGTGCCAAAACAGTATTTAATACCTTTATTTTTAAATAAAAAGTGGGGGATTATACGACCCACTGCAAGCTTCAAGTTTGAAACAGGCATGTGCACTATCTTTGAACCTGTTTTTTTCAGTATTTCAGAGTCATGTTCATCTATCCAGCAACCATGACAGCCGATATACCTTTCGGAAAGAATACCTATGGAGTTAAGAAAATCAACAGTGGATAGACCGTACTTTTCCTCTGTAAATGTTTTCTCTTCCCTTGTCTCAAGGAGATGCATATGCACAAGAATATTATGTCTCTCAGAAAAATCCCTGATCCATTCGAGGCTTTTTTTTGATACCGAATACACGGCATGGGGACCCAGGGCAAATATCACATAAGGTGCATATTTTTTCGAGACCTCGAAGAGTCGTATGTTTTCCTCTATCTCTTTTTCTGATTTTTTTTCATCTAACATATCTATAAAGACACCGCTTATAAAACCCCTCATACCCATTTCGCATACTGCCTTAGCCGTTGCCTCCCAGTGCCAGTACATATCGTTGAAAACGGTTATACCATTTTTTATCATTTCAAGACAGGCAAGTTTAGTCCCCCAGTACACATCTTCATCTGTAAGTTTAGATTCAAGGGGCCATATCTTTTCTTCAAGCCACACCTTTAACGGTAGGTCGTCGGCATACCCTCTAAAAAGTGTCATGGCAGCATGGGTGTGGCCGTTGATAAAAGAAGGTAGTGCAGCCTTGTTTTCACCGTTTATTATTTTATCTGCCTTTTTTGTGGAATTTTCTGTTATTTCTAAAATCTTCCCGTCTTTTATAAATATGTCCTTTGTTTCATTATTGAGCATCACATTTTTGATTAGTATGTCCATCAACAAAACCCCTTGCTTTTTAATTTTGCTTTTTCATTTCAGTATCTTTTCAATAAATGTTTCTATGTTTTTTACGTTTTTTTTCCAATTTTTTTCGAGTTCTTCTAAGGTAAGAGGTTCTTTTGTGATTCCGTGACAGTAATTATCAATAGAGCACAGGCTTCCATAGGGCAAATCGTATTCCATACACAATGTTGCCTCTGAGGCCATTGTCATACCCACAATATCACCTATTTTTTTTAAGAAATTTATTTCAGCCTTTGTTTCAAATCGAGGTCCCCTTGTCTGAACATATATACCCTTTTCCTTAAAGGTGAAATTTAGTTCCTTACAGGTTTTTATGATAAAATCCCTGACATTCTCATCCATAACAGGAACTATGTTTTTCATTTCCGATTCATAGAATGTGGGGATGTCCCAGAAAGAAATAAAATCGTGGGGTATGACAAAGACCCCTGGCTTTAATTTTAACTTCAAGCTGCCCACAGAATTAATGGATATAACCATTTCTACCTTCATTTCCTTTAATGCCCATACGTTTGCCCTGTGGTTTATCCTATGAGGAGCAACTGGCGGTATACCATGTCTTTGAACGAAAACCCCATTGCCCTTTATCCTTATCGAGGTTTCGCCAAAGGGTGTTCTTATATTTTTTTCCTTCCAGTTATCGAAAATGCGTGTTTGAAAAAGAGATGAACCACCTATTATTGCCTTCATTATTGTTCCATCTTCACACTAATCTATAAGTTGATTACTATATAACATAATTACAGTCAAGATTACTTTAAGATATTTTAAATAATACTTTGTATCCAAAACATTTTTGATTTTGTGCTTGATTTTGGCAAGCCTTTGTATTATGAAGTAGAAAAACATTTTTAGAAAATAAGGAAAAAAAGTCATGCCAAATATCGGTATAATAGGTCTTCAATGGGGTGATGAGGGTAAAGGGAAGGTAATAGATTTATTGAGTAAAGATGCAGATATTGTGGTAAGATATCAAGGTGGTGCAAATGCAGGACATACTATTGTTGTCCAGGGAGAAAAGATAATCCTTCATTTAGTACCTTCAGGTATCCTTCATGAAAGTAAATATTGTGTAATTGGAAACGGCGTTGTCCTTGATCCTGTTGTATTGGAAAAGGAAATATCAGAATTAAAGGCAAAGGGTTTTATAAAGGACGACAAAAAGTTTATGGTAAGTGGCCTTGCCCATCTTATAATGCCATACCATAAAAAGCTCGACATATTGAGAGAATCAAAGGGAAAAAAGAGGATAGGCACAACAGGCAGAGGCATTGGACCTGCATATGAAGACAAGGCAAGCAGAATGGGTATCAGGGTAATAGATTTGATGGACCCTGATGTCTTTAAAGAAAAAATAAAACAGAACCTTGAGATAAAAAATTTCATTATAGAGAAGTATTATGGAGATCAGGGATTTAAGGCACAAGACATCATTAAACAATATGTACCATTTAGAAAACTTTTAAAAAAATATATTGCCGATACTGCGGATTTTCTCCATAAATCCATTGAAGAACATAAAAAGATACTTTTTGAAGGTGCTCAGGGCACATTTCTCGATATAGACCACGGGACATACCCCTATGTTACATCATCAAATACTGTGGCTGGAAATATTGCTTCTGGTTCTGGAGTGCCACCTAACTGTATTGATAGTGTACTGGGTATTTGCAAGGCATATACAACAAGGGTCGGAGAAGGCCCCTTTCCCACAGAGCTTAAAGACGAGATAGGTGACAGGATAAGGGAAGTAGGAAGGGAATACGGTTCCACAACAGGAAGACCAAGAAGGTGTGGCTGGTTTGATGCAGTAACAGTAAAAAGGGCTATAAAACTAAACGGCATAAACGGATTGTGTTTGATGAAACTCGATGTTTTCGATAATTTTAAAAAGATTTTTATCTGCACTGGGTATGAACTAAACGGAAAAAAATATGATATACCTCCCATGTCTTCTTATGAGTTAAGTAAATGCAACCCTATCCTTGAAGAAATGCCAGGCTGGAAAGGAAGCGTAATAGGCATTGACGAATATAAAAAACTGCCTCCCAATGCAAAAAAATACATTGCAAGGCTTGAGGAATTGCTCGGTGTAAGGATAGATATAATATCAACAGGGCCTGATAGGGATAGCACCATTGTATTAAAAAAGCCCTTTTAAAGAAGATGTAAACCTATTCTTTAAACATTTTAAGGTGAAGTGAATTTGTTACAACGGAAACGGAGCTAATTGTCATGGCAATGGCCCCGAACATAGGTTCTAATCTTATGCCAAAATGGGGGTAAAGAACACCTGCAGCAACAGGTATGCCAATAATGTTATATATAAATGCCCAAAAAAGGTTTTGTTTTATAATCTTTAGGGTCTTTCTTGAAAGCTTTAAAAATGTCAATAGTTTTGATAATTGACCTTTCATTAGCACCACATCAGCAGATTCTATGGCAATATCTGTCCCTTTACCCATTGCAATACCCACGTGGGCTGTAACAAGGGATGGGGCATCATTTATGCCATCTCCTACCATAAGGGTTATGCCCTTTTTTTTATAATCTTCAACAATATTGGCCTTTTGATCAGGTAATACCCTGTAGTAGTATCTATCTATACTCACATTATCGCTTATAGCCTTTGCCGTTTCCATAATATCCCCTGTTATCATAACAGGCTCAATCCCCGAAGCCTTTAATGCACTCACGACATATTGAGATTCCTCCCGAATCTTATCCTTAAAGTTCAAAATACCCATAACCACATCTTCATACCAGAGAAGAACAGGTGAACCTCCCATTTGAGACAACTCTATATAGTGCTTTTTAACATCATCTTCTAACCTGCCGTTTATTTCTTCATAAAAAGACATATTGCCCAAATAATAAGTATTGCCTTCTATTATCCCTTTTACACCTTTTCCTGGCACTGCCTGAAATGTCTTTACATTCAAGGTTTCTATATCTGTCTCTTCTGCCTTTTTTCTCAAAGCATCGGCAAAAGGATGCTCAGAAAGTCTTTCTAAACTGTATGCAATTTTAAGCACATCCCTTTCAGTAAACTGCAAAAAGGGTTTTATTTCCGACAACTCAATCTGACCTTTTGTGAGCGTTCCTGTTTTGTCAAATAGAATATATTTTGCCTTACTCGAAAGCTCAACAGAGGCTGCGTTTTTTATAAGAATCCCGAGTTTTGCCGCTATACCTGTGGAAACCATAATTGCCGTAGGTGTTGCAAGACCAAGTGCACAGGGGCATGCTATTATGAGAACGCTAACTGAAGAAAGTAAACTGTTTGTAATTTTAGGCTCATCCCCATATACAAGCCAAAAGACACATGTAATAATACTTATCAAAATCACTACAGGCACAAATATACTTGCAACCCTATCGGCAAGTCTCTGGACAGGTGCCTTTGTAAATTGTGCCTCCTCTACAAGACGGATTATCTTTGATAGAACCGTATCTTTCCCTATCCTCGTTACTCTAATAAGCAAAGAACCTTTACCGTTTAAAGTTCCTGCTATTACCTCGTCCCCTGTTGTCTTGGATGAAGGCAAACCCTCTCCTGTAATCATAGATTCATCCACATAAGAACTACCTTCTATGACAACGCCATCTGCTGGGACTTTCTCGCCAGGCCTAATTATTACTATGTCTCCTACCTCGAGGCTACCCGTATCTATCCTGATTTCTTTCCCTTCTTTGACGACGGTACATTCATTGGGAGATAATTCGTAAAGAAGCTTTATGGCAGAATAGGTCCTTGTCTTTGCCTTGGATTCGAAAAATCTGCCTAAAAGTACAATGGCAATTATCATCGAACATGAATCGAAATAAACATGGGGTTTTATACCAATAGATGCTATTTTTTGTGGAAAAAGGACAACGAGTAGGCTATAGAAAAAAGCGGAGATTGTGCCCAGTGAAATAAGGGTGTTCATATCTGCATTGAGGTGTTTAAGATTCGAAATTGCAGGTCTATGGAATCTTAAACCGAAGTAGAACTCAACAGGGATGGTTAAAATAAGTAAAATCCAGTTGTTATAAGGAAGTATCGGCCACATAGAAAAAATCATAATCGGCACAGTAAGGCAGGCAGTTATTATAAAATCTCTGAGCAGTTCTTTTTCTTCTCTTTTAGCCCTTAAGGTAATATCCCTTTCTATATCTACATCATAACCGATTTCCCTGATTACACTTATAATGTTTTTTAAATCTGTATTATCCCCTAATAAAACCTCTGCTTTTTTTAGCGGAAAGTTTACCCTTGCCTCTTTAACGCCGCCTAACTTATTTAATTCCCTTTCTATTCTTGCAGCACAGGCAGCACAGTTCATACCTGTTATAGGTATTTCAATCTTTTCAGCCATTTATTCCTATTTGAGATGTGTAAATACCTCTTCTATATCCGGCAGTTCTCTTATGGGATAGACCTTTATAAATATAACCTGCCCCTTTTCGTCTATTATAACATTTGCCCTTTCAGAAAAACCATCCTTATACCTGAAGAGGCCGAGCCTTAATGCTAATCCACCGTAAGGCCAGAAATCACAGAGTAGCCGTATATTTTTAATACCAATTGCATCTGCCCATGCCTTTTTTGTAAATACACTGTCAATACTTACGCCTAAAGCAATTGTGTTTTTCTCGACAAATCTATCATAATTCTTGTCAAGGGATAACATCTGGTCTCTGCATATAGATGTCCATGCAAGGGGATGAAATGAAAGAAGTATTTTCTTGCCCCTGTGTTCTTTTGTTCTAAACATTTGATCTAAATGGTCCTTTAACTCAAAATCACCTACCATATCACCGATTTCTATCATAAAAACCTCCCTTTTTTAGATTTAAACTCTTCATAAACTATTATAACAAATGTAACAATAAAAAATTCATTTTTTTAATTATAACAAATGTTAAAATCCCTTTAACAGAACCAACTAAAAAATAATTTTTGTGCTATACTTCATAATAAATAAACTTCATCGAAAGGAGGTCGCCATGTTTTTCATGAATATTTGTACTTGGGCACCGGAAGATGAAAAAGAGGTTGAAAGAAGAAGGGCAAACTGGAAATGGCCTGAGAGTGTAAAGGTAATCTGTGAGTTCCTTGACTTACAGGGTTGCAGGGTCTTTAATGTTATTGACACAGATGAGAAAGGTCTGATCCAGAGCAGGGCCGCATGGATTGATATAATGGCATTCGAAACTTTTCCTGTATATCCTTTTGGTGAAAGTAAGCATTTATTAAAGAAGTAGCAGAGTTTACAGAAAAATTTTAAATATAATTTTCAAGGAGCAAAGATAGGGTTTTTTCTACACTGCCCGGCTCTTTTGATTCCATTTCCCTTAACTCTTTCTTGATTCTAAAGTATGTGAGTTCATCATTTAAATCATCCAGTGACCTGTAAATACCTGCCCTCCTTCCAAAGCGGAATATTAATCTCTTTTCTTCATCAAAGAAAAGATACTTATCTATAATACCAATGAGTTTTTCTTTGTCTTCTGGAAGTCTACCATCCACCTCTTCAAGAAGGTTGAGTATATGGTCGCTTTTTATATAGCTTCTTATACCAGATAAATTCTCTATAAGCATCTTTTCTTCTATTAATATTTCCTCTTCATGGGGAATTATGAACTCACCCTTTTCTACCTTTTCATAAAGGGGCATGTCCCTCAACACCTTTAATGTCCTGAATCTGATAAAATCTGGATCGATTTTGTTTAAGGTATCGGCCGTTTCCATTGCATGCTCTTGCCACCATTTCCTTCCACCGAGGCCAAGCACTATATACTCGGATAGTTCAATACCCGACTCTTTAACCTTTTTACCTGCCTCTATATGTTCTTCCTTTGTTACGCCTTTATTTACATACTTGAGTATAAAGTTGCTGCCCGATTCAAGTCCAATATGTAGCCGCGTTAATCCTGCCCTCCTTAATCTTATCAGGTCCTCTAACCTTAATCTCTTTGCAATGGTTCTTGAACGGGCATAAGAAGTAATTCTTTCAACAGTAGGTAGTTTTTCTTTTAAGTATTTTATCGCCTCTGCCATTACAAGGGGATTCATGGCAGGGGAGTTTGCATCCTGTATAAAAACGTTTTTGCCTCCAAAATAGGCCCAGACGAGCACACTCTTATAACAATCATTGTATCCAACGCTTGATAAAATGTTTTCTGCAAAATCCTCTGTTATTTTTCCACCAAGACCTAACTTCCAAGAAGTCTCTATTATATCATCATATATTGCCCTGATTGTATCTATGTCTCTTTTTATCTCTTCAAGGGGCCTCTTCTCAAATCTTTTACCTTTGTATGTATGACAGAAAGCGCACTTATTCCATGGACAGTTTCTCGTAAACCTCACCAGTAGACTATAGGCCTCGTTGGGTGGTCTAATGGGACCTATCTCGTATCTTAAAGATTTGCTATTCATTTTTTTCAGGATGCACTGAAAAAGACGGTGTTGACATCCGTGACATCAACTTTTTTCTTTTTCTTCCCTGGTTTGATTTTCTGATTTTTCTTCTCAACCTTGTCTTTTTTGTATTGGACGGCATATCTTAACCTCCTGTTTTTTTAAGAATATTAACATACCATACATGGCCTTAAGGTTCAACAGTTGAAATTTCATCAATCTGTTGATGTATGGAAACAGATCTTGTAAAAATAGAAAATATTTGCGTAAAGTTGCCACCATCAAACCGGACACCGCTCTAACTTATTTTCCATCAACCCGTATTCCACTGGTGATCTCATATTAAATCCTATACCATGTCCCATATGATTCCACCTGTCGTCGCAAAGTAGCGTATTATATTTCTATCACAGGTATTTTTATTAAACCATCATAGGGTCTTATAGGTCTTACTATGTGTTTGGGGAAAAGAAGTTGATATATCCTCATATGGTTCACCGATAGTTGTCCATTAGCTTTAAGATAATGGCTAAGAAGGGCTTCA
Organism: Deltaproteobacteria bacterium; assembly: GCA_029777945.1. GTDB lineage: Bacteria > Desulfobacterota > Syntrophorhabdia > Syntrophorhabdales > Syntrophorhabdaceae > JAKORG01. The sequence continues at coordinate 2,839 of JAKORG010000043.1, read as the reverse complement.
TAGAGTAGTTCGACCTGATTACCTGTAATATAAATGAGTTCAGCTTTTAAGGCACCTTCATAGTATGATGCTCTCATTTGAAAAGTGTTGAACCTCATAGTTTTGTGCGATAGAAGAGATGCTGTTACCAGGCTCCCAAGCTTCTTCTAACTTGGCTTTTTTCTCTTTGTAAGTCCAATACCTTCTTTTTTGAACCAATGTAGCGATTTCTACCGGACTTTAAATTGAAAAATATACCATTTTTAACATGGTCTAAAAAATAAGTTGAATATTTAAGGTAATTAAAAAAATTATAAAAAAATGAAAATTTTTTTAAAAAAATTCAAAAAAATCACGAAAAAACCATTTTCTTGATAAAATTTTGAAAACGATATTTTTTAATAATATCAAATAGATAGAAGCAAAAATGCCAATTTTTTAGAAAAATCAAAAAGCAGTGATAATTCAATAATATCAATAAGTTACAAAATTTTTTCATCAAAATATGGTATAATATTATATAGGGGTTCAATAAAAAATCAAAAAAAGGGGGTAAAAGAGTAAATGACAGATGAGGAAAAAAAACTCTACAAGGCCTTTATGGACGATGTTAGAGAATGCCTCGAAGAAGTAGAAGATGAGCCGGTAATCTTGGTACCAGGTGATCTAAGTGAAGATGAAATGAGAGAATATTTAATGGAACAATACCTGGTAAAAAGACCGAATATGTCAGAGGAAGAAATACTGAGAGAAATAGAGGAATGGATAGAAGCAAAAAGAAACTTTGAAGCTGGAAAATATGTAGATTACTACGACAAAGTCGATGAGATTATAATGACCCATGCCTCTGAAGGAAAAGAGGTTATAGAAAAAGCTGTAAGAGAATGTATCGCAAGTGAATACAAAAGGGTGTTCCCTGAAATGTCAGAAGAACAAATCGAAAACAGAGTTGAAGAAGATATAAAGGTAATAATAGAAGATGATCCTGTAACATATGTCATAAATAGAAGAATGGCAAGAGCCCAAAGACAGGAAAGATATAAAAAATTAATGGGAGAATAGACAAAAAAGCGCCCCTGTATAATATAGAGGGTCCTCCCCTCGTTCCCAAGGAGGAAAAATCAATTAGAAAAAGAAGGATGCAGCTGGAAGACAACAAATTGGATACAAAGTTTAGTAAGAGAAGACAAAGAAAAAGAAAGAGAAATAAACATAGCCTTCTGGCAAGATTTTATAAAATAAAATAACAAAAAAGGGGTGTAAAAAATGGATAACACTGACCCCTTTACCTAAAACCCTATCAATCTTAAAAGACATAAATCTTTAATCCAAAAAACCTTGTAGCGGCAAAATGAACTTTTTTCTAGAAAAGAATTGTGGAATATCAATGGGTTATAAAAAATAACTGTCAAAGTTGGGAGATAGTATTGAATATACTGGGGTTTCACCGTTCCTTTCCTGTTCAGAAAGGCTTCGTAATTCGCAAGCACAATAAACCCCTAATACCGAAATGACAATAAAAATCAAAGGTTTAGGCTAAATAAATTTTGACACTACCCATCATCATCTATATAATCCATCCGTATATAGAAGAAAATTAAAAAAAATAATGCTAGCCGTATAAAAACTGAATATGCTCGATATTATAAAATATTTCCTTTTTAATTATTTTTGCAGATGACCTCCTGTTCTATTCTGGTAATGGTGACAGAATATATGGTTACTTCCGTGATAAGAAACAATTTCATGGTTCAGTTCAAAAACCAACTGGTAATAAGAATGGAATAATTAAACTCAATGGAACATATAAAGTGCATTGGAGTGGTGTATTGAACAAGCTAAAAGACTGACCCTTGATGCCAATAATAGACACGGACATTACTTAATGGTATCTACCTCACTCGTTGAAATGGTTTATCTGGTTTATCTAGTTTATTTCGTTGGTTTTGTTTATTTCGTTGGCAATGCCTTTGATTATCCACTTCCTTTTAAATGGATAATTAATCTTATATATTATATGTACTGCTTCCTCTACATATACGATAATGAACGGCCTTATCAATCCTTATGGAACTTTACCCTGTCCATGTGAATGAGATAAACAACAAGAAAAAGATACTTGAAGAACTGTAGAGGTCATAGCAACATACACGATTTAAAAAAAACATTATTAGGGGCAGAAACATTTGATAGAATTGATACAAAAGCGGATCTAATTCAAAGGAGGTGCATGAATCTTTAAGAAAATAGAAAACCTCTCAATTCTATGCACCTATTATGCAAAACCCCTCTTCATACTGGGTTCTGTGTCAAATGTTATACCAGACTCTAAAAGTTTGATAATTTATACTATTTTCTTTTTGTGCTACCCTTCGGCATGGCAGGCATGGTCATCTTTTTATATCCTGCAGGGAGTTCAAATAGACTATCAGGTGCTGACTGTTTTATATTCTTGTATTCAACACTATAACTTCCGTCCACTGCTGCGTTCTTGATGGGAAACTTTATGTCTGTGGCTATCCACTGATACATTTCGTTTGTCTTTCCCATGTCCTTGACGATGACCAGGTATTTCTCTGTGGGATGACCGTCTATCTTCTCTTTGCCAACAAGTTTACGACTCACCTCACCGTGCATCTTTTCAGTAGGAGCTGGCTGCTGGGATGGATCGTATGCCATCTCCATATATGTTTTTGTATCAGGCATGACAAACCAAACAATATTCTTGTCCATACGGATAATTGAATAGCCAGGCTGGCCCTGTGTTTCTGAACGCATCTTCTTATCCTTCATGTACATCTTGCCTGTAATGGTCTGGCCGGCACTTTTTGTTATCATATCAGCAGAGAATTCAATGGCC
>JAKORG010000042.1 GCA_029777945.1 Deltaproteobacteria bacterium | reverse complement strand
GTTATGGCAAAACATAACCTGCAATGGGATGAAAATAAATTAAAGCGATTTCTAAGGGAAGGAAGAGGGCAGGGGGAAGGACAGAATTACAAACCCTGGGTGACCGTGCAGGACTTTCCTTCCAAAGGAAGGTGCAGCCGAGTGTTGGGATGGAAAACCAATAGAATTCATCATCTATTTACCGACAGTGAAACGAGATACTTCTATTTATTGGAATGGGAGAGCGCAGTAGTAGATATAAGGGAGCATTATCCCCTGCTGGATTTAGAGGAAGTTGTAAAAGAAAAAGATGATTTAAATTTTAACTTATTTAAAGATAAGAATAGTGGTTTGCCCTACATAATTTATACTTCCTTCCTTATTACGCTAAAGGATACAAATGGACAAAAAAGATACATAGCGAGAAGTTTGAAAGCAGATTACGAACTTCAGAGGAAGAGGAGCATTGAAAGACTGGAGATTGAAAGAAGATACTGGCTAAACAAGCATATCGAATGGGGTATCATGACACAAAAAGATATTCCCACTATAAAGGCTAAAAACGTAGAATGGGTGCACTCTTCCTTACATTTCACAGATGAAAGAGGATTAGAAAAAGAAGAGATGATTTATTTGTGTAATGTTCTTCTTGAAAAAATGACAGAAAGTAGTCAAACAATCAGAAAAATCACTGCCGATTTTGATAAGGAATATAAACTCCAGACAGGAACAGGACTTTTTATATTTAAGCACCTTATTGCAACAAAGAGAATTAAGTTAGACATGAATAAAGAGATAAAGTTAAATGAAAGGTTGGGAAACCTCGTTATTGATATTAAAAAGGAAAGATTGGGAGAGGATAACATTGTTAACTATTAATACCCTTATTTCCTGGAAAACAGATGATGACAATAAAAAAGTTGAAAGAATCCTTTGGATTGAGCCACAGTCAAATATAACTTATGTGATAGATGTGAATTTAAATGCTTTCCCCTATTCAAGGCTATTAAGTGATATCGAGGAAAGTATCAAACAGGGAATAGCCTTTATAGAGCCTGATGATGCTTTTGGTCGAATTATAAATGAAGAAGATATATCAGAAAAGGATAAAGAAGCGAGGGATAAGGCATGGGAGATAATAAGCGAAATTGTCTGTCTTGAGCCTTTGATTTTTATCCCAAAGGAGAGAAGAAATCTTATTAAGAAGGTTTCTACACTTCATAATGTTCATGAAAATACGGTCGTAAAATATTTGAAGAAGTATTGGAAAAGGGGCAAGACCAAAAATGCTTTGCTGCCCGACTATTACCAGTGTGGAGGTAAAGGAAAAGAAAAGTCC
>JAKORG010000041.1 GCA_029777945.1 Deltaproteobacteria bacterium | reverse complement strand
TTATAATGAGACGAATCATGACACACCTCTTAAATAAATAAAATTATCCTTTTATGAGACCGTAAGCTTTTACTATTTCTTTCAATGCCTGACCGTTCTTTTCAGAAATGGGGCAAAGGGGCAGTCTTAATTCATTTTTAATAATGCCCATAAATGATAAGGCTGCCTTTACAGGGATGGGGTTTGTCTCGATAAACATAGCCTGCATAAGGGGCATTATCTCTGTATGCACGTCTATAGCCTTTTGAATATTTTTCTCTACAAGAAATGCCCTGTAAAGTTCAATCATTCTTTCAGGTATTATGTTAGATGCTACAGATATGACACCTTTAGCGCCTACGCTCATCATGGGCAAAAAGAGGTTGTCATCACCGGACATTATGGTAAACATACCTTTCGTTAGTCTGTATATATCCGATACCTGTGTTAGCGACCCTGATGCCTCTTTGATGCCTATAATATTTTCTATATGCGAGAGTCTAAAAACCGTCTCAGGCGCTATATTTATACCTGTTCTGCCTGGCACGTTATATAGAACAATCGGTATATCCACCTCCTGAGCAACCTTTTTGAAGTGTTGATATAGACCCTCCTGTGTTGGCTTATTATAGTAAGGTGCGGTTAGAAGACACATGTCTGCACCTACCTTTTTTGCACCCTCTGTAAGCTCTATTGCCTCTCTTGTACTATTCGAACCTGTCCCACCAATAACATATGCCCTACCGTTCACATGCTTTACAGTTATCTCTATAACCCTTAAATGCTCTTCGTAGTCCAGTGTAGCAGCTTCTCCTGTAGTACCACAGGGCACAAGGCCATCGATACCGGCATTTAATTGTATATCTATTAGATTTTTGAAGCTTTCCTCATCTACTAAACCATCCCTAAAGGGTGTTACAATGGCCGTATAAACACCTTTTAATTCCATAAATCCTCCTGTTTTCAAACTTTTTAATCTTAAATGTGCTATAAAAGGGCCTCCTCAAATAACTCACCCCTAAACACAACCCTTGATTCTCCTTCAAGGTAAACATGTTCCTCCAGATATATATTTATTATCTCACCACCCTTTGTCCATATTTTAACAGGGGTATTAACAAGACCTTTTTCTTTCAAGATCACCCCTGTTGCAACTGCTCCGGTCCCACAAGCAAAGGTCTCCCCTTCTACACCCCTTTCGTATGTTCTTATTTTTACATTACCTTCATCGATAATCTGGACAAAATTCACATTAGTGCCTTGTGTGCCGAATACGCTATGATACCTTATCTTTCTTCCGATCTCGTCTACGGGAATTCTCTCTATGTCATCTGAGATTAGTACAGCATGGGGAACACCAGTATTGACACTGCTTATAAAAATCTCTGTGTCGTCGAATCTCAAAGGATAATCAAGCCTTAATTCCTTAGGGTCTGTAAGCTGAATTTTCACTTTACTGGACGAGACCTGTGCCTTTATAATCCCTGCCTTTGTTTCAAAGGACATCTCTGACTCTGCTATGCCTTTTATATAGGCATACCTTGCAACGCACCTCCCACCGTTTCCGCACATCTCTGCCTCAGAGCCATCGGAATTAAAAAATCTCCATTTGAAATCTGCCTTATCCGAATTTTCGATAAGTATCAAACCGTCTGCACCAACTGATAGATGTTGTCTGCATACCCTTGAAACAAAATCAGGAACATCTTTGCACAATTTGTATATGACACCGTCCCTATTATCGATTATGATAAAATCATTACCGCTGGCATTTAGCTTATAAAATTCCAATCCCTTCATGTCAAACCCTCAAAAAATCTGGAATAGATTCACCTTTTATAAGGTCCATCTTCGTTTCTCTTTTTCTTATTACAAAAAATTTGTCGTCTTTTACAAGCACCTCTGGTGGTCTTGGCCTTGAGTTATAATTAGAAGACATAGAAAAACCATATGCCCCTGCACTGTATAGGGCAATAAATTCACCGGCATCTACTTCTGGTAAAAGACGGTCCTTTGCAAAAAAATCGCCTGATTCACATATAGGACCCACTATATCCACCTTTTTTCTTTTAAAATCCCTTTTATCAATAATTGGTGCTATCTCATGATAGGCACTATACAAGGAAGGTCTTATCAAATCGTTCATGGCAGCATCCACTATTAAAAACATCTTCCCCGGGACTTCTTTAATATAAAGGACCTTTGTGACCAATATGCCACTGTTACCTACTATTACCCTGCCCGGCTCAAGTATTAATGTCACATCTAAGTCCTTTATTTCATTGATGATTACATCTCCATACTCTTCAGGATGGGGCGCCTTTTCATCCTTATAGGTTATGCCCAGTCCACCGCCTATATCGAAATATTTTATCTCTAAACCAAGGCTTTTTAATTCATGCAACATGTCCTTAAGGGATCTCACCGCATCAAGAAAGGGGGAAAGTTCTAAAATTTGAGAACCTATATGGGATGAAATACCCACAGGCTTTAAATATTTGTGATTTTTCATTTTTTTATAGAGCCTTAATGCATCTTCCCATATGATGCCGAACTTGTTCTTTTTTAGGCCTGTAGTGATATAGGGATGGGTCTTAGGATCTATCTGGGGATTAACCCTTATTGATACACGAACTTCCCTTTTAAGTCTTGATGAAATACGTGCAATGGCATCAAGCTCACCCTCTGATTCGATGTTAATCATGAGTATATTTGCATTAATAGCACTTTTCAATTCTTCATCTGTCTTTCCTACCCCTGAATATACAATCTTATCTGCTGGAATGTTTGCTTTAAGTGCCCTGTATAACTCTCCTCCTGAAACGATATCAGCGCCACCGCCTAAATTTCTAAAGATAGACATAACGGCAATATTTGAATTGGCCTTACAGGAGTAACAGATCAAATGGGGTATTTTTTTAAATGCCCTGTCAAACACCTGATAGTGTCTTTCAAGGGTTCTGTAGCTGTAAACATAGACAGGGGTTTTAGTCTTTTCAATTATTTCTCTTATTGGAACGCTCTCACAGTAAAGGTGACCTTCTCTGTATTCAAAATAGTGCATTTAATCCCTCAATATAATAATTTGTTCCTGCGATGGCTCGCTTTCATTACCTTTTAAATCAACCGATGTTACACAATAAGAAATATATCGCACATCGGGAAGTTTAGTATCTACAAAAAAATTATCTTTTAAGGGTGTTTTTGTCAATTTTTCCCTTTTCTCTCCATCAATCCTGTAAATATTATAACCTGCAAGATCAGTATCCAATACCTCCATCCAGGTAAACCTGACAAACCTTCCTTCTTTTACTGCCTTTAACCCACCTGGAACAGCCGGAGGCGTCTTATCAACGGGTGTTGCCTTTATTTTGTCACCTGACCCCTCCCAAAGTATGCCGTTTTTTTCTCTTAAAGCCCTTACCTCATAAATATAAGTTTTGTCGTTTTCGAGCCCGGTGTCCATGAAATGAGTAATAGTTAAGGGCCTATCGTTTACGGGAAACAGGGGGTATTCATTTCCAATTCGCCTGTAGACATTATACATAAGCCCCGGTTGTCCTTTCCAGGTTATCTCTATAGAACCATCTGATTCTTCTACTCCAATAATTTTCGGTT
>JAKORG010000040.1 GCA_029777945.1 Deltaproteobacteria bacterium | reverse complement strand
GATGTTTTTGCAAACCTTCTCTTATGGTCGGGTATTTTTCTATATCCTTTAATATCTCATATTTTTGTTCTGGTGTGAAAACCCTGTTCGGTCTTCTTGCTTGCTTTTCATTCATCTGTTTATGCCTCCTGTATACAATTATAACCGAAAATGTTCTCACTAAAATATATTATTTTGTCTAATAATATAAAAAACAGGTCATTCAGAGCGTCAGGAAGAACAGTCCTTCTATCCTTATCTCCTTTCCCTGACCTGATAATGATTGTACTTTGTTCAAGATCAATATCTTTAACCCTCAACTGCAAACATTCTTGAAGCCTTAACCCAGCTCCATATATCAACATTGCCATCAGCTTCGTTGTTCCCGACATCTGGTCAAATATGTTTTGCACCTCTCTTGTGGTAAGAACTACCGGTAGGTGTCTTTTCTGTTTGGCCCGAACAGCACTCAAAACCTGTTCGATATTTTTATCCAGGACGTGCCGGTAAAAAAAGACGATCGCATTAAGCGCTTGATTCTGGGTAGAGGGAGAAACTCTTTTCTCCACAGCAAGCTGGCTCAAAAAATCCTGTAAATCTGTTCCATCAAGCTGATCCGGGCTTTTGTAATTGACAAAGTCCTTAAAATTTTTTAGCCAGAGAAGATAGGTTTTTTCGGTACTTAGGGATCTATGCCTAAGCCTCAAAGCCTCGCGCATCTTCTCTTCAAGGGAACGCCAACTCTCTTTATCGGAAGATATGTCTCCCCTCTCTGGCAATTGTGTTTGTGAAAGAAAGTAATCGTATAATCTTAAAGCCGTATCCGCCTGGTTGACCTGCCACTCTTCGTATTTCTTCCCCATATCCTTTAGGAACTGCCTTTTCTGATCGCTGTTCAATCTGGCAGAAAGGGGTTGGTTTAAAAAATTATAACAATCCGAAACCCACTTCAAGTAGTATGGAATGTATTGAGGTTTTATGTTCCCCTTTTTATTTAAAAAGTTTTCGTAAGCCTTTAGCATAACAATCTCTAAATTTAAATAAATTCAGCATAATAAATAATATTTGATTATTATGCTTGAATTATTTCAAAAAAACAATAATTTTTCGCTAAATTTTCATTGACATCCTTTTTTTACTTATATAAAATTTCTTTGTCAATAGAATAAATTTAAAAAATAATGTTAGCCCGCTCGTTTCAAAAAAGAGTTGAATATGACCAAGACACCTGATTATTCAATTCTTGATTGTCTCCTTGAAGGATGTCAAATCATTGGTTTTGATTTTCGCTACCTGTATCTCAATGACGCTGCCGTCAAACAAGCGCGAAAATCCAAAGAAGAGTTGCTGGGACGAACCATGACGGAAGTGTATCCTGGTATTGAAACTACACCCATGTTTTCTGTTTTGAAAGAGTGCCTGAACGAGCGAAAATCAGCCGAACTTGAGAACGAATTTGCCTTCCCTGATGGCCAGGCGGGTTGGTTTCTGCTCAAGATGCATCCTGTTCCTGAAGGGGTCTTTATTCTGTCTCTGGACATCAGCGCGCACAAGCAAGCGAAGATTGATTTACAACATTGTCTTCAGCAGATGAGCGCTCTTTATGCAATTGACCGTGCGATACTCGCTACAAAAAACTTGTCTTTGCTATGTCAAAGCATGCTAATGCAAATCGTGAGTGTACTGAGGGTGGATGCGGCGGCCATTTTGTTATTCGAGCCCCAATCGGGCGAATTAGAATTTGCGGCGGGACATGGTTTTTTCACCTCCAAAATAGAGAAAACAAGATTTCGTATCGGACAAGGACACCTAGGACGCGCCGCACTGGAACGGCGGACTCTTTTCATTCCCCATTTACACAAAGACGTTTTTCTGCGTGCTTCTCTCATTGAACACGAGCGATTTGTGTCGTACCTGGCAACGCCCTTGATTTCTCAAGAGCAACTGATTGGGGTATTGGAAGTATTTACACGCTCACCACTTTCCCCAGATAGCAACTGGGTAGCATTTTTTGAAGCGTTAGGCAGACAAGTCGCGATGGGGCTCGATAGTATTCAGACTTCTCAAGAGCTGAGACGCGCTCTTCTGGATTTGACGCTCTCCTACGATTTGACTATCGAAGGCTGGTCGAAGGCTCTGGATTTACGCGATCATGACACGGAAGGACATACCGTTCGGGTAACGGAAATGACAGTGCTTCTTGCCCAAATGGCAAACGTGCAAAAAAACGAAATCGTCCATGTGCGGCGCGGCGCGTTGTTACATGACATCGGCAAAATGGGAGTTCCTGATGCTATCTTGCTGAAACCAGATAAGTTAACAGATGATGAATGGGAGATCATGCGCAAACACCCTGTCTATGCTTATGAATGGCTTTCTCCCATTGAATATCTCAAACCCGCCTTAGCAATACCATATTCGCATCATGAGAAATGGGATGGAACGGGTTATCCGCAAGGATTGAAAGGTGAGCAAATTCCTTTACCCGCTCGATTGTTCGCCGTTGTAGATGTATGGGATGCGCTTTCCCATGATTGTCCGTATCGAAAGGCATGGTCACAGGAAAGAGCTGCTAAATACATCCGTGAACAAGCGGGAAAACACTTTGACCCGAACGTCGTGGGGCTGTTCTTGCAACTATTGGAACGTGAAGAACCAACAGCGGGCTAACACGCGCTTGCACCTGACGCCGCTCCGCTGCGCTTTGCGGCGCAGGTGAAGAGCAGACCGTTAGCCCGCTCACTGCGAGTAGGATGAACAGAATGGGCAAGTTGACCCCTGATGTCAATCGTGGAGACCAAATATTACATGCTGCATCCTTATTATACATAGCAAACTGTCTCCAATAGACAACAGGAGTTAAGTATCCAGGCCTCTTCTGTCGCCACTACCGATTATAAAACACTTCAATATATTCTGTTATCTCTCTGAACGCCTGTTCCCGTGTTTTGTAACATTGGTGATATACAAGCTCATTCTTCATGGTTCCCCAGAAACTCTCCATGGGGGCATTGTCATAACAGTTGCCTTTTCTTATCATTGAGGGTTTCATTTCAAATTGTTTCAGAAGATACTGGTATTCATGGCTGCAATACTGAGTTTCACGATCAGAATGATTTATAAGACCAGGTATGAGCTTTTTTATTCTCACAGCCATCAAATGGGATCTGATAACGAGGTTTAGGGTCTTCATGATTCAGGCATGGGTCTATAGTAATAGCTTGACCGTGGAATAGATGTAAGCTCACATTGCCTCCAAATGGGTAAACCATCTTCCATTGTTATAAATCCTTTCCTCTCTTTGACGGGAAGGTATGCAATTTTTTTTGAAGCCAGTCCAACTCCATCGCGAGCTCACCTATCTTCTTGAGCAATGCTTCTCTCTCCTCTTCATAGGCCTTTTCCTTACTGCTATTCCCTTTGGAAAATATCTGGGGCAGCTGATCAAGAAGATACCTCTTCCAGGCAGTAATCTGATTAGGATGAACTCCATACTTAAGATGCTATCTCTGCTGCCGTCCTTTTACCTCGAATAGCTTCAAGTACAATTTGAACCTTCAATGCTGCGTCAAGTTTTCTCCTTTCTCCACTCATCTTTCCTTCTCCCTCCTCTGTTTTATTATATACCATACCGAATCAGAGGGAAACCAAACTTAAGGGAGTATCCAGGATTTGGGGGAAAGTATAGTTTAATCATCGTAATTACTCTATTGATGACCAAGTTAAAAAACTGTTGAATTTGCTCTATGAAAAACAGTATAAATCATTATAGAATTGGTGGCTTAAATAACACTTTACCCTATTTATAATAGGCAGTTGCCTCGCTGCATTAGGTGGTGTTCTTTATGCCCCTATTACATCTGTTCATCCATATATGGGGATGATGGTCCTTTTAATAAGCTTTGCCGTAGTGGTTGTGGGTGGACTGGGAAATTTAAAGGGAACATTTGTTTCAGCCTTTATGCTTGGACTTGTCATGGCAATAACAGGTAGGTTTTGGGGTCCTGCAGCTGAGACAATGGTCTTTATTATTATGGGCATAATACTGATTTTTAAACCCATAGAAGTTTAAAAATAAATGGTAGAAGAAGCAAAGACCAAGGCTTTTTACATTTTTAACAAAGCTATTTCATCTGTAAATCCTTTTATGGCTGTAAAAGCCCAAGGAGAGGCCCTTATTTCATTTTATCATTTAAAAAATATCAAAAGGGTTTTTGTTATTGGTTTTGGAAAGGCATGTCTTGAAATGGCAATGGCAATAAACGAATCCTTAGGCAAAATAATTGATAAGGGCATAATCATTACAAAATACAATCATGCTAAAGGTATAACTTCAATAGACAAAATTAAGGTGTTTGAGGCAGCCCATCCAATCCCCGATGAGTCTGGGGTTGTAGCAACGAAAAAAATAATTGAGCTTTTAAAAGAGGCAGATAACTCAACGCTTGTAATATGTCTTATCTCAGGAGGTGGTTCGGCACTACTTGTCTCACCTATGGAACCTATAAAATTAGAGGAAAAGCAGATTACAACTAAACTTTTACTTGAAGCCGGTGCAAACATCAACGATGTAAACACAGTAAGAAAACACATCTCCTCTGTAAAAGGCGGTAGACTCGCCCAGTTAACCTACCCTGCTTATATAAAATCTCTAATACTATCTGATGTGATAGGTGATAGACTCGATGTCATTGCATCAGGGCCAACCACATTCGATACAACTACATATTATGATGCAATAGAGGTATTAAAAAGATTCAAACTCTTAGATAACATACCAAAAAGCGTAATAGAAGTATTAAACAGAGGAAAAAATGGTGAAATTGGCGAGACATTAAAAAAGGACGATTATATACTGGCTAATACAGAAAACATTATCATAGGTAGTAATAAAATTGCCCTTGAACAAGCAAAGAAAAAGGCTATTGAGCTTGGTTTTCATACAGAAATCATAACCACTGACATAGAAGGTGAGGCAAAGGAAATAGGAAAGTGGCTTTCTGACATTGCCAAAACATATAAAAAGAAAAAGCAAAAAAATGAGATAGAAAAGCCCATTTGTCTTTTAAGTGGTGGAGAAACTACAGTTACCATTACTGGATGTGGAAAGGGTGGCAGAAATACAGAGCTTGCCCTTGCCTTTGCTATTGAGATAGAGGGGATAGATGGAATATTTCTACTTTCAGTAGGCACAGACGGCACTGATGGACCAACAGATGCAGCAGGGGCCTATGCAACAGGTGATACAGTTATAAAGGCGAAAAGATTAGGATTGATGCCAGAGGAATATCTAAAAAACAACGATTCGTATAATTTTTTTAAAAAAATAGATGATCTTATTATTACAGGTCCAACAGGCACAAATGTAATGGACATTCAGATAATCTTTATTTACTAATATTCTTTTAATCCGTTTATTTTACTATTATGCGCTTCTTTATCAGATTTTAAAAATATTAAAAATTCATATTTATACAGATCCTCGACAAAATGATAAATCATTTCGTCCTCATCTCCATACCTTCCCTTTGTTGCAAGAATATATTCTATTTTTTTATCCCATCTAAATGGAATAAAATCTCCAAACACACCCCTTATAACATTATATCCGAAAAATTTTCCCATGTCCTCGAGATAAGAAAATTTTATTGTATATTCATCGTGGCCCATAAGAGATATCCTTTCAGGGTTCCCTACTGGCAAAATGTTTAAAAAAGGCCTTAGCTGTAGAGGAGGTTGTGCCTCACAGCTATGCTCTCCAATATAAATATACGGGATTGTGTTCCTACACAGCTTTTCTAAAGCCTCTATTGCACCTAAATTAAAGTTAAAGATGTCTCTTTCAGGCAAGGCCAAACTATATTTTTCAAAAAAATTTCTAATTTTTTTAACCAAAGGGTCAGTAATGGCTTCTTTCGGTATATTAAAGATTTCTCTCTTCAAATCCACAACTGTAGGAAAATCACCGAGGTTTTCGTTCATAATCACCAAATCATAACCAGCTAACATTGTATCATCTACAAGGAGAAAATCGTCTTCAATAAAGGTAACTTTATAATTTTTTAATGTTTCCTGCTGTTTTTTAATAAGATAAGGTGAAATATCAATCATGGTGGGTATTAGAGCACTGTTCGTATCAAGAAAATCTTTCATTAGATATCCATATCCCCCGCCTATTTCCAAGACCTTTTTTATTTTATCCATGGGAAAAAATCTATTTAAATGTTTATATAAAAGTCTTCCAAAAGACTCGTTTTCTATAAGTATTTTTCTTATTGCACCTTTATCATCATATAGACTGTTACAGATTGTAAGTTCCCATCCTAAAGTGTTTAGGTATTCTTTATGATATTTATTAGTTGTGTTTAATTCATAATCCATAGCAGGGTATCACAGATTTCCTCAAATTTTTTAAAAAAAACTTTGGTGACATATTATCACTTATTTTAATGCATCGTATATTCCTAATATACCGAAACATATAAAAATTATTGCTGAAACCCATTTTATAGCATTCTCTGGTATTTTTTTGCCGAGCACAATGCCAAATATAATACCTATAATATCGGCAACAAGCATCCCAGATGTTGTTCCAAACCATACACCCATTAAATTATTATATTTAGTGGCAAGGGCAATAGTGGCAAGTTGGGTCTTGTCCCCAATCTCTGCTAAAAAAAAGGCAATAGCTACTGTCCAGAAGGGGCTGAAACTAAATCTCTTGTCTTCATCTTCAAGGTAGTCACCTCTTAACGTCCAGATGCCAAAAAAAATAAAAGATGCCGAAGCAATAACTTTAATGTAAAAAATGGGAAATACATTTGTCAAATAACTACCTACCATCACAGCTAAGAGGTGATTTAGTAGTGTAGCAAAAAATACACCCCATATAACCACATGTCATTTGTATCTTGAGGCAAATGCCATGGCAAGAAGCTGGGTCTTGTCACCCATCTCAGCAAGAACTACAAAGATTAAAGAAGCTAAATACGCAACCATATAATAAAAAAACCCCCATGAAAATTCATGGGGGTTTTTGGGTTTATTTAATCTTACTGTCTACCTGCTACAATGGTATCTACAATTGAAGGATCTGCAAGTGTTGATGTATCGCCGAGCTGGTCAATTTCGCCTGAAGCCACCTTTCTTAAGATCCTTCTCATAATCTTTCCTGAACGGGTCTTGGGAAGACCTGGGACAAACTGGATCTTACCAGGTGATGCAATAGGACCAATCTCTTTTCTCACATGGGCAACAAGCTCTTTCTTTAGCTGGTCGCTTGGTTCATATCCTGTCTTCAGGATAATATATGCATAGAGGTCCTCACCTTTTACTTCGTGTGGGAAGCCAACGACTGCAGATTCTGCAACTGCAGGATAAGAATTAAGGGCAGCCTCAATCTCAGCTGTACCAATCCTGTGCCCTGAAACATTAACGACATCGTCAATACGCCCTAAGAGACGGAAATAACCGTCTTCATTTCTTAATGCACCGTCACCGGTGAAATAGAAACCAGGCTGCTGTACAAAGTATGTATTGTAGAATCTTTCAGGATCACCAAACACACCCCTCATTATACCCGGCCATGAACGCTCGATGCAGAGTTCACCCTGTTCATTGACTGGTGCATCCACTGCTGGCTGGTCTGCAGATGATCTTGGCTGGAGTGTCCTTGCCTTAACACCAAAGAAAGGCAGTGTGGCAAAGCTCAGGATTGTAGGCCATGCGCCTGGAAGGGGTGTAATGAGTATACCACCTGTTTCTGTCTGCCACCATGTGTCAACGATTGGACATCTCTCACCGCCTATGTTTTTATGATACCACAACCATGCCTCGGGGTTGATGGGCTCACCCACTGAACCAAGGAGTCTTAAGGTAGAAAGGTCTCTCTTTGCAGGCCACTGGTCACCTTCCTTCATAAGGGCCCTGATAGCAGTTGGTGCTGTGTAGAAAATAGTTACCTTAAACTTTTCAACAATCTGCCAGAATCTATCTGGATTTGGAAATGTAGGAACTGATTCAAAAACAATTGATGTTGCGCCATTTGACAACGGTCCATAGACAATATAGGAATGCCCTGTTACCCAACCGATATCTGCGGTGCAGAAGAATATGTCTTTTTCTTTGTAATCGAAAATGTATTTAAATGTTGCATAAGTATAAACCATATAGCCGCCTGTTGTATGGAGCACGCCTTTTGGTTTACCAGTGGAGCCTGATGTATAGAGGATGAAAAGGGGATCCTCTGCATCCACCCATACTGGTGGGCATACATCGCTAATGTCCGATGCAGCCATTTCATCTTCGAACCAGGTATCCCTTCCTGCCTTCATGGGGACATCAAAGTTATCAAGTCTCTTTACAACTATTACCTTATCTACTGTATGACCCTCTTTTGCACAGAGTTCAAGGGCTGTATCTGCTGTTGCCTTAGAGCTAACAGTTTTTCCTGAACGCCAGTAACCGTTTGCAGTAATAAGGATCCTTGCGCCTGCATCGAGGATTCTATCGCGAAGGGCATCAGCAGAAAAACCGCCGAATACTACTGTGTGTATTGCACCTATCCTTGCGCAAGCAAGCATTACTACTGGGAGCTGCCATATCATTGGAAGGTAAATGGCAACCCTGTCACCTTTACGAACACCCTTCTTCTTTAAAACATTTGCAAACTTTGAAACAAGTTTCAGTAATTCTTTATATGTTATCTGTTTCACATCTTCATCTGGTTCACCCTGGAAGATTAAAGCAACCTTATCTGCCCTTCCCTTTTTGATCTGATAATCAATGCAGTTGTAAGAAATGTTAGTCTTGCCACCGATAAACCACTCAATCTCGCCCTTTGCAAAATCCTCTCTGTTCACCTTTAACCATTTCTTGTACCAGTAAAGCTCTGATGCAATATCCCCCCAAAATGTTTCCGGGTCTTCCACTGACTGTTTCCACATCTTTTCGTATTCTTCGCGACTGCTCACATAAGCCTGTTCTACAAAATCCTCAGGTGGATAAAACTTGCCATTTTCTTCTCTTATTTTTCCCATAAGGAACCTCCTCATTTAATATTATTAATGGTGTTACTATTTAATTTTCATGAATTAACGCTCTATTCTAAACATAGAAAAGTGAATTGTCAATAAAATTTTGTTAACATTTTCACAATTTATATGATTTTTACAGTGACCAATAATATTAAAAAATCTTTTTTGAAATCAACGGATTATAAAAATTTCAAAAAAACTTGAGGATTGCCCATAATTCTTCTATTATATATCAAAAGGCATTTAAAAAATAAAAAAAGGAGTAAAAAAATGGATAATTCCAGAGTAAATGACCCATTAGAACTTTTAATAGAAGGGAACAAAAGATTTGTTTCAGAAAAATTAGACCACCCCCGTCAAGACTCAGCACAAAGAAAGAACGTCTCTTCAGGCCAGAAACCTTTTGCTGTTATAGTTAGCTGCTCTGACTCCCGTGTTCCCATTGAGATAATATTTGATCAGGGCATAGGTGATTTATTTATTATAAGGGATGCAGGAAACATCGTAGACGATGTGGCTTTAGGCAGCATTGAATATGCAGTTGAGCATTTAGGCGTTGAACTTATAGTTGTTTTAGGACATTCAAAATGTGGTGCAGTGACTGCCACGGCAAAAGGTGAAGAAGCTTCAGGTCATATTGAAAACATAACAAAGATTATTAAGCCTGCAGTAGAAAAAGCGAAAAGTCAAAAAGGCGACATTATTGAAAATGCAATTAGAAATAATATAGAAATGGTTAAAAACAAAATACTTTCTTCAGAGCCAATTATAACAAAAAAGGTCAATGAAGGAAAACTCAAGGTAATAGGCGCTTATTATGATATAGATACTGGTATTGTTGAGTTTGAAAATTGAAGATTTAATTACCCACTAAAATATGGACACCTATAAATTTAATGCCTGGCAGATAGAGCTTACAACAAGGTGTCCCTTGCGATGCACTATGTGTGTAAAAGACACTTATAGGAACTGGTATCGCAAAGATATGGAATTAGATAATTTCTTAAAAATACTACCATTTCTTAAATATACCCGCACAGTGGTCCTTGAAGGGTGGGGTGAATCACTTATGCACCCCCACATCATTGATATTGTAAGCATGGTAAAAAAACAAGGGTGTGAGGTAGGATTTGTAACAAGCGGTTTTGGCCTTGATGAACTATGTATGGACAAACTTTTGCAGGCAGGCATTGATTTTATAGGTTTTTCTTTTTCTGGCGGCACTTCAGAAACACACAGTTCAATTAGAATAAACTCAAATTTTGACTATCTTTTAAATACGGTTAAAACTTTAGTTAGAAAAAACCTGAAAAAGCCAAAAGTCCACATCGTATATCTTATACTTAAGAAAAATATACATGAAATGCCAACTATTGTAAAAGTAGCTTCATATGCAGGAATAAAAGAAGTCGTATTTATAAATATTACCCATATTACAAATAAATGGCAGGACAGTGAAAAGGCATTCATTTGCAGAGATGAGGAAGAAAAGGCATATAAAAAAACCATAAACAATATAATAAAGGAAACAGTTAAAGCTGCGAAAAAATATAATGTAAAAATAAACTTACCGAATTTTTTTGTAACAGATGTAGCATTGTGCTCTGAAAATCCCCTTGAAAATCTTTATATCTCAGTGGACGGTGAGGTCTCTCCATGCGTTTACCTATATCCGCCATTAGAAAATGGTTTTAAAAGAATATTTTGCGGTGAAGAATTTAAAACTAATAAATTGAGTTTTGGAAACATATTTTATGAAGATATTGAATCAATATGGAATAAAGCTGAATATATTGCATTCAGAAAGAGGTTTTACGAAAGAAGAAAAAAGGCACAGGAGATTTATAATCTCCTTTTCGAGCAAAAAAGATTAATGGATATGACATTTCCAGAACCACCAGAACTTTGTAGGACATGCCACAAAATACTCGGGGTGTAAATTTAATACAGGCAAAAAAAGGCGAGAAAGGTTAAAGGATTAAGTACACACTTTCAAAATTAAAAATGATAAAACTTAACATAAAAAGTAAAGGGCAGACTTTTTAATCAGCCTGCCCTTTTTTATGTGTTAAAATTTCGGCACAGGGAATAACACACCACCAAATATAAGCCATGCAAAAAGAAGTGTCCAGAAGATATTAAAAAGCTGTGCTATGAGGAATGCAGCAGCAGGTTTACCACCACCCATAGACACAAGTTCTTTAAACTGTGTATCAAGACCAATACATAAAAATGCAAGGGTAAACCACCAACCCCTTAACCCGCCAGTTATGCCTGTAACAGCCTTTGCAGTTACCTCGGGCATAAAGAAAGAAAAGACAATAGAGGCAATTATAAAGCCTACAACAAATTTTGGAAACCTGAACCATATCTCCATGGCACTGGGTTTTTCTCCTGTTTTAAGGCCTTTAAATGTGAACCAGATAGCAAGGAGGAATGCAACAAAGCCTATAAGGACATTCTGTGCCATCTTGACAACCACAGCAACAGCCATTGCAGCCTCACCTGCTATGGCACCTGCTGCCACAACTGCACCTGTTGTATCTATTGTGCCACCTATCCATGCACCTGCAACTGCTGGCGACATGCCAACGGCCTTTGCAATCAAAGGTTGGAAAATCAACATAGGAATAGCGCATAGCAAAACAAGGGATATGGTGTGGCTTACCTTTTTTTGGTCTCCTTTAACAGCACCACCTGCAGCAATGGCAGCAGAAACACCGCAGATAGATACTGCTGTGCCTAATATGGAGGCAAATTCGTCATCAAGACCAAGCTTTTTCGCAACCCAGTAACAGAAATAGAATACTGCAAAGATTACAATGATAGACTGGACCATACTATAGGCACCCACCTTTGCTATGGTAGTAAAGAGCACCTCAGCACCTAATAAAACAAGACCTATCTTAATAAAAAACTCTGTTTTTACAGCAGTCTTGAGCCAGTCAGGGACACCAACAGTATTACTTATAAGAAGACCAATAATAAGGGCCCAAAAAACCACCTCAAGCCCGTAATAACTAATCGTTGTATTGCCTGCAATAAAAAAAGACACAGCTGATAAAATATATACAATAGGAAAACCAAGGGCAAACTTACCCACAGACATCCCCATAAATGCCATACCTATTGAACCGAGTATCCATAGGCCAATTAAAAGATAAAGGGCTTGTAACAGGTTAGCGCCTGAAAGGACCTTGCTTAATGTTGATGTAGCATCTTTTTTCAAATCCTTTGCCAATTTTTCAGACTTCTTGCCTATATCCTTGTCTTTGACGCTTTTAGCTGCTTTTTCAAGATTGCCTGCAGCGTCTCCAATTAATTTTCTATCTTTACCATCAATTGCACCCTTTAAGGCCTGTAACTGGGATAAGACCCCAGATTCTCCTTTGGCTTCTGCATCCTTTTGCAAGACTTCTACCTTCTTTAAATATCCAGGTATTTTTTCGTTGAATGCACCATCGGTCATCCATACCCAGGAAGGTAGCTTAAAAGTTGCGCCAGCCAGAAATATTATGAGTATTAAAAAACCGATCCATACTGACATCCAATCATCTTTTTTCCACAACGTTGTCCAGTCAATAGACCTTTTTTCTTCCATAAAAACCCCCTTTTTTTAATTTTACATTGTAAAACTTAAATATTTGTTTCTTTTAACCTTTTATATTACTTGTAAAAACTTGTCAACCCCATTTTTTGGCAAAAAAATCATATGTTTATTTTTTTATGTATTTGGAAGAATTGATAAGTTAAGACAAAACTCTATTTATTTCATTTGTTTTGTACAGCTTAAAATAAAAAAGGGGGAATTACATCCCCCTTTTAACAAATCTATATTCTATTTATTTTTGAGATTTTATAAAATCTAAGCAAAACTTAATAATCTCATCACCAGGCAAGCCTTTTGCATTTGCACCTTTTGCATATTCATCGAGAAGTGGCAGAACTGCCTTTGCCCAGCGTGCATCTTCCTGGGCAGAAAGCTGGACAACCTTTTGTCCTTTAGACTTTAAGAAATCATAGCCTTCTTTATCAATGGCATCCCAAAGCTGGGCCTGTTTTTTTGTATACTCTGCGCTTACATCTTCAAAAACCTTCTGGACATCCTTTGGTAATGAATTCCATTTTGCCTTGTTCATAACGACAAACATTGCTGTTGTATATGCAGAACCAAAGTTTTGAATAGTGTAAGATACAACCTCACCCCATTTCCAGCCCTGGAGTGCCTCAGCAGGGGCCATTGCACCCTCTACAACACCTGTTCTCAATGCATCGTATGTTTCACCCATTGCAGTACCAACAGGTGCAGCGCCAAATGCTGTTACAATCTTTGAGGCAAGCCCTGTTGCCCTTATCTTTCTACCTTTTAAATCTTCAAGTTTAGATACCGGGAATTTTGTGTGGAGTATACCTGGTCCATGTGCATGAAGTATAAGTACTTTCACATCGGCAAGTTCTTTTGGTTGAAATTTCTTATAAACAGCATTTACAAGGTTCGTTGCAATTACACCGCTCTTATACCCTAAAGGTAAGTCAACTGCCTCCATGACTGGAAATTTCCCCCTTGTATATGCAAAACAGCTATAACCGATATCGGATATGCCTTTTACAACACCATCAAATATCTGGGGTGCAGGTGTTAAAGTGCCACCGGGATAGTATTTTATCTTTACTTTTCCGCCTGTTTTTTTCTCTATTTCGCCAATCCATTCTTCCATTAATTTACTGTTTTTGTGTGCTGCTGGGAAAAAATTTGAGAATGTCAACTCCGTTGCCTTCTGTGCAACTGCATGATTCGGGAGTGATACTAAACAGACAGTTACAAAAAAGACAAAAAGAAAAGCCTTAAACATAAAAAACTTTTTCATGCCCCCTACCTCCTTAGGTTTTGTTTTTTTCAATATATATTAAATTTAACATTTGTTTGTCAATCTATTTTTCAAATAAAACCTCTACAGAACACAACTCATCCATTATTGAACGGCCATACCAAAGAGTTTTGGTAAAAACAGACACAATTCAGGAAAAGCTATAAATAGTATGGAAGCTACTACAAGACAACCAAGGAACACCCAAATACCTGAAAATACCGTATTCAAAGGTATCTTTGAGATACCTGCCACAACATAGCTGTTAACGCCCACAGGAGGTGTAATAACCCCCATCATCGTAATAAGCACTATAATAACACCGAACCATACAGGATTAAACCCTAACTTCAATATAACAGGATAAAATATAGGGACTGTAAGGACAATCAGGGCAAGGGCATCAATAACGCAGCCACCGATAAGGTATATAAAAATTATCATTGCCATTATAATTATTGGATGTAGCCCCAATCCACCTACCCAGGAAGCCACGGAAAAAGGTATGCGAGATAGGGCTATAAAGTGTCCGAATATGGTGGCGCCTGCTACAATCACCATGATCATACAAGACGATATAAGGGTGTCAAGGACGGATTTATAAAAAGCCTTCCATGTAATAGACCTTGTAATCAAAACCACAAGTAAAGTTGCAAATGCACCTACGGCACCGCCTTCGGTGGGTGTAAAAAATCCCTTCATGATGCCACCCATAAGAATGATGAATATTATGATAATCTCTATGCCACCCTGAAGGGATTTAATCCTTTCTTTCCATGTAGATTTTCCTCCCTTTGGCCCGAGGGTCGGGTCTTTTTTACACCAGATATAAATTGCCAGAACGAATAATAAGCAGATTACAATACCCGGTAAAACACCACTCATAAAAAGTGTCCCAATAGATAATTGGGTAAAGATACCATAGACTATAAAAATTACACTCGGAGGAATCATGATACCAATTCCACCTGAGGCAGATATGACACCACCTATGAGCTTGTCGTTATAATTATACCTACGCATTTCAGGCACTGATACACTTGCAAATGTTGCAGCCGTTGCCGTTGTAGAACCGCAAATTGCACCAAAAAACGTGCAGGCAATGCTTGTTGCCATGGCAAGCCCACCTGGTATATGGCCTATAAATTTATAGGACATGTCGTAGAGCTTTTGTCCTATACCAGAGTTTGCAGCGATCTGTCCCATAAAAATAAACAATGGAACAACGGTCAAGCTGTATGTAGTAAACACATCGTAAACATCCTTTGCAAGAAGGTTACAAGCCGCTGGAAACGAAGAAAGGTATGCAAAACCAAAAAAACCTGTTATTGCCATTGCAAAACCAATCTCAAGGCCCACTGCCATAAGGAAAAACATAAATAAAAAGCCAATGACACCCACTAATTCTGCACTCATTTTCCCTCCCCCTTAATTGCCAGTATTGTATCAGCTATTAATGTTATGACCTGAAAAAACAAACAAACTCCTATACCATATGCTATGGGATAAAAAGGAAGTTGAAGAGTTGCCGATACCTCACCAGAATTTTTTAGATCTGTGGCCATTACAAACATCTCGTATCCTATGAATAAAAAAAGGAAAATACCCATAATTCTCGTTATTATATACCAGAATTTCTTTGTCTTAGGTTTAAATTTCATTACAAAGAAATCTACTATGATATGTCCTTTAAGGGATGTTGTATACGGGATACTAAAACCCAATACAATAGCTGCTGATAACCCTATAAGCTCGTATGTGCCTATAATGGGTCTTTTAAAATACCTCAATATTGTGTCTGCCACTGTTAAAAACATCATAAACACAACTGCAAAACCGCCTATTATAAACAAAAAACGATTGAATTTTTTAATAATCTCATAAAAAGCCATGGCATACCTCCTTATTTATCGTAATCAGTATCCTATTTTGTTTCGCCAGCTTGGGTCAAAGGTTCTATCAAAGAAATCTTCTAATTTTGATAAGATCCTTTTCCATGCCGTTGAAAAATCGTATTGCAACACATCTTCAAGAAAAGGAACGATCTCGCCGAGTTTGTCCTTGGGAAGATATCCATGCGCCTTCATTTGATAGGATTTTTGTAAGGCATCGGCATTCAATGCCTGGGCTGTAAGCATAACCACCTTCAACCCTTTTTTCACTGCAAAATCGAGAAGGTCAAAACCTCTTACGCCCATGATATCGAGTATTACAATATCATAATTATTCTTGCGCAATTTCTCCATTGCCTCATCATAGGAAGTAGCCTTATCGAAATTGCAACTACTACAGGCATCCTTAATCTCTTCCTCTAAGACGCTTAGGACATCTGGCTCATCATCAACGGCCAGAATATTTTTACCATCAAGCAGTTTTTTTTCCATGGCACCCCCTGCCGAATTATATTTTTCACAGAATTTAATTTTTTTTTGTTCGTTATGTCAAGGAAAAAATTAGGTCATCACCGTATTTGTATTTATACGCTAACGTGATAAAAGTTCTAATATTCTCTCCATGTCTTCCTTTGAATAGAATTCTATAATAATTTTACCTTTATTTTTCTTGTAGGTTATGTTCACTTTAGTCCCCAATATCTCCCTTAATGTTTCTTCAATGTGAATAAAGGGGGATGTCTTTTCTTTTGTTTTCTTTACCTCCCTTTCGAGTTCTCTTACTGATAAACCTTCGTTTAATATCTTGTTTACAAACTTTTTCTGTTCCTTTTCATTTGATAGGGAAATGAGAGACCTTGCGTGGCCATAGGTCAACTTTCCCTCTCCGATTAAATCTTTAATCCACTGGGGAAGTAAAAGTAATCTTAAAAAATTGGCAACGGTGCTTCTGTCAATGCCGATTTTTTCTGCAAGCTCCTGCTGGGTATACCCAAAATCATTTATAAACCTATCATAAACCGCAGCAATCTCTATGGGATTTAAGTCTTCCCTCTGAAGGTTTTCTATAAGGGCAGCCTCTAAGGCCTCACTGTCATCGTAATCCTTTATGTTTACCTGAACCTCTTTAAGGCCTGCCATAAGACATGCCCTAAACCTCCTCTCTCCGGCCACTATCTCGTATTTATCGCCCTTTTTTCTCACAACTATGGGCTGGAGCAAACCCTTTTCTTTGATGGATAAGGCAAGGTTCTCAAGGGTCTCTTCCTTTATACTAAATCGAGGTTGATTTGGATTTGTTACTATCAATTCAACAGGGATTGACCTGATATTCCCCTTTTCCTCTGCATCTTTCAATATGGCCGATAATCCCCTTCCAAGGGGGTCTCTCTTATTCACCTTTACCTTCCTTTAAAAGTAATTCGGCAGCGAGTTCAAGATAACTCTCTGCGCCCTTTGAACATATATCATACAGTAACACAGGTTTTCCATAACTCGGTGATTCACTCAACCTTACATTCCTTGGTATAACAGTTTTAAAAACGCTACCGCTGAAATAATTGTTAATCTCTTCCTGCACCCTATATGAGAGATTGTTTCTTTTATCGAACATGGTGAGAAGCACACCTAAGGTTTCAAGGTCTTTATTAAGCCTCTTTTTTATGATTGTTATTGTCCGTAGAAGCATTGCCAGGCCTTCAAGGGCATAATATTCACACTGAAGGGGAATAATTACAAAATCAGAAGCGACAAGTGAATTAATCGTTAAAAGCCCCAAAGACGGTGGGCAGTCTATAAATATATATTCGTATTCCCTTCTTATCTCTTCAATGGCCTTTTTAAATATATATTCCCTGTTATCCATTTCCAAAAGTTCCACCTCAGCGCCTATTAAATCTGGATGTGCAGGGAGTATATCGAGAAAAGGAACTTCTGTCTTTCTAATAACCTCTTTTGCAGTTCTTTTGCCAATTAAGACATGATAGAGATGTCCATATAGACCGCTATATGATATACCAAGTCCTGTTGTAGCATTTGACTGGGGATCCATATCTATGAGCAAGGTCTTTTTTTCTGCCACTGCTACAGAGGCAGATAGGTTTACCGCTGTTGTGGTTTTTCCCACACCGCCCTTTTGGTTTGCCAGTGATATCACCATGGGATAGTATAAAATAACATAATTATTTATGTGTGTAAAATTTGAAAGAAAAATTTTTGATTTTTACGTGTTGCCGTTAGTGGACAGAAGCGATTTAATTGCAGGAATAAGGTCTGTGTGCATCAATCTTTTCGGCACATATTTACTTGCCCCTGCAATGAAAGCATCGTTTTTGTATGCCTCGTCTTCGTAGATGGAAAGTATTGCAACCTTTGTGGAAGGGTGCATAATTTTAATAATTTTTGTGGTTTCGATCCCGTTTATACCGGGTAAATTTATATCCATAAGTACTATCTTTGGCATTACATTTTTTATAATGTTTATGGCCTCTTCCCCTGTTTTTATTCCCATTATTTCAAATTCAGGAAATATTCTATTTAACCATTGTATTAGAGATTCCCTTACCGAATCATGATCTTCAACTATTAAAATGATATCTGTCATCTTTATTGTCCATGTTAAAAAAAAGAGGAGGCGAGACGTTTAGATCCTACTTTTTTAAGAAGGGGGGTTAGGTGGGGGTAAGATATGGCGTCTCGCCCGGAGTAGTTATTTATGCCAGAGATAAATATCATGTTAGAAATTTAACAATTCGATCTTTTTTTGTAAGTAAGGAGATTTTGAATTTTTATGTAAGGAAGTTTTGATAAATATTATTCGAGGGTTGTAATGCCATGCCTTATGGCAAACTTTACTAAACCAGTAATATCCTTTACGCCTATCTTCTGCATTATTCGGCTCCTGTAAGTCTCAACAGTCTTAGGGGAAATAAATATGATATTGGCAATCTCTGCACTCGTTTTTCCTTCTACCACAAGTTTTAGTATCTCCATCTCCCTTGAACTTAACTGGGACAGAATATCTTTTTTATCTTTATATACCTTTTGTTGGAAATATTCGTTTATTACCTGTTCTGAGATCTTTTTGCTGAGATATATTTTTTCTTTGGCACAACTCAAAACAGCGTTTATTATCTCTGCGCCTGCAGATTCTTTAAGTATATAACCCTTCGCACCTGCATCAATTGACCTATGGACATACTCAGGAGAAGAATGCATGGAAAGTATTATTACACACGTTGAAGGTGATTGTTCGATAATCTGCCTTGTTGCCTCTATACCATCGAGTTCAGGCATAGCAATATCCATTATTACTATATCTGGCTTGAGCGTCTTGACCTTTCTTATTGTGTCTCTCCCATTATCGGCATCACCTATGACCTTAATCTTTTCGTTTGATTCGAGAAGTAGCCTTAATCCTTCCCTTAAAACAGCATGGTCATCGGCAATAAAAACTGTAATCTGCTCACGGGAAGATTTGGACATAGCCGCTATTGATTGGATACTTTAGGTACTTTTACTATCACCTTTGTGCCTTTTCCTTTCTCAGATTCAACCTTTAACTCTCCTTTTATTGAAATCGCCCGTTCTCTCATATTAATCAATCCCCATCTTGCCTTTTCTTCACCTTTTTCTTTTGATGGGTCAAGGCCTTCAAAACTCTTATTCCCCTTCCTTAATGAAGCGTCAAAACCACCACCATTGTCATAAATATTAAGATAAACTCCATCATCGTCAATATTTAAATTTATGTAAACATCTGTTGCCCCAGAGTGCTTAGCAGTATTTGTTAATGCCTCCTGGGTTATACGAAATAGAGCATTCTCTATTGAAGGGTTTAATCTTTCATGGGATTCTGCCCCTTCAACAGTTACGTTAATACCTGTTCTTGAGGAAAAAATCCTTCCATACCATTTAATAGCTGCTAAAAGCCCATAATCATCTAATACTGAAGGCCTTAAATCGGACATGATATTTCTTATTTTTTCAGTTGTCTGCTCAAGAAGCACCAGTGAATCTTTTAGTCGTGTTTTTATATCATCAGACACAATATCATGAATTTTTGCATTGATAATATTTAAATTTATGCTGATGGCAGTAAGGTTTTGCCCCACTGTATCGTGCAACTTCTGGGAAAATCTTTTTCTTTCTGCCTCTTCGATATCAACAAGCCTTTTCGATAAAGAACGGAGTTCTTCTTGCTGTTCTAAAAGTTCTTTTTCTGCCTTTTTCCTTAAGGTTATATTTTCTGCAGTTCCTTCATAACATATAATGTTTCCTTCTTTATCTTTGACAGCATGGGCATTTATGGATATCCATATTTGAGAACCATTTTTATGGTATTGGCTTGATTCAAACCCTTTTACAAAACCATGGGTTTCAATGAGTCTTTTAAATCTAACCCTGTCCTCTGGATTCACATAGAGTCTCTGAATATCTTCTACGGCTGTTATCATTTCTTCTGGGGTATCATAACCATACATATGGGCAAGGGCAGGATTTACTAAAATAAAACGACCATTAGGTGTTGTCTGAAAAATACCTTCTATTATACTTTCAAAGATATTTCTGTACCTTTCCTCGCTTTTAAGAAGTTTTTCCTCTATCTGCTTTCTTTCTGTCTCGTCTTTATAAACAGTAACTACTTCTCCTGTTGAAAGTCTGTATACATAATTGTCACTCCAGCCTATCAGACTTCCTTCTTTATAAACGCCAATCTGATAATGTTCTGGATTACCTGTCTTGTAAACCCTTTTAAATACATTCAAAAGCCCGGAAGCCTTTACTTCAGGCAGTGCATCTTCCACATTCCTTCCTATCAAGACATCTCTCTTTTTCTTTTCTATCCTTTCTGCCCCGGAATTTACATCTTTTATTATAAAAGTTTTTCCTGAATCATAAGTCTCATAAATGAGGATTCCTACGTGCATGTTTTCGAATAATTCTTGAAACCGTTTTTGACATCTTTCTAATTCGTTCTCTACTTCCCTTTTTCTTAATCCCCTGTCCATTGTTAAATAATTTTTACGTTTCTTATGTGCCAAAAGGTTCGATGATAATTTTAAGACAGTCTTCTCCGCTCACTGCAATGGAAAATGCCTTTTGAATTTCTTTAATGCCAAACCTATGGGTAATTAGTTCGGATACCTGAATAATCTTTTTATCTATGAGTTCCAGGGCTATCTTATTATCTATTGGGGCTGCACCGTAACATGTCTTTATGCTTATGTCATTTCTCCAGAAAGGTGTAAAATCTATTTCCACCACTTCATTAGGATTAGGCACTGCAAAAAAAAGTATGGTTCCTCCCCTCTCTACAAGTCTTAAGGATTGTCTTGCTGCATCGAGGGAGCCAGCACATACTATAACCTTATCTGCCAGTCTTCCTTCGTTTATTTCTTTTATAGTTTCTTCTACACTTTCGTTAGGTTTTAAGGCCTTAATTGCACCGAATTTTTCTGCTGAACTTAGTCTAAATTCATTTATATCAGTGACAATGATCTTTTTTACCCCTTTTGCCCTGGCAAGTTTTAGCATGAGTAAACCTGCAATGCCGCAACCAAGGATTGCAATGGTATCGTCCTCATGTATATTAATTGCCCTTAATCCCCTAACAACAGTACCCAAGGGCTCTATAAAAGAACCCTCTTCAAAAGACATGGTATCGGGAAGCAGAAGGGTGCCTGTGTGAACACTTTTACCAGATACCTTTAAATATTGCGAAAAACCACCTGGAGTAAAATTATTTTTTGTGTGGAATACCTCACAGGCCGTTTCATGCCCCTTTTTACAGAAATAACATTCTTCACAAGGCACATGGTGTGTTGAAAATACCCTGTCTCCCTCTTTCAGATGTCTAATGTTCTTACCTGTCTCCACGATTTCACCGGCAACCTCATGGCCTAAAACAAGGGGTGCCTTTTTTATTCTATACCACTCGAGAACATCGCTTCCACAGATTCCACTCGCAATAACCTTAATAAGAATATCATTATCGCCTATTTCAGGTATAGGCAGTTCCTCTACCTCTACCTTTTTATTATTATAATACATCCCTACAAGCATCTACTTTTTGCCCTTTTTTCCCCTTACTTTTGATTTATTTTTTTCTTCAAGGAAGTATTCATAGGCTACTTTAGGCTTTTCATTTTCATGGACCACCTTTCTTAATGCCTTTATCATTGCCACAGGGTCATCTGATTGAAAGATATTTCTGCCCATATCCACACCTAATGCACCATCCTGTATGGCATTGTAAGCCATGGTCAATGCATCCAGTTCAGGCACCTTTTTTCCTCCTGCAATGACTATGGGGACAGGGCATGATGCCACAACAGTATCAAATCCCTTTTCTACATAATATGTCTTTACGTATGTAACACCTAATTCTGCGAGTATCCTCGATGCAAGTCGCATATATTTTGCATCCCTTGCCATATCTTTACCAACTGCAGTTACGCCCAAAACCGGTATACCGTATCTATTGCCCATATCAACAAGCCTCGTCATATTATGAACCGATTGGGTTTCAAATTTTCCTCCAATAAACACCTGAACTGCCATTGCGGCAACATTTAATCTTATTGCATCATCTATTTCAACGGCAATCTGTTCGTTTGAAAGTTCATTGAGTATACTTGGACCACCGCTTGCACGAAGCACTATACCCTTATCAAAAGTGGGTGGAATAATTGCCCTTAAAATACCCCTTGTGAGCATAAGGGTATCTGCATAAGGTAATAGGGGAAGTATTGTTACATCGATCCTTTCAAGACCTGTGGTAGGACCCTGAAAATAACCATGGTCTATGGCAAGCATGAGGGTCTTTTCTGTTTTTGGATCAAATATCCTTGAAAGTCGATTTTTCATACCCCAGTCAAGGTTATTACACCCTTTTAAAAAGAACGGTTCATTTTTTACAGGTATGTCCACATAAAACTGTTTTTCCTTTTCAGATTCATCTATCTCAGGCATAACTTCTCCTTTCTTCAAAAATTTTTTGATTTATCCTATCTATATAACTTACAAGTGTCAATAGAATTTATATGTCCCCGATTTCTTTTAAAAGCCCAATCTGTTATAAAATAATAGACTATTGGCAAAAAAATAATTTAAAATATGTGAAACATAAAAACATACACAATATACATAAAAAATCATGGTAAAATACATTCCTAAAAAAAAGTTTTTGCTCCTCGCCGGTGATATCTTTCTGATATTATTTGCATGTTCCATTGCACCAGCAGTGCGTTTTGGAGTTTTTATATTTGAACCATTCGATTTTTGGTTAGAAATCCTCGTAGTTTTGTTTATAAATATTTTGTGCTTCTATGTTGCAGATTTTTATAATGCTGAACAGGGTTTTATAAACATCCGGTTTATCTTTAGATACCTCATCACTATTTCAATGACATTCTTAATAACCTTGTTAGTCTTTTTCCTATTTCCCGGGTTAGAGACGAGCAGAGGAATCTTCATAATATATTTCATTCTAATAGGCACTTTTATTTACTTATGGCGCTATTTATTCGAAAAGATCATTAAAAAGTTTAAACCGACAAAACAAAAGGTATTTCTCATCATAGGTGCAGGAAGGGCAGGAAATAAGATTTACGATATCTTAAAAAGAGATGCTTCTGTTAAAGTAGCAGGTTTTGTAGATAATAATCACGCTAAGACACATCAACATCAATCTATAAGATTTTCCAAAAATACAGAAGAACTGGAAGAGATTATAAAAAATGAACAGGTTGACCATATTGTCCTTGCAATAAGGGAATTGAAGGACACAGAACTTATAAAAAAAATACTGGCATGTAAATTAAGGGGGATAAAAATATACGATGTACCTACTTTTTATGAAGAAATGCTCGGTAAAATAGAGGTAGAGTATTTAAACGACATATGGATCTTAAATATGCCCATTCATGGTATTAAAAAGACTGTTTATAACAGAAAAATAAAGAGACTTATCAGTGTTTTCTTTTCCATATGCCTGCTTATAATATCCTCTCCAGTATCTCTTCTTGCTATTGTTGCCATTAAACTCGATTCTAAAGGACCGATCTTTTTCAAACAAAAAAGGGTAGGTTTAAACGGGAATGCCTTTGAGCTCATTAAATTTAGAACCATGAAGGTGGGCACAGAAAACGATAGGAGGCATGCAGGGAAAAAAGATGACCCCCGTATTACAAGGGTGGGACGGATATTAAGACTGGCAAGGATAGACGAAATCCCCCAGTTATGGAATGTTTTAAAAGGTGAGATGAGCTTAATAGGCCCAAGGGCATTAATGAGGGAAGAGGTAGAGGAATTTGAGAAGAAGATTCCCTATTTTTCAGTAAGACATACGATAAAACCCGGGGTTACTGGATGGGCACAGATAAATTATCCCCACGGTGTCACTGTTGAAGACGCCTTAGAGAAATTAAAATACGATCTCTTTTATATAAAAAACCTCTCATTCTTTCTTGACTGCTATATTATATTACGCACAATAAGAACAGTATTATTCGGTAGAGGTGCAAGATAGCAAAAGGCCTTTCTAATGTGATTCTATTATTTCTTTCCCCTTTTCCTGCCTGTATATGAATTTTGCATCATTAATAGGATCGTTAATCTTTGTATGTGTAAAACTCAAGGTATTTATATTACCTGTAAATTCGTAAATTTCTATCTTTTTTACCATGTTTAACCTATCCACCCATATCTTTGCCGATAAAACCTGACCATCTTTTTTAGGAACTAATTCTAATACATCCATATCCCCTGATCTTTTTCTTTCTTTTATGTTAAAAAGTTCATCTATCTTAGCTATATCATCTAATAGGTCAAAAAAAGTTCCCACTGTCTTGTCTCTGTTTATCTTTCTTTTATACACAAAAGGCTTTTCTTCTTCTCCCTGCCATATAAAATTGCCGTCAAAAAGGAAATATCTTCCCTTTGGTTTGCTATAACGCCATAGAAAACCTTTACCTCTTTTGTAAAAAAAATCACCTTCAAACTCCCTTTCCTTTTTTAAGCTTGATATAAAAATCTTCTGTGTAAAACCTGCCTCAAGGGTAATAATGGCAGAATAGGTCTTCTTTATATCTTCAAAATTAGATGCATATACTGTTTTTGCAAAAAAACCGCAACTGAAAAATAAAAAAATATTGAAAATTATTATCGAACATTTACCTTTTTTCATAGCAACCTCTAATTTACGCTATTTCATTAAACCCTAAAAAAGGTCTTATTGTCTTTTTAATACCTCCCTCGGCTTCACACCATCTGAAGGCCCAACAATCCCATCTTTTTCCATCTTCTCTATAATACGGGCTGCCCTGTTGTAACCAATCCTGAACCTTCTCTGTATCATACTTATCGATGCCTCACCCTTTTCCATAACGAATTCAACGGCCTCTCTGTACTTCTCATCTTCTATATCATCGCCAGCTTCGTTCTCATCTTTTTCTATAAGAATCTCCTCTTGATATTCTGGACTGCCCTGTCTTTTCAAAAATTCCACAACTCGCCTTATCTCACCTTCAGAGACAAGTGGCCCGTGAAGCCTTTCTATCTTTCCCACCCCAGGACTCATAAAAAGCATATCACCATAACCAAGCAGACTCTCAGCACCATTTGTATCCAATATGGTTCTCGAGTCTACCTTTGAAGAGACCTTAAAGGAGATGCGGGCAGGAAAGTTTGCCTTGATTATACCTGTTAATACGTCCACGGAAGGCCTCTGGGTAGCAAGTATAAGGTGGATTCCAGAAGCCCTTGCCATTTGTGCAAGCCTTGCAATGTATTCTTCCACCTCCCTTGAAGATACCATCATGAGATCTGCCAGTTCATCTATAACGACCACTATATAAGGAAAGACATTACCACCCTGTTTCGTCATCTTCGCATTGTATCTGTCTATATTTCTTACACCTATTTCTGCCATCATTGTATATCTTCTTTCCATTTCATCGATGAGCCAGCGCAATGCAGTTTTTGCATTCTTTGGATTTGTTACCACAGGTAAGAGTAAATGGGGTATGCCTTCATAAAAGGACAGTTCGAGCATTTTTAAATCTATCATAAGAAACCTGACGTTAACAGGTGTTGCCTTAAATAAAATACTACAAATCATACTATTTAAAGAAACACTTTTACCAGAACCAGTAGAACCTGCCACAAGAAGATGGGGCATCTTAGTTAAATCAGCTACAAAAGATTCCCCGGATATAGTCTTCCCTATGGCCAGGGTAAGAAAAGACTGGGAGGATAAAAATGCCTCTGATTCTACAATCTCTCTAAAAAAGACGATCTGTCTCAATTTATTGGGCACTTCTATGCCAACTACGGACTTACCGGGTATTGGGGCAATTATCCTGATGGATATGGCACTTAAGGCCATGGCAAGGTCATCTGCAAGGTTACTGATACGACTTACCTTGATACCAGGTGCAGGCTCAAATTCATACAAGGTAATAACAGGACCAGGCTTTACCTCTGTTACCCTTCCATCTATACCATAGTCCTTAAGCTTATCTTCGAGGATAGATGCATTCTGCCTGATGTCTTCTTTATCTATCTTTATCTCGTTTTTTTCCACCTTATCGAGAAGGGATATGGGCGGTAATTTATAAGGCCCGATTTCATTAAAAAACTCAAAGGCCTCCTGAACAGGCTGTTTCTCTTTTTTTACATCCAACTCCACAACAGGTTTCTCTTCAATTACCCTTACCTCTTTTTTCTTTTCTAAAGTCCTTCTTTTTTTCCATTTATCCTCTATTAAAGAAAAGATAGGTGCCTGGGCAATAAGAAAAACAGAGATAAGTAGCATTACCACTAATAAAAGATAGGCGCCAAAATAACCGAATAAACTCGTTAGTATTTCACCAAATACAACACCGAAGAACCCTGAAAAGGGTATGTAAACACCTTTTATGTGGATCCTCCCCACAATAAGCTGGGCAAGCACTAAAATGGACAGAAACATAAGGAAAAGACCTGCAGAAAAGACTATTATATTCTGGGGATTCTTTTTCCTTATAAAAAATATTCCGAATATGAAGCTATATAAGGCAATAATTGTGCTTATAAGCCCGAACAACTGAATTAATCCATCGGTTATATATGAACCGACCTTTCCACAAAAATTTTTTACAGGACCTGTGGCAAGTGTAGTAAAAGAAGGGTCTTTTGGGTCATAAGAAATAAGGCTGACCATAAGAAAAATAAACAATCCTATAAGCCCTATACCTATAATCTCTTTTTTTAGCTCTTTAGACATCTTTTTTTATTTCACTTTTATTCTTGCGCCAAAAGTTTCTCTATCCTTTTTTTAATCTCATCCATGAGCCTTACCTTTTCCTTAGCACTGTCTCCTAAAACACATACATATTCTCCTATATTTATGTATATTACCCCTTTTTTTAAAGGAATTAAACAGCCTTTTGGCTGAAGTCTATAAGTGCCTTTTATACCCACAGGCACCACAGGCACCCCTGCCCTGACAGCAAGGGTAAACACGCCCTTTTTAAAAGGCAGAAGCATCCCGTCTTTACTCCTTGTTCCCTCGGGAAATACAACAAGATTTGTGCCATCTTTAATCTTTTTTCCAGCCACCTCTATTGCCTTTATGGCCTCTCGGGGATTTTCTCTGTCGAGGCTGATATAACCTGCCTTTTTCATTGCCCATCCAAAAAAAGGGATGCTAAAAAGCTGTCTCTTTGCAACCCATCTAAATGAAATGGGCATCTTTGCAAGAAGTGAATAAATATCTAAGGCACTCTGATGATTACACATAAAAATGCACGGAGTTTCAGGGATGTTTTCAATACCTTTTATCATGACTTTAATACCTGAAACATATAGATGAATCCTTGCCCAGAATCTTGCTATGCCATGAATTAACTCGCCTTTTCTGTCAAAAAGAGACACAAGTATGGCAATAATGGATAAAATTAAGGTTGAACATACGAGGTTAATAAATATTAAAACCCTTCTCATACGTGTAATGCCCTTAGATTATCCAGGATTTTTATCACTTCTTCTTTGATTTTATTATCCATATCATAGGGTGATACCCCCAATCTATCTGCCTTTAATAGATTTTCATTATAACCTATTGAACCTAAATAGGAAAATCCATCTAATTCTTCTTTCAAAAGGAATACATCTTCATCCCCCTTAATCTTGTTTCCCACAACATAGACATTTTTAATACCTAAATCTCCGGCAAGTCTTTTTATATCCTTTGCAGTCTGGATACTTCTCTTACCAGGCTCTACAACGACAATCAGTGAATCTACAAATTCTGTGGTGCCCCGACCTAAATGCTCAAGACCTGCCTCCATATCTACGATGACAAATTCATCCCTCTCGATAAGGACATGGGAGATAAGATTTTTTAAAAGCACATTCTCAGGGCAGAAGCATCCACCACCACCTTTTGCAATATTACCCAGTATAACGAGCTTAATATTGCCTTTAACAACAGAAAATCTGTCAGGGATGTCGTCTACCTTTGGATTCAATTTAAAAAAGGTGCCGTATTGACCTTTTTTTGACCCTGTCCTTTCCCTTATAAATTCTTCCATTTCCGCAATGGGTTTTACCAGTTTCAACTCATCCTCTGAAAAACCGATTGCATCAGCGAGATTGGCATCAGGATCAGCATCTATTGCAAGTACCTTATTCCCCCTTTCATCGAGGATCCTTGCCATAATGCCTGCAAGGGTTGTCTTTCCAACCCCTCCTTTTCCCGATATGGCGACCTTCATGGGTTAATACTACTAACCTCCTCCTTTATTACACTTTTTAGCAATCTATAAGATTTTAGTTTCACATCGAGATGAAAGGCAATAAAATCCTCCATGATCGCCTGAATGTATTCGATAAACTTAGGGTCAATTAAAAAATTTCCCTTTTTTTCGAATAAGGAGAGGCTTATTATAACACCTGCAGGATAGGTTTTATAAGAAAGGGATGAAGAACATATCTTACACAGTATGCCTCCCCTCTCCTTTGAAAAATAAACCTTTTCTTCGTCTGGGACCTCCCTTCCACAGTATACACAGCTTTTAAAATTCGGCAAAAAACCTGTAACCTTGAGGATGTTCAATAGATTTATTACAATTTCAGATGACCCGAATGCAGTATCCTTTGCATTTATAAATATATATTTCAGCACATCAAAGAGGTCCTTATTTCTTTC
The DNA here is from genome assembly GCA_029777945.1 of Deltaproteobacteria bacterium. Lineage (GTDB taxonomy): Bacteria > Desulfobacterota > Syntrophorhabdia > Syntrophorhabdales > Syntrophorhabdaceae > JAKORG01. The sequence continues at coordinate 13,029 of JAKORG010000040.1, read as the reverse complement.
TCCATCCTTTGTGAGCCTATCGGTAAATTCGGCAAAAAAACTTGCTGCACAAAAACTCTTTAAACTTTTTTCTATCCCCTTGTTAGATTCTATCAAATCTGCATTTTCAATCCTTGCCAAGGACTTATTCTGCTTTTTAAAATATTCAATCCTTATATGGTTAAAAGGCTCCAGTGTATTCATAAACCTTTTTTGGCTTTTACTGCCTCCCTTTGCTATGGCAGAGACCTTTCCGTTCATCAAGGTAAATAGCCGCACTATCTTATCCGATTCACCATAGGATATCTTTGTTAAAACCAGCGCCTCATCCTTTTGTAATCCCATATTCATTCATATAACATTTATTGTTCTGTTTTTCCATGAAGATTAAAAAATTCCTTTCCTTTGACAGGGGCTTTTGATATAAAAATCAGAAAGAAATTTAAACGGGGGTAATATGGAAAAGATTGGATTAATAGGTCTCGGAAATATGGGTGAGGCGATTTTAAAGGCACTTATTAGTTCCGGATACAAATCAGAAGACCTGTTTTTTTCTGAAATAAAACCGGAGCGTGCAGAATTTATAGCAAAAAGATTTAAAATAACACATGTAAATGACATAAAACAAATAGTAAACAAGGTAAAATATATCATAGTTGCCGTAAAACCCCAGGATGCAAAAAAAACCCTTGAAGATATGATACCTAATATTAATGAAGAAAATGTTATCATATCCATTATGGCAGGCGTATCCATTTCAAAGATACTCTCTTTTTCTTCTAAAGAATTCAAGGTTGTAAGGGCTATGCCCAATATCTGTGCAAAAGTAGGGCAATCAATAACAGCCATAACTTCGAACAAAAAGGTAGAAAAGCATGAACTAAAGGAGGTAAAAAAGATACTTTCCAGTATAGGCCATGTTGTAGAGATTAATGAAGGCCATATGGATGCAATGACAGCCTTATCTGGAAGCGGGCCTGCCTTTGTCCTTTTCTTTCTCGAGGCAATGATAGATGCTGGTGTTAAAATGGGCCTCGCAAGGGAAAAATCAAAAGAGATAGTAGTTCAGGTTTTAAAAGGCACCGTTGAGATGCTTGAAAAGGAAAATCTCCACCCCACCATGTTGAAAGAAATGGTTACATCCCCAGGAGGAACAACGATCTATGGACTTACATATCTTGAAGAAAAGGCATTTAAGGGTAATCTCATTAAGGCTATTGAAAGGGCAGCAAAAAGGGCTGGAGAGCTTTCAATATGACCATTGATGAATTCTACGGAAAAAGACAGCAAATGGTGGATACCCAGATTGTAAAAAGGGGTATCAAAGACAAAAGGGTTATAGAAGCCATGAGAAAGGTGCCAAGACATCTTTTTATTGACAATGCACTATGGCCCCAGGCATATGAAGACCATCCACTACCTATTGGAGAAAAACAAACCATATCCCAACCTTATATAGTAGCCCTTATGACAGAGGCTTTGGAATTAGAGGAAAACGATAAGGTTCTCGAGATAGGCACTGGTTCAGGATACCAAACCGCCATCCTTGCAGAACTTGCAGAACAAGTCTATTCTATAGAGAGACTGCCAAATATTGCAAAAAATGCCAGAAAGATTCTCGATAAATTAAATTATAAAAATGTAATGATTTCCATTAGAGATGGCACAGAGGGGTGGAGCGAATTCGCACCATTCGATGCCATTATCGTTACAGCCGCTGCACCCCATATACCGCGACCCCTTTTTGAACAGTTAAAAATAAAGGGTAGATTGGTAATCCCCATTGGTGGTGAATTTTCTCAAGATTTGATGGTCTATACAAAAACAGATAAAGAGGCTACAGATGTGGAGAATCTTGGTGGGTGTAGATTTGTAAAACTCATAGGGGCACACGGTTGGAAAGAATAAAAAAAACCGAAAAGGATTTGAGCTTTTTAGACGATGAATTTAAAGTGGAAAGACTTTACATGAAGGATCTTATGAAACTTCCTGTGCTTACCCATGAGGAAGAAAGACAACTCGCAGAAAAGGTTGCCGAGGGTGACATCCATGCAAAAAAAAGGATGGTAGAGGCAAATTTAAGGCTTGTTGTAAAGATTGCAAAAAGGTATGTAAACCAAGGTTTATCTACCCTTGATTTGATAGAAGAAGGTAACTTAGGTCTTATAAGGGCAGTGGAGAAATTTAATTTAAAAAAAGACTGTCGATTTTCCACATATGCCACCTGGTGGATAAAGCAGGCCATTGAAAGGGCAATAGCTAACCAGTCACGAACTATAAGATTACCCATACATTTAGCTACAAAGATATACAAGATTTCAAAACATATAAATGAATTTACAGAAACTCACGGTAGAGAGCCTACACCTGAAGAACTTGTTAGATTAACAGGTTTCCCAGAAGAATTAATAAAAAACTTCTATACATTTATGATAAAAACATGTTCCTTAGATTCAATAATAGATGAGGACGGAAAAATAACCATTGAAGATACACTTAAGGATTATTCTATTGAAGAACCCTTAGAGGTCTTAGAACATTCGAAAAGGGTAGAAGAGATTGCATCATGGATAGAGACACTCACGAGCGACGAAAAGAGGGTCATTGTTTTGAGATACGGTCTTGACGGTGGTGAACCGCAGACCCTTGAGGCAATAGGAAAACTCTTCGGCGTTACAAGGGAAAGGATAAGACAGATTGAACAAAAAAGTCTAAATAAACTCCGTAAAATTGTAAAGAGAAAAAACATTGGAAGAGACAACATATAAAAATACCTCCCATAAAAGTCCATCAAAGGATATAATCAAAAAGGGTTCAATAATCACTTTAATAACCATTATTAGTAGACCCTTAGGGTACATAAGGGAGGCGATACAGGCATATCTTTTCGGCGCCACAATACTTGTAGACGCCTTTGTAGTGGCTTTTAACTTCCCTGAACTCATCCAAACGCTTTTCTTTTCAGGTGCTACAAGTGCATTCCTCATTCCTGTATGTTCAAGATATGTAAAGGATGATATCCAATTCTCAAGGGTTTATTCCATTTTTATAAACCTTGCCCTATTGATTACGGGCATTGTCTCAATAGGCTTATTTTTATTAAATACTCCCATAGTAAATATCATTGCCCCAGGCTTTACGCCTTATGGAAAGACCGTAACAAGACATCTCTTTTTGATTATGATCCCCGTTATTTTGTTGCATGCAGTGCTATCGGTTATGAAGGCGTTTTTAAATGCAAAGGAACACTTTGCATCACCTGAACTTTCAGGGATAATCTGGAATATTGTCTTTATTGCATCTGCCTTATTTCTTAGCAAAAGATACGGTATATACAGTCTTGCAATAGGTGTTACAATTGGGTCTATTGCCCAGATTATTATTCAGTGGCCATTTCTAAGAAGGTTAAACATAAGATATACAAGGGCAACCTCTTTTAATCATCCCTCTGTCCATGAGGCAAAAAGGCTTTTTACCGGTGCCCTCATTGCCACATCCATTGTGCCTATAAACAGTTTTATAGGCAGGATTATAGCCTCATATCTCCCCCATGGAGAGGTGGCATCCCTTTCCTATGCATTCAGAATATTTATACTGCCCTTCAGTCTTTTTGCAGTTCCCATATATACGGTAGTTTTTTCTAAAATCTCAAAGCTTTATCATGAAAGGGATTTTACATCCATTAAATCCCACATAAGTAGTTCAATTGTGCTAATTACCATTACACTTATACCTTCAACAATCCTATTGTGCTCAATCGGTGATGTTGTTATTAAAATCCTATACGAAAGGGGCGCATTTACACAAAAAGAAACACTACTGACATACAAGGCGCTTTTCGGATATTCGATGGGGCTTTTATTCTATGCCCTCTCTATCAGTTTTGTGAGGATATTCAATGCCATGCACGATATGAAGACCCCTGCTGCTATTGGAATCACATCCATTATAATTAATGCAGGGTTTGCCATAATCCTTATGAACCCTTTAAAAAATCTTGGCATAGCCCTTGCCACATCTATAAGCTCTTTCTACAATTTTTCAATGCTTTTTTTCTTTTTAAAGAAAAGAATAAATTACAAACTTTCTCCATCTGTCATAAAAGATATAACCAAATCAATTGTAGCAGGCATTTTACTTGTTTTTATCATTTACATTCTAAAATTTTATTACTCCATTAACCCCTATTTTCTTATTTTACTTTGCTGCCTCTGTGTGATAGCTGTATATTTCATCTTTTTTAAAGATTACTATCTCCGTGTTTTTAGGGCAGAGATAAAACCCTAATGGGATGAGAGGCTTGCTGCTATAATTGCAGCGCCTATACCTGAACCGTCATGGGTAAGGCTGAGGTGGATTTTATCTGCCTGGTTGGGAAAAATTTCCTTCATCATAGTATCCATATTCTCTTTAAATCCTTTATATTTTTCAAACAACGAGCCATCAATTGCAATTACATGTTCTAATTTCAACTCCTTATCCATATGGGTTAAGACAGCGGCTATGGCGGCTGAGGCAATCCTTGCTGCCCTTTTTGATACGATTTGACCTATCTCTTTTAATAACCTTATATCTTTGTCTGAAATACCCTCAATTCCTGAATCATTGAATATGTTCTTGTCAGATGCAATTAGCGAAAGTTGCTCTGTGGTAAGACTGTAAGGTTTTAAAAAAATATCTTTTAATTCTTTAGAGCCTAAAAGACCTTTTTCAAATGCCTCTTTCATTATACGCCTTGCAATCTCACCTAAATACCTTCCTGAAACCATTTTCTCCATCCTCTGTCCACCTGGATTTTCTGAATCCTTATCGAGTTGTTCGTCGTATTTTGTCATTTTTATCTTATCAAACCCACCCCACTCTATGTTTATTATCATCTCCTCCGAATACCACATGCCTTTAAACTTTGTAATGCTTTCTAACCTTTCTGGATATGCGGCGTTTGTTCCTGTCCCCAGTATCACACCCATATCGCATAAAGGATTAATATAACTTTGTGTAACAAGGGTGCCCACTGTATCGTTTGCAAGGGCAACCAATTTTAGATTTTCAAGCCCCTTTCTTTTAAATGCCTTATCGAGAAGCGTAACTACATCATGGCCTTCAACACCTTTTACAGCAAATCCTTTAGTCCATGAGACAAGCACACCACTTAAAATGGATGTCTGTATAACGGGAAAAGAAAATGTAAAACCAACTTCTAAAAAAACATCTAATTTATGTTCCTTTAAAAAAGCAGATACACAATCTGCGATAAAATCAAAAAAAACATCTTCTGTTTTTGAGATTATTTCTTTTCCTAAAGAAAACCTCTTCATTCCTATTGTTTCTATTTTGCCTTGACCTAATAACCTTATAGCAAGTATTCTCATATTTATGCCGCCCAGGTCAATGGCAAGAAAATCTCCTTTTTCATTACCCTTTGGTCTTCTCACAAAAGAAGGAAGCATCTTTAAAGAAGATTTTCTGCCTTTTAACCCGTTCTCCATTTCTATTTGAAAAGACCTCATCATCTCACAGGCATCTTTTCTTGTAAAATCGAACATATTTGCAATTTCTTTTAAAAATCCATCTATCATTTTGGGCTTATCCTTATTATTTTTGATGCTTTCTTTTCCTAAACCTTAAACGATTCTAACTTCATTGTTTCTGTCTTTCAATGTATATTCAAAAAGTTTATATGTTTTTTCAGAACAGGGTAAGGAATATGTTAAATTTTTAGACATTTCAAGGCCTTCGAATTCAACGGGTTTTGCGTTTTTGCCTTTTAATATTATTACTTTACCTCTGATTCTCAATAATCTCACAGCCTTTTCAAGTATTATCTCTGTTTTGCCAAAGGCCTTAACCCCTATGATATCAACGCTCATATTGTCTAAAAGTTCAATTCTTTTAAACAACGGGTAAAACCGGTTAAGTCTTAACAGCCTTTTAATATGTCTCTGAAAATGTATCTTTTTTGTGTTTTTTTCCACAGAAAAAACCTCAATGTCTCTATTTATGATGGCAATAGGAATTGAGAGGATGCCTGAGCCAGAACCCATATCCAAAAAAGAGGATCCTTTTTCAATTAGTTTATAAACAAAAAAAGAATCATAGAGAAGTTCTCTTATAATGGATGGAATATCCTTTTTGCCTGTGAGATTTATATGTTTATTCCATTTATCAAGCTCACTAATATACAGTGATAATTTTTTCAATTTACTTTGATCAACAAAGATTTCAAAATAATCGAGGCCTTTTTTTATTTCCTCTTCCAGCATCATTGATTAGATAAATCATAGCATATTTTTTTCTATTCTGTTATAATGGTTGCATGAAAAAAATCACCATCTTTTTTCTCGTATTATTAGTATCTATTTTTTCATCCTGTGCATCGCCACCTAAAAAAGTGGAAAAGCCTGCTGATCTATACGTAGAAGGCGTCAATTTGATGAAGGCAAAGAAATATGACAAGGCAATAGAAAAGTTTTCTCTAATAAGAGAGAACTTTCCCTTTGACCCCATATCCTTTGTCGCAACAGTGAAGCTTGGAGATGCATATTATGAGAAAAAGGATTATGTGCAGGCATCTACCATATACGAAGATTTTTTTAATGCCCATCCAGAAGATGAAAACATACCATATGTGTTAAAAAAATTAGGAGAATGCTATGAACGCTTTTCTTTATCATTTCATAGGGATCAGGCATATACATTAAAGGCAATAGAAAGATATACCTATCTTCTGAACCGTTACCCCACAAGCATTTATGCAAAAGAAGCGGATAAAAAAAGGGATGCCCTTATACAGAAGCTGGTGGATAGGGAAATTTATATAGGTGAATTCTATTACAAAACATTCCAGTATAATGCAGCCATAACAAGGCTCGAATATGTCCTTAAAAAATATCCCGATGCTAAGGGAATAGAGAAGGTTTTATACTATCTAACCCAATCCTATAAGGCAATGGGCAATCAGAATAAAGCAGATCAATACTATGGACAATTAAAATCACAATATTCGGATAGTAAATTTTTATTTACAGACATTAAAAGGCAGAGAAAAAGCCTAAAAGTGGCACAGGCAACCTCTCCAGGTCAAACATTGATGTCAAAAACTCCAAGAACAGATATTGAATTAAAACCACAAATACCAGTTGTTCAAAAAACCCAGGAAGAGGAAAAATTTAAATTTTTCGAAGAAAAAAAGCCCATAGATATAGTATCCGATTCTATGGAGGGAATGGAAAAGGAAAGATACGTAATTTTTAAAGGAAATGTGGTTGCAAGGCAGGGAGATTTGTTTATCTACTGTGATACTATAGAGGCCTATATGGATGAAAACACTAATGAAATAGAAAGGGCTCATGCAAAGGGTAATGTAAAAATAGTTAAAAGAGAACGCACATCCACATGCAAAGAGGCCATATTCGATAATAAAAAAGGTATAATAACCCTAAAGGGGGATGTAACGGTGTTTTCAGGCCAGGATAAATTAACAGGGGAAATTGTTACATATTATATCAATGAAGAAAAGGTCATAGTAGAGGCAGAAAAGGATAAAAAGGCAAAAATAAGAATAACACCTAAATAGGTCTATTGAATAATTTTTTTATAAAGAAGTTTATTTAGCGAGATTGTTGTCTGTAAAATGCCGCTTATTTCCAAAAAACAATCCTCAGGGGTTAAATTTTATATCCTGTAAAAAAGGTATCTGCTGATCCTTTATATATACCAGTGCCTGACAGGTTGCAATAAGGCCATCTTCATCTTTTACTGTTATATTATATGAAGCGGTCCTTCTCGTTCTGTTTATTTCTTTTGACTCTGCCCTAAGCATAGAGCCTTTCTTTGGTGGCTTCATATAGGTAATATTCATATTCAATGCCACGGCAATTCTATCATGACTGTTAGAGGAGATTTCAAATGCTTCGTCTATTAATGAAAAGATGGCACCTCCATGGGCAATACCGTAAAGGTTATCCTTTTCATCTGTGTATTTCATCTCGCATAGGGCATAACCTTCACTTACTTCTACAAGTTTTATACCCAGTAACCTTGCAAAGGGCTCTTCTTCCATCTTTTTGAAGTAGAGAGATCTTTTCTCGTTATCCATAGAAACAAACGAAAACCTTCTATAAAACCTTTTTCAGTAGTTCTTCAACACTTGATTTTGGCTGTGCACCTATGAGCCTATCCACAACCTCTCCTTTATTGAAAAGTATCAAGGTTGGAATGCCTCTTATCCCGTATTTTGCAGATGTCTGTGGATTTTCATCAACATTGAGTTTTAAAACTTTTACTTTACCTTCATATTGGGATGCAACTTCGTCAACTACAGGACCCATCATCTGGCAAGGTCCACACCATGATGCCCAGAAATCGACAAGCACAGGGGTACTGGATTCGAGTACTTCTGAAAGAAAATTTCCGTCATTTACTGCCTTGGCACTGCCCATAAAAACCTCCTTTTGATTAGATATTCATATTTTTAAGTATTTTTCTTTCCTTTGTCAACCATCTCGTTTTCTAAAAAAGTAAATTTTTTAATTTTTGTATTTTTAAAACTTTTGCTGCAAAATGGCGATTGAAGACACAAAATTTAAGATAGGATGTTTTATAAAGGCACCTATTTAAGGATTATCCTTTTAAACTTCCTTTTACCTACTTTTATGATAAGTTCATCTGAGATAGGCGTATCCTCTGATTTTACCTTTTCCCCATTTATCAAAACTGCACCTTGATTTATCATCCTCTTTCCCTCAGAAGTAGAAGAAACCATACCTGTAATTAGAAGTAATTTGGGGAGCCATTTCTCTATTTCATGTTTTTTTATCTCTATAGTCTCTATATCTTGGGGTATTTCTTTTTCTTTGAAGACCTTTTCAAAACTAATATGTGCTGCCTCTGCTGCCTCCTTGCTGTGGAATCTTGCGATAATCTCCTTTGCAAACCTCACCTTTGCATCTTTTGGATGAACAGTGCCGTTTCTTATACCTTCTTTCAATGAGTTAAGTTCTTCTATAGTTATATCACTCAACAGTTCGTAATATTTCAACATAAGTTCATCGGAAATTGACATCAGTTTACCGAACATAATATCTGGAGGCTCATCTATCCCTACATAATTACCATAGCTTTTACTCATCTTGTTTACCCCGTCAATACCCTCAAGTAATGGCACTGTCACTATTATCTGGGCTTCCTGTCCATACGCCCTCTGAAGGTCACGACCTACATAAAGATTAAATATCTGGTCATGGCCACCTAACTCTACATCAGCCCTTAACGCCACAGAATCATAACCCTGTACAAGGGGATATAAAAATTCGTGGATGCTTATGGGTATATTATTTTGAAAACGGTTCCTGAAATCCTCTCTTTCCATCATCCTTGCCACAGTGTATTTGGCGCAAAGCCTTATCATATCAGAGGCATTCATTGCCTCAAACCATTCACTGTTGAATCTTATCTCTGTCTTTTCAGGGTCCAGTATCTTAAAAACCTGTTTCTTATAAGTCTCTGCATTGGCAAGAAGTTCTTCCTTTGAAAGGGCTGGCCTTGTCTCAATCCTTCCTGTAGGGTCTCCTATCATACCTGTAAAATCACCTATTAAAAATATGGCAGTGTGTCCAAGCTCTTGAAACTGTTTTAATTTCTGCAAAACTACCGTATGTCCCAAATGTAAATCAGGGGCAGTAGGGTCTAAACCGAGTTTTACCCTAAGAGGCCTATTCTCTGCCTGTGCCTTCTTCAGTCTATCCCTCAACTCTTCTTCAGTAACCAGATCAACGGCGCCTCTTTTTATAATTTCGATTTGCCTTTCTATATCCATTGCTACTCCTTTTTAAATCTTCTCCCTTATGGTCTCTATTTCAAGGCATTTTTTAGTTCTACCATCTATTTTCACTATTACACCCTGGGCCTCAACATTTTCCTTTCCCACCTCATATTTTTGAGGCAACATGGTAATAAACTTCTCAAGCACTGCCCTTTTATCCATGCCTATAACTGAATCAATACTTCCTGTCATGCCTGCATCGGTTATGTAACCTGTGCCGTTGGGAAGTATCCTTTTATCCGATGTCTGGACATGGGTATGGGTTCCAATAACAGCAGATACCCTGCCATCAAGAAACCAGCCCATGGCAATCTTCTCTGATGTTGCCTCAGCATGAAAGTCCACAAAAACAGGAATAGTATTGTCAATACTTTTTAAAAAACCGTCAATAGCCCTGAAGGGGCATTCGAGGTGATTCATAAATACCCGGCCTTCTATGTTCACTATATATAAAGTTTTATTGTTCTTTTTCAACAAACAATAACCAAATCCAGGTGTCCCTTCGGGATAATTAAGGGGTCTTAAGACCCGTGTCTCACCCATTAAAAAAGGAATAATCTCCTTTTTTTTCCACACATGATTTCCAGTGGTGATGGTATCCACACCGTAAGATAAGACTTCCATTGCAGTCTTTGGGGTAATACCAATACCACCTGCGAGATTCTCACCATTTATAATAAAAAAATCAATATCAAAAGTTTTTGCAATCTTTTCTATTGCCTTTCTGCCTGGTTTTCCAATTACATCACCGAGAAACAAGACCTTAATCTCATTATCTTGCATATTCCACTGCCCTTGTTTCTCTTATTACCACTACCTTTATCTGACCAGGGTAGGACAAATCTGTTTCTATCTTTTTTGCAATATCCTTGGACAGCATAAAAATCTCTTCATCTGTAATCTTATCACTACTTACCACTATCCTGATTTCCCTGCCTGCCTGAATTGCATAAGACTTTTCTACTCCATGAAAACTATTGGCAATGCGTTCTAACTCTTCAAGTCTTTTTACGTATGTCTCGAGCATCTCCCTTCTCGCACCTGGTCTTGCCCCGGATAGTGCATCTGCTGCCTGGACTATCACATCGAGAAGACTCTTTGCCTCCACATCTTCATGGTGTGCCATGATTGCATGGACAATCTCCTCGCTTTCACCGTATTTTTTTGCAAGGTCAGCACCTATAAAGGCATGAGAACCTTCTATTTCATGGTCTACTGCCTTTCCTATATCGTGGAGAAGGCCTACCCTTTTTGCCATCTTAATGTTAATCCTTAATTCAGACGCAATAATACCACAGATAAATGCAACCTCAAGGGAATGCTGATAGACATTCTGGGCATAACTGCTTCTAAATTTCAGTCTGCCTATGAGTTTTACTATTTCAGGATGGACGTTATGGATGCCCAGGTCGAATACTGCCTGTTCCCCTGCCTCTTTAATTTTTACCTCCATCTCCTCTGCAACCTTTGAGACTATCTCTTCTATCCTTGCCGGATGGATCCTTCCGTCTGTTATCAATCTTTCAATGGCTATCCTTGCCACTTCCCTCCTTATGGGATTAAAACAGGAAAGTATAACTGCTTCAGGGGTATCATCAATTATTATGTCCACCCCTGTTGCTGCCTCGAGTGCCCTTATATTTCTTCCTTCCCTGCCTATTATTCGACCCTTCATCTCCTCGTTCGGAAGGGCAATGACGGAAACGGTATTTTCACCCACATATTCTCCGGCGTATCTCTGGATGGCAGTAGCTATGATCTCCTTTGCCTTTTTATCTGCATTCTCCCTGGCATCCTCCTCTATCTTCTTGCATATCTTAATCGCTTCGTACTTTGCCTCATCTTCCATCCTCTGCATAAGGATCTTTTTAGCCTCTTCAGAGGTTAAGCCTGATATCTTCTCGAGGGTTTCCCTTTCCTTTATGAGTAAACCGTCGAGTTCTTTTATTTTTGCGTCAAGGGTTGTCTGTTTGCCTATTAATTCCTTTTCTTTTTTCGAAATCTCGTCTTCCTTCTTTTCGAGAAGGTCTATCTTTTTGTCGATTGCTGCTTCTTTTTGGGCAAGTCTTTTCTCCGCATTCTGGAGTTCAATGCGTCTTGACTTAATTTCCTGTTCGAAATCGTTTTTTGCCTGGATTGCAATGTCTTTTGCCTGCACAGATGCCTCTCTGATTAAGACATCTGCCTCTTTCTTTGCATCTTCTAATATCTTTTTGCCTATCTTCTCGTATTCGCCAATTTTTCTTTTATGTGTGAATCTGGCGAGAAACAACCCGAGAAAGAAAACAACTATGAAAATTAATATGTATACAATTGTATTCAAAATTCCCCCTTATATATGAAAGGGGTTTCATAGAGAGGAAAAGTATTTAAATTTTATGGAAAGGTATGTAAAACCTCCAGTTTTTAAAACTATTTATATTAAGTTTCAATTTCCTCTACTACTACCCCTTAAAAATAAAAAAACCCCGCAGATGCTGTGTAAACAGTATTTCTTGAACCTCAATTTAAAGTGGGCGTCTATTTACCGGATTAGGCTTCTCACCTATTATGTGAGCTTGCACACACCGATAATGGAAGACCCCCATAAAAGAGGTGTTGGCTCTAAGATTACCATTTATCACGAACATCGCAGGGAACTTCAATTTCTTCTACCTTTCTTAAAATTTTTAAAGCCATTCCTTCAAATCTTTCTGCCTGTTCCCTAAATTCAAGATATTCATCAGTCAATTCCATCATTGCCATAATCACTGCGTTCAATGTATTTATAATCCCGTAGTCCTTAATTACATGGTTTACCTTTTCATCAACAAATTTTGCTAATCTCTTAATCCTATCCTCGTCATCGCCTATAAATACAAACGGTTGGTTTAATATTGTAACCTCAACCCATTTATCCATCTATTCCTAAAAATCAAGAGTCTCGAGTTTTTCCAGTATGCCCACAACCTTATCAAGAACAATCTTTCTTTCATTTGCAGTTTCTTCTATGCTTCTTTTCAGTTCCTGGTTCTCTTTCTCAAGCTTTTCTAATTTAATCGAAAGCTGTTCTTTCTCTTCTTTGTATGCCCTATAATTTTTAATGAGCATTTCAACCTTTTTTTCGAGCTCTTCTATTTTATTATCAGTAAATAACTCCATGACTATTAATTAATCCATTTTTTGTTGAAAAGTCAAGAACAAAAGGTATGCCTTAATAAAGGCATCTATGTCACCATTAAGCACTG
>JAKORG010000039.1 GCA_029777945.1 Deltaproteobacteria bacterium | reverse complement strand
GGAAACAGCATCTCATCGGTAGCAAGAAAGTATGAGGTCCATCCCAATCAACTCTTCAGATGGAGGCGCCTTATCCATGAGGGCGCCCTTCTGGCTGCCCAAAGTGAGGAATCCCTTGTTCCTCAGAATTTGCTTTTTTATTACCAAACACAGCGATTGGAGGTGGAACAGTTTATGCTGATAAGATGAAAAAAAGCATAAATAAAAACTTATTTAAAGGTTCAATTACTGTATCAGTTACTTTTGCAGTAATTGAATTTGAAAAAGATGATACACTTGACACAATGATCCAAAAAGCCTATAAAACTGTGAGAGAAGCAAAGGGATTGTAATAATAAAGATTCTGGGATATGCAACTTCAAAAGAAATTTTTAAAAAGGATTTTTATTTTAGGAAGCACTTCTTTTATTGTTTCAGTAATTATTTTTCTATCAGGAATACTTAAGCTTTTTGAATTTAAGGTTTATGATTTACTCTCAATATATATTAATCCCCCCAATATTTCTGACCGTGTTTGTCTTATTTATGTAGATCAGAACAGCATTACTGAATTAAGTAAACAGGGTATAACATGGCCCTGGCCACGACAAATTTATGCACCTGTTATTGAATATCTTTCAGAGGCAGATGCAATTTTTCTTGATATTTTATTTACTGAAAATTCTTCTTACGGTGTTGAAGATGATAAAATTCTTGGGGATGCGATAAAGAAAACAAAGAATGTATATCTTCCCTTGGTTCTTTCAAAGGAGGAAAAAATTTTTATAAATTCAGAAGAAAAATATTTAAAAAATATTCCCTTAAAAATTTCTATCCCACCAAGATTTCAATATAATTCTATAGGTTTCCCTGTTGACGAGGTAAGAGAAAATGCTAAAGGATTGGGTAGTGTAAGTATTCTTCCAGATGAAGATGGTGTTTATCGTAGGATACCTCTTTTTTTTAAAGTTCGTGAATATACAATTCCTAATTTTATAATGAGTTATTTTGTTAATAAAAATGCTGTGAAATTTAAAAATGATAAACTTTTTATAAATAATGCACAGATTGCTCTTAAAGATGGAAGTGTGCTTTTAAAATATTCAACACATAAACAACCTTTTACAGTATTACCTTTTATAGAAATTTTTGATGCATCAGTAAAGGCATCCAAAAATCAAGATACACATATTAAAAAAAATTTTTTTAAAGATAAGGTGGTTTTTATAGGTCTTACAGCAGCAGGTCTTTTTGACCTAAAACCCATGCCAGTTTCTTCTACTACACCGGGATTATTTATCCATGCAACTGCATTTGAAAATATAATGAATAAAAATTCCATCACTACTGCTCCGGCGGTTTATATTTTTATATTTATTTTATTTATATCCTACCTTATCCCTTATATTGTTTTAAAACAACACTCTTTAAAAATAAACATACTTGCATTTATTATTTTATTGTTGACAATAGTTTTATTAGGTATATTTTTATTCAGAATATCAATATATTTGCAATTAACACCGATGTTTGTTTCTCTTGTTTTTACTTCTATAACTTCTTCACTGTATAGCTACGCAGTTGAGGGAAGAGAGAGAAGTTTTATAAAAAGAACTTTTACACAGTATATGGACAGTAGAATTGTTGATTATTTACTTAAAAATCCTGAATATATAAAACCCGGCGGACAAAAGAAAACAGTTACAGTTTTTTTTGCAGATATTGCTGATTTTACAACGATATCAGAAAGTCTTTCACCTGAAAAGACTGCATTTATGCTCCATCAAGTGCTTGATTGTCTTTCAAAAGTTATTATTGAACACTATGGCATTGTTGATAAATATATTGGTGATTGCATTATGGCTTTCTGGGGTGCCCCTGTACAGACACCAGAAGATGAAACTAATGCATGCAATACTGCTATTAAATGTATAGAGAAACTTAAAGAAATTAATAAAGAATTAACTGCAAAGGGAATTCAAGGTATTAAGATTAGAATAGGAATTCATACGGGTGATGCAATTGTTGGGAACATTGGAAGTGATAGGCTTTTCAATTATACCGTAGTAGGTGATACCGTTAACATTGCTTCCAGACTTGAATCAGTTAATAAATATTTTAAAACATCTATTATAGTTAGTGAAGATACAATGTCAAAAATAAGTGATAATTTTATTGCAAGAGAATTAGGGCTTATAACTGTTAAGGGTAAAACCAAGCCTATCCGAATATTTGAGCTTATAGGTAAGAAGAATACAATTTCTGATAAACAAGAGATATTACTTCAGAAATATAATTCGGGATTTAAACTTTACAATGAAAAAAAGTGGTTTGAAGCAAGGGATGTTTTTAGCTCTATTTTAAAAGATTTTCCAGAAGATGAACCATCTAAGTTTTATATGAAAAAATGTGAAGATTTTATATCAGGTTCAGGATTGACAAAAGATTGGCATATTATTAAAATGGAAGAAAAATGAAACGGAAAATTTTAATAAATCTTATCTTTTTTATATTTTTTATAGCCACGATTTCATATGCTGAAACAGCAATGGTTTTTACAAAAAAAAATGCAATCAGGGAGTCACCTAAATTTTTTGCTCCTGTGAAAGCAATGGTAAGATATGGTGATATTCTTGATATTCTTAATTTAGAAGAAGACTGGTATAAGGTAAAATTCAAGAATATTATAGGTTACATCCATAAAACTGCTATAGAAAAAAGGAATATTCAATCTACAAGTTTATCTGGAACGCAAAGATACAGTACATCAGATGCTGAAATAACCCTTGCTGGTAAGGGTTTCAATCCACAGGTTGAAAATGCATATAAAAATAAGCATCCAGAAATGAAGTTTTATCTCGTTGACACGGTAGAAACATATTATGTTTCAGACAATGAGGTATTATTTTTTATCAGAAATGGGGGATTGTTAGAACCAAGATGATAAAAAGAGCTTTATTGTTTGTTTTTTTATGTTTATTGCTATGTTCTTGTAAAAGTATTGACATCAGTAAAGCTTTAGATATGGGCTTTACAACTGTACAGGCAACATCTCAGGCTTCAAGGCCTATATCAGATGAGGAAGAATATTATATTGGCAGGGCTGTAGCAGCACGTATTTTTGTTTCTTATCCACTTTTAAAAAATCAAAATTTGACAAAATATATTAATACAATTGGAAGAGTTATAGCATTGCATTCTGAAAAACCTTTTACTTATGGCGGTTATCATTTTGCCATACTTAATACGAACGAAATCAATGCTTTTGCATGCCCGGGTGGAACAATACTTATAACACGTGGTATGATAGAGTTAGCTCAGAATGAGGAAGAACTTGCATCAATTCTTGCCCACGAAATAGCTCATATAAATCATCGTGACGGAATTAACTCAATTAAGCAGGCAAGATGGACAGAAGCACTTACAATTATAGGAACTAAAGCCTTAAAAGAATATGGACCAGCTGAGTTATCAAATCTTGTAAGTATTTTTGAGGGCTCAATAGATGATGTTTTTAAGACACTTGTTGTTAATGGTTATGGAAGAACTCAGGAATATTCAGCAGATGAAACTGCTGTTTTATATCTTTCAAAAGCAGGATATGACCCTTACGCTTTGATTAGCGTTCTTGAGAGATTGAATCAGTTTGGCAAGAAAGGGGGAGGAGGTATCATAAAAACACATCCAGAGACTATTGATAGAATAGAGAATCTTAAAAATAAAATCCCGCCAGCTCAGATAGATTCAAATATTATTCATTATCGTGCCCAGAGATTTAAATCTTTTATCTCTGCTCGTTAAAAAACCTCATTTCTGAAAAAGTTAAGACACATATGCGACATTAAGGATTAATGGATCATTATTCAAAAGCATATCCTATATTTAGTAGAATTAAGGGATTTCATAGCAGGAGGTTTCAGGATATGCTTTATAGTCTCAGGAGATTTTCTAAAAGTGAGGTGTGAGCTTCATATCTTGATATCCCACTACCGACTTACGCCGATGGTTTTGTCCTTAAATATGGAGTGTCGCCACTTTTTTCATTTCTTATTTTACTTGACAGATTATGTCTGTTACTATATTATTAAATATGCATTTAAGTATACAGGTTGGTATATCATAATGGAGAAGGGAAAACAGGGTGCTCTACGTTATGAGGCATACAGGCTTATAAAGGATAAGATTATATATCTTGATATAAAGCCTGGTGATAAGATATCAGAGGCAGAACTTGCAAAATCGCTAAATACAAGTAGAACCCCTGTGAGGGAAGCGCTTTTGATGCTGGAGCACGAAAAATTGCTCATCTGTGATGATAGTATGGGGTTTATGGTGAGGCGATTAAATATAAAAGACGTAGAAGAATATTTTGCTGTAAGGGAGGTGATTGAGGATTTTGTGCTTTCTCTAACAGTAAAGAATATTACAGAAGAAGATATGGAGGAACTCAGAAGAAACATAGCCTCAGGTGAGGCCATAGTTAAGGGAGGCAATATAAGGGAGATCATCAGATGCGAAACCGAATTTCACGAAATAATGTATAGAGCAACAAAATCCGATGTGTTGCTCGAGACCATCTCGCCTCTAATAGATAAATTTCAGTGGTTCAGGGGGCTTGCCTTAAGTATGCCCGGCGCTGCTTCCAATTCCCTTGCCCAGCACAAAAAGATGCTGGAACTTATAGAAAAGAAGGATCTTAAAGGGCTTAAAAGGCTGATGAAGGCACATCTGAGGGAGGCAAAAGGCAGGATTAAATTTCTCCCTGGTATACTTTTATGAGCTAAACAAGACATAAAATGAGAGGTTTATATGAAACTTAACAGGTATGAAGAGGACGTACTTAGTGGAAGATACGGTCCAGTAATGAAAAGGTGCATGGAAATGCTTGTGGCATATGGTGAGTGCTACGAGGCAGAAAAGATGGTTCCCATAAGCAGTGTGCATATAGCAGGCAATTATCCTGTGCTAATGGATGAAGGGGTGGAGTGGCTTGAGGAACTTGCAGGGTCAGGCGCTAAGGTAAAGGTCTTTACAACAAAGAATCCTGAGATGTTCGATTTTGAGGATGCATTAGCACTGGGTGTACCGGACAGATATATAGAGAAACAGAGGAGGATAGATAGTGCATTAAGGGCACTAGGTGTGACGCTTTTTTACTCGTGTCATCATTATCTTCTGGGTAATGCCCCGAGATTTGGAGATCACATAGTCTGGGCATCATCAGGCAGCCAGGTATATGTCAACTCCATAATAGGCGCCAGGTCAAATAGAGATGGAGACCATATAGGTCTTTTTGCTGCCCTGACAGGCGTGGTACCCGAATGGGGGTTACATATTACAGAGAATAGAAAAGGGCAGGTGCTTGTAGATCTCCATAATATGGATTTTAATCGTTTAAACCGTGCTGACTGCCAGGCCCTGGGGTGGCAATTGGGAAAAAGAGTAGGTGAAAGGACACCAGTACTTACAGGATTGCCAGAGGATTTGGACATAGAAAAGATAAAAGGTATACTTTACACTATTACCATTACCGGTGCAGTGGGTATGGTCCATCTTGTTGGCATAACACCGGAAGCGCCGACGATTGAGGCTGCATTCGGCGGCATGTCCATTCCTTCAGAATCTATAAAGATTACAGAAGATGAGGTTAAAAAGGCCTATTCAGAGATCTCCTCTGCAAAGGACGAGAAAGTGGATCTTGTCATATTTGGATGTCCCCAGTGCACCATCCAGGATATAGGCAGGGTCGCCGAACTGCTGGAGGGAAGAAGACTACATCCAGAGACAGAGTTATGGATTTGTACCTCCAGGTGGTGCAAGGAACTTTCAAAACGTATGGGATTTTTCGACATCATAACCTCAGCGGGAGGCAAGATAGTGGCAGATGTAGGCGCTGCTGATGGACCGCATCTATATCTCAGGGAAAGGGGTATAAGGACCATTGCCATAAATTCTGCCAGGGGAAGCTATTATGCCCACAATCTCTTTGGTATGCATACATGGTTCGGCTCAATAGAGGAGTGCGTTAATTCTGCCATAACTGGCAGGTGGGAGGGCAAAAGATGAAAATAAAGGGTAAGAAGGTTTCAGGGGGTATAGCGATGGGTGAGGCCCTTGTTACAAGGATGCCCATTTCCATTACTGGTGGTGTAGACCCTGACACAGGGAAGGTGAGAGAGAAGGGTCATGAACTGGAAGGCAAGAGTATTGCTGGAAAGATACTCGTATTTCCACATGGGAAGGGCTCTACCACCGGCTCCTGGCAATATTATGCCTTATATAAGAGGGGGAATGCACCTTCTGGCATAATAAATGTAAAGGCAGAGGGTGTGATAGCAGTCAGTGCCCTAATTACAGGTACCCCTATGATCCATCTTCTGGAGGTAGACCCATTTGAGGTTATATCTACAGGCGATATGGTTGTAATAAACGCAGACGAGGGTTTTGTAGAAGTGGAAAAAAGATCTCAAGGTATTCAGTCATGAGGGACTTAAAAAAAATATAAAATGAGGAGGTTTTTTTATGAATTTTAGAAAATTGTCAGTTACACTTGCCTTTTTACTGGTTTTTTTTCTTGGGGGCTTCTTTTTTTCAAATGTATCTTATGCCGCAGAAAAGATACAGCTGAGTTTTACCACTGTCTTTCCACAGACCCATCTCCATACAGTCCTGAACCAGATGTTTGCTGACGAGATTAAGAAGAGGACCAATGGGAAGGTGGAGATCACCATCTATCCAGTGGGTACCCTCACAGCACCTGCCAAGGTATATGACGCTGTGGTAAAGGGTATAGCCGATATTGGCATGTCCTGTCCTCTGTGGGTGGCAGGTCGTTTTCCTTTAAGCGAGATATTCGAGATGCCCTCTGACATCCCAAGTTCATGGGTCACAACAAAGACATATAAGGATCTCTTCGATAAATTCACCTTTAAGGAGTATGAGGATGTTCACATCCTTTATCTCCATGGTCCAGGAAGGAATGTGATAACCACTAAGAATACCCCTATAAATAAACCTGATGACTTAAAGGGACTCAAGTTCAGAACGAGTGGAGCAACAGTGGAACTTGTAAAGGCATGGGGTGGTGTACCGAGGGCAATGGCCATGTCTGAGGCATACGAGGCCTTGTCAAAGGGAGTGGTGGACGGTAATTTTGCAGTGCCTGAGACATTAAAGGGTTTTAAACTTGCAGAACCAGTCAAATACCTTACCATACCACCTGTATCCACATCGAGCTGTCAGTTTGTTGCGATGAATAAGAAAAAGTGGGATTCTTTACCTGATGATGTGAAGAAGGTTTTTACAGAACTTAGCAAGGTTTATGCTGAAAGACAGGCCTATGTGTGGATGTACTACGATAAGGTAGGACTCGATTATTTTAAAAGTCTACCTGGTAGGCAGGTTATTGTGATACCCAAGGAAAAGAAGGGGGAATGGGAAAAGCCAGCAAAGGTTGTCTTTGATAAATATATTGCTGACAAACAGGCCATGGGTCTGCCTATGAAAGAATATGCAAAGTACTTTGTAGAGAGGGTTGCTTATCATATAGAAAGGCAACCTTCTGAGGAACAGGCTGTAAAATGGGTGGAGACCAACCTCATTAAAAAGTAATAATGAGTATAGTAGAGCAGGAGGGATATAAATGGAAAGGCTTTTCAATAAAATCACAGGATTTTTCAACTGGATTGCCGTTATAGCACTTCTTTTGATGTTTGCTACCATCACACTCGATATCCTATCATCCAAGATTATAAACAGGCCCATAACAGCAACAGTTGATATTATGTCCCTCCTTGCCACCTGTGTGGCCTCCTTCTCCCTTGCCGAGACTATAAAGGCAGGCCGTCATATAGAAGTGGATTTCATAATTTCAAGAATGCCCTTTAAAATAAGGAAGATATTAAATGTGGTCAGCAGGCTACTTTCCATGGGTTTCTTTATGCTTATAGTGTGGAGGAGCCTCGTCTATGCTCGTAATCTACAGGTTCTGAAAGAGGCCACCCTTACCCAGCATATACCCGTTGCCCCTTTTGTTTATGGTATAGCCGTCGCTTGCATACCGGCCATATTTATCTATCTCGTTGACGCATATCGCAGCATCAGGGAGGTAAAATAATATGGATCCTGTCACAACGGGTATAATCGGTATAATCATACTTCTCATACTCTTTGCAATAAGGGTTCCTGTGGCCTTTGCCATGGGGATTATGGGGTTTGTCGGGTTTACCTACCTCGTATCTTTAAATGCAGCCTTTGAGATGGTGGCAGTTGACCTCTTTGATATCTTCTCGTCCTATAATCTGACAGTGGTGCCCATGTTCGTGCTCATGGGTAGCATTGCCTTCAGAATAGGCATGAGCAAACGCATTTTCGATGCGAGTTATGTGATTCTCGGTAGCTTAAAGGGAGGGCTTGCCATTGCATCGATAATTGGCAGCGCTGCCTTTGCTGCCATATGTGGTTCAACTAATGCCACTGCCGCTGCCATGGGCACTGTAGCCCTACCCCAGATGAAAAGATACAATTACAGTGACTCCCTTGCTACTGGCTGTGTTGCCTCTGCAGGAACCCTCGGGATCCTTATTCCGCCCAGTGCCCTTCTTATTATATATGGCATAATCTCAGAACAGTCCATTGGCAAACTGTTTCTTGCTGGCGTAATACCAGGAATCATACTTGCCTTTGCCTTTGCCGTAACGGTCTTTATCATATGCTGGAGAAACCCTGTGCTTGGGCCTCCTGGACAACCCACCTCTTTCATTGAAAAGATTAAGGCATTGCCTGCCATGATAGAGGTTCTGATACTCTTCCTCCTTGTACTGGGCGGGCTTATGACAGGGTGGTTCAGTGCAACCCAGGCAGGAGGGGCAGGGGCATTGGCTGTGGTCCTGATAGGTTTAATTAGAAGGGATATAACGTGGAAGGCAATGATAGAGGCATCCAAGGATACGCTTCTTATCACATGCATGGTCATGTTTGTGCTGTTCGGCGCAATCCTTTTCAGCCGTTTTATGGCAGTTACAAAGATACCCTTCATCCTTTCAGGATGGGTTGGCGGGCTTCCGCTGCCAAAAGCATTGATAATGATACTCATAATCTTCATACATCTGATTGGTGGTTGCTTCATGGATGGCCTTGCCATGATAATGCTGACTGTGCCTATTTTACTGCCAACGGTGGTTTCCCTTGGTTATAACCCTATCTGGTTCGGGATCATCATAACCCTTATTGTGGAGATGGGTGCTATAACACCACCGGTTGGTATAAACGTGTATGTTATAAAGGGGATAGCCAAGGATGTAGCGCTGGAGACCATCTTTAAGGGCATATTCCCTTTTCTGTGGGCACTTATTCTGGTTGCCATTTTTCTCGTATTTTTCCCAGGGGTTGCCCTTCTTCTTCCAGATCTCGTATCCTTTTGAGATTTAACATCCTTCATTATATGGAATAGAAAGGGCCTTCATGAATTCCTTTTGAAAATCTTACTTTCTCGGGAGCTCTATATGGTTTATAATTTAATCCATCTTCATATCTTAGAGTGGTTTTTTTAGGACTTTGAGCTTTTGGTGGCACAGATGCCTTGAAACTAAAAGGTTATGGCCTCTTTTTTATTTTAAAAATTTAGTAGGTTGTATGAAAAAGAATTCCCAGAAAAAATAAACAGTTTTGGTCGATAATTTTGAAATTATATTGCATACAGTTAGGTTATGTAATAAAATTTTCCTGCTTTAAAAGCATAATATCAAAAAGATTCTTGGCGATACCCCAAGAAACAAGATAGAAAGGCTTATTTAATATCTTGAAAGGCTAAGTAGGGTTTTAAACTTGGTTTGTAAGGAGGCTAATGATGTGGATTTCTGAAAGGGTAAACAATATAAAACCATCTGGGGTAAGAAAGATATTTGACCTTGCAAAAAAGGTAAAAGACCCAATAGATTTGAGCATAGGAGAACCTGATTTTGATATACCGGAGCCTGTAAAAGAAGAAGGCATTCTATGGATTAAGGCAGGATTCAATAAGTATACGCCATCAGGTGGCATCCCTGAATTAAGGGAAAAGGTTTTCCATTATTTGAAGAATAAGGGGATAAAGTGCGAGGATGTCATAATAACGCCTGGGGTAACAGGTGGGTTATTGCTTGCGTTGATGGTGACTTTAAATCCAGATGATGAGGTGATAATTCCGGATCCATATTTTGTGCTTTATGAATATCAGGTGCTCCTTTTAGGTGGTAAACCTGTTTTTGTAGACACATATCCTGACTTTCAATTAAAAGAAGACAGATTAAGGGCAGCTGTCACTGATAAAACAAAGGTTATCCTTATCAATAGCCCAAATAATCCAACAGGCATGGTTGCCTCACGGCAAGAACTGGAAATGGTGGCAAAAGTGGCAAGGGAAAAAGGTATTCTTATCTTTTCAGATGATATTTACGATAGATTTGTTTATGATAAAGACAAAGAAAGGGTATATTTGGGTTCTTTATATGAGAATGTTCTTACCTTTGGAGGGTTTTCAAAAACATGGGGTATGACAGGGTGGCGTCTTGGTTACTGTGCAGGGCCTCGAAAAATAATTGAGTGTATGGTAACAATGCAGCAGTATATTTTTAGTAGTGTTAACTCCTTTGCCCAGAAGGCAGCGTTGATTGCCCTTGATTATGATATGGGGCATATAATTGAGAATTATAGAAAAAAAAGGGACCTCATATACGAGGGGCTAAAGGATAAATACAGGGTTGTAAGGCCTGAAGGTGCATATTTTATTTTTCCAGAGGCCCCGGGAGGAGACGGTGATTCATTTGTTGAAAAGGCATTACAGAAAAACCTGTTTATAATCCCTGGAAGTGTATTTTCAGGTAAAAGGACAAATTTTAGAATATCCTTTGCAGCCACAGAGGAAAATATATTAAGGGGCATTGAAATTCTAAGAAGCCTTGTGTGAAAGTTTATGATATTATGATAACATAAAAAATCAAATAAATTCGAGGCGTAAAAATGTATAACTATTTATGCAGGTTACTTTTAGAAGCAGGAACAAGACTCATTTATTATATAACCCCGTTATTTTCAAAATATCTCGAATCAATAAAAAAAGACTCCAATTCTTTTCATCACGAAATGGCATTGGATGAGAAGATAGTCTTTGAATTGGGTTTTGCTGGTGCCATTGCATCTAAGAAAACTGCCTGTATGTTTTCCACAGAACAACTCTTTGAGGCAATGGATCCCATTATGACCTCGGCATATACAGGCGTTAAATATGGATTTTTAATAGTCTGTATTAAAGATACACCCCATGAGGTATCTTTTATAGGCCCTTTTTCAAAACTCCCTGTAATTTTTTCCGATGAACTTCAAGAACTTCCTTATGTGATTGACTTTTCTTATAACATATCTAAAAAGTATGAGATACCTGTTATATTACAGATTACACCTGACGAAGGCTTTGATAAAGAAATATTATACAGAGGTAAGGCCTTATCATTTAGTAATAACAACAAGGCACAATTTATAAAAGACCCTGGTCGCTGGGCAGCAACCCCGAGTTTCAGGTATAAGCTTCATCAGGTGTTAAATGAAAAGATAGAAAATATCAGGGAAGAGTTTGAGACCTATAAAGGTAATAAGGCCAAAATAAAGGGGAAGACAGGCATTATTATAACAAAGAATATTGATTTGGATTTTTATGATGAAGATACAAGCATACTTAAAATATCAACAATATTCCCTTTACCTAAAAGGCTTGTAGATGACTTTATAAAACAGATGGATGAGGTATTTCTCATTGAGGGGGAATACCCTGCAGTAGAATTGCAGATAAAAGAAAGAAGTAAAATAAATTCAGAGGTTTTAAAAACACCTTCGAGGATACAGAATAAAGGCGAGCAGTTGTTTAGTTTCGAAATCATAAGGGATTGGTTTGGCCCTGCCTCTTCCATCAACATTGCCCATGGTATCAAAAAGTCAGAGCCTGAAAGAAAGGTAGTGGCCATAACATATGAAAACCATTTTTTGCATTCCGGCATGCCCAGTTTTATAAATGTGCTATACAACAATTCTTCATTTGCGTTGCTTATAATTGTAAACGAGATGGAAGAGGAGATAAGAAGATTTATGGAAGGTTGTGGATTTAAGGACACTTTAACCATTAAAGAAATAGAAGATTTAAAGGATTATAAAGATAAAGGCGGGCTTACTGTCTATTTTTATAGGGGAATGATATGAATAAGACTAAAAGGATATTTGAACAAACGCCTGAAACAATGGAGATTATATGTGCTGGGATTGGAGGCAGGGGTGTGCTTCTTGCATCTACACTTCTAATAGAATGTGCTGTAGATGCAGATTTATCTGCTATTGCATCAGATGAATACGGTATGAGCCAGAGAGGTGGCTCAGTTGTTTCCCATGTAAAAATTGGGGATGCAAAAAGTCCGGTGGTTGGTAGAGAAAATGCCCATGTGTTACTGGCCTTTGAAGAAAGTGAATTTTACAGAAATCTAACGTTTATAAGAAGAGGTGGTCTTGCCATAATAAACAGTAGAAACACAAGTATTTTTGAATCTGTGGATAAGGTTTTAAAAAAAAGAAATATAGCATATTTTTTAATAGATGGAGACAAAATTGCAAAAGAAAAGGGCATGATACAGGCATCTAATATGGCTATACTGGGTTTTTTTTCAGCATTCTCTATTGGTCCATATAATCACGATGCATTAAGGCATACAATAGAGAAAAAGGTTAAGGAAAGTTTAGTATTAAAAAACATAGAGGTGTTTGAAGAAGGTTTTTTAAAGGCAGTATCTTTGAGTAAGAATCTTTGAAATATACATGGAGGTTTTTGTTTTGGAACGAAAAAAAGAGGTTATGATAGGAAACTATGCTATTGCAAGGGGGCTTGTTGAGGCAGGAATTGATTTGGCAGCAGCATATCCTGGTACACCGAGCTCTGAGATACTTCCCGGCATAATAGAGTTTAATAAAAGGGAGAAGGGTAGCACATATGCTGAATGGTCTGTGAACGAAAGATGCGCCCTTGAGGTTGCCATAGGTGCAGCAATGATAGGTAAAAAGTCAGCGTGTATGATGAAACAGGTGGGATTGAATGTTGCCTTTCCTCCATTGCCTTCATTTGACGAGTTAAAGATTAGAGGTGGACTCGTGATGGTTGTCTGCGATGACCCTGGACCTCAGTCGTCTCAGACAGAACAGGATACGAGGCTCATTTCGGTTCTGATGGATATTGCCTATTTTGAGCCTTCATCGCCTGACGAGGCAGCAGATATTGCCTATTATGCCATGAACTATTCTTATGAGCACAAATTACCTGTTATCATCCGCTCAACGCATCGGGTGAGTCATGCAAGGCAGGCAGTTTCAATCTTTCCTAAGGGAAAGAGAATTGTTGATTTAAAAGAAGGGGTATTGAATAAAACTAATGGTAATCTTGAAGGTTCAAAATTGGGTATTGTTTCCTCTGGAATGACCTATTCAACCACATTGGATGTGTTAAAAGAAATGGGTTTGGATAACATCATACCAGTGTTTAAGGTCACCTCGATAATGAAAGGCAAAATAAGCGGGGATAAGAATAAAGGCATTATAGAATTTGTAGATAAAGTAGAACATGTGCTTGTCCTTGAAGAAACAGATGCAGTTTTAGAACTTTTAATAGGTAAAAACGGAAAAGTGCTCGGTAGAAATACCGGTCATGTGCCATCTGCCGGAGAACTCACATACAATGTTATAAGGGATATATTAGGGGATGTATTGGAATCATTAAAGATTACAAAAAAGAAGTTCTTTTATGATTATGAGATTGAAGATGCCACAAAGGAAATACACATTGTTCAGAGACCGCCTAAATTATGTGCAGGATGTCCTCATAGGGCAACATTTTATGCAATGAAAGAAGCCTTCCCCGAAGCTGTGTTTCCAGGAGACATTGGTTGTTATACCCTCGGCACATCACTTGGTGCAGTGGATACCTGTATAGATATGGGTGGTGGAATAAACATTGCTTCAGGGTTTTATGATGCATATAATCAGGATGGTGCATTAATACCCATTATAGCAACGATAGGTGATTCAACGTTTTTTCATGCTGGCATAACCCCCCTTTACGATGCAGTGAAAAAAAACAAGAGGTTTATGCTCATAATTATGGATAATGGAACAACGGCAATGACGGGTATGCAGCCAACACCGCAAACAGGTATAACAGCCCAGGGTGAATTGAATAAGCCTATTTTGATTGAAGATATGGTTAGTTCGTTGGGGATAGATTTTTTAAAAGTCGTAGACCCATATGATGTGCCATTAATGATAAACACCATAAAAGATGCCTATAATTTTTTGTCTCTTGAAATAAAAAAGGCTGCCCCTGCTGTAATCATAGCAAGAAGGGAGTGTGTTTTGTCTTCAAGAGGAAAGGAAAAACCTAAATACGAAGAGATACCCCTTGAAAAAACATGCATAGGCTGCAGAACATGTATCGACTATTTTGGTTGTCCTGCAATTCAGTTTGATGATGATAAGAACCAGGTTATCATTGATGAAGGGTTATGCACAAAATGCGGCGTATGTCTTTTCGTTTGCCCTATGATTTAAAAGATTTGTGAAGCCAAAATTATCCATAATCATTATCACAAAAGACACAAAAGACCTCCTTAAAAATCTTCTTGACTCTATTAATAAGGACTACAGCTTAAAAGAATTGCCTACAGAAATCATAATTTTAGACAACAATTCTTGCGACGGCACAGAGGAGATGGTGAAAGTATTTTTTTCTGGAATAATCTACATCAAAAATGAGAAAAATCTTGGTTTTGCCGCCTCTGCCAACAAAGGTTTTTTTATCTCAAAAGGGGATTATGTACTGTTTCTTAATTCTGATACCCTTGTTTTACCTGATGAAATAGTAAAAATGGTTAATTTTATGGAAGCGGATAAAAGTGTAGGGGTCTGTGCGCCTCAACTTGTATACGAAGACATGGGTCTTCAACGTTCTTTTGCTTATGTTCCTAATCTTATGTTTGAGGTAATTCCTAAATCCTTTCTCGAGTTCATACTTCCAAAAAGATATAAAGGCAAAAGAAGTAGATTTGAAACACCCCAGGATGTAGAATCCTTAATAGGTGCGGCATTTATGGTCAGAAGAAAGGTTTTTGAAGATTTAGGGGGGTTTGACGAGAGGTTCTTCTTTTTTCTCGAAGAGACAGATCTTTGTGTAAGGGCAAGAAAGAGAGGGTTCAGGGTAGTTTTTTTTCCTGAAGCTAAAATAGTGCACCTTCAGGGTAAAACAATATCAAAGACATGGATAAAAGGGAGAATGGAATACAACATTTCCCTATATAAATTCATAAAAAAGCACCATAGTTTATTTTACTTCTATATTTTTGTAATCATTAGATTTATCAAATCTTTCATTATAATAGTGTTATTAGCTGTATTTCCTTTATTGCTCACAAACAGGCGTATAAGGAGAAGTTTAAGATATTATTCCAGTCTTTTTACCTGGCACCTGAAGGGATGTCAGGATAGCGAAGGCATAAAGAGTTAAGTCTCAAGGACGAATATCACATCAAGGGTAACCCTGTATTCCACAATTTTGCCATCTTCAACTTTTGCCCTCATGTCTTTAACGCGCACCCCAGTGATGCCCCTCAAGGTTTTCGAAGCCCTCTTGAAACCCACAAGAATAGCATCGTCAAAACTTTTTGGAGAACCTGCAACGATCTCTGTTATCCTTGCAACTCTTCCTTCTGACCTCATAGACCCTCCTCTTTATTTTTTTAAAACCTATCAGCAAGATAAATTTATGTCAATAATTTTTTATTTATTCATTGCCAATCCCTCATTTATTATATATTTTATTTATTAAGCTGTCACAATGGTAGAAAAAAAAGAAACAAAAAAAATCAATCCCCTTTCCGAGCTTTTAAAAATCGGTATTGCCCTATCAGCAGAGCATAATATAGATAAGCTTTTAAATATGATTGTGGAGCAGTCAAGAAGATTAACAAATGCTGACGGTGGTACACTGTATATTGCAACAGATGATTTTACTGCCCTTAAATTTGCCATTGTGCAGAATGCTTCATTGAATATATACATGGGCGGCTCTAATAGACCTATAAAATGGGAACCTGTAAGGCTTTACAATGAAGATGGAAAACCTAACTATGCCAATGTCTCCTCATATTCTGCCCTATCAGGAGAAATAGTAAACATACCTGATGTTTATAATGCAAGGGGCTTTAATTTTGAAGGCACAAAAAGATTTGATGCAGGCACAGGATACCGTTCTAAGTCAATGCTTGTAGTGCCCCTTAGAAATCACGAGAACGATATAATAGGGGTACTGCAGTTATTAAATGCCATTGATGAAAAAAAAGGGAAAGTTGTGAAATTTTCAAAAAAAAGTGAGGAAATTGCCTCATCCCTTGCATCCCAGGCCGCTGTTGCCCTCACAAATAACAGGCTCATCCATGATCTTGCAAACCTTTTTGATTCTTTTATAGAAGCCATTGCAACTGCCATTGACGAAAAATCACCTTATACTGGTGGTCATGTAAAAAAGGTGGTGTGGCTTGTCATGACTTTAGCAGAAAAAATAAATCAATGTAAGGATGGTTATTACAAAGATGTATTTTTTACACCTGATGAAATGAAAGAACTCAGGATTTCTGCGTGGTTACACGATATTGGAAAGATAACAACGCCGGAACACATCGTGGATAAAGCAACAAAACTCGAGACAATCTACGATAGGATTGCCCTATTAAAGACACGTTTTGAGATCTTGAAAAGGGATTATGAGATAAAGCTTTTAAAAGAGAATGTCTTAACTCAATGCCAAAAATCTCTTGCCTTAACAGATAAAGAGCATGAAGATTACTATAGTTCATTGAAAGATGACCTTGATTTTCTTATTAAAATAAATCAGGGTTCAGAGTTTTTAGATGATAGTGCTATTGAACGCCTCAATGCAATTAGTAAGAAAAGGCTTATTCTGGACGAAACTGAAATACCATTAATAACAGAGGACGAACTCTATAATCTCAGTATAAAAAGAGGCACTATAAATAAAGAAGAAAGAATGATTATTCAGAATCATGCTACCTTAACATATAGGATACTATCCAAACTTCCTTTTCCAAAAAAATTGCATAGGGTGCCTCAATTTGCAGCCACCCATCACGAATGTCTAAACGGTTCTGGCTATCCCTTTGGGCTTAAAGAAAATGAACTTCCCCTTCAGTCAAGGATCATTGCCCTTGCAGATATATTTGAGGCATTAACATCAAAGGATAGGCCATATAAAAAGGCTAAAAATCTTTCCGAATCATTAAAGATAATGTCTTTGATGGCAAAAAATAAATCCATAGATTCACAGCTTTTCGAATTTTTTATAAAAGAAAAGATATATCTTGAATACGCAAAAAATGAACTATCACTGGAACAAATAGACATAGAGGATTTCCAAATCTAATTCTTTGGTCTACTCCAGCTTTAATAAAATGCAGAAATTAAGGTCTATAAAATTCGGTAGTGTTGAGATAGCTTTCGTTATATGTTAAAACTATGGACATTTTAAAAAACATAAAAAAAGAAAAAGGAACGAAACATGAACATACCCATGATAAATCTAAAAGAACAATTCAGGCTTGTAAAAAAGGATATACTGAAAAACATATATGAGATTTTGTCAGAACAGAAGCTCATTTTAGGCAAATATTGTAGTCTTCTTGAAAAGACTATTGCCGATTATGTAGGCGTGAGGCATGCCATTACCTGTGCAAACGGAACAGATGCGCTCATTCTTTCTCTAATGGCATTGGGAATAAAAGAAGGGGACGAGGTTATAACAACGCCTTATACATTTTTTGCAACGGCAAGTTCAATCGCCCTTGTAGGTGCAAGGCCTGTATTTGTTGATGTAAAAAAAGACGACCTGAATATTGACCCAAAATTGATAATAAATGGGATTACCAGTAGAACAAAGGCAATAATAGTGGTTCATCTCTTTGGAAAGCTATGCGATATGGATGAGATAGTAAAGATTGGAAAAAAAAATGGTATATATATCATTGAAGATATGGCCCAATCCCTTGGTGCCCAATATGCAGGTAAAAAGGCAGGCAGTTTTGGTGATATTGCAGCCTTAAGTTTTTATCCCACAAAAAATTTAGGTGGCATAGGCGAAGGGGGTATGGTTATAACAGACAGGGATGATTTAGGCGAAAAGGTTAAAAAATTGAGGGTGCACGGCATGGGCATGAATACCTATCACCATGAAATGATAGGGATAAACAGCAGGCTCGACGAGATAAAGGCTGCAGCACTTTTTGTAAAATTTCCATATCTCGAAGAATGGAACAGAAAAAGGCAGGCAAACGCAAGATTTTATAGTGAAAAATTAAAGGACCTACCCATTACCTTACCTCCTGTGCCTGATGATGGCACCCACATATTTCATCACTATGTAATAAAAACACAACAAAGGGATGACCTACAGGCGTTTTTAAAAGAAAACGGCATACAAACAGGCATATACTATCCTGTGCCCCTTCATCTCCAGGAGTGTTTTAAATATTTAGGCTATAGCGAAGGCTCTTTTCCTATATCGGAAGACGCTGCTAAAACAAGTCTTGCATTGCCTATATATCCAGAACTGAAAAAAAAGGAGAAAGAATACATAATTAAGAAGATCAGAGAGTTTTTTACATCTCAAACAAAGGCAACAAGACAAGAATTTATTGACAAATCAAGAAGTATATTACACAATAGTTAGACTTATGAGCATTGTAAGGTTTTTGATAATCTTTTTTTTGTTTTTCCCGTTTTTATCTTCATGCAGCAAAGAGGTTAAGAATCTGAAAGAAGAGGTGCGGCTACTAAAAGAGGAAAATAACTTTTTAAAGGCTGAAAATATAAGTCTTAAAAAGGAGATTGAGGAATTATATAAAAAACTGGAAGAGAAGATGAAAGAAGAAAAAAAGTCTCAAATAGAGGGAGCAACAAAAGAGGCTTCACAGATAAAGGAATCCCCGAAGAAGACAAGATAAACCCATTCAAAAAATAATCTTTCACAACATTTTATGAGAAACATCAAACTTACCATATCATACGACGGCACAAACTATCACGGCTGGCAATGCCAGCCCGATAGAAAAACCATCCAGGAAACAATAAAAAAGGCCATTGAAAGGATAGTAAACCACGAGGTCAAAGTCTTTGGTGGTGCTAGAACAGACAGTGGAGTCCACGCAATGGGTCAGGTGGCAAACTTTTTTACAGAAAAAACCATAGACCTTTTAAGCCTTAAAAAAGGACTAAATAGCCTGCTCCCAAAAGACATAAGGGTATTGGATGCAAAAGACGTAGATAATGATTTTCATGCCCGATATTCGGCAAAGAGCAAAACCTATGTTTATATAATATTAAATACACCCTTTGATTCCCCTTTTTTTCATTATTACACATGGCATGTGCCTTATTACTTAGATACTGAAATTATGCACAAAGCGATAAAGGAAATCGTAGGTGTTCATGATTTTTCAGCTTTTAAGAAAAAAAACGAGATATACAAGAGCAATATTAGAGAGGTATTAAGGGCAGGGGTAAAAAGAAGAAAGGACTTTATCTATATATTAATAGAGGCAACGGGTTTTTTAAGGTATATGGTCAGGAACATTACAGGCACTCTAATCTTGATAGGTAAAGGTAAGATAAATGCAAATGCCATGAAAGACATACTGGAATCAAAAAACAGGGATATGGCGGGTCAGACAGCGCCTGCAAAGGGATTGTTTTTAAAAAAAATCGTATATTGAGAAAAAATATTTTGCAGAAGTTTTTTATTTATGACTTTTAAAAATACAAATTATGTATTAGATTAACTAACATTACGACAAACTCGATTTGTCGGACCAAAAATAAATTAGGAGGATTTATGTTTACCGTATCAGATGCTACAGCAGAGGTAATTAAGTAGTTTCTCGAAGGAAAAGAGGGACCCCATTCAGTGAGGGTTATGTTGATGGAGGGTGGCTGATCTGGCCCAACGCTTGGAATGGCTCTGGATGAGCCAGGGGAAAACGATGAGGTATTTAATGAGAAAGGAGTGAGTTTTTTAATAGAAAAAGAGCTTTTTAACCAGGTAAAACCGATATTTATTGATTTTGTTCATTCTCCAATGGGCAGTGGTTTTATGGTGCAATCTGAACTTTCAAAAAAGGGTGGATGCGGCAGTTCATGTAGTTGTTAAATTGTTAATAATATAAAATATAGAAAGGGCAACCGATTTAGCTCTAGGCTAACATGTTAATCTTGCTGAAAAAATTTTTAATACGGCACTTAACGCCACCGAGGGTATTTGTTCTCAGTTTTTTGACTATAGTAACAATAGGAACATTTTTATTATGGTTGCCCATTTCATCATCAAAAAGACCCTTAACCTTTATTGATGCCCTTTTTACTTCAACATCTGCAGTATGCGTGACCGGTCTTACTGTAATAGATATATCTTCAGACCTTTCTTATTTTGGACAGTTTGTTACACTAATACTTTTTCAGTTAGGCGGAATAGGTATTATTACTTTTTCTGTGTTTTTCTTTCACCTTATGGGTATAAGCATCCCTTTCAAGGAAAGAGAAATTATCCAATCTTCTTTTTCCCCATCAAAAAGGCATGATTTTCAGTTAATATTGAAATATGTGCTTTTGTCAACCTTTACAATAGAACTTTTAGGTTCCATGGCATTGTCTGTTAGATTCTTGGAAGATTTTTCTTTTGGCAAGGCTGTATACTACGGTATATATCATGCTGTATCAGCCTTCAACAATTGCGGCTACTCCCTTTTTTCAAACAACCTTATGGATTACAAGGGAGATACATTTATAAATTTAATCATAATGGCATTAATTATACTGGGTGGGATAGGCTTTTTTGTTCAATTTGAGATGCTATCCTATTGGAGATCCCGTAAAAAAAGGAAACGATTATCTTTGCATACAAAGATAGTTCTCATCACAACAATAACACTAATATGCCTGGGTGCATTATTTTTTTATTTGTTTGAAAAAAATTATACGATAAAGGATTTACCATTTAAAACAAAGATACTTGTTTCTTTTTTTCAATCCGTGACCGCAAGGACTGCGGGTTTTAACACTGTAGAAATAGGAAGATTGACAAACGATACGATTTTACTGTTGATGATGCTAATGTTCGTCGGTGCTTCACCAGGGTCTACAGGTGGAGGCATAAAGACAACGAGTTTTGCTTTGCTTATTATTATGCTGTGGAATAGGTTGAAGGGCAATGAAGAAGTAAATGTAATGAACAGGACCATACCAAAAGAGCTTATATCAAAAAGCGTATCTATAATATTTGCATCTGTGCTCTCTATAGGAATTGTCATATCCCTTGTATTGTTTATGAGCAACAAAAGCGTGGATTTTCTTAGTCGTAACCTTTTTATAGAGTATCTCTTTGATACCATATCTGCCTTTGGAACCGTAGGCCTTTCCATGGGTATAACACCCCATTTAAATAATGTTCAGAAGGTAATAATATCAATAATGATGTTTGCCGGTAGGGTTGGGCTTTTAACCCTTGCCTTTTCATTGAGTGTAAAGCCAAAAAAGACCTTAATTAAGTATGCAGAAGAAGAAATAATGGTTGGTTAAGGAGGTGCCAGTGCCAAGGGTAATCGTTATAGGGTTAGGAATATTCGGCTATAATATTGTAAAGGACCTTTTCGATGCTGGTGTCGATGTAATTGCCATAGACAAAAACAAAGATGCAGTTCAGTCTGTGAGGGACTTTTGCACCAAGGCAATACATGCCGACGCCACAGATAAAGATGTTTTAGAATCGATAGGCATAAGGGAAGATGACATGGTGATAGTTTCTTTTGGTGAAGATTTAGCCTCAAGCACCCTTTTGACACTGCACCTCAAAAATATGAAGATAAAAAATATCCTTGTTAAGGCACCAAACGAAGAACACAAACTCGTCCTTGAAAAGGTAGGTGCAACAGAGGTTATAATCCCTGAGAAAGAGATGGCAGCTAAAATAGCAAGGAGCATTGTGGTCCCGAATCTTATCGATTATATACCTATATCTGAAGATTATATGATATGTGAGGTGGCACCGCCAAAACAGTTTATAGGAAAGACATTAAGGGAGGTGCATTTGAGAAGCACTTATGGTGTTTATGTTATTGCCATAAAAGATATTTTAACAGACAAGGTTTTTATGGTAAACCTCGATTATAAGATGAAAGATAGCGATGTGCTCATTGTAATAGGTCAGACAGAGAATATAGAAAAGCTGAAATAACCTTGACTTTATTTATAAAAAAAGGCAAAATTGCACTTTAATCTTTTTATAAGAGGTGAACATAACATGATAACATCAATCAGTGAAGAAATTGTAGTAAAAACATACATGGATGTAGCAGGTTTTGCACCCCATAAAATACAAAGGGAAATGGAAAAGTTAAATAAAGATCAGCCAGATCTGTTTTATTTTGTTTTAACATCTTTAGAGGAAATGGATGAGGATGTCCGTGATTTAGGCATATATTTATTTTTCGTTGTTTATATGATGTTCAAAAAGGCATATAAAAAGATAAACAGGGTAACCTTTGACGATATAGATGAAACATACGATTATAACCTTAAGATATTAGATACAATAGAACATGGGGATGAAAATGCCCTTATGGATTTTGCTGAAAAAGAAATGGTTAAACAACCTTATGTTATGAAATACATCACCGAAGCCTTGATGGAAGAAGATGATGAATATGACGAGATTTCACTGAAGGCAGATGACAAAGGCTTTCTTTTTCTCTTTTTAAAGACTATAACAGATATCCTTGATAAGAATACTACAAAGGTCATAAAAGTCAAAAAGTAGATGCTTTTTATGCCTTGTTATGCAGTTTTTTAAATTTTAGCCCCCTCTGGAAGGGAGATAAAGTTCTGTCTAAAAAAGAGGGGGCATGATAATGAAAGATACTATCGACATGCTCCTTTTTTAGGGATTAACAGGCATCCATACCTTGTGGGCAGGCACCCACCGACCATTAACCCACTGACCCGGCACCTCCACCCACTTACCAGGGGGATTTTTTGTGCCATCAGGGCAGGCATAAGCTGGTTTATAATCTTTTGCAGCCACCATCTTCTCGTTCATTACCTGTTGATCCAGGGCATTACCTGCAATGGTTCCTGCCAGGGCGCCCACTGCAGTCCCTATCAGGGTGCTTGCCGTATTGCTTCCTATAACCTGACCTGCAATGGCACCAAGGCCTGCACCTATGGCTGCACCTTTTTGTGTATTATAACCGGTTGAGGCACATGATTGAAGGAAAAGAACGGTCATCAATAAAGATACTATCCATAAAAAATTCTTCATAATATCCACCTCCTCTTTAAGCAATCAGGCAGGAAAGGGGTTGTGGGGGGTAGATAGGGTATCCAAAACCTGCCTGATACGCTTTTAAGTTAAATCCTCTAATGCCAGCAAGGGGCTGGAGCAAACCCTCTTCCTTTAAAACCTGCAACTCCAAATCCCATACCACGACCAAAACCAGTTTCGCCGAGCTTTTTTAGTTGCTCAGGTGTCAGTATAGCCCTTTGCTCTAACCTTAATTGAACCTTTTTGTCCTGTAATGCCTGATTCAACGCATTGAGCTCCTTTTCCTTTGAAAGAAGGGTAGCCTTATCTACTGTGGGATCTGCATACAGTCTTTTTAGCTCCTGCCTTTTTTGAAATGTCTCATACCTTAATCTTTCTGTTTCACTGCGAAACCTCTCCTTTAGCTGCCACATTTTATCCTGCTGTTCTTTGGATAGGTTAAGGTTTAAAAACCCATAAGCATGACCATGACCAGATCCAGACACATATACACCATCAGGGCCAAAACCTGCCCTTTTAGGCCCGAAGGCATATACACTACCCACAAGCATCAGGAAAAATGCCACCAACAAACCAACCACATACAAACGTTTCATATTAACCTCCTTGGTTTTATTTATTTTTGTTTGCATTTATAGTTGAAAGCAATAACTATGCCAATAGACTACATCTTATAACTTTATGAAATCATTGAATAATTTAAATAGAGATAAAAAATTGAAAACCTATAACAGGAAAAAATTGTCGAACGGTTCTTTTTTTCGACATAATTGTCGAAAAATATGAAAGGGAGAATTAAATTCAAAAACGGTTTATCTTTGAATTCATATTAAGGAGGTTTCACCTATTTCTCGCTGGATAACCTCAGCTATTTGTCTGCAGTATTTTTCTGTTATCTCATCGCTTGGACCTTCAACCATAACACGGCACATGTTCTGTGTGCCCGAATAACGAACAAGGACCCTGCCACTGTCCTTTAGCTCATCCTCCACAAGTTTTATAACATCTACAACAGCAGGTAATGTGTTAATATCAGGCTTATTTTTAACAGGCACATTTATAACCTTTTGGGGGTAAATCTCCATCAGTTTTGCAAGTTCTGAAAGGGGCTTACCTGTCTTTAGCATTACTGATATGAGCTGCATAGCTGTTATTATGCCGTCCCCTGTGGTATGATGGTCTAAAAAAATCATATGACCCGATTGTTCTCCACCAATTACTGCCCCAAGCTTAAGCATATCTTCAAGGACATATCTATCTCCTACCTTTGAGGCATGGTATTTTAAACCATATCTTTTGCATGCTACAGTAAGGCCAAGGTTACCCATGACTGTAGTAACTATAAGATCATTTTTTAATCTGCCTTCATCCTTTAGTGCCTTTGCACATATAATTAATATCTGATCCCCTGTAAGCTCATCTCCCTTTTCATCAACAGCAATGAGCCTATCACCATCGCCATCAAAGGCAAGTCCAATGCTTGCCCCTGTTTCTACAACCTTTCTTCTTAAATCATACGTATGTTGAGAACCACAGTTTTCGTTTATGTTTAGTCCATTAGGATTATTATGAATTACATGAACATCTGCACCTAATTCAAAGAATGCAATAGGTGCTACCTTATATGTGGCACCGTTTGCGGTATCAATAACTATCTTTAAATCCTCCATAGTAAGATTTCTTGGAAATGTGTTTTTTAGAAAAACTATATATCTACCATGAACATCATCTAAGCGATACGCCCTACCCATATCATGGGCAGGCGGGACCTTTTCTGGTAAATCACTGTTTAAAATAAGTTCTTCTATGAGTTCTTCCTGTTCGTCAGAAAGTTTGAAACCATTACCGGAAAATATCTTAATACCATTGTCCTGGTAAGGATTATGGGATGCAGATATGACAACGCCAGCATCAGCACGCATACTCTGAGTTATAAAGGCAATGCCCGGTGTTGGCAGTACACCTACAAGATAGGATATACCTCCCATAGAGGTTATACCTGCCTCAAGAGAACTTTCAAGCATGTATCCTGAGATCCTCGTATCTTTTCCAATTATTATCCTTGGTTTACTGCGGGCCTTTTTTAAAAGATATGTAACTGCCTGACCTACTGAAAATGCAATCTGTGCATTCATAGGATAACGGTTAGCCTCCCCCCTTATCCCATCTGTTCCAAAAAGTTTACCCATACCTTGCTCCCATAAAATAAATTTATTTTTGTGAAACTGGCCTTCCTGTAATTTGTGCTAATTTTCTATTTTATTAAATGATGGTTTTAAATGCAATAATTTATAATAAGACCATACAGTTTGTTTTGCATTAAAAACACTGATAAAATGCACAGAAAATTTTATTCAATCACTAAGCTTGTGCATTTTTCAGCTTAAAATAAAAACCTTATAAAAATAGTTTATCCACCTCCTATGGGTGGAAATATGGCGACTTCGTCATTATCCTTTAATTCTGTTTCAGGTTTTGCATGCCTGCCGTTTACAAAAATAATACTTACCTCTTCAAAAGGCAGCCCGAGCTCTTTAATAAGTTCTTTTATTGTTGTTTTTGGCATAACCTCTATCTTTTTCTCAGAAAATCTATTTATCCTGAGTGTGGCAAAAAGCTTTACATTAACAGTCATCTTCTTCCTCACCGGATGTTTTGATATTTAAATAAATTAGATATCTATCGTCGTTTATGTATTTTTCCATAAAACCCCATGAGTCAGATGGCTTTACTTTTGTTTCGTTTATATACGCATAGTTTATATAATCCTTTAATCTGTCTTTTTTTTCTGAAAATAACTGTCTTAACTGGTAGGCATGTAAGATTATCCCTTGTTTTAATAACTTTTTTGCCAGCTCAACGAGGAGTATATTAAATATTTTTATGGCGAAACAACATGTTTTAACAGGATAGGGATCTTTTTTTTCAATATATGTAATTGCAGTCCTAAATGTTTCATATTTGCTATGCCTTCTCATCGTTGCACCTGCTAAACCCGGCATGGCACCAGATATGGAAAGGGAAGAGTTTTCTTTTATTATTACACTGTCAATGTCATCTACCACCTTCCCATCAAGGAGGATTGTGCTAATCCTTTTTTCAATGAGTTCATCGTTTATATTGAATATATCTTTTAAAACTGTCCTTACACTCTGACCCACTTGAGTTTTAACAAAAACCCCTTCCTGAAGGACTATAAAAAACAATGGGGTAATATCTTTTTTTGTGCACAGTTTAATCTTTATAATCCTTTTTTCAGCACAATCCTCCTGGATATTCATATGCTACCAGTTAAACACCTGGTCTAACTCCTCATTAGTTACATTGAATGTAACATTATGGGGTGGTAGTGGCTCTTTTTTGAAAAAGTTCGGAAGCCTATCTTGTTCTTTTGTAAAACCTGCAAGCCTGTTAAATGTCCTTTCCATGGTTAGTATATTTTTGCCAAGATTGACCACATCATCCCCTGTAAGTTTAAGTCCGTAAAATGCATTTAACATTTCGAGGAGCGCCTCAAAGGTTTCAGGCTGGTCAAGGACTGCAAAGGCTATAAATAAACACATACCAGTAGAATCTATAGCCGCAGTTGCAATCTGTAGATTTCTTGAAAGCTCAATCTGACCTTCAGGTTTTAAGGGATCTACAAATCCTCCAACCTTGAGGATATTTGTGGCCACTGCATAACCTGCTGTGTGGTCAGCCCCCATTGGGCTTGTGGCGTAAGTTACTCCAATACCGTGGACCGCCCTTGGGTCATAGGCAGGTAGCGCCTGACCTTTTACAACAGGGACTTTATCAACACCGAATATCCTTCCTGTAACCAAAGCACCACTACCTATAATTCTTCCCAGCGGTGTGCCTTTTTTCACCTCTTTGATTAGTTCAATTGCGCCATCAGCATCCCCGAATTTTATTAGACCTGCCTCCATTGCCACCCCGACCGTCACACCCATCTCGATTGTATCAAGCCCAATATCATCATCTAAGAAATCAAGCATTGCAATCTTGTCTATATCATCTATACCGCAATTACCACCATGGGCCCAGACTGTTTCGTATTCAGGTTGTTTTGTGAGATAGCGGCCATCTTTATCGTGAAATATGCCAGAACATCTAATTACGCAACCGCGATGACAACCGTGGGTTGCTACACCTCCCCTTTCTGTCTCAAGGGCTGCCTCTGTCTCACCGCTAATCTTTGCCGCACCTGTGAATCTACCTTCCCTGAAATTATATGTTGGATAACCTCCTGCCTCATTTAAAATGTTTGTTAAGACATTTGTCCCATATGCAGGGAGGGCCTCTCCTGTAACAGGATGCCTTCTTAAGCCTTCTATGAATTTTGCATTTGCCTGCCTAAACCTTTCTCTATCTTTTGGCTCTCTCATATTCGTTCCTTCATCGTCAATTACTATAACCTTTACACCTTTAGAACCCATAACAGCACCGACACCACCACGGCCTGCATGCCTTGTGGGTCTTAATTCAGTGTTTGTGCAGGCAATGGAGGAGCCAGCAAGTCTCATCTCTCCTGCAGGGCCTATGGATATGCAAGAGATTTTTTGTCCGTATTCCCTTTTCATCCTCTCCACTGTCTCATAATTACCGAGCATTTTTAAACTATTGTCTTTTTCTATCTTTACGCCATCTTTATTTATAAAGACCCTATACAGATCCTCTCCCTTTAGTTTTCCTTCTATGACAATTGCCGCATAACCGAGTCTGGCAAGCATCTGGGACGGCTGGCCCCCTGCGTTGGCCTCTTTTATACCACCTGTAAGAGGACTTTTATATCCTACAGAGATGCGACCAGACATAGCCGCCATGGTGCCACTCAATAGTCCTGGTGCAATTACGAGTTTATTTTCAGATGATAGGGGATGGCATAAAGGAGGCACCTCTTTGAATACAATGGCAGAGGTAAGACCTCTTCCTCCCAGACCTTCATAGCCTTTCATATCTGTGATTTTAATCTCAGGTGCAGGCTCTTTAGACATATTTATTCTTATAATCTTATCCATGTCCCTCCCTCCTTTTTAGAAATTTTTCTATAAGTTCAATTCTAAATTATTAAAACATTTTTTCAACAAAAAAATAGTCTTTCTTGCTTTATAATTGTGAATTTTTTATAATCCTTAATAAATTTTTGGAAAGTTATTAAAAATAAAAAAGGGAGATTAGAATGGCACTTACAGGCATTGAGATTTTTAAACTCCTTCCCAAGACAAATTGCAAAGATTGCAAGTTTCCTACATGCCTTGCCTTTGCAATGGCCCTTGCAGCAGGTAAGGCAGAATTAGATACCTGTCCCCATGTAAGTGATGAGGCAAAGGCACAGTTGAAAGATGCAAGCGCACCGCCCATCAGGCAAGTATCCATCGGAACAGGCGAATATGAAATAAAAATAGGCGGTGAGACAGTTCTTTTCAGACACGAAAAGACCTTTTTCAACAAGCCTGGGTTTGCCTTATTAATTTCTGATGAGTTTGGCGATGATGAGATAGACAGAAGAATGTCATTGCCATCTTTTTATCAATACGAGAGGATTGGAACGACCCTCAGACCAGAACTCATTGCTCTAAAACACAAAGGAGAGGATGAACGATTTTTAAATATAGTGAGAAAGGCAAAGGAAAGGCCTTATGGGATAATCATTATGTGTGAAAAGGCATCTATTGTGAAGGAAGCCCTTGAAATCTTAAAGGGAAGAAGACCCCTTATCTATGCTGCAACTACAGAAAATTTCACACACTTTGGGGCATTATCAAAGGAGTACGAATCTCCCATAATAGCCAAAGGCAATGACATTGAAGAGGTGTGTTCTGTCACTGAAAAATTGATTTCTATGGGTATTAAAGACATTGTCATAGACACAGGTGCGAAAACTATAAAACAGGCACTTCAAGACCAGATTATTGTGAGAAGGTCTGCAATCTTAAAAAGATATAAGCCCCTCGGATTCCCAACAATCGTATTTCCATATACTATGGCCAATAATCTAATGAAGGAAACTCTAATCGCCTCTGCCATGATAGCTAAATATGCAGGTATCATTGTGTTAAGCGACTTTATGGGTGAAAGCATCTTCCCATTACTTCTTTTGAGGTTGAATATCTATACAGACCCTCAGAGACCCATGACAACCCAAGAAGGTATATATCCGATAAACAATCCCGATGAGAACTCACCTGTCCTTGTGACGTGTAATTTTTCCCTTACATATTTTATTGTAAGCGGAGAGATTGAAAATTCAAGGGTTCCAAGCTGGCTCTGCGTAATGGACACAGAGGGTTTATCTGTTCTTACTGCATGGGCTGCTGGTAAGTTTGTCGGTGATCTTGTAGGTGCCTTTATAAAAAGATGTGGTATAGAAAATAACATCTCACACAGGAAGGTAATTATACCCGGTTATACTGCCTCTATTGCAGGGGACATGGAAGAGGTGCTTCCAGGCTGGGAGATAATAGTTGGGCCAAGGGAGGCCTCTCAGATCCCGTCTTTTTTAAAAACATGGAAAAATTAAAACTATGGGGTAGATATGGTCTTAATAGGTGAAAATATAAATATTATGTCTAAAAGGGTTAAAGAGGCGATCGACAAAAAGGACCCTGAACCTATAAAAAGGCTTGCTATTGCCCAGGCAGAGTCAGGTATGGATATGCTTGATATAAATCTCGGGCCTGCAAGGAAAGACGGACCTCTTGTCATGGAGTGGATCGTAAAAACAGTTCAGGAAGTGGTTGAATTACCTTTGAGTCTTGATACAACAAACATTGAGGCCATGGAGGCAGGTCTTAGGGTCCATAGAGGAAAGGCACTCATAAACTCCATTTCTGCCAGACCAGAAAGGATGAATGCCTTAATGCCCCTTGCAAAAAAATACAATGCAGGGTTTATAGGTTTGACAATAGGCGTTGAAGGTATCCCCAGAGATGCAAACGAGCGGGGTTTGCTTGCAGCCCAAATTCTGGCCGAAGCATCCTTGTATGGTATACCTGAAGAGGATATATGGCTTGATCCTATTGTCCTTCCTGTAAATTCTCAACAGTTACAGGTTCAGGGATGCACTGAATTTGCCATGATGCTCAAAGATATTGCCCCTAATGCAAAATCTACATGCGGTTTATCGAATGTCTCAAGCGGTGTGCCAACACAATTAAGGGGGATATTAAACAGAACATATCTTGTTATGCTAAAAAGATACGGTATATATTCTGCCATTGTAGATGCCTTTGACGAAGAATTAAGGGCAATTGCAAGAGAAAGAAGACCTGAAATTGAAAGGCTTATTTACAGAGCAATAGACAACGAAGGGATTGACTATTTTTCTCTTTCAAAAGAAGAAGTTCACTATGTTAAAACAGTGCATGTGCTTATGGGAAAAACCCTTTATTCAGACTCATGGCTTGATATATAAATGAATCCTTTTAAATACCTTAAGCATTTTAATAAAATAATCATTTTAAATAGAAAATAAGAGGAGAGCATATGCCATACGATGCAACTAAAATGGCCGATTGGCAGATAGCAGAAGCAGCAGAAGAAAAGATGAAGAGTATCTGGCAGTTAAGCGATGAAATGGGGTTGAACAAAGATGAGGTAATACCATATGGAAGGATTGCAAGGCTCGATTATAAAAAGATCTTAGATAGGCTTTCATCAAGACCAAATGGTAAATATATTGTTGTAACTGCCATAACACCGACACCTTTTGGCGAGGGAAAGACAACAACCACTATGGGGGTACTTGAAGGTCTCGGCAAAAGGAAAAAAAATGCAGGTGGCGCCATAAGACAGCCCTCAATTGGCCCCACAATGAACATCAAAGGTAGTGCAGCTGGAGGAGGAAATGCCCA
The DNA here is from genome assembly GCA_029777945.1 of Deltaproteobacteria bacterium. Classification (GTDB taxonomy): domain Bacteria; phylum Desulfobacterota; class Syntrophorhabdia; order Syntrophorhabdales; family Syntrophorhabdaceae; genus JAKORG01. The sequence goes on along the minus strand of JAKORG010000039.1, from coordinate 44,812 downwards.
GGTAATACCGCTGGCTGAATTCTCATTGGGACTTACAGGAGATATTTACAATATAATGAATGCCCATAACCTTGCCATGGTAGCTTTAACGGCAAGGATGCAACACGAGAGAAATTATAATGACATTGAACTTCAAAAAAGAGGCTTAAAAAGGCTTAACATTGATTCAAAAAATGTCCAGATGGGATGGGTCATGGACTTCTGTGCCCAATCACTCCGAAATATCATAATAGGACTCGGCGGAAAGATGGACGGTATTACCATGCAGTCCCGATTCGATATAGCCGTAAGCTCAGAAATTATGGCTATACTTTCCATTGCAAAAGACCTAAAGGATTTAAGGCAAAGGATAGGGAAGATTACTGTAGCCTTTGATAGACAGGGTAGACCTATTACCACAGAAGACCTCGAAGTAGCTGGGGCCATGTGTGCATTTTTAAGGGAAAGCATTAATCCCAGTCTACTCCAAACAATAGAAGGACAGCCTGTGCTCGTTCATGCAGGCCCTTTTGCAAATATCGCCTTAGGGCAATCTTCCATCATTGCAGATAAAATCGGACTTAAACTCTTTGATTATCACATAACAGAAAGTGGATTCGCAGCAGATATAGGGTTTGAAAAGTTCTGTAATGTAAAATCCAGAATCAGCGGGTTAAAACCAGATATAGCCATCATCACCACAACGGTTAGGGCATTAAAGATGCACGGTGGTGGACCAAGGGTAGCCCCTGGTATAAGAATTCCTGTGGAATATGCAAAAGAGGATTTGAACCTACTCGAAAAGGGTATACCCAACCTTATTCACCATATTAATATTGTAAAGATGTCAGGCATAAAACCTGTAGTATGTATCAACAGATTTAGCACAGATTCAAAGAACGAGTTAAAACTTGTAAAAAAATATGCTGAGGCAGAAGGTGCGATTGTGGCAGTTTCAGACCATTGGTTAAAAGGTGGTGAAGGTGCATTAGAGCTTGCAGATGCAGTAATAGATGCATGCAACCATGAAAATCATTTTAATTATATACTGCCCGAAGACTTAGCCCTTAGGGACAAGGTAGATATGATTGCAAAAAAGATCTACAATGCCGATAAAGTATTATGGATACCAGAAGCAGAAGAAAAGGCAAAGAGGCTTGAGGCAGATGAAGAAAAAAGACACTACCATACAGTAATGGTAAAGACGCATCTGAGCCTATCCCATGAACCTGAATGGAAAGGGGTTCCTAAAGGCTGGACATTGCCTGTCAGGGATGTCCTTGTATTTACTGGTGCACAATTTTTATGCCCTGTGACAGGCTCCATAAGCCTTATGCCAGGAACAAGCTCAGATCCGGCATTCAGGCGCATTGATATAGATACAGATAATGGTAAGGTGAGAGGATTATTTTAAATTAAAAAATACTTGAATAGAAAGATGATTTTTTATATGTTATTGAAGTGAACAATAATACGAGTGTAAAAGGAGTGGTGTAATGGTAAAGGTAGAAACAATCTTACAAAAAAAAGGTTCAAATGTCTGGACTATAAAACCGGATGCAATAGTTTACCGTGCCCTTGAAATGATGAGCGACAAAGGCGTAGGTGCACTTGTTGTCGTAAACGATGAAGAAAAGGTCGTGGGCATTATTACTGAGCGTGATTATGCAAGAAAGGTTATACTCCAGGGAAAATCTTCAAAAGAAACTTACGTAAAAGAAATCATGTCAAAAGAGCTGTTTGTGGTTAGCCCCTCCACCACTGTTGAAGAATGTATGGGCTTAATGACAGAAAAGAGGATAAGGCATCTACCTGTTATGGACAAAGACAAGCTTATAGGTATCATTTCAATAGGAGATGTGCTCAAGGCAATAATTGAAGAGCAGGGTATAATGATTGAGCACTTGAGCAACTATATAATGGGCGGTTACGTAACATAAATTAAATAAAAGGTGTTTTTTTAGTTTTTAAGCTAAAAATTAAATTGTTGGGGTAAGAAAAAGCAAAGGTAAAAGTTTTTTTAACGTTAAAGGCCTGTTTTTTTAATATCTAAATCTCACCAGAAAGGCATTGCATGTTTTGTTTTTAATTTTTAAATGAAAAAATTTTATTTTTTTAAATTTTTTCTTGAATAGAGTTTTATACTTTGATAAAATTTTCACAAATCCTACGGTCAAAAGATAAAGGGGTTCAAAAATATTCAACAATTGTTTTCTAAGGCACTTTTTTTTAATTTACCTGGTTATAAAACATGATGGATGAGATATGTGCCCACATTGCAGACCTTGTTGTAAATTCCATTTCAGCCGGCGCAAAGCATATAAAGGTTTCTATTGAAAAGAGTAATGTTAAAAATGAACTTTTTGTAAAAGTATCTGACGATGGGAAGGGGATGGATGAGTCTACCCTTAAACATGTTATCGACCCCTTTTTTTCAACAAAGACAGGCAGAAAGGTTGGCTTGGGCATACCCCTTTTAAAAGGCACTGCAGAAACATGTGGAGGGTCATTTAATATTAAAAGTATACAGGGTAAGGGAACAGATATTATGGCATCTTTTCAGTTAAGTCATCCAGATTTACCACCCTTAGGCAATGTTAAAGATACAATACTTGTCCTTTCAATTAGTAATCCAGAAGTGGATTTTTTCTTTGATATAAAAAACGACATAATGAGCTTTACCTTTAACACAAAGGAAATAAAAACATTGCTTGATGGTTTACCAATAAACAGTCCAGAAGTAATAAAGTTTTTAAAAAATTATCTTGATGAACATTTAGATTTTTTTAACTAAACCTTTAAAGGAAGAAGGGGAGGCACTATGAAATTAGAAGATTTAAAAAAGATAAGGGAAAAGGCAGCAAAGGATATTGAATTAAGACAGAAAAACGCACGCATCAAGATTGTGGTCGGTATGGGGACAAGCGGAATAGCAGCTGGCGCAAGGGAAGTATTAAAGGCATTGCTCGATGAGATAGCAGCCCGTAATCTTACCGATGTTATGGTAACCCAAACTGGGGAAAAGGGACTTGCATCCCATGAGCCCATGATTGAAGTTCATGAAGAGGGTAAAGATGTAGTTATTTACGGCAATATCGATGCAGAAAAGGCAAGAAGGATAGTTGCAGAACACATAGTAAACCATAACCCTGTCACTGAGTACGTGATAGAGGTTAAATAAAACGGGGGTGATTTATCTTGTATAGAGAAGAGATATTAAAAAAATACGAGCCGAGCCTTGACAATATACTCTATATCCTCCATGACTTGCAGGATAGTAATCCGCAACACTATATTTCAAAAGAGGATATAGAGGCGTGTGCAAATTTCTTAAATGTGCCTTATAGCTATGTGCACGGTGTAGTAACATTCTATTCCATGTTCAGCTTGGAACCAAGGGGTCGTTATATAATAAGGTTATGCGAATCCCCTCCCTGTCATCTTATGGGGTCAGAATCGCTACTTGAATATTTAAAGAAAAAATTAAAAGTGGATATAGGCGAAACTACCAAAGATGGTATGTTTACCCTTGAGCTTACGAGCTGTCTGGGCATATGCGGTGTGGCCCCTGCAATGATGATAAACGATGAGATGGTGGGTAATCTGACACCTGAAAAGATTGACGCCATCCTTGATGAAAGGAGAAGTATATCATGAATATTGTCAGAAATCATATATTAATAAGCATTGATGCAGGCACAATAATGGCAGGTGCCAGGGCGGTTGAAGATGCCCTTGTAAAGGAACTTATAAAATACGGTCTTGATAAAGAAGTATCTGTGCTTGAAACAGGTAGCCTTGGTATTACAGGTAGGGGTGTTGTCCTTGTGGTATACCCTGAAGGTATCTATTATGCCAATGTGATTGTAAAAGATGTGCCGGAACTTGTGGAGGAGCACCTGCTTAAAGGCAGACCATTAAAAAGATTGATTTTAACTGAAGCCCCGAAAAGAACAGTAATTACAAAAGAAAAGACAGGCCTTTTAAAGGAACAACCCAGGATAGTGTTGAAAAATTGTGGTTTTATCAATCCAGAAAATATAGACGAATATATTGCCGCTGGTGGTTATGAGGCGATTGCAAAGGTATTACACAATATGTCGCCGGAAGATGTGGTAAATGAGGTTAAGGCATCTGGACTTATGGGAAGAGGAGGTGCCGGATTCCCTACAGGGCTAAAATGGGAATTTGCCATAAAGACGCCAGGAGATGAAAAGTTTGTCATATGTAATGCCGATGAAGGCGAGCCAGGGACTTTTAAGGACAGACTTATCCTTGAAGGTGACCCTCATAAACTCATAGAGGGCATGCTCATAGCAGGTTATGCAATAAAGGCAAATACAGGTTTTGTTTATATTAGAGGCGAATATGGTTTATCTATTGAGAGGATTGAAAAGGCCATTGCCGATGCAAGGGCATATGGTCTTTTAGGAAAAAATATACTGGACAGCAATTTTAGTTTTGACATATTTGTAAAGAAGGGTGCAGGTGCCTATGTGTGCGGTGAAGAGACTGCACTTATCGAATCCTTGGAAGGGAAAAGAGGCCATCCGAGAAACAAACCACCTTTTCCAATAAATGCAGGACTATGGGGTAAACCCACCCTTGTAAATAATGTTGAGACCCTTGCAAATATCCCTGAAATAATTAGAAACGGTGCCGATTGGTATAGGGGATATGGAACGGACAAATGTCCTGGAACAAAGGTATATACAATCCTCGGACATGTTCAGACCCCTGGTCTTATTGAGGCAGAGATGGGGACAACCTTAAAAGAGATCATCTTCGAATATGGTGGCGGTATAAAGGATGGAAAGGCATTTAAAGGAGCCCTTATAGGCGGTGCAGCAGGTGCCTTTATAGGTCCAGAAATGCTGGATGTAAAGATGGATTTTGTGAATCTAAGAGAATATGCCGCAGCATTAGGTTCAGGCGCAATACTTGTTATGAATGAAGACACAGACATGGTGGATATGTTAAAAAGTGTCCTTCATTTCTTCAAGCATGAATCGTGTGGTCATTGCGTGCCGTGTAGACTGGGCACTGCCAGACTCGTTGAAATTATAGATAACATAGCTCTTTCAAGAGGGAAAAAGGAAGATATAGATAATCTTTTTGATATCACCAATGCCATGAAAGCTGCATCTTTTTGCCCATTAGGACAGTCAGTATCACTACCTGTTTCAAGTGCCCTGAAATATTTCAGGGATGAATTCATGGCAAGGGTTTTTTAAAATTAAAATAATGAGGTAAGACTATGATAAGGGCTACGATAAATAATATAGAAGTAGAGGTAAAAGAAGGAACAACAATCCTTGAGGCTGCTAAAAAAGCAGGCTTTACAATACCTACCCTTTGTCATCATCCTGATTTAAAGCCAAAGGGTTCATGCGGGATATGCGTTGTAGAGGTAGAAGGCATGCCTTCACTCAAAAGGGCGTGTATGACCGAGGTTGTAAACGGCTGGAAAATCTATACGAATACACCCCTTGTTAGAACTACAAGAAAAACCATAGTGGAATTGATACTTTCAGAGCATGATATGGACTGTCCCACATGCATAAAAAACGGCCGTTGTGAACTTCAAAATCTTGCCACAATGCTTGACATAAAAGATATAAAATTTAAAAATAATGAAAAAAAGAAGAAAAGGATAGACGATTCAAGCGTATCAATTGTAAGAAATCCGAATAAATGCATCCTCTGTGAGAGATGCCTTCAGGTATGTTCAGATATTCAGACCGTCAATGCCCTTGCCTTAAGCCAGAGAGGATCAGAAACCATAATAACAGACGCCTTTGATGTAGGGCTTGGAAATAGCGTCTGCGTCAACTGTGGTCAATGCACTGTTTTTTGTCCTGTAGGTGCCCTTTATGAGAAAAGTGATATTGATAAGGTCTGGGATGCCATAAATGACAAGGATAAACACGTAGTAGTTCAAGAGGCACCAGCAGTAAGGGCAATGCTCGGTGAGGAATTCGGCATGGAACCTGGTTCCCTTGTTGTTGGTAAGATGTATGCAGCATTAAGGAGACTGGGGTTTGATGCAGTATTCGATACAAACTTTACAGCAGACTTAACAATACTCGAAGAGGGTACAGAGATAGTGACGAGAATCAAAGAAGGAGGAAAGCTACCTGTTATTACTTCTTGCAGCCCTGGCTGGGTAAAGTTTATGGAAACGTTTTTTCCTCATCTTGGTGAATACCTATCTACCGCTAAGTCACCTCAACAGATGTTCGGTGCCCTTTCAAAAACCTATTATGCAGAATTAAAAGATATTCCACCGGAAAAGATCGTATCTGTCTCCATTATGCCCTGTACTGCAAAAAAATTTGAATGCCAAAGGCCTGAGATGACAGATAGCGGTTATAAAGATGTGGATTATGTATTAACCACAAGGGAGATTGCACGGATGATGAGAGAGGCAGGGATTGATTTAAAAGATATGCCAGATGAACCTGCTGACGAACCAATGGGTCAATATACTGGTGCAGGCACGATTTTCGGTGCCACCGGTGGTGTTATGGAGGCAGCCTTGCGTTCAGCTTATTTTCTTTTAACCAATAGAGAATTACAGGATGTAGATATAACAGCAGTAAGAGGTATGGAAGGGATAAAAGAGGCACAGATCGATATAGATGGTCTAAAATTGAAGGTTGCCGTTGCCCATGGCCTTGGAAATGCAAGAAGGCTTTTAAACAAGGTAACAGAGCAACTTAAAAATGAAGGTAAAAGCGAATATCATGCCATAGAAATTATGGCATGTCCCGGTGGATGTGTAGGAGGTGGAGGTCAGCCCTGGGGAAGCGATATGGCAAGAAGGGCAAGAAGAGGAGAGACATTATATAAAGAAGATAAATCTCTACCATATCGCCGTTCCCATGAGAACCCGTCTATTAAACTGATATATGAAAGATATCTCGAAAAACCCAATTCTAAAAAGGCACATCATCTATTGCACACCCATTATTTCAAAAGAAGTATAATAGACGGTAAGGTGATAAATGAGCATTAAATATTTTTTGAGTTTTAAGGAGGAAAAATGGAATTAGAACATCAATGCCAATGTGCCCAAATAGACGAAGAAGAACTTTATCCAAAGCTTATAGAGATGATTGAACAACACAAAGGAAAACCTACAGAACTGATTATGGCACTCCATAAGGCCCAGAATCTTTTCGGCTATCTACCTAAAAAAGCCCAGGAGATTATTTCAGAAAGACTTAATGTGCCCATAAGCACTGTCTGTGGGGTCATATCCTTTTATAGTTTTTTTTCAACTGTCCCCAAGGGTAGGCACAGCATAAAGGTGTGTCTTGGCACAGCCTGCTATGTCCGTGGAAGTCAACAGACCCTTGAACGTATTGAAAAGGAACTCGATATAAAAGTGGGAGGCACAACAGAGGATAGACGATTTTCTCTTGATGTGGTTCGCTGCATTGGTGCCTGTGGTTTGGCCCCTGCCATGCTTGTGGATAATGATGTATATGGCAGGGTTAAATCCACTAAGATAATGGACATACTGAAAAAATACGAGTAAAGAGGAAAAATGGCTACAGAACTGTTTCGTGCACACGTGTTAGTTTGCGCAGGCGCCGCATGTGTTTCCTCAGGATGTCGTGAGATAAGAGATGCCTTTGTAATAAAGATCAGGGAGTTAGGGCTTCAAGATGAGATAAAGATCATAGAGACAGGATGCGTAGGTTCTTGTGATTTAGGACCCCTTGCCCTGGTATATCCTGAAGGCGTATTTTATCAAAAACTAAAACCAGTAGATGTGGAAGAGATAGTTACAGAGCATCTTTTAAAAGGCAGGATTGTGGAGAGACTTCTTTACAGAGAACCTATAACCGCAAAAGCCCTGCCATCCCTAAAGAGCATAGATTTTTTCAAATATCAGGAAAAGATCGTCTTGAGGAACTGCGGAATAATAAATCCCCTTAATATTGAAGAGTATATTGCAAGGGATGGATATATGGCACTGGCTAAGGTGTTGACATCTATGACCCAGGATGAGGTTATAGATGAGGTTATGAGGTCTGGTTTAAGAGGAAGAGGTGGGGGAGGGTTTCCCACAGGCTTAAAATGGAAATTTGCCCGTCAGGCAGAAGGAAAGATAAAGTATGTGGTATGTAATGCCGATGAAGGGGACCCAGGGGCATTTATGGATAGAAGCGTATTAGAGGGTGACCCCCATAGTGTGATAGAGGCAATGGCGATTGCTGGCTATGCCATAGGTGCAAACCAGGGCTATATATATGTAAGGGCAGAGTATCCCCTTGCCATTGAACGTCTCACATGGGCAATAAAACAGGCAAGGGAATATCAATTTCTTGGCAAGAACATATTCGAAACAGGTTTTGACTTTGATGTTGATATAAGGATAGGTGCAGGTGCCTTTGTTTGTGGTGAAGAGACGGCACTTATGATATCCATAGAAGGGAAAAGAGGTGAACCGAGACCGAGACCGCCTTATCCAGTTGTGAAGGGACTCTTTGATTCGCCCACACTTTTGAATAATGTAGAAACCTATGCAAATATTCCTGTAATAATCTTAAAAGGTGCCGATTGGTATGCCCAGTTCGGTACAGAAAGGAGTAAGGGTACAAAGGTATTTGCCCTTGCCGGTGCCGTAAATAATACAGGTCTTGTAGAAGTACCCATGGGCACAAAGTTAGGTGACCTCATATTCAATATCGGTGGGGGCATAAAGAACAATAAAAAATTTAAGGCAGCCCAGTTAGGAGGACCTTCAGGTGGTTGTATCCCCATTCAGTATTTAAATACACCCATAGATTACGAATCAGTAACCCAACTGGGTGCCATTGTAGGTTCAGGTGGCCTTATTGTGGCAGATGAAGATACATGCATGGTGGACTTTGCAAGATTTTTCCTCGATTTCACTCAAGATGAATCATGCGGTAAATGCCCGCCATGCCGAATAGGGACCAAGAGGATGCTTGAGATATTAACCCGTATCACCCACGGTGAAGGTGAAGAGGGTGACATAGACAGACTAATAGAGCTTGCGACGAGGATAAAACAATCGGCATTATGTGGGTTAGGACAGACTGCACCAAATCCTGTGCTTTCCACCTTGAGGTTTTTCAGAGATGAATACGAAGAGCACATAAGGGATAAAAAGTGCCGTGCCGGTGTGTGCAGTTCCCTTTTTGATGCACCGTGTCAGAATGCATGTCCAACAGACCAGAATGCATGGGGTTATGTAACGCTCATAAGTGAAGGCAGATTCAGAGAGGCAATTGAGGTTATAAAGGCAGATAATCCATTTCCTGGCGTCTGCGGCAGGGTGTGTTTCCATCCATGTGAGAGTAAATGCAGGAGGCGTCAAATCGATGAACCTGTTGCCATATGTGCATTAAAAAGGTTTGTGGCAGATTATGACAGAAATACCTTTGAACCTTTTAAACCCGATGTTACACCTTTTAATAATAAAAAGGTTGCCATAATAGGTGCAGGTCCTGCAGGTCTTACAGCAGCGTATTATCTTGCATGCAAAGGTTACAAGGTGACTGTATTTGAGGCACTACCTGTTGCAGGAGGTATGCTTGCCGTGGGCATACCAGATTATAGACTGCCCAGGGATGTCCTTGACTATGAAATAAAGGCCATAACAGATCTCGGGGTGGAGATAAAATACAATACCGTTTTAGGAAAGGACATAACCATAGAAGGACTTTTAAAAGACGGTTACAATGCCATACTTCTCGCAACAGGTGCCCATAAGGGACAGAAACTAAATATTCCTGGAGAAGATGTAGAAGGTGTTTTAGACGGTGTGACATTTTTAAGAAATCTAAATCTGGGTAAACCTGTTAAGGTGGACGGCAATGTGGCAGTAATTGGGGGTGGGAATGTGGCAATAGATGCAGCGAGATCGGCATTAAGGCTTGGCGCGAAAGAGGTATTTATAATATATCGCCGTGAAAAAGAAGACATGCCTGCATATAAGGAAGAGATAGAAGAGGCAGAACAGGAGGGTGTTAAAATTTATACCCTCGTTGCCCCGAAAAGGATTATAGAAAAAGATGGAAAGGTTACTGCAATAGAATGTACTCGAATGTCATTAGGTGAGTTCGATGCAGGGGGAAGAAGAAAACCTGTTCCCATTGAAGGCTCGGAGTTTATAATTCCTGCAGATACAGTGATAGCCGCCATCGGTCAGGTTCCAGATACATCATTTATCAATGGAGATGGTATAAAAGTAGCAAAGAATGGAACAATTGAGGTGGATATAAAGAGTCTTGGCACATCAAAACCTGGTATCTTTGCAGCAGGTGATACTGTGCGGGGCCCTGCAAGTGTTGTTGAGGCCATTGCAGATGGCAAAAAATCTGCCCAGGCAATTGATATGTATCTCGGTGGTGATGGTGTAATAACAAAATCTTATAGGGAAGAGCTTCTCACTCTTAGGGTCTCATACAACGAAGAAGAATATCAGAAAGAAATGCCCAGGGAAGAGATGTCCCATTTGTCGCTTTCTGAAAGATATAAAAACTTTAAAGAGGTTGTGCTTGGATATCCTTTAAAAAAAGCCGTTGAAGAGGCAAAAAGATGCCTACATTGTTATATAAGGGAGGAAGAGTAAAATGGCCCGCCTTACTATAAACGGAATAGAAGTAGAAGTAGAGAACGGCACCACCATATTGGAGGCAGCAAAAAAGGCAAAGATACATATTCCAACCCTTTGCTACCTCCCTGAGGTGCAGGCAATAGGTGCCTGTAGGGTATGTCTTGTGGAAATAGAAGGTGTAGGAAATCTTCAGGCTGCATGTGTCCATCCTGTAATGGATGGGATGAAAGTCTATACAAATACAGAAAGGGTAAGACAGGCACGAAGATTTTCTGTGGAGATGATCCTATCGAACCACCCAATGGATTGTCTTACCTGTCCAAGGAATTTAAATTGTGAGCTTCAAAAGGTTGCCCATGAACTTGGTGTAAATGAAATAAGGTTTAAGGGGGAGATGAGTAAAGGTATAATCGATGAATCGTCTCCTTCCATTAGAAGGGATAACAATAAGTGTATATTATGTCGCAGGTGTGTGACAGTTTGTGAGGCCATTCAAACTGTGAGTGCCCTTTCATTACAGGGCAGGGGCTTTGAGACCCAGGTTATGCCGGCATTTGGAAATGGTTTGGGTGAAGTGGCCTGCACTAATTGCGGTCAGTGCTCCCTTGTGTGCCCTGTTGGAGCAATTACAGAAAAGGATGATACCCAGGCAGTGTGGGATGCCTTATCAGACCCAACAAAATTCGTAATAATCCAGGATGCACCGGCAGTGAGGGCTGCCCTTGGTGAAGAATTTGGATATCCTCCAGGCACCCTTGTAACAGGTAAGATGCTTGCTGCAGCAAAAAAACTTAGCTTTGATAGGGTCTTTGATACGAACTTTGCAGCAGATTTGACGATAATTGAAGAGGGGAGCGAGCTATTAAAAAGGGTAAAAGAAGGCGGAAAACTCCCGTTAATTACAAGCTGTAGCCCTGGATGGATAAAATTCATTGAACACTTCTACCCTGAGCTTTTACCCCATCTATCCACATGTAAATCACCTCACCAGATGCTCGGTGCACTTTGCAAGACCTATTTTGCAGAAAAGGCAGGCATTAATCCAAAGGACATGGTAGTTGTATCAGTCATGCCCTGTACTGCAAAAAAATTCGAATGCACAAGGCCTGAGATGACAGATAGCGGTTATAAAGATGTGGATTATGTACTGACCACAAGGGAATTTGCAAAGATGATAAAAGAGGCTGGTATAGATTTTCAAGGCCTTGAAGATGGCACATATGATGACCCAATGGGAGAATATACAGGTGCAGCCACCATTTTTGGGGCAACAGGCGGTGTCATGGAGGCAGCATTAAGAACCGCCTATGAATTGGCTACAGGAAAGACACTCGAAGATATAGATTTTGTTGCTGTGAGGGGACTAAACGGTATAAAAGAGGCAGCCATTCCTATAGAAGGCATAGGAGATGTTAAGATTGCTGTAGCTCACGGTCTTGGAAATGCAAGAATACTCATGGAAAAGATAAAATCAAAAGAGGCTGACTATCACTTTATTGAAATTATGGCTTGTCCTGGTGGATGTGTAGGTGGTGGTGGTCAACCTATACCAACAAATGCAGAGATAAGAAAATTAAGGGCTCAGGCACTATATAGTGAAGATAAGTCATTGAAATATAGAAAATCCCATGAAAACCCATCCATTAAAAAGCTCTATGAAGAATTTTTGAAAGAGCCATTGGGAGAAAAATCTCACAAACTGCTCCATACAAAGTATACACCGAGAAATAGATATTAATGTTTAAGATGACTTAAAAAATGCTAAATTCTATAAAGATTATGTAAAAAGGGACCTCCTGGGAGAAAAGGAGGTCCCAAAATCGGGGGATATTTGAATAAAATTTTTAATGTTTTTTTATTGAGTGGCCAGGACCTGTCCCAACAGTCCTGTTAATAGATAGGATTCTTTTAATGGCAGAATCAAGACTTTCTTCTGGTGTTTCATCTACACCTGGCTTTCCTGGATAAAGTAGGTATTCCTCTCTATATTTTTTTGGCGTATTATTGGGCATAAAGATATTTGCTCCTCTCTGGAGTACAAGGTTCCTCCCATTCCCGGGAAAAACGGCATCAAAGGCAGTTGTGGCTGGTATGTGGCAATCTGGATTGAATATCCTTAATACAGCAACGGCTTTAAAAAACATATCCTTATCATCTTCATAGGCGTTTTTTTCATTGCCAAGGGGTGTATCAGGATGTGGAATAAAAGGTCCAATGCCTATCATATCGAGGTCTAATGCTCTGCACAAAAGAATATTTTCTGCAAGGGTTTCTATTGTTTCTCCAGGTAGCCCGATCATAAAACCACTTCCTGTTTGAACACCAAGAGATTTTAGGTTCATAAGACATTCTATTCTCTCATCAAAGGAAGAGTCAGGGTGTAATCTACTGAACAGTTCTCTGTTACTTGTCTCAAACCTCAAAAAATATCTATCCATGCCGCATTCCTTCCAGTATTTATAAGTCTCATATGGTCTATTACCAACAGAAAGCGTAACAGCGAGGGATGTTTCTCTTTTTATCCTTTTTATCAATTCCCCAATCTCTTCATCGTATGTCCCTTTAATTTCCCCTGATTGCAAAACTATTGTTGTTTGATGGGATTTTTCCATTTTTTTTGCGATACTTAAGATTTCGTCCATTTTCATTTTGTATCTTTTTACATTACTGTTTGATGCCCTTATGCCGCAATAAAGGCAGTTATTTGAACAGATGTTTGAAAATTCCACAATACCCCTTATAAAAACCTCATCTCCCATGTATTGTTTTCTTATCCTATCTGCTTTAGCGTATAGTTCATTTAAGGCACCTTTCTTTGTATTTAATAGTGTCAAGGCATAATCTTTTGTATAGAGGTTATCCATCACAAGTATATTATAAGGACTCTAAAAAATATTGAAAAGGCCTTATTTATATATTTCTCTTAATAGAACTTCCTTCAAATATGAAATAGATGCAAAAAAGGCATAAAGATATTTCTAAATAGTAAATGCTACTTTATCATGTAAAATAACCTTACAAGGGCTATGCTGTATTTTTTTGTTGAATTAACCCTTTTTCCTTTTTGTGTTAGTGTTTTTTACAGGATTTCCATAAGCTTTACTTTAAAATGTAGTTCCTTTCCTGCCAGTGGATGATTGGCATCAAGTCTTACAATATGTTCGTCCATATCCAACACCCTTACAAAGGTTACACCGCCATGAGGGTCATGTAACTGAAGAACCATTCCAGGCTCAGGGACAATATGAGGGGGAATGTGTTTTCTTTCCACAGAGATTATCATGTCCTCTCTGTATTCACCATATGCCTCTTCAGGAGACACAAATATGTCTTTTGTTTCCCCAATGTCCATTCCTATAATGCCTTTTTCAAAACCAGGTATAACCATCCCTTCTCCTATTGTAAACTCGAGGGGTTCCCTTTCAAGAGATGAGTCAAAGACTGTGCCGTCTTTTAACATCCCCGTGTAATGCACCTTTACAGTGTCATTTAACTTTGCAAGTGTCATACTTCCTCCTAATCGTATTATATTAATACCATCTCCTTTAAGTCTCCAAATCAGCATCTATTATGGATGAATACGGGATGTAGAGATTTTTTGATGATAAAGGGAAGGTATTAGTCTTAACATGTGCCACTTTGTATTATAGATGAAAAAAATGTGAATTGAAAGAAAATAATAAATTCAATAAGGAAATCTTGCAGTATGCTTTACAAAATAAAAATTAAATTGTATTTAAAAAAAGCAATTTATTATTTTTAGGGCATTTTTATTCTATGTAGATTCATTATCCCTTCAAAAGGTAGACCTTGTCATTTTCTTTTACCTTTTCTTTAACCTTTACCCCAACATCTTTACCTTTTTCTACCCTCTCCACAAATTCATGTTCTACCTGCATAGATTCAATTTCTTGCTCGAAATCTGTGGAAATGCCCTTGAATTTTACCCTGTCACCGACTTTAAGCTCATTTTCTGTTATTCTAATAGCAGCTACCCCAATTTTTGAAAAATATTTTATGACCTTCCCGATCTCTATCTCCTCCATGGCTTCTCCTTTCTATATTAATGTTTTTTTTATTTTATCATGTTATATTTTCTTTAAAAAGAAAAAAATCAAAAACGGGAAATCAAGCGCAGCTGTAATTTTACAGTGTTGTTGATTTTAAAAAAAAATTATGTTAATTTAAAAACGGTGATGGAGTTCACCATATAATTGCCTTATTCGGCTGATAACTCCTACCGAAATAAAAATCATTTCACAAGTCATATATATTTGTTTGTGAAATGAAAACGGGAGGAGCACATGGAAGAGAAGGGCCTCTTAAATATTGAATCAAAAACAGATGCCAACATACCTTTACTGATCCTAAAAAGAATAAAAGACATAACAAAGGAATTTCAGATAGTTTCCCTGAATCGCCAGATCGAGGTCTGCGAAAGCCTATCTAAAGAAAGTCCCATAATCGATGTGGCAATACTCGGACAGTTCAAGGCAGGAAAAAGTTCCTTTATAAACAGCATTATAGGAAAAAAGGTTTTACCTGTAGGTGCTATCCCGGTTACAACTGTTATAACCCGTATTCAATACGGGCCACAGGAATTGGCAACAGTTACATTTTTTGATAAAAAAAAGATAAACGTACGTTTAGATGAAATAGAAGAGTATATTTCAGAATCAAAAAACACTGCAAATAAGAAAAACGTGGAGGTTGTGGATATTGAATTGCCCAACCTCATCGATTATCCAGGGTTAAGGATTGTAGATACCCCGGGTCTGGGCAGTATTTTCAAATATAATACCGAACTTTCAGAAGAATGGCTTCCAGAGGTTGGTGCTGCCATAATTGCCGTAAGCTCTGATAGACCCCTCTCGGAGAATGATTTAAATCTTATCAAGGAACTCATGGAATTTACACCAAGGGTCGTGATACTCCTTACAAAGGTGGATCTTCTTTCAGAAGAACAACAGAAAGAAGTTGTTAAGTTTTTTAAGGATTCTCTTAAAAAGGAGTTCAATATAGAGTTTCAGATATTAATGTATTCCATTGTTAAAGACACCGAGCTTTATAAGAGATGGATCGATAAGCTTTTGACGAGCCTTTCCATAAATCGGGATTCAGAATTTAGAGGCATCTTAAATCATAAACTCCGTTCAGTTACAAGACAATGCGTAAGTTATCTGGATATTGCGTTAAAGACTTCTGTTGCTGCAGATTCGGAAAGGGAACAGCTGAAAAAGATTATCTTTGATGAAAAGGTAAACTATGAACTTATTCAGTCAGAGCTTTCGCTCATTGCAAGGGAGAGTAAGCTTATGACAAGGGAGCTCATCTCCACTTATCTTAATGAACATCATAGGTCAAAGCTTATTCAGAGACTGACAAAGAAACTCATAGAAGACATGTCTCAATGGAAAGGCAATTTATGGAAAATCACAAGACAATATGAAAACTGGTTAATGGAAAATTTGACAACAGAGATGGACCATATATCGAGAACAGAATATAAACAGTTTTTCGGCACCTTGAAAAAGGCACATAGTTCTATTGCCCGTTCCGTTGAACTTTTTAGAAATTTACTGGACAGGAACATAGAAAAGGTGCTTGGTATAAAGCCAAATAGCGTAAATTGGGTTGTAGAGGTGTCAGAGCCTGAACATCCTGATGTGGCGTTTACAAAGACCTTTGATTTCCATTTCGACCTTCTGTGGTTTCTTTTCCCCATGTTTATATTTCGTAAAATTTTTGAAAGACATTTTATAAAACAGATACCAAGTGTTGTAGATATACATCTGTCAAGGCTTGCCTATCAATGGGAGGTGAGGATTAACAAAACCATTGATGAGATAAAAAATCAGGCACTTGATTTTATTAAAAACGAGCTTGCCACCATCGAGGCCCTCCTTACACAGGTAAGCGGGAATACAGGGAAGATTATGGAAAAAAGGGAAGAGCTTTTAGCGCTTTTACAAAAGACAAGCCCCTAAAGATTATCCGTACTCATCAACATAACGCTCTATGTATTCTGTGACATTTTCATTGGGCTGATATATGCCAAAATGTCCTTCGCATAGTATATCTGCCTTTAATGCCAAAAGTTTTTCCATAGATTTTTTCCAGTCAGACATATTGGCTCCGAATTCAGGTAAAAAAGGGCCATGGATATCCTGACCGAAAAGCACCCTTTTATCATGTATATCCATATAAACCGATATTGAACCTGGTGTATGGCCCGGTGTGTGGAGGCACACAATCTTGTGATTTCCAAGCTCTATTATCTCCTCTGTTTTATTTAATTTTACATCAACGGGCATTGGTTTAAAGTTCACTCCATACCAGTAAGCTGCCGTCATCCTTTTATCACCCCTTTCCACTACCTGGGCATCTTTTTCATGCATGATGATCTGGGCACCAAATTGTTTTCTTAATTTTTCTGCACCACCAATGTGGTCAATATGACAATGGGTAAGAATAATTTTTGATAGTCTCTTTGGATCAAGCCCCAACTTCTCTATATTTTCTACAAGCATGTTCACGCTATCTCCAGCCCCTGTATCGATCATAATAAGCTCATCTAAGTCAATTAAATATATTGAGCAATCTTTAGAATCTGTCATGTCCGAATTGCCTATCATGAAAATGTTTTTAATAATTTCAACTGGTTTCATTTAACAACCCCTTATAAAACCTTTAGCTTAAGATTTCTTTTGACTAATATAACCTATATTTTATATTAAAATCAAAGAGGAGGTTGAATGAAAAGGATAATTTTAATTATGATGTTAATTTTATTTGCTATGTGTTTCTCTTTTACCTTAATTGCCTCTGATAGGGTTAAGACAATCAACGGTGAAGTGGTGGTTATTGATTTAGCCGAAGGGTCAATACTTGTAAAAAAAGTCATAGGAAAGAATGAATACATAAATGGTGGAATAATAGACGAGAATACAGAGGTTTTAGTATCCGGCAAAAAAGGCACATTGGAGGATATAAAAGTTAAAGACAAGGTTACATTGTTTATGACAATTAAAGACGAAGATGTATATGTAAAAAAGATCGTGAAAAAATAAAATTCTAATTATTCATACTCTTTAGGAACTGCGCATATAATAATAAACGGTTTGTCATTGGCTTTATTTTTATACTGGTGTTTTTCTCCTGGTAGGATCAAGACAAAATCTCCCTTAGAGACAGGTTGCTCTGTGCCATCTGGTCTTACAACAGCACCAACTCCGTCTATAATATAGTTGATATGTTCAAATTCATGGGTATGATAGGGTGTGTGGCCACCGGGCATTATGGTAAAAACACGGAAAGAATAGGCAGGGGTTCCGTCTTTTGCAGATATAGGTATCTGTTTGTATGTGTCTTTTGCACCATCCATATCCATCAACTTTTTTTCTGTTTTTTCAAGATTTGTGATTTTCACCATACCCTCCTTTAAAGAAATTTTTAAATTTTAACAAAAAAATTAAAATTAGTATAGGACTTTCAAAATTTGTTGGTCTTTGAATCATATGTTAAAGGCACAAAATTTTTATACTTTGCCTTATAACTTGTTTAAATTGTTTAAAAAAAATAAGCTCGTTTTATCTTGTAATTTGTGTTTTTTTTCACTAATATTTATATATAAAAAACAACACAGGAGGTCAAGATGGCTAAGGTAGAGATACTGGAAAATAGGCCGCCAATCCTTGGCATAAATGGTATGGGAAGAATTGGTAAGCTTACCCTTTGGCATCATATAGGTCGTAAGTATTTCAAAGAAATTTATATCAATCAGGGTAGAGGGATAGGCAAAGGTATGGATGCCGTGGCCCAGCTAATAGAAAAGGATTCAACATACGGCAGCATACATAGATTTTTATATGGGGTTAACTCTTCAAGGATAATACAGATAGTGGATGAAAAAAAGGGAAAACTATTGATAGACGGGATCCCTGTGACGGTTCTCAGAGAGTCGAGAAATCCTGCAGAGATACCCTGGAGAGACTACGGAGTAGATATAGTTGTAGAGTGTACAGGAAAGTTCAGGGACCCTACGGTGCCGATGGACGATAAAAAAGGCTCCATAAGAGGTCATCTGGCAAGGGGAGCAAAGGTTGTAATAAATTCTTCGGCCTTTAAGATAAAAAATAAGGCACTTTCCATGCCCGATGATTGTGTAACTCTGATATATGGTATCAACCACCATGCATTTGACAAAAACAAACATCCTTTGGTGTCTGCTGCTTCATGTACAACCACAGGGCTTGCACACATGGTAAAACCCCTTCTTAACAATGAGTCAACCAGTAAAATTCTTACTGCATCCATGTCCACGGTTCATGCAGTAACAAATTCACAGAGTGTTCTTGATAGTGTGCCAAAAGACGGTGAAAAGGATTTAAGAAAAACGAGAAGTATACTAAACAACATCATCCTTACGTCCACAAATGCAGCAGAGGCACTGAGTCAGGTTATACCTGAAGTCCAAAATATAGGTTTCATGGCAGATTCCATCCGCGTGCCTGTAAATACTGAATCCCTTATTGTGTTAAACGTAACATTTCAGGCAAACCCCACAAAAGATAGATCAGTGCAGCCTATTACCACAAAATTGATAAACAGTATTTATAAAAAGGCATGGGAAAACGATCCTGAACATCTTCTTATATATTCAGAAGAGCAGAACGTCTCTTCAGATTTGATAGGTGTTAATGCTGCAATAGTCATAGAAGGTCAGTTTAATCACACAAGAACAGCCTTTATTAATATAGATTTATCTAATATCCCAGATTTGCCTGATGCAATAAAGAATACTGTAAACAGCCTTAAGATACCCGTTGTTCATGCAAAAATATTTGGCTGGTATGATAATGAATATGGAAGCTATACAAACAGAATGGCTGATCTAACAGTTTATATACACAGAAACATCTCATGATCCATTAATTGAGGGGGTTTCCCCCTCAATTTTTTTAAAAAACTGGTTTAAAATAGAATTTATCACTGTTAATTGAATTATGTCTGTTTTATTCTTCTTTTTTGACAGTATAGCTTTCAAATACTTCTAAGTGTTTTTCAAGGGCTTCCACCTCTTTGAGCAATTGCATGGCCTTTTCCATAAGTTCTGGGTCTTTTGCCAGTTTTGCAATTCTTCTTGCCATGCCCCCGATTACAACGATCCTGTTTCTGAAATTGTGGGCTGTTTCCAGTAAAATCTTTTCCTGCCACTGACACGATGTCATAAGCCCTTTTATTAGATGCGCCCTGCCAATGATTGCGCTTAAAAGATGACCGATTAACTGTAAATATTCGAACTCTTCCTTTGATATGGGGATCTCTTCAATGCCTGAATCCACAATCAATGCCCCTATTTTGTTTTCTTTGTTAGTAATTGGGTCAACATAGCTTAAAGGGATTATGGCCTTTATGTTTACAGGTACTTCAAGGGTATGGACAAACCCATTAGACTGAGAAGAGTCTGTTATGTTTATAGGTTCATCTTTTTTTACAGCCTCCCATATGATACTTTTTTGATTTATCCGTATACCGTTTATAGGGCATGAATGGTGGCCTGCCCAATATTTTAATGTAAGGTCTTCTCCTTCTAAAAATGCGCATCTTGCCCTTTTTCCCAGCCTTGTGCATAGACTGTTAACAACGGTTTCAACTATTTTTTCCGGGGTTGCAGTCAAATTTAAAAGATGGGCAATCTCGATTATATCCTTAAATCCTGAATAATTTTCAAATGTTTCATCTTTTTTCATAAAGTATTAAGAAGATTATCTTTATGTGTTATAAATTCTTTCATGTTTACCATTTATGGAACATAAAAAATGTGGCGCTGGCAATGAGGATGAATGCCACTATGTAATTCCAGCGTATCCCTTCTTTTAGGTAATAGATGGAAAAAATGGCAAAGACGACCAAGGTTATGACCTCTTGGATAACCTTTAGCTGGGCAGCAGAAAAGACTTTATGGCCAATCCTATTGGCAGGCACCTGAAAACAGTATTCTGCAAAGGCTATGAGCCAGCTTAAAAAAATAACCTTCCATAGCGGTGTTTCTTTAAATTTTAGATGTCCATACCATGCAAAGGTCATAAAGATATTGGATATTGTGAGAAGTGTTATGGTCTTCATTAGGCAAGCCCCGTTTTAAAAGAATGTGATTGTATTAAGTCATACTCGAAATTTTGATTAATATGGTAGGCGCGACGGGTATTGAACCCGTGGCCTCTACCGCGTCAAGGTAGCGCTCTCCCACTGAGCTACGCGCCTAATCTTATGTTTTTATAACAGTTCCCCTTTTCCTTTGTCAAGATAAACTTTTTTTGTTTATTTTATGTAAAAGGACTAATTTTTTATTGATTTTATATAGCTTTTGATTTTATATTGCTTATGAAAATTATCACAAATTAAAAGGATAAAAAATAAATGTAGGAGGCAGGAAATGGACCATATCGGAAGGGAGATTTTCTGGAATGTCGGAGGAGGGGCGCGATGGATTACTTATGCCCTCATGGTCATTACATTCATCGTGCTCATTTGCGGTATCAAGAAAAGATATGCCATGTGGAAGATTGGAAAACCGACGTCTTTTAATTTTAAAGACAGGCTCGGTGAAAGGATAAGCTACTTTATTACAAACGGGATCTTCCACAAATCTATCTTAAGAGAGGCATTTCCCGGCTGGATGCACTTTTTTATATTTTGGGGATTTCTCATTCTTGCCATAGCCACAGCCCTCGTTGCAATTCAGGATGATGTGATAAGGCTCATATTCGGTGTTGAGTTTATAAAAGGTGATTTTTATCTCATATTTTCATTTCTTACTGATCTGGCGGGTTTGGCTGCCATAATCGGCATTCTTATGGCAATATATCGTAGATATATTGTTAAGCCCACAAGACTTGACAATAAGCCCGATGATTTGCTTGTGCTACTATGGATTCTCGTTGTGCTTATTACAGGATTTTTAGTAGAAGCTGCAAGGATTGCGGCAGACCCCAAACCCTATGAGGTCTGGAGTTTTGTAGGCTGGACACTGTCTTCCATATTCCCTGCTGCAGAGAAAGGCTCAACCTATATACCCCATGCTGTGATGTGGTATCTCCATATGCTTCTTTCATTTGGTTTGATTGCATACATCGCATATTCGAAGAGACTGCTCCATATCATCACATCATCCCTTAATATGATGTTTAGGGGTGTTGAGGACACACCAAGAGGTGCCATTGCACCTATTGAGGATTTCGAGAATGCTGAAGAATTCGGGGTAAATTCAATAGATGGCTTTACATGGAGACAGATATTTGATTTGGATGCATGCACAAGGTGCGGTAGGTGTCAGGATCTTTGTCCGGCCTATAACACTGAAAAACCCTTATCGCCTAAACAGTTTATTCAGGATTTAAAGGCAGAGTGGGAAAGGGCAGCCCAGGGCAAAAAGACAGAAGATGGGTTAATAGACAATGTAATTCAGGAAGAGACAATATGGTCATGCACAGCCTGTCTTGCCTGTCAGGTAAACTGTCCAGTATCGATCCCTACCTTTGATAAGAACATTGAGTTGAGAAGGTATCTTATCCTTACACTAAGTAAGACTACTTCTGAGACAAGACTCCTCTTTAAGAATCTCCAGCAGAAGGTAGATCCATACGGAATGGGCAAGAGACAGAGAACAGAGTGGATAGAAGGTCTTGATATAAAGATGGCAGGGGAAGAGGAAATAGAATATCTATACTGGGTTGGCTGTGTTGCATCCCTTGATGACAGAAACAGAAAGGTTGCAAAGGCATTTTCAAAGATACTGACCGCTGCAGGCGTATCTTTTGGTATACTTGGGCAGGAAGAGACATGTTGTGGTGACCCTGCAAGAAGATGTGGAAATGAAGACCTGTATCTTGGTATAGCCCAGGGGAATGTTGAATTATTAAAAGAATTGGGCATAAAGAAGATAATTACAACATGCCCTCACTGTTACCATACATTGAAGAACGAATATCCGCAGATAGGTGGTGATTTTGAGGTTTACCATCAGTCAGAAATTATCTGGAAACTCATAAAGGAAGGTAAGCTCAAGATTAATCCTGCCATTGAAGGCACAATAACCTTCCATGACCCATGCTATCTCGGTAGAGTTAACCGTATTTTTGATGAGCCGAGGAATGTTATTGCAAAGACAAAGCAAGGGACATTTATTGAGATGGAAAGAAATCATGATAGGAGTTTTTGCTGTGGTGGTGGTGGTGGTAGAATCTGGATGGAAGAGCATCACAAGAGGATTAACCATGCCCGTATAGACGAGGCAATAGCGATCAATGCCAATACCGTTGTAACAGCATGTCCATATTGTCTAATTATGATGGAAGATGCCATTAAAGATAAGGAAAAGACAGAGACAATGAAGGCCCTTGATCTATCTGAGATTGTTGTAAAGGGTATTTAATTATTTAAAAGGAATTTGCTATAAGAGTATAAAAGGATGGGCATTGCCCATCCTTTTATATTTTGAGGTGTGTTACTCCTCTAGAGTGATTGCCTCTACCGGGCATTCCTCTGTGCATGCCCCGCATTCAGTGCAGAGCTCAGGGTCAACCTTTGCCGTATCATCTACGGTAATTGCATCGGCTGGACATACTTCTGCGCATGCTCCGCATCCTGTGCAGGCTTCTTCATCAACTTTTGCAGGCATAGTCATCCTCCTCTTTTAGTTTTTTTAGATTTCCTAAACGAATATAAAAGGAATGTCAATAAAAAAATTTATTAAATTTTCTAAATGATTATTTTTCTTGTCTTTTTTTAATGTTTTTGGTAGAAATTAAGACTTAATTTTAAGGAGGTAGACAATGCAAAAAAGATATTTACTTGCACCGGGACCAACAGCAATACCACCGGAAGTCCTTTTAAAGATGGCCGAACCCATTATACACCACAGAAACCCTCTTTTTGAAGAAGTATTAGAGGAGGTAAGGGAAAACCTAAAATATTTATTCGGCACAAAAAACGAGGTGCTCATATTTGCCTCATCTGGCACAGGGGCAATGGAAGGTGCAGTGACGAATATGCTCTCACCTGGCGATAAGGCAGTATGTGTAAGAAGCGGAAAATTCGGTGAGAGATGGGCAAATATTTGTAAGGCCTATGGTGTTGAAACAGTAAACATAGACTTGCCTTGGGGGGATGACCTTGATCCTGGCCTTATTGAAAAGGCTTTAAAAGAGAACTCTGGCATAAAGGCCGTTTATATGCAGGCCACAGAAACATCAACAGGTGTAAGATTTCCTGTGAAAGATGTTGCTAACATAGTAAAAAATTATTCAGATACAATCCTTGTTGTCGACGGTATTACAGGTGTAGGTGTTTTTGAGTTACCCATGGATGAATGGGGCATAGACATACTTGTGGGGGGTTCTCAAAAGGCGCTTATGTTACCGCCAGGGCTTGCATTTGCCGGGGTAAGTAATAAGGCATGGGAGTTCAATAAAACCTCAAAAATACCAAAATTTTATTTCAACTGGCAGAAAGAGCTTACAAATCTTCAGAAAAATCAGACAAATTTTACACCTGCCATATCCCTTATCGTAGGGCTCAGGGAATCATTGAGGATGATAAAGGCAGAAGGACTTGAAAATATCTATAAAAAATTTGAAATACTTTCCTATGCTATAAGGGAGGCGGCAAAGGCCTTAGGGCTGAAAATTTTTGCTAAAACTCCAAGTCCGGCGGTTACTGCCATAGTAGCCTCTGATGGCATTGACGGCCAAGCCATTTATAAAACCATGTGGAAAAAATACGGTGTAACCGGTGCCGGTGGACAGGATCAGTTAAAGGGAAAGATTTTCAGGATTGCCACCCTTGGTTATGCAGATAAATACGATGTGATAACAGCCATTGCTGCCCTTGAATTTACCTTAAGAGACCTTGGTTATAAATTCCAAATCGGAACAGGTGTAGCAAAGGCTGTAGATTGCCTAAAGGATTTATAAAAATGATGTTAAAAGGGACATAAAAAAGGAGAGAAAGATGAAAGTTCTCATTGCAGATCAACTGTCCGAGAAAGCCTTGGAGATACTTAAATCTAACAATCTCGAAGTAGATGTTAGGGTAGGTTTAAAGGCAGAAGAATTAAAAGAGATTATCGGGGGATACGATGCCCTCATAGTCAGAAGTGCTACAAAAGCAACAAGAGAGATTATAGAAAAGGCAGATAAATTAAAGGTTATAGGAAGGGCAGGTATTGGTGTGGACAATGTGGATGTGGCAGCAGCAATAGAAAAAGGTATTATCGTTATGAATACACCTCAAGGTAATGCCCTTGCCGCTGCTGAACACTTCATAGCCCTTATGTTTGCAGCGGCAAGAAAGATTGCCCTGGCCGACAGAACCATGAAACAGGGTAAATGGGAGAAAAAGGCATTAATGGGTATTGAAATTTACGGAAAAACATTGGGTGTAATCGGCATAGGGAATATAGGCAGTCTTGTTGCTGAAAAGGCCCTTGCCCTTGGTATGAGGGTTATTGCTTATGACATCTATGTGTCAAAAGAATTTGCAGAAAGTAAAGGGATTGAGCTTGTTGACTTTGATACACTCCTTAAAGAGAGTGATTTTATTGCAATACACGTTCCGCTCGTTAAAGACACGAGGAATCTCATAAACAAGGATGCCATAGCAAAAATGAAAAAGGGCGTAATCATCATTAATGTGGCAAGAGGCCCTATTGTAAATGAAAAAGACCTTTTAGAGGCGCTGGAGAGAGGCCATGTGGCATGTGCTGCCCTTGATGTATTTGAACAGGAGCCACCACCACCTGATAATCCCCTTGTATTATCGGATAAAACGATTTGTACACCTCACCTTGGGGCATCAACGCAAGAGGCCCAGGATAAGGTAGCCATAGATATTGCCCATCAGGTTGTGGATTTCTTTAAATACGGGGTTATAAAAAACAGTGTCAATGCACCATCTATTTCCCTTGAGATGGCAAAACAGATTGGCCCATACTTAAAACTTTCTGAAAACCTTGCTTCTGTTGTTGCATCTATTACAGATTTTCCCATAAAGGCCATAGAAATCCAGTATTTGGGTGATGTGTCTCAGTTTGACACAAAGGTCCTTACCCAGGGGATATTGAAAAATATCCTTACACAGCAACTTGAAGGCGTAAACTATGTAAATGCACCTATTGTGGCAAAAAGCAGAGACATAAAGGTAAAAGAAATCAAGACTAAAGAATCAGAAGATTTTACTTCCCTTATAACAATTACTGTTAAAGGCGAAAAGAACCAAAATTTGGTAGAAGGCACATTATTTGGTAAAAAAGAACCAAGACTAATAAAAATAAATAATATTTACCTCGAGGCGGATTTAAAGGGAAACATGCTTCTAATTTATAACTATGATAAACCAGGCGTGATTGCAAGTATAGGGAATGTATTCTTCATCAGGGGTATAAATATAGGTGGCATGCACTTTGGGAGGGAGAGTATAGGTGGCATGGCTATTTCATTACTTGACCTCGATAAAGATGTGGAAGACAATGTAATAAGGGAAATTCAGTCCCTGCCAAATGTAGTTAGTGTAAAGAAAATAGAGCTTGGAAAATAGTAAGCATTAAGCGGAAGCCCTTATGAGGACTTCCGCTTAATTTTTTTACTTGATATTAAAATATAGACCAATAATATTTGCCAATTCAATGGTTCAAGGTTTAGTTTTTGATTTTGACGGAACCCTCACAGAGTTGACCCTTGATTTCCAATTAATAAGAGAAGAGATATTAAGGGTTGCAGAGAGATTCATAGACATAGAAAAGATAGGGCATCTTAACAACCTTTATATAATCGAGATGATATACGAGATTGAAAAGCTCTTGGGTATAAAGGGTGCGGCATTTTCTAAGGAGGCATTTAGGAGGCTCGAGTCACTTGAGGTTGAAGCTGCAAATGGAAAAGATTTATTTCCATACACAAGGGATGTCCTTGGCGGTCTAAGGCATAGGGGCATGAAATTAGGTATTATAACAAGGACTTGTATGCCTGTCCTTAATAAAGTATTCCCAGACATGGATAAATTTATTAACGGTATTTCCACAAGGGAACATATAAAATTTGTAAAACCAGACCCCAGACATGTCTTTCATGTATTGGAGACCATGTCCATTAGACCAGAAAATGCCATCCTTGCCGGTGACCATCCCACTGATGTTATGGCAGGTCTAAGGGCAGGGGTTATAACAGTGGGTGTCCTGTCGGGAAGGACAAAAAGGCATGCCTTTGAGGATGTGGGTGCCCATTTTATTGTGGATGATATAAGGGGCATGCTGCCAATTGTGGATAACTTATTGCAATCCCATAAAGTTTTGTAATATCTTTCTCCTTTATTTTTTTATAATAAAACCTTTAAAAAACCATGATCATATACATCTTATATGGAATTGACAATTTATTAAAAAAGGGTTAAAGATTAGCCAATCTTATGGAAGAAAAGTCTGGACATAATTTATTGGGTTTTCATTCGATGCAAAAGGCATGTTCTACGATTAGGGTTGGCATCAAAGATGAGCAGTCTGAGGCTGTTATAGGGTTAAACGGTGTTTTTCTACTGAATGATGGGAAAGAAATAACAGGGACGATTATTGTAGAGGCAAAAAAGGACTCTATAATAATTTTTGATAAAAAGAAACACATAGTATCCAGTGGACAGGATATAAGGTTTAAAAATAAGGGCGATTCTACATTTACTCTTTTCGATGTTGCAATTGATATAGGTTTCCACTGGGAGAAAAAGGAAAGGCAAGTATTTAAGGGCGATCTTGTGTTGAAAAGGCGTCCCCATGGAACAATTGCCATTATAAATGAAATAGAGGTTGAAGATTATCTCAAAAGCGTTATTTCTTCTGAAATGAAAAGCACTGCACCTATCGAGTTTTTAAAGGCCCATGCCATAATATCTAGAAGCTGGCTCATCTATGCCTTAAAGGAAAAAGATAATGTTCTTTTGACAAAGGAAAGAAAAAAAGACCAACACTGTAAATCTACAATGGATAAGGACCAGATCATTCGCTTTTATGAACAGGAATCCCATGACCTCTACGATGTATGTGCCGATGACCACTGTCAAAGGTATCAAGGCATAACAAAAATCTCAACAGAAAATCCTGTAAGGGCTGTTATAGAGACTTCAGGCATTGTTCTCACATATAATGGCCTTGTGTGTGATGCAAGATATTCTAAGGCATGTGGGGGGATTACTGAAGAATACAAAACAGCGTGGAAGGATATGGATATCCCATATTTAAAGAGTATCTATGATGGAGAAAAATCTTTTTCCCCCATTTTAACAGAAAAGGATGCAAAATCATGGATATGTTCAAGGCCAGATGCATTCTGTAACATTAAAGACAGGGAGATGTTAAGGATGATATTGCCAGATTTTGACATTAAAACCAAAGATTTTTTCAGATGGCAGGTAAGATACAAAAGAAAAGAACTCGAAGACATTATCTGCAAAAAGTCTGGGTATGACCTGGGCAAAATACAAGAGATTAAACCATTAAAAAGGGGACCTTCTGGAAGAATATTTCTTCTCGAGATAAGAGGCACAAAAAAGACTATTAGAATAGGAAAAGAGCTTGAGATAAGACGATGGCTCTCCCATACCCATCTTTTAAGCAGTGCCTTTGTGATTGAACATAAATACGACGATTTAGGTGATATAGATACATTTACTTTTTATAGTGCAGGGTGGGGTCATGGCGTAGGACTGTGCCAGATAGGCGCAGGTGTTATGGCATTAAAAGGTTATAAGGCTGAAGAAATATTAAGGCATTATTTTCCAGGCACAAGGCTCGAAAAGATATATTGAGGTATGCTTGGGGAAAAAACGATTTAAGACAGCATTTATCCTCGGTGCAGGAAAGGGTATAAGATTAAAACCACTAACAGATACATACCCTAAACCTTTACTCGAAATTGGCAGAAGGCCTATCATCACATATGCCATGGAACATCTTAGGGGTATTGGTATAGAACGTTTTATTGTAAACACCCATCATCTACACCAAGCATATGAAAAGGTATTTCCAAGCAGAAACTACAAAGGTATACCCATTATTTTCCGTTATGAACCTACGCTTTTAGAGACCGGCGGAGGCTTAAAAAACATTGACGATTTACTTTTAGATGATGAGGCAATTATATATTATAACGGTGATGTTATCACAAATCTACCTTTAATAAAACTCTTAGAAAAACACGAGAAAGACTCAGCCATAGCAACCCTTGTATTGAGGTCAAAAGGTCATAATATGAATGTAGAGGTAGACGAAGAGGGGAATATTGTGGATATGAGATTTACCTTTGGGAAAAAGGGTGTTAAAACATGCCTTTTCACAGGCATTTATGCCATTGAAACAAAGATATTAGATGTGATTGAGCAGCGAAAACCAGAATCTATAGTTATGGTTTTTTTAAGGATGATACAGGAAAATCCCGGCTCAATTAAGGGTGTTATAATAGACGAGGGATTCTGGTATGATATAGGCACACCTGAGGCATTTTTTACATTGAAAGAGGTATTCAAAGGACTTAACGATGAATAATAAGATACTTATTGAATTTGTAAGAGAATCCTTTGGCATTTCCGATACTATTTTTATTGAGATACAACCTCTTTCTGTAAGGGGTTCTGACAGGACATTTTACAGAGTTAAATGGGCAGGAGATAAAAGGGCAATCTTAATACATTATGGCACAGCCAGGAAAGAAAATATGTTCTATGTAGAAATAGGTTTATTTTTAAAAACAATCTCCATAAATGTCCCAGAGATATATGAACATGACCCTTATGGGCAATTAATCCTGATAGAGGATTTAGGTGAGATGGATTTGTATTCCCTCAGGGATAAACCGTGGGATATAAGAAGGGTTTTATACGAAAAAACACTTGATAATATAATAAAATTACATAATTATCCCATAAACGAGTTTCCCTTTGGCAGGGTAAGGATGATGGAATCTTTTGACGCATCCCTTTATGCATGGGAACATAATTATTTTTTAGAGAATTTTGTCACAGCCGTATGTGGATTTGAATATAAAAAATTAGACCATAATAGATTAAATAAGGAGTTAAGCGATATTATTGAAAAACTCTTACACTCAGAGCAATCCATTATCCACCGTGACCTTCAATCCCAGAATGTAATTGTAAAAGACGATGTGCCATATTTTATTGATTTTCAGGGCATGAGGATTGGTAATCCACTCTATGATTTGGCCTCAATACTAAATGACCCATATGTGGTGTTTTTAGATCACCAAAGAAATTATCTCCTTGAATTTTATTATAATCGTTCCTATAAAAAGACTGATATAGAATCATTTAAAGAATTATTCTGGTGTGCCTCATGTCAGAGGCTCATGCAGGCCCTCGGTGCTTATAGTTATTTGGGCTATAAAAATGGGATAAAACCTTTCCTTAAACATATCCCTTCAGGTATTAAAAACCTTAATGAATCCATTTCCAGAATATCCTTTTCACCAAATCTTTCTGAAATTATTGGCACGTGTTATGAAATTATAGCATCGAAAAATTTTAAAGATTAAGGGGTGAAGATATGGAAGATTATTTACAGATATATACAACAACAGATAGGATAGATATTGCAGAGGCAATATCAAATAGGCTCGTTGAAGAAAGGCTTGCCGCCTGTGTGCAGGTATTGGGCCCCATAACAAGCACTTATTGGTGGCAGGGAAAAATCGAGACATCCCAAGAGTGGCTCTGTATTATAAAGAGTAAAAAAGGTCTCTATAAACAGGTTGAGGATACTATAAAATCCATTCATCATTATGATGTTCCTGAGATAATTGCCGTTCCTATAGCTATGGGTAGCCAGGATTATCTCAACTGGCTGAAAAAAGAGATAAGGCATTAAATGGTCAAGTCAGTTTTTTAAGGGGATTTTTTTAATTTTATCCCGAATTTTTCAAATGTGTTAATAATGTCTTTTTTTGACATGAAACCTACATGGCGGTATAGTTCTTTACCTTCTTTATCGTAAAAGATCTGGGTTGGGATAAGCCTTACGTTGTATTTTTTCCCCAGATCAGGCTTTTCATGTATATCGTATATCTCTATATTCAAAATACCTGCATATTCGGCCTGCAATTCTTTAAGTATTGGTTTCATAAGTTTACAGGGCAGGCAACCCTTTGCACCTAAATCTATGAGTTTGGGCAGGTTTTTTGCCTGTTGGGCATAAGCATTGTTATGGGCAAGAAATACTATAAACACAGATAGAATCAAAATCGATATCCCGTATTTCATATTGGAAAAAATCATAATGGAATTTTTTAACTTTAACCTAATATTTAAGTCAAGGGATAATATTAAAACAAAGGCATTACTTTTTTGGTTAAGTTGTGACGCATTTTATATACGCCAACTGATGTTTCAAAGGCAAACCTTGTAAGGGATCGGAAAGAATTTTACCGATCCCTATAAGTTTTTTTTACCAAATTTTTAGTCTTTTATAATTGTGATTTTATAACCTATCCCTTCTGGCACAACTTCTTTTATTGTCCAGCCCTGTGAAATTGCTGCACGGGAAACATTCTCCTTAGAGGTGTCTGTATCAACAAGAACAATTATTTCACCTTTTTGAACCTTTTTTATCTCGTTCATGGTTAAGATGACTGGTTGTGGGCAAGAAAGCCCTCTGGCATCTACAATGGAGCTCATAATATCCTCCTTTAAGATAACTGTTTTCTCATGGTAAAACCTATGAAAAGGCAAACCAAAATTCCTATGATAACAGCAGGTATCCCGTATGGCCCAACACCATTGGGAGAACTGGCAAGTCCGAAATTGTGGGATATGCCTGCACCCACTATCATACCGAAGACAAAAACTGCTGCATCACCGTCTCCCTCCCCTGCAAGAAAAAGTTGTCTTCCAGGACAACCACCGGCAAGGGCAAAGGCGAGACCGGCTAAAAGCATGCCCCCGAAATTCCAAAGGCCAATAGTATGGGCAACAGGTTGTTTCACAAAACCAGGGTTAAACTGCCCGAGGATGAGGTTTGTGAGAAAGGCAAATACTGCAAGGGATATAAAACCTAAAAGGAGATGTATTTGCCTGAAAAGGATGAAATCTCTTATAGCACCCATTGTGCAAAATCGGCTCCTCTGGGCTATAAATCCTATAATAAGACCGATAACCAAAGAGGCAATAAGAGGTGCATGCATTGAACCAGGTCCTTTTACACTATAAAATAATACACCGTTTTTATCCTGTCCGGCAATTTGAGGGAATATAAGCATGAGAACAAGAAAACCGAGCATGGTAAGAGGCATAAGCCAGCCAACTGTGGTGTGTGTTGGTTGAGACCTTCCGAGGTTATACCCGTTTTTTAAAAACAGGGTGCCTATCCATATACCTGTGATTAATCCCAATAAACCGAATATGGCATTTCCATCACCTCCGACAAGACGGAGGGCAGCCCTCCAGGGACACCCTAAGAATACAAGACCTCCTATCATGGCAAAGACACCGAGAATGAACCTTGCAATGGGTGCAGAACCTGCCCTTGCCCTGAACTCTTTGAAAATATATGCTGCAATCATGGCGCCCAAGACAAAACCTATTATTTCTGGACGCATATACTGAACAACCTCTGCCCTATGAAGACCCAGTGCGCCGGCAATATCCCTTTCAAAGCAGGCAACGCATACTCCCATATTCGGTGGGTTACCTAATTTTTGTAAAACTGAAGCTAAAATTCCTATAACTGCACCTACCGTGATAATACCCCAGCGGGTTGCAAAAAAGGTGAATACTTTTTTTGACATTTTACCCTCCTACTTTTTAGTATTTTTAATAGACTTATGTAAGAGGAAGGATTCTTGTTTTAAAATTCGCTTTATTGGGGAAGGCCAATAAAATAGATATCAAATAAGGATAAGGGATTTTACAACAGGGATATTAAACAGAAACAACCCTTCTTCCTTCCTCTTAAACATGTATCAAGGCCTAACCTAGGCCTTATTAAAGCTCATATTAAGGATAAAGGAACAAAGGATTTCCCCATTATATCACCTCACTTTAAAGGAGATAATATATTTTTTTTTCTTAAAAATCAATATTAAATACCCTGCGTTACTTTTAATTCATAGCCTTTATCAAATATCTTAATCTGTAATAGCTTCCTAATATATGGTTTTTGTGCTTTTTGCGCCTTTAACTACACCTCTAACATCTCTACATCTTCTAAATCTTTTTGCACCATCGGCCAATTTTTTTTGCATTATCTGTCTGAGTATAAAAGATAATAAAAAATTTAAAATTTACCCCTTCTTTTTATTGTGTCTTCATGGCTTATGGGTTTTACATCTTTTTTTCTGCCTTCGTAAACAGAGATCAAATGAAGACCAGAAAAATATTCCTTTATCTTCAAAAGCGTGTCAATATTTAAGGCCTCTGCGCCACATGGCCTGGTCGGTGTATTAATCTGCACTTCATCGGGATTGATTTCCATTGCTAATTTTGCGATCTCCCTGGCATGATCAGCATTCTCACGGATAAACATTATCTGAAGTGCCAATTTGCCATTAAAACTTTTTTTAAAGTCTTTTAGGCCTAAGATGACATTATCGAATGTGATGCCCCTAATAGGTTTATTTATTTTTAAGAAAATATTTTCTGAATCGGCATCGAGTTTTGCTATTACAAAATCTGCATAGGAAAGTTCTTCCTGCACATCTTTGTCGTATAATAAGGTAGAATTTGTAATAACAGCTATTTTTTCCTTCCTTATGTTTTTTACTAACTTAATTGTTTTGCCTAAATTAAGGGCCAGTGTAGGCTCGCCCCTTCCGGAAAAGGTAATATAATCTATGTTTATGTCATTAGGTAATAAATTAATCTCTTTTTTTATAAGGTCTTCAGGTATGTAAACCTTTCTTTCTCTGGTGTAAATGTGTGTTTTCCCGAGCTGGCAGTAAATACAATCAAAGGTACAAATTTTACCTTCCTGACTTAATAGGTCAACACCAAGGGAACTCCCTAACCTCCACGACGGCACAGGTCCGTAAATGTATTTAAATGTATTCGGCATTATATCTCCTTTTGTATATGTTCACTTTTTAAATAAAATTATTTATCATTGCCAATGCAATGTTTCCGAATATTTTTCACATAACAAAACCTTTTAATATATTCTATAGATTCGTAGATTTTCTTTCCAGAAAATTCTTTGCAATTGATATTTTTTCGTATAGTTATGATTTTTTTGCCTATTGACAGGGCTTAAAGGATTTATTTATAATCCTTTTTATAAATATCTCATGTGATGGCATCCTTTGAAGGTATCTTTTTTAATACAGGGTTTTAACGTAGCAGCAAGTAGATACAGGGTTATTCAATACCTGCCCTTTTTTCAATGCAATAAAATACAATACGATATCAGGGAATTTCCTAAAAAATTGAATGACTGGGTTGAATACATAAAAAATGTAAAATCATTCGATATGATCTTTGTCCAGAGGAAGCGTTTGCCCTTACCTGTTCTTTTTTATCTTAAAAGAAAAAAAAAGAGGATTGTCTATGATTTTGACGATGCAGTTATGTTTAGGAATTCCCTTTCAAAAGACCCTTATTCATTAAGAAGAAGATTAAGTTTTAAAAGAATGCTTCAATACACAGATATGGTCATTGCAGGAAATAATTTTTTAAAAAAAGAGGCGCTGAAATACCACAATGATGTAAGGGTGTTGCCTACACCAATAGATGGTGAAAGATATAGTCAAAAGGAATATGGGAAAAATGAAATTATAAATATAGGATGGATTGGAGATCACGGTAGCATCCATTACATGGAAAGTTATAAAGACGTATGGGAAGAGATAGGTAAAATTTATAAAAATGTATTATTAACAATAATCTGCGATACATTTATAGAAACAAGACATATAAAATTGAAAAAGGTGCAATGGAAATACGAAACCGAGATTGAAGAATTAAAAAAGCTCGATATAGGGGTTATGCCTTTATTTAATGACCTATGGTCTATGGGCAAGTGCGGCTATAAAATCATACAGTATATGGGTGTAGGTGTAGCCTCTGTTTGCACGCCTGTGGGTATAAACATGGATGTAGTAGAGGATGGCGTAAATGGGTTTTGGGCAGATACAAAAAAAGATTGGATTGAAAAATTGTCTATTTTAATAGAAGATTACAATTTAAGGACAAGTATGGGTAAAAGGGGAAGAGAAAAGGTATTTGACGGTTATACTGTTCAGGTTTGTGCCCCAAAACTTATTAAATGGCTTAAGGGAGATTAATTGAAGAAAGCTGTCTTTTTAACCCATGCAAATCCTCAAGGTTATAGGATCCAGCAATACTTCCCTTTTCTTGAGAAAAAAGGATTTAACGTAGAACTTATCACTACTAAGACAGGATTTATAAAGATGATACCTTTCATTAAAAATGCAGATGTGGTTTATATTCAGAGGCTACTATTTGAACCGATAAAGCTCTCATTGATAAGGCGTATTTCGAAAAGACTCGTGTATGACTTTGACGACGCTGTCATGTATGGTACAAAAGGTGAGAGTCCAACGAGGATGAAAAAATTTAAGAACATGGTAACAAAGGTAGATGCTGTATTATGCGGTAATAGATTTTTATTAAACGAGGCAAAAAGATATAAAGAAAAAAATGTGTTTTATTGCCCCACTGTTGTGGATTTAGAAGAGTATCCTGTAAAAAAGCATAAAGATAATATGCACGTTGTTATTGGATGGATTGGTAGTAAATCTACAGTAAAATACCTTTCAACAATGGAAGATGTTTTTTTGAGGGCAAAAGAAAAAATACCCTATATTAGATATAAGATAATAGCTGACTATGCACCTGAAACAAAAATAGATTATATTTTTGAAAAATGGGATAAGAAAAAAGAAAAAGAAGGGCTATTGAGCTTTGATATAGGTGTAATGCCTCTTTGGAACGATATATGGTCAAGAGGGAAATGCGGACTTAAACTAATCCAGTATATGGCAGCAGGGCTTCCCACGATTTCCCATCCCGTTGGTGCTGTTTTAGAAATCATCGAAGATGGCTTAAATGGTTTTATAAGAGAGGATAGCGATGAGTGGATGGAGGCAATCTTAACACTTACTAAAGATGTCTCTTTGAGAAAAAAAATGGGAAGCACAGCAAGAAAAACAGTCCAGGAAAAGTATTCCCTTCAAAAGTGGGGGCCTATGGTAGCTAATATTCTGGATAACCTATGAAACACTTAAGAATAAAAGGGATAGACTGGTTTTTAGAAAAGGACTTACTCGATGATTTTTTAAATACCATTGAGTTAAAAGCCACTTATAGAAGAGATTATAGAATTATTCAGGTTAATGACAATAGGTACTTTTTTAAATTCTTCAGGGAAAAAGGCCTTTCAGGTGTTTTTAGAAGGTCCATAAATCCAAGGGCTAAAAAAGAATTTCTTATGGGAAAAAGGCTATTATCCTTTGGTATAAACACGCCAGAGCCTTTTGGTTACGGCGTTTCAAAAGATGGCTCTTTTATAATACAGAGGTGCCTCTATGGAAAAAACTTTATAGATGCTTTTTACGAACAAGAAAACAAAAAAGAGCGTATAATACAGCTTGCCATGCTTTTAAAAAAAATGGAGGCTTATAAGATAAGACATAATGACCTCCACCTGAATAATATAATAGTAGAGGATAACAAACTTTATCTTATTGATTTACACAAGATGGAGATAAAAAAACATTTTTCATTATCAGATAAGGTATCCAACCTCTCCCACAGCCTTGCCATGGTATATCAAGATATGTCTGAGGATGAAAAGGAAACATTTTTTTTAACTTACGGTAGCCCAAATATTAGAAAAATAGTGGAATCAACCCTCACGGACATGTGGAAAAAATGGATTGAAAAAAAGAAAAAAAGGGCATTCAAAGACACATCAATTGTAAAAAATGCTAAAGACATCTTATACATAAAAGACAGCCAGTGGCAAAGACAAGAGGTCTTTAAAGAGATTATAAAACAAGATAAAAAGACAGTGGTGTGTAGGTATTCTGACCATATAAGAAAATCTTACAGAAATAAGAGAAGATTAAAGAAGGCATGGGAGGCATACGTTGTTTTATCTTATATGTCATTGAAAGTTACGCCACAGGTATTTTTCATTAAATTACCAGGGATAATCCAGCCTGGTTTTATGGCAATGGAAGACTTAAAAGGAAGGGGTGAAGAGCTCGATA
This sequence comes from Deltaproteobacteria bacterium, assembly GCA_029777945.1. Taxonomy (GTDB): domain Bacteria; phylum Desulfobacterota; class Syntrophorhabdia; order Syntrophorhabdales; family Syntrophorhabdaceae; genus JAKORG01. The sequence continues at coordinate 7,954 of JAKORG010000039.1, read as the reverse complement.
GATTTCTTGATAGGCAATACAATCAGATGGATCTGAAAAAAAGGGCACTCTTTATTGAAAGATTAAGCGTTTTTTTAAAATGTCTTTTTAAAAAAAGTATCTTTCATAAGGATTTTAAGGCCTGTAACATTTTTGTAAAGGAAGACGGTAGTTTTCTCCTGTTAGACATGGAAGACATTGTTTTTAAAAGTGCCAATGAAGAAGATTTGATCAAGATGTTTATACAGCTCAATACAACGATACCTAAATATATAAAACATACGGACAGGATGAGGTTTTTTTTAAAGATGATTGAAGGCCTTGAAGTTAATAAAAAAAAATCAGCCAGAAGGATAGCAAAGGCATCCTCGATAATGGACATTGTTTATGAAGGTATAGACGGACTGAAGTTTAAAAGATTTAGATGATTTTATGGATGTAGAAGATTACCTTAAAGAAAAGATCAGCTCCCTTGATATTATAAAAGGGCTAACAAAAAAGCAGATTAGAGGGGATTTATATCTTGTAGGAGGCTCCATCAGGGAGTTATTTCTATCTTCCATACCCAATGATTTTGATTTTGCCATTACCAATGAAGAAGACATAAAAGTATTCGAAGAGTTATTAAATAGCAGGGCCTTTATCTTGGGAAAAAAACCTATACACACATTCAGAATCGCAAAAGATGATAAAAATATTGATTTGACAAAAATAGAAAAGGATATAGTCGATGATCTTTTAAGGCGCGATTTTACAATAAATGCCATTGCATACGATATAAAAAGAGGGGAAATCCTCGATCCTCTAAAAGGGTTGAAGGATTTAAAAGATAAGGTAATTGTCCATATTAAAAAAAAGAATCTTATAAAAGACCCATTGAGGATGTTAAAGGCCATAAGGCACTTTTCAACCCTTGACAGTTTTGTGATCCACGACAGTCTCTACAGGGATATCTCTGAGCTTAAAGGCCTTATAGGGCATGTAGCGCCTGAAAGGATTAAATATGAGTTGGACCAGATTATATGTTCAAAGAATGCATTTTCATCTTTAAAAATTCTGGATGCAACAGGTTTGATCTTTGAAATCTTTCCCGAATTATTTGTATTAAAAAGATTCGATGATGAGAAAAATCTAAAACCTGAGGTGTTTGGACATACTGTTCATGCATTTAAATATTTATACACCTATGGAAATAAATATCATATGGATAAACAGTCCATAAAAATTACAGGATATGCCCTTCTTTTTCATGACTTAGGTAAACCACAGACATTCACAAAGGATTGGGAAAAAAATGTTATCCACTTTTATTATCACGAAAAGGTTTCAGAAGATATGGCATCATCCATTATGGAAAGGATGAGGTTCAGTGTGAATGAGATGAGACATATAAAAAACCTAATCTATAATCATATGAGGATATTTCTGATAAGCACTGGGGAGACTACAGAAAGGGCTATAAGACGGGTGATATTTAAAATGGGAGACCTTACCCCTTTACTCGTATTGTTGACAATTTGTGATATGTATGGAAGTTCCCAGGGGAAAGATAACGAATCCACAGAAAGGGTATTAGGTGTCTGTGAAGATGTATTGTCAATGTATAAAAAATTTCAAGAAAAGCCACTGCCGAGATTGATTACAGGTCATGATATAATAGGGCTTGGCTATAAGGAAGGCCCAGAAATCGGAAGAATTCTTGCTGACATTAGAGAGAGACAGATATCGGGCGAGATAAAGACAAGACAGGAGGCCATTGAATATGCAATGGCTATGTTAAAAATAAATGTTTTTCATTAAATTATTGACTTATATTAAAGAAAGATGTTAATTTTTTATAAGGAGAAGAAAATATGTTTGGACTTGGAATGCCAGAACTTATAGTTATAATGGTTATTGTGTTACTCATCTTCGGTGCAGGAAAGCTTGCAGATGTAGGGGGTGCCCTCGGTAAAGGTATTAAAAATTTCAAAAAAAGCCTAAAAGAACCAGAAGAAATAGATGTTACCCCTAAAAAGGAAGAGGAAAATAATAAACCCTTAGAACCAAAATAATTTTTTGTTCCCCTTATTTTTTTCTATTGCCACAATAACATGGAAATACTTAATGGATTTGAAACTTCTTCTGTTCAAAGGGCAGTATATTTGCTGAAAAGCGGTGAGCTTGTAGCATTTCCTACAGAAACCGTATACGGGCTTGGGGCAGATGCGTTTAATCCTTATGCAGTGGCAAAGATATTCGAGACAAAGGGGCGGCCCAGATTTGACCCGCTTATAGTGCATATAGATACAAAAGAATGGCTTGATAAAATCGCTGTTGAAATCCCGGATAAGGCGAAAAAACTGATAGAAAAGTTCTGGCCTGGCCCTATGACGCTTATTTTAAAAAAAAGTAATATTATACCTGATATAGTAACATCAGGGCTTCCCACAGTTGGTATAAGGATGCCGTCTCATCCTGTGGCAAAGAATTTAATCAAAGAACTTAGAAGACCTATTGCCGCACCCAGTGCCAATCCCTTTGGATATGTAAGTCCCACAAAGGCCATACACGTTGCCAATATGTTAAAAAATAAGATAAAATTAATCCTTGATGGAGGAGATAGTGTTTACGGCATTGAATCGACTATTATTTCATTTCAAAAGGAACATGTGTTTATAAACAGGCATGGAGCAATAAGCCTTGAAGAGATTCAGGAGGTGGTGGGGGAGGTAAAAGACAAAAAAGAAATCACAGGCACATATGAATCTCCAGGTATGATGCCTTATCATTATTCGCCTGAAAAGCCTTTGAAGATAGTCAATTCACCGGAAGAGATAGATAAAAAAAATTCTGCCTTTCTTGCCTTTAAAACGCCACTGAAACCTGTCCTTTCAAAATATGTAAGGGTGCTTTCTGAAAAGGGAGATTTAAAAGAGGCGGCATCGAATTTCTTTTCCCATTTGATCGAGTTAGACCAGAGGGATGTGGAGATTATCTATGCAGAAAGGGTGCCTGAAAAGGGTTTAGGAAGGGCAATTATGGAGAGATTAAAGAAGGCATCTAAAAAATATAATGTTATAACCCATTGAGAATCAAGGTATTGTATATTAATATTAAAATTCAGGGAAGATGCGGGCTTATGAATAGTAAAATACTTAAAAATATTGAAAAAATTTTTTGCCAATCCTTAAAACAAAATATAAATTTATACTATATTTTCAATAAGTTAGATAATTTTTTTTACAATTTTTGCACAAGTTTTCCACAAAAATTGTGGAAAACTCAAAAAACATTATTTTTTTTAACCACATGCATTGTGTTATTGACAATGTTCAGTTTATATGGATGCAGCGCATCTAAAAAATCAACAAAGGCAGAAAAGATTCAGTTAGAGCAGATTTTATTATCCATGGATGAGAAACAGGTAAGGGAAAAATTAGGTGAACCCACTGCAATAAGTAGGACTACTGAAAACAATATCCTCTGGACATATCAACCCTCATGGAGGATTATTCCATATAATAAAGACGCCGTTTATATAGAGTTTGAAAAAGGTAAGGTAATAAGGGTTTATAAGGTGAGGTGAAACATGATTTGTGAAAAGTGTGCCGGTGAGATAGAGACAATAAAGTGCAACACATGTAATGGAGAAATACTTCCCCTTGGTGATTACTGTTATCTATGCGGTGCAGCCTTAAATAAAAAAATAGAAGATGAAGAAGAATCATTCGATCTTTCAAACAGAATCTTATGTAGTGACGGAACATGCATCGGAGTTGTTGAAAATGGTGTATGTAAATTATGTGGAAAACCTTATATACCGGAAGAATAGATTGATATCTTACATTTAAGGTATAGGTTTAGAAATGGTAAAATAAAGATATTTTAAAGGATGATTATAAAAATAGAAAAGGACAAATACTGATAGAAAAAGAGGCTTAAAAAAGATGGGACTACTGGATAAGATAAAAAACGGATTGACAAAGACAAGAGAACAAATCCTTACCCGTATTGAATGGATTTTTCAGGGAAAGCCCATAGACGAAGATGCCTTTGAAGAATTAGAAGAGGCCCTGATTTTAGCAGATACAGGTATTGAAACCTCCCAGTTGCTTATGGAAAGACTCAAGGAGAGATGGAAAAGGGGGCATATTAAAACTACAGAAGATATAAAGACATGCATGGCAGAGGAGCTGGAAAAGATATTAAAACCCGTTGAAGTGCCCCTTGATGTGAACAGTATCAAACCTTTTGTTATACTGACCCTTGGTGTAAATGGCGTTGGGAAAACAACGACCATTGCAAAAATGGCCAAGATTTTTCTCGATTCAGGAAAGACTGTGCTTCTCGGTGCATGCGATACATTCAGGGCCGCTGCTATTGAACAACTCGAGGTATGGGCAAAGAGATTGAATATAGATATAATTAAACATAAAGAAGGTTCTGACCCTGCTGCTGTTGCTTATGATGCCATAAAGGCTTCTGTGGCAAGAGGTATTGATGTGGTTATACTCGATACAGCAGGGAGGCTTCATACAAAGACAAACCTCATGGAAGAGATGAAAAAGATAAAAAGGGTGATAAGCAAAGAAATACACAATGCACCCCATGAGACACTTCTTGTTGTCGATGCTACAAATGGACAGAACGCCATAGTCCAGGCAAAGACATTCAACGATGCTTTAGGTGTTACGGGGATTGTTATTACAAAACTTGATGGCACTGCAAAAGGGGGGTTTATATTGCCCATTGCCCATATATTAAAACTCCCCATAAGATACATTGGTGTTGGGGAAAAATTTGACGACCTTATTCCTTTTACGGCAGGTTATTTTTCACGGGCCATGCTTGAAGGGAATTAAAGCTTATCACAACCTCTGCACTATAATCTAATTTTCTTTTTCATTTTTTACATTTGCCTTGAAATTAAAAAGAATTTTATGTATTTTTTCTAATCTAAAAAGGAGTAAGTTATGTTTCAGGTTAAAGAAGGCGATTCCATAATACTGGCAAGTGAATCTACAAGAAGGGTGGATATTTTAAGGACCCTCGGCATCTCTTTTTCCATAATCCCACCCAAGATTAATGAGACTCAAAAGAAGGATGAGTCGCCAAAAAATTATGTATCCAGGGTATCCTTTGAAAAGGCGCAGAGTGTGGGTGTGCACTTTCCAGATAAGTGGGTTGTCGCAGCTGATACGGTGATTGTTTATAAAAACAGAATCATGGGCAAGCCTAAAGACGAGATGGATGCCTTTAAAATGTTAAAAAGATTAAGCGGGAAATGGCATAAGGTTATCACAGGCTTTTGTATATTAAATATATCAAAGGACATAGTATACAGAGATGTGGTGGAAACAAAGGTGTATTTGAGAGAAATGGATGATAGAGAAATCATTAAATATATAAATACCTCTGAACCCCTTGGCAAAGCAGGCTCTTATGCAGTTCAGGGTAGGGGTGGATATATGGTAAAAGAGATTAAAGGTTCTTATTCTAATGTTGTAGGCCTGCCAATATGTGAACTGGCAGAAGCTCTTTTATCTCTGGGCGTGCTTTCGTGAAGGACATCGAAAAATCTATTCAAATTATAAGAGAAAAGATATCAAAGGCAGCGGCCAAGTCTGGCAGATGTGAAAAGGATGTGCTTTTAATAGGCGTTACAAAAAAAGTGGATTTAGACAGCATTAAAATCGCATATGATTTAGGCATAAAAGACTTTGGAGAAAATTATGTGCAGGAGGCAAGAAAAAAGATAGAGTCCTTTGAAAAAAAGGCAACATGGCATATGATAGGTCACATACAGAGCAATAAGATAAAGTATTTACCGAGACTATTTGATTACATCCATTCAGTCGATAGGTGGGAGGTTTTGGAGATATTAGATAACTTTGAGAAAAGGATGAAGATTTTGTTTGAGTTAAACATTGCAGAAGAAAAGACAAAGCAAGGTGCAAAACCTGATGATATAAGAAAAATCCTCGAAAGGATAGATACCCTTAAAAACATAGAGCCCATTGGTCTTATGACCATGGCACCTTATGTTGAAAATCCAGAAGAGATAAGATGGGTGTTTGGAAGATTAAGGGAATTAAGGGATGAGTTAAATAGGGAGTTCGGTTTGAACATGAAAGAATTATCCATGGGTATGTCCAATGATTTTGAGATAGCTATAGAAGAAGGCGCAACAATGGTGAGGATAGGCACCGCTATATTCGGAGAAAGGTTATGAAACTCTGGGGAGGAAGATTTAAGGAAAAAACAGACCCCCTTATGGAAAGATTTAGCGCATCCATTAACTTTGACTGGGTCCTCTATGAAGAGGATATTGAGGGAAGCATTGCCCATGCAGAAATGCTTGAAAAAATTGGTATTCTCTCACAGGAGGAAAAAGAATCCATTATAAGAGGACTTGGGCAGATAAAGAAAGAGATAGAAAACAACGAGTTTAAGTTTCAAACAGAACTCGAAGACATACACATGCACATCGAATCAAGGCTCATTGAGTTAATAGGGGATACAGGAAGGAAACTCCATACAGCAAGAAGTAGAAATGACCAGGTTTCCCTTGATATGAGAATGTTTTTAAAGAAAAGGCTAAAAGAGATTGAAATAAAAATGTTGAGATTGTTAAAGGTAATAATAGAGAGGGCAATAGACGAAAAAGAGACCCTTATGCCTGGCTATACACATATGCAAAGGGCACAGGTAGTTACATTTGGGCATTATATCCTTGCCTATTATTTTATGTTCAAAAGGGACTTAGAGAGATTAAAGACAATCGAAAAGACAATTGACACCCTTCCCCTTGGAAGCGGTGCCATAGCAGGTTCAAGTATCCCCCTTGACAGGGAATTTGTAAGGGAGAGGCTCGGCTTTTTAAAGGTTTCTGAAAATAGTATGGATACTGTTTCTGATAGAGATTTCTGTGTCGATACAGTATATGCTATGGCTATGATTATGCTCCATTTAAGCAGGCTATCTGAGGATTTGATTATATTTTCCACAGAAGAATTCTCTTTTATAAGCCTTCCCGATAGTCTATGCACAGGGAGTAGTTTAATGCCCCATAAAAAAAATCCCGATTCCCTTGAGCTTATAAGAGGTAAGTCTTCTCGGGTTTTAGGGGACCTTTTCAGTCTTTTTACGCTTCTTAAGGGGCTTCCTATGACATATAACAGAGACATGCAGGAGGATAAAGAGCCTTTATTCCATGCATTAGAAACTGTTTCTAATGCTGTTGATATTGCATGTCTTTGCATAAAAGAGATGACATTAAAGAAAGAGGCAATGAAAAAGGCAGTATATGAAAGTTATATGCCTGCCGTTGAGATGACAGAATACCTTACTTTAAAAGGTGTGCCTTTCAGAGATGCCCACACGATTGTTGGAAAGATGGTGGGGTTTTGCGAAGACAAGGGGATAAAACTACATAATATGGACTTAAAGGATATGAGGGCATTTTCTCCTGTTTTTGAAGAGGATGTATACGATTTTATAGAGCCGAAAAATATAATAAAAAACAGAAAAACTATTGGTTCTGCGTCACAAAGAGAGGTAGAGAAAATCGTTGAGAAAGAAAAGACTTATATTGATTCTTTTTAGCATTGCCATCTTTTTCACTACATTTTCCTGTGGTAAAAAGGCAGATCCCATACCAAAAGGACTGGCAGTGCCTGAAGATGTAACTGACCTGAAAGGAGAGGTAAAAGACGGTGTGTTATTCATTTCTTTCACTGTTCCATACAAAAATAAGGATGGAACAGAGGCAAAAAGGCTAAAAGGTTTTAAGCTCTTTAAGGTGCGTGGTGATTATATGGGTACCTTTGAACTTATAAAGGATATAAGACTCAGTGACACTTACGGTTTTACCATCCATGGCGGAAGGCTTTATACCTTTGACGATGACCTTGCGGAAGGAAATGTTTATTCATATAAGGTGATACCGTATACAGATACATTCAGGTGCAATGATTCAAACACATATACAATT
>JAKORG010000038.1 GCA_029777945.1 Deltaproteobacteria bacterium | reverse complement strand
TCTAAAAGTACCTTCTTCCACTCGGTAATTTGGTTTACATGAACCTGAAACCTTTCTGATAACTCCACTAATGTCTGATCTCCTTTAATTGCTTCTAATGCTACTTTTGCCTTAAATGCTGCTCCATGGTTTCTTCTTGGTCTTTTTGTCATTTGTCTGCTCCTTTCATTTGTTTATTATAGAGCAGCAAAACCACTTATGTCACTGTCTAAATTTATTGTACCATTTCTGGCATACTCAAGGATAAAGAAAAAACACTAAGGGAAATAACTAATTTTGCATTTTCCAGTAAGGCAGATAAAAAACTGTTAGATTATCAGTACAATGAATCTCTTAAGTGTTCATTTGAGGTTATATATAAGGATTTCTTTGCCTGTGATAATTTTAATGTTATGAACACCATAAACAGCATATCTTTACCTACCCTTATCATATGCGGAAAAGAGGATGCTTTAACCCCACCAAAATATGCCGAATTTTTACAAAAAAAGATTAAAAACTCGACCCTTGTCCTTATAGAAGACTCAGGTCATGTGCCTTTACTGGAAAGGCCAGAGGAAGTTAATAATGCCATAGAAAAATTTATAAAACAGGCTAATTTTTAATATGTAATTTTATTTCTTTTTCCCTATCTCTGTTTTTGTGTTCTGTTCCGTCTTATATTTTATTATTTTGTAAGTGGCCTCTAAAACCGTTTCTATGTCAAGATTTTTGTCCTCTAATGATATATTTTTTCCCCTTGGATGCCAGACAATGGGGTCAAAATCAGTAAATATGGTTACTGTGGACATGCCGCAGGCACCTGCAAGGTGTGCCATTCCTGAATCGTTCGATATAAAAACACCACCTTCACTAAAAAATTTTTTTACTTCAAGTAAATCTTTAATAACAATGGATCCCTCAAATTTTGGCATCTCATCAAAAGGCTCTAAGATAAAAACATTTTTATTATCTTCCTTAAGCCTTCTATAAACTTCTAAGAATTTATCAATCTCCCACTTCTTTTTTGAAAATCCTTTTTCTGGATAAAAAACAAACCTATCTTTACATTTAGGTGCTATTTCTATTTTAAGAGCCTTTATCCCATAGCTTTCAAGCTGTTCCAATTGAAAATCTTCTACATGTTTACCTTTATCTTCAGTTTTAAATTCTGGATACATATCGATAAAAATCAAATGCTCCTGTGAAAATCTGCTAAGCCTTTCTCTCAAAGAACCTTCCCTATCCTTTCCAACAAACATTATCCTCTTCCATTTAATATGAGGAGCATTCTGTGAAAATAAAAAAAGCCATTTTGCGGACTCTATATTTTCAATTCGGATAAAATATTGAGGAAAAAGGTTAAAAAATCTTCTTATTCCACATGCAACAAGGGAATCTTTAAAATGCACTGATAGGGAAAAAAATAGTGATTCTGAAAGACAAACATCTCCGAGACCACCCATATGTATTAATAGAACTTCCTCGTTATTAATTGTTCTAAACATTCTATCTATTAATGAAACCCTTGACACAAATGTATCAGAACTCTATATTAACTCAAACTGAATTTATTTAAAAGATTATTAAAAAACATAAAGGTAAAAATATGAAAAAAACTGTTGCCGTTGGTTTAAGCGGTGGTGTTGACTCTGCTGTCTGTGCCCTTCTTCTTCTAAAAAAAGGATTTAATGTTATCGCCGTAACTATGTCTATCTGGGATGAAAAAGGTCCTTATAAACCTTTAAAGAAAGGGTGCTATGGACCTATAGAGTCGAAAAGAATAGAGGATGCAGAAAAAGTGGCCTCTATTTTAAACATAAAACATTTTGTAATTGATTTGAAAAATGAATTTAAAGACCTTGTTCTCGATTACTTTATTGACGAATATAATTCAGGAAGGACCCCAAATCCATGCATTGTATGTAATTACAAAATTAAATTCAGCTCCCTTATTGAAAAGTTGCAAAAAAATGGTATAGATTTTGATTTCTTTGCTACAGGTCACTATGTCCGAATATTTTTTGATGAAAAAAATAAAAGATACGTTTTAAAAAGGGCTATTGATACGACAAAAGACCAATCATACTTTTTATACAGACTCACGCAAAAACAACTTGGACAATTACTATTTCCCTTAGGGGATTATACAAAGGAAGAGGTAAAAAGAATTGCAATAGAATCTGGCCTTAATGATTTTGTAAAAAAGCCTGAAAGTCAGGACTTTGGAAGATTTGATTTTCAATATATGGAAAATAAATACGGATGTGGGAATATAATTGATATTTACGGCAAAATATTGGGCATGCACAAAGGCATTAATCAATATACAATAGGACAGAGAAAGGGGTTAAACCTTAAAGGCATGAAAAAGCCCCACTATGTTATAAAAATAGATCCAATAAAAAATGAAATTACAGTGGGCACAAAAGAAAATTTAATGGGTTCTGAACTCGTTGCATATGATACAAACTGGATTATACCCTTTGAAGAAATAGCTAATAAACAGATTTACGGCCAGATAAGATATAAATCAAGGGCAGGTTATTGTGTTATCCATCCATTATCTTACGACTTTTATAAGGTTACTTTTACCACACCCCAGGAGGCCATCACACCGGGACAGTCCATAGTGTTTTATGATAACGATATATTATTAGGTGGCGGTATCATTAAATAAACTCAAAGGTTCTTTAATGATTCTTTACTTTTCCAACCCAATCAATGAGCGCATTCAATAATTCTTTTAATTTTGATAGGGTAATTTCATCAACAATGTTTCCTTCTCCATCAACTTTTTTATCTATAAAGGGCACCATAACCTCAGGCTGATTTAAAAGTAAGATATTTAAAAAAACACAAATTTGTCTTAAATGATACTGGGCCCTTGCAGTTCCAAGCATTCCTATAGAACAGCCCATTATAGCCCCTGGCTTTCCGTAAAACACATTATCACCGTATGGACGAGAAGCCCAATCAATGGCATTTTTTAATACACCAGGCACAGAATAGTTATATTCAGGGGTTGCAATTAAGATTGCCTCTGCACCTTTAATTTTGTTTTTAAACTCTTTTACCCTTTCAGGAGGATTAGCCTCTAAATCCTGGTTAAAAAGAGGTATACCCTCGAGGTCAAAGATTTCAATTTCACAATTGTTAGGAGACAATGTCTGTAATGTTTTTAAAAGTAATTTGTTATATGAACCTTTTCTTAAACTACCTGCAAAACCTAATATCTTTATTTTTTTAAGTTCCATATTATCTTCCACCAACATTACTTTAGCCTTTCTTCAGAAAGGAATAGATGGTCTGTTTCTATTTCTACAAGGGCTTCAAATATCTGTTTAATCCTCGAGTTGTCAGATTCTAAAGCGGCCTTTTTGTAAAAGGCAATTGCCCTTTCTTCCCTTGCATGAGATTCAGCAAGATTTTTTCTATTTTCCTTAAAACATGTTTCATGCCCTTTTGGCACTTCCGGCAACCTTAAAATCTTCTTCCAGATAGAAGCATGTTCAGCCTCTACCTTTGCCAATGCCTTAAAAAGTAATCTGCCTTCTGGATCATCTGTTTCGTCGGCAGCACAAAAATAAAAGGTAGCATTGCTCACTTCAACCTTTAAGGCATATTCTGCATTTGATTTGTCTTTATCTGTTAATTCAACATCATATGTCACTTCTAAATCTTTTGCCTCTTTGATATACTCTCTATGGGCACCGCAAAAGGGACAATTGGGTGGTGGATTTTCTCCTATATAAGGATCTCCACAGATGAGACATCTCCATAACTTAACCATTATTTACCTCCTTTAATCTTGCCATCCTGTCTTTTGGGGGTCCCCTCCTTAACCCTTCTCAATTGCTGAGAAAGAATTTTATAAGGAGGGGCATGGAGGGGAGGATGGCAAGTATTAGTTTTTTAAGGCATACTCATGCCTTTTGAAAGGCGCTTTTAGGTGCATTACAAATAGGGCAATGCCAATCATCACTCAACTCAGCAAAGGGAATATTTTCATTATTTTCATTATACTCATACCCACATACAGAACATACCCATATCATAAACTTATCCTCCTTATTTAAAGGTTTAAATCTATATTTTTCCTTTCCAATTCTTTACACCTTCTGCAAATACCATAGAAATCTACCTGCATTCCTACGAGTTCAAATCCGTTAAATTCCTCTTCTGGTAGTTCAAGATAATAATCTTTAAAGACATCAAAGACCTCTCTGCATCTTATGCAGATAAGATGATGGTGCGGCCTTAAATCACAATCGAATCTTTTTTTGCCTGGATCAATGGAAAGCTCCACCAGCATCCCTTTTTCTTTTAGCTTCTCAAGGGTATTGTAAACAGTGGCAAAAGACATGGTAGGAAACCTTTCAGATACTGCCTTATATACATCTCCGGCAGTTGGATGAATCTTGTTTTCCTTTAAATATTCAATAATGGCAAGCCTTTGAGGTGTTTGTTTCATATCCTTTAATTCTTCTAATTCCATAATATTCCCAAATGAAACAATTTTTAATTTGTATCACTTTAAAATAAAAATATTTATTTGTCAAGAAAAATTTTAGATAAAAAAATTATTTGTCTAAAATTCTTTCAGGAAAAAACTATTTTTTGTCTATGATGATGTTACGGTTGCTTGATTGGTGTTATAGTTGTTTGATTAATATTACAGGCCTTTTATTGGGGTCTAACCACTGTATTAGTGATTCAATGTTTTGCTCGTCTATGGCTATACAACCTCTTGTAGGCGTTTTTCTATCTTTCCAGATATGGATAAATAGAGCACTTCCTTTATTTTTTTTAACAGGGTCTGTATTATAGTTGATTACGATACCGAGTTTATAGAGATTATCTGTCCTCTTCATAATCTCATAAGATTTTGCATCCGTTGAACCTCTTATAAAGTGATTGTAAAAGGGATGCTCAGGGTCATCTATCCATTTATCTTCATCAGTAAGCCTTACATACCTCATCCTTGTGTCAACTTTATCACCGTAACCGAAGACAAAACCCAAACTATAAATACCAGAAGGTGTAGCTGTATCTCCTTCCATCTTCTTTTCATAGGGTACTATCCCTTTCTTACCGAATACACATTCACAATTAAATACGTTAATCCATTTATCTTTTTGTTTTTCATAACACTCCAATATACCTCTAAAGTCTTTATTACTATTAGCCTTGACCACAATAATCTGTAATGTCATATCCTAAAGTTTTTTATCAAAAAATACATCTAATTTGTAAAAAAATTTAAAAAAATAAAGGATTATAGTCATATCTTCACTTTTTCCTTGATTTTAATTACAAAAATTTAATTTAATCATAATTACTATATTCTTAACAATTAATAATACTCAAAAGGAGTGGACATTATGGAAGAGAATCAAAAAAAAGAATTTGACATTATCTTAGACGAAAAAGAACATCTGGAGAAATCTTTTATAATCCAAAATGAAGAAAAGGGTTTTTTTTCAAAGATTAAAGATAAAATTGGGATCATTGTGATTGTAATTTTATTGATTGTGTGCATATTTAGTATTTTTTTTATTTCCTCTACCGTCTCTAATATGAAAAATACTGTTACAGATTTAACAAAAAAGATGGAAGACATAAAGGCTATTGAATCAAGCACAAAAGCACTCGAATCAAAGATAGATGCCTTAAAAAAGGAAAATGACACCCTAAAAACAGAATTATCTGAGCTAAAAAATGAAATGGAAAGATTAAAAACTACTGTGACAAAACCTGTGCAGACCAAACCATTAAAACAAAAAATGACAGATAAAACAAAAAGAAGATAAAATCCCATTGCCAAAATGAATACAGGGGGTATTAGATGTCGGTTTTAATAGAATTTGCCATGTTTCCCACTGATAAGGGTGAAAGTGTAAGTGAATATGTGAGTCGTATTATAAAAAGAATTGAAGAATTGAATCTTAACTATAAACTTACGCCTATGGGCACCATAATAGAATTCGAAACTATGGATGAGGCACTAAATTTAATAAACACCGCATATAAACAATTAGAGACCGATTGTAACAGGGTTTATTCAATAGTTAAGTTCGATATAAGAAAGGGGAAGAAAGGCAGGATTGAGCAGAAAGTGAAATCCATAGAGGAAAAGTTAAAAAAAGAGGTTAACCATGTTTAATCCTACAAAAATCATAGCCATAGGCCTTAATTATCATGACCACGCAAAAGAGATGAACGTAAGTGTGCCTGAATACCCCCTTATCTTTATGAAACCGCCCACTACTATTATACTTGACGGAGAATCTATAATTTACCCAGATCAGACAAAAGAACTCCACTATGAAGGGGAATTGGGTATAGTAATTAAAGAAAAGATAAAAAATGTGTTAAAAGATGAGGCGTTTAAATACATTGCAGGTTACACCTGCGCCAACGATATTACTGCCCGTGACCTCCAGAGGATAGACGGCCAGTGGACAAGGTCCAAATCATTTGATACGTTCTGCCCTTTAGGTCCACGCATTGTATCTGATATTGATCCTGTGGCAGGGCTTGAGATAATTACAAGGGTTAATGGTCTTATAAAATAACAATCCAGCACAAAGAATATGATATTTAATGTTTTTGAGCTTGTAAGTTTCATATCCTCTATTATGACCCTTATGCCTGGTGATGTAATTATAACCGGAACCCCTCCAGGTGTAGGCCCTCTAAATGTAGGGGACGTTGTAGAAGTCGAAATAGAAGGCATTGGTGTTTTAAGAAATAACGTAATAGGTTCACACAAATAATAAAAAAAATTAATAAAGGATATTCTTAAAATTTTAATTTGAAGGAGCGGTTATGGAAAATATTACATTCGATGATTTTTTAAAGATAGATTTGAGGGTTGCAGAGATAAAGGCATGTGAAGATATAAAGGGTGCAGATAAGTTATACAAACTCACCATAGATGCCGGTGAGACAAGGGAGATAGTGGCCGGGATTAAACAATTTTATAAAAAAGATGAATTAATAGGAAAAAAGATTGTAATTGTTGCAAATCTCGAACCTAAAAAACTAAAGGGTATAACATCCCATGGAATGCTCCTTGCCGCCTCCACAGAGGATAAATCATCTGTTGTGCTATTAACCCTTGATAAAGACATTCCCAACGGAAGTAAAATATCGTAACACAATACAGATGATTATTTATAATCCTCTCTTCAATCCATGATAAAAGGTGTTTTGCTTTTTATCACAGGCCTTACATTCTTTCTCTTTGGAATGACAAAAATAAGTACACTTATGCAGCAGCTTGTTACGAGCCGCTTTAGAGAACTATTAAAAATTTCTGTAAAAAGACCCATAAATGGCATATTGATTGGTATATTTGCCACAATACTTTTTCAGAGCAGTTCTGCTACAACCCTGTTTACCATGAGTATTGTAAGTGCAGGCATTATCAGTTTTTATCATTCTTTAAGTATTATGCTCGGAGCAGATATAGGCACGACCCTTACAGCCCAGCTTGTTGTGTGGAAATTTACAACCATATCACCCTTTATCATGTTCGCAGGGGGACTATTAATCTTTTTAGGAAAGGATAAACAAAAGATAATAGGCGAGGCAATTCTATATTTCGGTATGATATTTTTTGGACTCAACCTTACAGGTGAGGCAACGGCACCCCTTAAAGAAAACGAAATATTTCTAAATTTTTTTAAAGAGGCAAAACATCCCCTTTTCGGTTTAGGTATGGGTGCCGTATTTACAGGCATAGTACAGGCATCTGCAATACCCATTGGAATATTAGTAATTATGGGACAACAGGGTTTAATAGACATTGAAAATGCATTTCCCATTGTTTTAGGGGCAAATATAGGGACCACAATTACAGCCCTCCTTGGAAGTATTGTGCTAAACGTAAACGGGAAAAAAAGTGCTATTTCACACCTTTTGTTCAAAGTTATAGGTGCTATTTTGTGTATTATTTTTTTTCAATTCTTTATTGATTTAATCAAAGGGATTTCTTCTGATGTGCCACAGCAAGTGGCATTAAGTCATTTTATATTCAATGCCTTCATAGCCCTAATCTTTGGCTTTTTTTTAAAACCCTTTGCAGGCTTTATTGAAAAAATTATTCCCGGCAAGGACGATATCATTCCTCTATGGCCTGAACACCTAAACACAAAGAGCCTTGCCAATGCAGAGGATGCACTTTTATGCGTCCAGATGGAACTGGCAAGAGAGGGTTTGCTTGCAAAAAAGATGTTCTACCTGAGCCTTAATCTAATTAAAAACTACAAAATATCGACAAAAAAAGATGTAGGATACATTGAGATGATAGTGGATAACCTACAACTGGAGATAACAAAATATCTCTGGAATATATCATGCGGCCAACTATCCTCTACCCTTTCAAAAAAACTTTTTGCATTTTCCACCATTGTTTATGACATCGAAAGGATAGGCGACCACTCACTGAATATAGTAGAACTTGCCGAATCAAAATATTTAAGGAGGGCTAAATTCTCCCAAGCTGCTATGGATGAATTGGACGATATAGGCAAAAAAATTTTATCATTAGTGGATTCGACCTTATCCGTAATAAATGTGAATAATGTAGAAAAGATTCATGAGATCACCCAATTGGCAGATGAAATTGTAAACTCTATTCATATTGCCATAGGTAAACACCTCGAAAGATTCTATCAAAGAATCTGTAAGGCAGAGGCAGGTCCGATCTTTGTTGATATACTCATTAACCTTGAGGGTATATGTAGACACTGTAAGATAATCGCCCAGCAGTTAAAACACATAGAATACTAAAAATGGCTTGCATTTTTTGAAAATTCTGTGTTAGGCATTTAACGTTTAATGACCTTTATTGCGTGTGAAAAAGATATAACATGACTGAGATAATACTTCATGAACAAGATACATATGACTTTCAATATAAGCTACAGATTCAAATAGGACATATCAATTATGCCGGTCATGTAGGGCATGATGCTATTATTGCCATTATATGGGAGGCAAGAACACAACTTTTTAAGTTATTAGGGGTTAGTGAACTTGATTTGGGAGACAAAAGGACAGGCATTATCATGAAAGACCTTGCTGTAAATTTTCATGGAAAGTTATTCCTATTCGATGAGATATTGGTTGAAAGCCATATTGGAAATATTAAAAAAAACGGGTTTAGAATCTATTATAGAATTTTAAAAAATGATAAAAAGATTGCCATTGCCGAGACAGGGTTTTTAACCTATGATTATCAAAATAAAAAGGTTGTGCCTATCCCATCTACCTTCCTTTCGGCATTAGAACATATGAAAAGGATTAAACCTTTTTGAAATTCCCTGTTACACCTGTTCAAAGTCCTTTTTTATTTAAAAGCCCCTAATTGACAGGCACTGATTTTAATCTTTGCAGATTCACATATTGCCGCCAATTTTAACCTTGAAATATTGAATTTATCAGCTATATTCCATGCATTTATACACGGAAGTCTTCCTTCTACAAGGGATGACCTTATAGAATCTTCAATCTCTTGCCCTATTTGCTCCTGTAAAAGGGGTATATTCTTTTTGCCCTCATAACCAAAGAGACCAAGCTGACATTCAATTATACGAATTTCAAGAAGGTCTATAGTAACACCGACTTCTTCAGGGCTGACATTAAGCTCTTTTGATATTTTGTGTGCCTCAAAACAGGTTATCCTCTTGTTCTGTGCCCTTTCTTTTACTAAAGAGGCGATAGTTTCATTTAATGGCATATCTTTTCTTTTTCCTTTATAGTTACCCTCATCCCTTTTAGCCATTTCCTCCTCCTGCTTTTTCTACAAAAGTTCATTTACAAACATATACCATCTATGATAATGAATTTTCAATCATGGAATTTCAATATATCATTGACAGCCATTCTCATTGGGGGCCTTCTATCACCCTTGGTATAGATATTACCACAAAAGAGCTGCAGAATCAGCAGAGGGAATCAGGGGTTACCCATGTTTTTATAATACCTTTCCCTTCTACTGCCATTGACAGCAATGAAATAAATATCAGAATACTCGAGGAAACAAAAAGGGTAAAAAGCTTCATACCCTATCATTACATCAGGGAAGATTATGACAAAGAAGGTTTTGACCCTATACCTAAAGGATATTATGGTGGAAAATGGCACTGGATGAGGGGTTGGCAGGACTCTGCATCAAATTATAAAGTCCTTAAAGATAAGGCATTGCCAGGGCTTATAGAAAAGATTAAAAAGACAAATAAACCTGTAATCTTTGAGGAAGAACTCCGTTTTACAGAAATATTTGTGGAAATGGCAGAGGGCATGAAAATTATAATCCCCCATCTCGGTCTTTTAGGCGGTAATCCCATGTCGTTTTTAAGGGCTTTTAAAGAAAAAGAAAACATCTATTTTGATACTGCCCTTGCATCTCAAAATGATATACTTAAATTTATAGAAACTATTGGTCCTTACAGGGTTATTTTCGGCTCTGATGTTCCATTCGGTTATATGAAAAACGAGCTTTCAAAAGTCCTTACCCTCCCTGTTTCTTATGAAGAAAAGGAATTTTTACTGTTCAAAAATATTATGAACCTTACAGGTTTTAATCCCTAAAAGACCCATATTTTATACATCTTTTGCAAATATCAAACACATAACACGTAATTTTATCGGGAATAAAAGCTGCGACGGGTATTTAAAAATTATTCAACGCTAAAACAAAAAGGAAAATGGAAGGCTATTTTGTCTTCCATATAGTTTATAATGGCTAATGCAAGTTCTTCAGGTGATGTGAAATCTTCCCAAAGAACATACCTTTTTTCATCCTCAAGGGGTAGCATAAAAAAATTCATAAGTCTTGATGGCCGCCATGAGGGCATAGCCATAATAAACTCTTTTATTCCTTCTTCTATTTCTAAATTCAATTTTTCCAAACCCCAAATGGCAAGTTGAATACAATATAAAATGGTAGGATCTGGTTTTTGCCCTAAAATGATAAGCATCTCCCGGGATCTCATGTTTAACGGCAGATTGTTTAGTTCCTCAATAGTCATTTGTTTTGCATTTTATCACGTAAAAACATTTAATTCAAAAGGCTTTTGTCATTTTAATAAATGTGCTATCCTTATAGTATGAATAAAAAGACTTTAATGGTTATTTTTTTTCCTTTAATCGCACTTATATGTTCACAGGCCATCTCAGGCGATGTTTACGATAAAAAAAGAGAAGAGATGGTTAGATATGACATCGAGGCAAGGGGCATCAGGGACAAAAAGGTCTTATCAGCCATGCTAAAGGTTAAAAGACACTTATTTGTCGATTCATCCCTTATGGATAAGGCCTATAATGACCATCCCCTTCCTATAGGTGAAGGTCAAACCATATCGCAACCGTATATAGTAGCGCTTATGACTGAGGCACTGGCATTACAGGATGATGAAAGGGTATTAGAAATAGGCACAGGCTCAGGTTATCAGGCCGCAATCCTTGCCGAAATTGTAAAAGAGGTGTATACCATTGAAATAAACAAAAAAATCTATGAAATGGCCTCAAACAGGCTAAGAGAAATGGGATATAAAAATATCAAGGTAAAATATGGTAATGGTTATCAAGGATGGAAAGAATATGCACCCTTTGATGCCATAATGGTTACGGCAGCGGCAAAGAAGATACCTTCTCCGCTTCTTGAACAATTAAAAGATGGGGGAAGACTTATTATTCCCCTTGGAGACACTCTATTTTATCAAAACCTGACCCTTATACGTAAAGAAAAAGGCAAACTTATCACAAAAAAAATCTGCCCTGTTAGATTTGTTCCCATGACAGGGGAGGTTCAGAAGTTTTAGAGTCTAACAGAAACAATCTTAGATATGCCAGGCTCTTCCATAGTTACCCCGTAAATCGTATTTGATGCCTCCATGGTAAGCCTGTTGTGGGTGATAAAAATAATTTGAGTTTTGTGCACAATGGTTTTTATTATCTCAAGTAAAGATATAATATTGCTATCATCCAGAGGTGCATCAATCTCATCGAGTATTGAAAAGGGCGAAGGGTTTGTATCCATGAGAGATAGTAAAAAGGCTATAGAAATAAGTGCCTTTTCTCCACCAGATAACTGCTCCATCCTTGCAATCCTTTTCCCTGGTAGCTGGACAAACATATCAACGCCCAGGGAATCATGGTTGTAGACAAGTTGGCCATTACCACCCTTAAATAACATGTCCGTAAATCTTTTGAATGCATTGTTAACTGTTTCGAATGTTTCAAAAAACATTTCTTTTGTAATACCCTCTATTTTTGAAATCGTCTTTTTCAGTGAATCCATAGCATCTTTTAGGTCTTTTTTCTGCGTTTCAAGAAACTCAAGCCTCTCTTTTGTTTCTAAATATTCTTTTTCTGCCCTGAAGTTCACCTCCCCCAGTTCTTTTATCTGCTCCTCGATACGTTCCCTTTCAGCTTCAAGTTCAGAGATAGGGGCAAGGGGGATTCTGTAGATGTCTTCCATATTTAAAAAAGCAGAAAGCCTCTCTTCTATTACATTTTTTTTCTCTGTCAGAACCGCTATATCTTTTTCGGCAGATTCCTTTCTGTCCCTTATTTTTTCTATCTCCTTTGAAATTGTGTCAATCTTCTCTGAAATGGCCTTTCTTTCCATATGAAGGGTAGCGGCTCTATTTTTTAAATCTTCGTATCGTTCTATGTGCTTCTTTGTATTGAATTTTATCTCTTCATAATCTTTTTCCAATTTTTCTATGTTTGCAATGCACTCTACTATCTTTTTTTCTGTATCTGTAAGGCGACTTTCTATTTCTTCCATCTCAGCCTTGATATGCAAAATCTGTGAACCCTTTCTTTCTATATCCTCCTTTGCAGCCTTAACCGTATTTTTCTTTCTTTCAAGTTCAATAGATACACTTCTCCAGCCTGACATAACGGTCTCATATGCATTTTTTAATGTATCCAGCTCCCTTTTCAGATTATCCAGTTTTTCTTCAAAGACCTTTTTATTTTCCATATGAGATTCTTTTTCATCTTTTAAGCCCTGGACTTTAGATTCAGATAAATCTTCATCAAATATATCTATATACGATTCTAATTCGTTCAACCTTTCTTTTACTGTTTTTATCTCAGTCTGAAATTTAGCAATAGCCAATTCATACCTTTTTAATGCGTCTTCCTTATTTCTCAGGCTCGTTATGACCTCCTTATGTTCTTTTTCCTTTGCCTCGAGTTCTTTTCTTAATTGATTTAGACTGCCTGTATGTTTCTCTAAAACAATCTGTAGCTCCTTTATCTCCTTTTCTGCCTTTTTTCTTTCCCTGTACTGTTGAAGGTCTATTTTACTTGCATCTTTTTCCTTTAAGATTATGCCCCTTGAATCTATATAAATCTCATTGTTTAAAAATATCCCTTCCTCACCTGCTTTGATTTTCTTTAGTGTTTCTTCTACACTATCAATCCATCTTATATTTATGCCCACCCTTCCCTCGTTTTCATCTCCTGAAAAATTAAAAAGGCTTTTATCATGAAAGAAAATAAAATTTTCATTGTATTTACTTATTATATCTGCCATCTCCTCTATGTTGTTACTATGTAAAACAGAGTACTCCATCTCCTTATAGAAAAATCTCTCCACTGCCTTTTCTGTCCACTCATCTATATTGATTAGGTCTATTAACTTTTTTAGTTTTGACATCCTATCTTTTGCGGCATTTAAAGTGCTCATCTGTTTTAAAAATGCCTCTTTTCCTCTTTTTTCAATGTTTAAGGCATCTATCTTCTGTCTTAATGCATCCATTGTTCTTTTCATATCTTTCAGGTCTGCAAAAATAGATTTTTCTTTTATGGATAACCTATCTTTTTCTGCAATTTCATTTTCCTGTCTTGCCTTAGTCTTTGAAAGTTCATTTTCAAGCTCGTTTAGTCTGTTTAATATCCTTTCTTTTTCCTGTGCCCTCTTTTCTTCTCTTTTAACCTTTTCCAGTCTCTTTCTCTCTATCTCCAGTAACTGATTGTTAATCTCCGTAATCCTGCCCATTATAACAAAAAGCTCTGTCCTCTCTTCTTCCATCTGTTTTTCTGTGTTATCTATCTGTAACTTTAATGTGTCTATGGTATCTTTTATTTTTTTCTCCTCTTCCTCGTCTTTTAAAATAAGGTTTGTATTATCTTCTATTTTTTTCTTAAGTGCTTCAATTTCAGCATTTAAATCCATTGATTTTCTATCAAGGGACTTTTTCTTTTCCTTGAGTTCAAAGAGGATATTCTCAAGTCGCCTCTTTTCTCCTTCTAAATATTCGAGCTCCAAAAGCCTTTTTTCCATGTCCTTTTCTTTACCCTTTATATCCAGCTCAAGCTCCCTTAATATGTTGTCTGTGAACGTAAATTCCTGTTCTTTTAAATCTAAACTTTTTTTATATTCTACCTTAATTTCTTCCTTTTCTTTTAATTCTTGTTCTGTGGACTCTATTTTTTCTTTGACCTTATTCAACCTCTTATCAATCTTGATATAACCATCCATTAGTATCTGTTTTTCAATGTCTTTTTGTTTTTCCGAAAGGACCTTATAAATTTTCCATCTCTCATATTCCTGGGTTGCCTTTTCGAAGGACTGTTTTACCTCACAGTAGATGTCATCAATCCTTTCAAGGTTGGATTTAACCTCCTCCATCCTCATAATGGCATCCCTTTTCTTCTCTTCAAATCTCGTTATACCGCTTGTTTCTTCTATTATGACCCTTCTTTCCTGGGGCTTCATCTGTATAAAATACTCTATCCTTCCCTGCTCTATAATTGCATATGAGTTTGGACCTATCCCTGTGCCAAGAAAAAAGTCCTGCACATCTTTCAATCTTACCTGGGTATTGTTTATAAAATATTCGTTTGTGCCATCCCTGTAAATGCGCCTTTTTATAGATATTTCCTGATCGTGTTCAGTAAAATCAATACATACTTCTGCGATATTCACAGGCCTTTTTCCATTACTGCCGTGAAAAATCACATCGCCCATATCCTTTATTCTCAAAGACTTTGTGCCCCTCTCCCCCAATGCCCAAACTATTGCATCTACAATATTACTTTTTCCGCAACCGTTTGGTCCTACAATGGATGTAATGCCTTCGTTAAAATGGAAAACAGTTCTGTTTAAAAAGGATTTAAAGCCGAATAGTTCTAATCTTTTAAGCCTCAATATTTGTTTGCCCCTGATTCTCTATTTTATTGAATCTATTGCCCTTTTTAACCTATTTTCAACACTTTCCTTTCCAAGGATATTAATTACTTCAAAGATACCGGGGCTTGCAGTTCTACCGCACAGGGAAACCCTTATGGGCTGAATTACATCTACAGGTTTTTTACCCGTAGTTTTTACAATACCCTCAATAAGTGCCTTCTGGGCTTGCTCGTCATCTGCTTTTATATGAGTAAAACCCTCGAGAAAGCTTTCGAGTATCTTTCTTGTATCCGGCGTTAGAAATTTTTCCTTTGCCTTTTCTTCATAATGTATCTCGTCATTGAAGAAAAATTCTGCCATCTGTGCCATTTCCTTTATTGTCTTAGCCCTGTCTTTAAGACTTTTTACAATGGGAATGAGCTTCTCTTTTTTATCTATCTTAATATTTAACTTTGTAAGGAATTCCTCGAGGATGACCGCTATTCTATTATCATCTGAAGTCTTTATATAATGACTGTTTAGCCATTTTAATTTATCCATATCGAATATGGCAGGGGACTTACCCACATGGTCAAGGTCGAATTTTTCTATTAACTCCTCCTTTGAAAATATTTCCTGGTCCCCATATGCCCAGCCAAGACGGGCAAGGTAATTCATCAATGCCTCTGGCAGAAATCCTTCATTTTTGTATTCCAGTAATGATGTAGCACCGTGTCTTTTGCTTAATCTTGTCCTGTCTTTGCCGTGGATTAATGGAACATGGGCAAAATTTGGTGCTTTGTAGCCTAAAGCCTCATAGATCAATATCTGACGGGGGGTATTGTTTATATGGTCATCGCCCCTTATGATATGGGTAATACCCATCAAGGCATCGTCCACCACAACTGTAAAATTATATGTAGGGGTGCCGTCACTTCTTAATATAATAAGGTCATCCAGTTCTTCACAGTTAAATGTGATTTTGCCTCTTATGAGGTCGTTAAATGTTATCTGACCGGTAATAGGTGTTTTAAATCTTATTGCATAGGGTTTTTCTGCCACAGGTTCTTTCAGTTCCCTGCACGTTCTATCGTAGGTTGCCTTTTTTCCTTCTTTTATTGCCTGATTTCTTTTTTCCTCAAGCTCTTCAGGTGTACAGTAGCACCGATAGGCAAGACCTTTTTCAATAAGTCTATATGCATGTTCCCTGTATATCTCCATCCGTTCTCTCTGAAAAAAAGGTCCTTCATCCCAGATAATCCCTAACCATTTAAGACCTTCCAATATATCCCTGGTATACTCATCCTTTGATCTTTCCATGTCAGTATCTTCTATCCTTAAAACAAAAACACCGTTATGGTGCTTTGAAAAAAGATAATTAAATAATGCTGTCCTTGCCCCTCCTATATGAAGATACCCCGTAGGGCTCGGGGCAAATCTTGTCTTTACCATTTACTGTGACCTCCAGAATTCTTTAGATTACATTGCCTTGAATTCATTATAGATTAAAAAAGCCCTTTTTAAATATACCAACAAATAAAAAGCCCATCGTATCCTTTTTTTATTTTTTGTAAAATCTTTTAAAAATCGATTCTAATCCTGATGGATAAAGTTAGATTATAATCAAATTATTTTGTTTCATCAATGAATTTTTAAGCATCAAAAGGAACTCTTCAAATCTGTAGCCTGAGCTTTGAGAAAGAAAATTTATATCTTCAATGACTTTTTTAAGCTCTTTGACAATCTTTTGCATAACCTCTGGAGTTGAAGATAACTTTTCATTAATTTCCAATAACATAAAGACATAGACCCACCATAAAAAGAATTGGAACCTTTCTTTATTGAACCATAAAACATCTTCGTAAACATTTACACATATAACCTTCTGCACAAAACCATCTTTTAATAAACCATTAAAAAGGGCTAAAACATCAATTCTATCTCTAATATTCTCCATGGCCTTTTTAATTTCATCGTTTATACGCATAAGGAGGTTAAAATCTAATACCCTTTGTTCGTCCAGAACATTTGCCCTTAGATGTTCAAGGACAATGTTTTCTAAATCCAAATTCTCTATTACTTTATATTTTTTTAATCTCCAGAATAAAATACAATCAAAGGCAATAAAAAGCCGTTTTTTTAGCTCAACAATCTCTATATTCTCCTTTTGAAACACCTCGATAAATGCCTTTAGTTCATTTATTATATGGTTTGCATAATCGTAAGGCACAACCTCAAAACCTTTAATCAATGCATAGTTATTTACATGTTCCAAAAATACCTTTATCTCTTTATCCATATCCCACAAAAACCGTTCTATCTTCTCCTTTTCGTGTTTTTTTGCTAAAAGGCTATCCAAAAAATCCCTTTTAATGTATTCATATAGGATTGAACCTAACAATTCTTTAATCTTTTGTCTTCTTATTTCGTCAAGGGTTTGTTCTATGTCTGGAGTGCCTTTTCCATTAAGATATTTATATACAGTGGAATAGCTTTTATTTTCGCAGTCTTGTGCTTCGTAAAAATTCATAAAAACCTTGTATTCATAAGGCCCCAATTCGACATATAAACCCTTTTCTCTTATTTCGTTGATTTCTCTTATATATGTCAAACCGTCAATATGATTGGCAAAGACAAGGTATCCTTCGTGGCTTAAGATATTAAGGCCTTCTGCAAGTTCCTTCTGGATGAGAATCTTATCTTCTGGGGAATTTTTTTTCAAAGAAAATGCGGCAGATGTCTTTATCCAGCCCGAGGTGGAAGAGTTTTTATTGTTATACAACACAAGGGTCTTTTCCTGACCAAACCTATTTGAATAGGCAAATATGTCCTCATTAACATGCCCTGTTTCAATATAAAAATCGTATAAAAGAAAATTTTCTACCCCGGCAAAAATGTAGCGCCTGTGCATCAAAGGAAATATCTCCTTCTCATGCCTTTTTATCAGGTATTCATCAGGGTCTTCATCCATATATGCCCTTTTGTATTCCATACCGTATTTCTCTGCATATCCCTCAATCTGACCGTGACCGAACATGGGTAGCCCAGGCATGGTAACCATAAGGGTGCACACACCAAAATATTTATCACCCTTTCCGAATTGGTCTACTGCAGTCCTCTCGTCTGGATTATTCATAAAGTTCACAAGTCTTTTTAATATCTCAGGATCAAATTCGAGGATATTTTTTATAACTGTCCTGTATTTGGCATTTTCTTCATCCCTTAACATATTCATAAAGGCACTGTTATAAACCCTGTGCATACCCAGTGTCCTTACAAAGTAGCCTTCGAGAAGCCAGAATGCCTCTGCAAGCAAAAGGGTATCCGGTGCATCTTGGGCAACCCTGTCTACAACCTCACGCCAGAATTCATTTGGCATCAACTTGTCGAATTCGTGTTTGGACATACCGTATTCTGATCTTGTAGGAATTGCACCGCCACTTCCTGGCTCTGGAAACCACAGCCTCTGATAGTGCCTCTTTGTAAGTGTCATGGCTGCATCGAATCTTATAATGGGAAATTTTTTTGCCACATAAAGTATGGTATTTATCATGGCATTTCTTACTTCAGGGTTTAGATAATTTAGCTGGGCTGTATCGTTCCAGGGCATGCTTGTGCCATCGTTTCCGTGATAAATATACCTTTCTTCCCCTGTCCTTTTATCCACACGCTTAAATACTACCGCTGCATCTGTCCTTGAATAGTAATGGTCTTCAATCTGAATTGATATGCTATCGTCATAAGACAGGTTTGGTCCTGTGAAGGAATACCAGGGATAGGGATTATAATTAAGGGATATAAACCAATCGGGATGTTCTAAAACCCACCTTGAATATATGCCCACATGATTTGGCACCATATCGCTGGCAAGCCTGATACCGTATGACCACGCCCTATCCTTTAAGTCTAAATAGGCGGCCTCTCCCCCTAAATCATAGGCTATCTCATAATCGTAGAGGGAATATGCAGATGCAACGGCATCGGGATTTCCACATAATTGTTTTATCCTCTTAGATGCAGGACTTCTCTCCCAGATACCAATAAGCCATAAACCAGTAAAACCCCTCTTTCTCATTATATCCAGCTCTTCATCGGGTATCTCGTTCAATTTGGTAATCCTTTTGCCGTATTTTTTTGAGAGCTGGTCAAGCCATACATATATATTCTTTGCAATTAAAACAAGCCTCGGCATCCATTCTCTGTCTGGAGTAAAATTCTCTGTCTCAAACTGGGCATCTCTGAAATCGTATACCTTAGCCTCTCCAGGACCCACGAAGGGTATCTTTGACTCTTCATTTATTATATCCATTGTGCCGAGGATACGTCTTCTATATTTCTTTAGCAGAAAACTCCAATGTTCTTTAATATAAGCGAGTTGACCTTTTAGTGAATAAGGCATTAGAACTGCAGGGCTTCTAAGCATATCGATAAGATTCTGATTGAAAGGACCGAAATGGGGCTTATTTTCAAAAAACTCCCTCATTGCTGCAATCATATAGAGATATACTGTTTCCTTTTTCAATCTCTTATCATCAAAAAATTCAGAAAACGGTGAGAATGCCGGGTTCATGTTTGCTAACCACAAAAGGAGCATCTCTTCAAGGATAATCTCCCTGTTTTTAATGCCACGGGTCTCACCGTAGACATATGTCTTTGCATCGATCCTTTTTCTATAAACATCTACAGGAGGAAAATCCTCAACAAATAGAGTTAGTGTTTTATCTACTTTTTCCTTTCTAAAGATATCTTCAAGATATGCGAGGACATCCTTTATTATACTGCCATCCACTTCTTCCCTGTAAGTAATAACAGCATAGTGTAATATCTCATCGATAAGACCCATAGATGCAATATCCCCTGCCTTTACAGTTCTTTCAGGGTGACCTGATTCCACATGATATTGATTTATCTTCTGGGCAAGAATGCGGGCTGCCTTTATATTGGGGATTATGACATTCCCTGTAATTGCAAAAATTCTGTCATCAAATTTCAAAATATCCCTTATCTTTTTTGAAATATGGAATTCATATTCCATTTAAATACTCCTGAACTCAATTAGTATAACCTATCAATGCTAACACAGGGATTACGCTCAGTCAACACTATGGATGTTGAGTCTGCCTTCAATAGAGTCTATAAGTCTTTCAATCCCTATTTTTTTAAGACACGATATTGATATGGCATTGTATCTCTGTTCCAGGTTTTTTATAAAAGACCTGTCTATCTTGTCTATCTTATTGAATACAATCAGCCTTTCTTTGTTCTGAAGGTCAAGGAAATCCAATATCTCATCCACTGCCTTTATTTTATCTTCAAAATCTGCAGTGCTTATATCTACTAAATGGATAAGGAGATGGGCATCCCTTAATTCCTCAAGGGTTGCAATGAATGCCTTCAGTAAAACGTCGGGTAAATTTTTTATAAACCCCACAGTATCTGTAAGTATTATCTTTTTTCTTGCCGGGTATTTTATAAGCCTTGTTGTTGGATTTAGGGTGCTGAAAGCCATATCCTGAACCTCAACATTACTCTTTGTCAGAAGATTTAATAGCGTTGATTTGCCAGAATTGGTATAACCAACAATTGACACTACAGGGATATTTGTGGCCTTTCTCTTCTCCCTTTTTCTGTCTCTTACCTCTTCAATATCTTCAAGCCTTCTTTCAAGCAATGAAATCCTCTCCCTGATTCTTCTTTTATCCACCTCAAGCTTTGTCTCACCCGGTCCTCTTGTGCCAATTCGGCCTGTAATCCTTGAAAAGGCTCTGTTGATGCTGGCAAGTCTCGGTAGTATATAACGGAGTTGAGCCAGCTCTACCTGTATCTTTGCCTCATTTGTTTTTGCCCTCTGGGCAAAAATATCAAGGATGAGTTGATTTCTATCTATAACATTTAGTTCTGTTATGGATAAGATATTATTTATCTGACCAGGGGTTAAACCTTCGTCAAAAACTATTAAATCTGCACCTAATTGTTGGCACTTCATTATCACCTCTTCCATTTTACCCTTTCCTATAAGAAACGTAGGATGGAGTTCTTTTGGCCTCTGGATTACTGTGTCGAGAACAGTTATGCCTGCAGAATAGCATAATTCTTTCATCTCCAAAATACTCTCGTCTGGTATTTTTTTAGAATTAGGGGGCATTACACTTACAAGGACCGCCTTTTCCTTTTCATCTTTTATATCGTATAACCTTCCCCTTTCCCTTACAAATTCATTCTCCAGTTCGGTTATGAATTCAATAAAATCTATATTTAGTTCTTTCAAATCCAATGGGCCGATAAATGCCCATGCCTTCTGCCTTTTTGTCTCAGGTATTAAATAGCCTATATGAATAAGCCCTGATTCACCACCTTCTATTTCAGTCAAACATCCCACCATGTCCAGCTGCAATAAAGAAAGGTCTGTTAAGTCCTCTTTTGTTAGGAATTCATTGTTCAGGTGGGTATGTATAAATCTCAAGCCTCTGAATCTCGCCCTGCCCACCCTTTCTGTTGAAAGTTTTGGTATTTCGATTCTATTTTTATCACCTACAATTACATACTCTATAACTCCCCTTCGGTTAATGAGGATACCTATCTGCCTTGAGATTTCTGTTGAGATACCTGTGATGGACTGGGCAATGTCATAAGTTATAATTTTGGTGGGTTCAACCCTTTTTCTGTAAAGTTTTAAAAGCCTTCTTTTGATAAGGTGATTTAAACCGATTGTGTTGCCGTAAAGTTCTATGTTATCTCCTCACCATTTTTATTTTTTATTTACCTGCCTTTTCTTTGTTCTTTGTCATCAAATAGCTCATACCAAGCTGTCCACAGGCTCCGTGCACATCAGCGCCCCTTGAATCTCTTATAATCACTGTCATAAACCTTTCAATAAGATATTTATGAAATTCATTAACAGTGTCTCTCTCAGGGGTTTTAAATTCGGAAAAAGGTGATTCGTTGAAGGGTATGAGGTTTATTTTACACTTTACCCCTCTGAGTAATTCGTATAATGCCTTTGCATCTTCTATGGAATCGTTGAAATCCTTAAGCATCACATATTCAAAGGTAATACGCTCCCTGGGGCTTGTTTTATAGTTTTTGACAAATTCAATAATATCCCTTACAGGATAAAGCCTGTTTATGGGCATTATTTTTACCCTCTTCTTATCGTCAGGGGCATTTAATGATATAGCAATACCGGCAGTACCAGGCTTTAATGTTTTAAGCCCTGCAAGTAAGCCTACGGTGGATATGGTGATTCTTCTTTTTGAAAAGTCAAGTCCATTTTGATCTTTTAATATATCTATGGCTTTAATAACATTTTCAAGATTGTCCATGGGTTCACCCATACCCATAAACACAATATTGGTTATTCTTTGAGTTTGATTTCCGTCTTTTCCTGTATCATGACCATTTATTTTTTTATCAGCCTCCGGGGATAATCCCCTGTTTTTCAAAAAATCCCTTGCAGCAATAACCTGGCCTATAATCTCCTTTGTAGTTAAATTTCTGATAAAACCCATTTTTCCTGTAACACAGAAGGCACAGGCCATTCTACAACCAACCTGACTTGACACACATAAAGTCAATCTATTTTTTTCTGGGATCATAACGCTTTCGATTAAATGATTGTCTTCTGTTTCAAAAGAAAGTTTCACAGAGCCGTCTTTTGAATAAAAAGACCCTCCCAGCTGAAGTGTCTCAATATTAAACATGTCTCTAAAGAGATTTCTCAAACTCTTCGGGATATCATCCATTACAGTGAAATCGTAAACACCTTTTTTGTAAATCCATCTAAAAAGCTGTCTCGCCCTATAGCGTTCTTTCCCTATACCGCCTATAATATCTTCCAGTTCTTTTAATGGGAGTTCGAAAAAATTAACCATATTTCTTAATCTAAACATTATAAATAAATTTTAGACAAACCACAATGAGTAGAATTCCCAGTTAAAAACTTGACGAGTATTTTTTTATATGATAAAAACAAAAAAATAGTGATGCTATTAATTTCTATTTAAATCTACAAGTTTAAAAAAGGTGGGGTTATCTAATGGGCTTAATTATAAACGATGTTATTACAATAGAAAAAGAGGCAGATTCAATATTAGAAAATGCATACACAGAAGCAAAAAGGATAGAAAAGGAATGCGAAGAAGAGATACGTTCCTATGAAAATGAAAAAAGGTTGAAATTAGAAGAATCCATTGCATTGTTTAAAGAAAAGGCAGAAAACGAATTTAAAGAAGCATTCAAAAGATTGGAAGAGGAAGAAAAATCTTTACTTGAAGCAATCGATTCAATTCATAATGATGTTATTGAGAGGCATGCAGAGGCTTTAGTATCGAAATTGTTTGAGCTTTAAGGTTATCTTATGGCTATTGAGCCATTGAAAAAAGTAACCATAGTAAATACTAAGGAAGCCCACAGGCGCTTGATAAAAACTATCAATAACCTCGGAATAATGGAGGTTATTGATGCAAGAAGTATCTTAAAAGACGATGTGCCGTTTACCACACCCAAGGTAGATACTTCATCGGCTGATAGCAATCTAAACAAAATAGACTTTATCCTCAACCTCATGGATACCTTTCTACCTGAAAAGGAAAATTTTTTGAAAAGCCTAACACCTCTACCTGTTGTGACATCTGAGACTGAATTAAATAAAATCCTTAAAGAATATAATCTGGATGAGCACTACAAATATGCTGTCGAGCTTGACGAGACATATAGAAATGCAGAAAGGATTATAGCAGAGATAGAAA
Source organism: Deltaproteobacteria bacterium (assembly GCA_029777945.1). Lineage (GTDB taxonomy): Bacteria > Desulfobacterota > Syntrophorhabdia > Syntrophorhabdales > Syntrophorhabdaceae > JAKORG01. The sequence goes on along the minus strand of JAKORG010000038.1, from coordinate 22,132 downwards.
CGGAGATGGAAGACCTAAGACCCCTAATGGATATCGATATTGACCTCGAAGAGCTCTATTCTACAAAACGCATCAAAATACTTATAGGTTATGTGCCTGAAAAAAAATTGAAGGCAATAGACGAAAAAGAAGAAATTTGGCAATGGATTGCATGGGAAAAAGTCTCCCCATCAGAAGGGTTAAAAGAAAAAGAAGACAGGAAAGATACAGTAATCAAGGTAAAGGTTATATTTGCCTTTTTAAAAGAATATGAAGAGGAAGTAAAAAAGTTATTATCCGAATTGAATTTCGAAGAAATTACCCTTCCAAAAAGAAAAGAAAAAGTAAAAGAACGTATGGCAGAACTTGAGGAAGACAAAGAAAACTACAAAAACAAGATTGCCGAGGTCAAAGAAAAGGTAAATTATTTATTAGAAGACAATACGCCTCGAGAGGCTAAAAAGAAGCTATTAATTTTAAAGGCCTACTGGACCAATGTCAGAAACAGACAACTCGCCTTAATGAAAGGGGTAGAAGGTAAATGGGTCTATATGGTAAGCGGTTACATTAGGGCAAAAGATACGGAATTACTTAAAAATACAATTGAAAAAGAGTTTCCCCAATCGATTATTACCATAGAAGATCCATCACCGGAAGAGGATGTGCCTGTCAGCATCTCTGTCCCTTATCTATTAAGACCCATACAGCTTTTAACAGAGATGTTCGGGTTACCCTATTATAAAAACTTTGACCCAACCCCGTTTATGCAGATAAACTTTTATCTTTTCTTCGGTATATGTTTTAGCGATGTATGCTATGGCATTATGCTTACTTTAATGGGTGCCTATCTTTCAAAAAAAACAAGGTTATATAGAGGTGTGAACAATCTATCTCGTATGCTTTTTTACGGTGGTATAAGTAGCATCATCTTCGGCGCATTAACAGGCTCCTGGTTTGGAGACCTGTATAAACCAGAATATTTAGGAGAAGGAAATATCCTTTATATGCTTCAACAGAAGTTTGTAATCATAGACCCTATGGCTAAGACCATTATTGCCTTAATAATAGCCCTTGGTTTAGGCGTCCTTAACCAATTCTTCGGAATCACTTTGAAAATGTATGGCCTATACAGAAAAAGGGATTTTATCGGTGTTATCTCCGATGGTCTATGCTGGATTATAACATTAACCGGTATTCTCATTATGGCAGGTCAGGTATTCACAGATTTACCAAAATCCATTTTTAATACAGGTATCTTTCTTTTTATAATTGGTGCTATAGGTTTGATCCTCACCCAGGGAAGAGAAATAAAGGGCACGGCAGGAAGGTTTGCCGGGGGTTTAATAAGCCTGTATGGAATTGTAGGTAGCTACGGTATTACAGCCTTTATAGGAGACACCCTTTCTTACTGCAGGCTCCTTGCCTTGGGTCTCACCACATCCATTGTGGCAATGGCATTTAACCTCATGGCAGGGATGTTAAAAGGTATCCCCTATATAGGGATTATTCTTTTTATAATCGTCCTTGTGATAGGCCATGTTTTCAACTTCTTGATAAGTGCCCTCGGTGCTTTTGTCCATTCCATGAGGCTAATATTCGTAGAGTTTTTTGGAAGATTTTATGAAGGAGGTGCAAGGCCCTTTCAACCCTTAGGATTTGATTCCAACTTATGTATTATAAAAAAGGAAAAAAAGGCAATAATTTAAACGAGGAGGAAAAAGATGTCACCAGAATGGATTGAAATAGGTAGAGGACTTTGCTATGGAGGTGCAGGGCTCGCATTTGGTCTGGCAGGCGCAGGTTCTGCCTGGGGTATATCTATTGCTGTTCATCAGTGCGCAGGTGTTTTGAGGGAAAAACCAGAACTTTTTGGAAGGATGCTTGTCATGATAGCCCTACCTGGTACTCAGGGTTTTTATGGTTTTATTGCAGCCATATTGATTATGACCCAAACAGGGCTTATAGGTGGTTCTTCAATAAAGATCTCTCTGGGTACTGGACTTGCCATGTTCTTTGTGGGTTTAGGATGTGGCATTGCCCAGTTGATGTCAGCCATAAAACAGGGTGAGGCATCTGCTGCTGGAATCTCCCTTATTGCAAGAAGGCCTGAATCAGCAGGAAGGGCAATTCTGTTTCCTGCCTTTGTAGAGACCTATGCAGTTGTAGGTCTCCTTGCAACAGTTCTTTTTATCATATTTCTTACCCAGCCTGTGGTGTTGAAGTTTTTAGGCTAAGGGTTTAAAAAGGGGGCAATTGTTCATGGGTATAGAAAAGATTCGCGAAGCTGTTTTGTCCGATGCAAGAAGAGAGGCAAAAAATATAATAGACCTTGCAAAGAAAAATTCAGACACCCTTCTTAAAAGAAAAAAACAAGAGATCGACGAAGAATATGAAAGGATATACAAAACAAGGGTCCAGGAGATATCCGATGAATTTGCAAGAAAACTCGTTCAGTTTAAAGGCATCACGAATAAAAAAATACTGGAGAAACGAAATACCCTGATTGATAGAATAATAAAAAGGGCAAGGGAAAAGGTACTGAACCTCCCTGAGGAAAAGTATATGGATTTAATGGCAAGGCTTTTAGAAAAAACAGCCTTTAATACAGCCGGTGTCATTCAGGTGCATAAAGAAGAAAAGGATTCCTTTACAAGATTAGTAGAAAGACTGAACAAAGATAGAGCCGAAAACATGAAGCTTTTCATAGATGATAAAAATTTCTTACAGGACAGAGGTGGTTTTATTTTTATTACAAAGGATTATGAGGTAAACCAGACCTTAGACCTTCTATTGAGCGACCTGAAGAAAGAAATGCTGCCTGTTATAGCAAAAGAGTTATTTAAGGATAGTATGGAAAAATGATACCTAAAATAAACAATTTTGCTAAATGGGGATTTGTATGCGGAAGAATCAGCGTGCTTGAAGCTACATTTCTTCCAAAGGAATTCTTTCTGAATTTAATAAATCAAGAGAGAATAGACGATATAATAGTCATACTGCAGGATACATATTTGAAAGATTATATTTCTCCTGGTGCAATGTGGCTCAGCGAAGAATTTGGAAATATCTTTGATAGATGTTTTAATGATATAGCCTTTTCTTTAAGAAGTGACTGCCCTTCTCCACTACCTGTTGATTTGTTTTTGATTCAAAACGATTATCTTAATCTCGCATCAGCCATAAAAGATAAAACAGATTTTGTTTTTCCACCATGTCTTTTTTCTTATGACATGCTTTCTGCCATAGCCCAGAAAGATTATGCAGATTTGCCAAAAACCTTTAAGGAATCCTATGCATGGCAGACAGGGGAGATATTGGGTATTAATCCCGCTTTACTTGATATTATAGTGGATGGTGCGTATTTAAGACACCTTTTATTAATTTCAGATGAAACAAAATCAGAACTTATTAAAAAATACATAAGACTGAGAATAACATCTTACATCATTATTGCCATGGGGAGGGGTATGGACAAGGGCATACCCATGAAACATTACCAACAATATCTTTCACCTATCCCAGGTTATGACCATCTTATTGATGAACTGGCAGTGACACCTAATATAGAAAACTGGCGTGGCATAATAGGTGGAGAAATCGGGGACATCTTCTTTGAATGCGCTGAATACGAAGAGGTAGACCACATATCCATCTTTGAGTTCAGGGTCAATAACTTTCTTTCAAATATGGCCCATATAGGAGCATATCAAACTGCAGGCCCAGAAAGGGTCTTTGCATTTCTTCTGGGTCTACTAAACGAAATGCAGAACTTAAAACTCGTTGTAATGGGAAGAATAAACAACATAGATAGAGATTTTCTAAAGGCAAGGATAAGGGACTGCTATGTATAAGGCATATGTGGTGGGAGAAAGACATCTTATAATGGAATTTAAGGCAGTGGGATTTGAACTCATAACAGTGGAGGACAGCACTAAATTAGAACGTGAGTTGATAAAGCTCTCAGGTGCCCCTGATGTGGGACTTGTATTTGTTACAGAAAGTTTAGCAATGGAAAAACCTGATGCAATAGATGAATTCAGGCAAAGGAGTAAGGCAATTATTACTGTTATACCTACTCACGAGGGGAGTAGACACACGAGCTTTCTTGCAATAAGCAAGACCGTTGAACATTCTATAGGTATAGATATTCTTGGTAAGGACATATTTAAATAAAAACTAAGGATCAGGCTATGAACGAAAACAAAGGAGAGGTTATAAAGGTTTCAGGCCCACTCGTTGTGGCCAGAGGACTAAAAGGCGCAAGAATGTACGAGATGGTAAGGGTGGGAGAGAGCAGGCTTTTCGGCGAAATCATAGAAATTAAAGGAGATAGTTATTCAATACAGGTTTACGAGGAAACAGAAGGAATCGGTCCTGGTCAGCCTGTTTGGAGAACAGGGGAGCCTTTGAGCGTTGAATTGGGACCAGGCCTTATTAAATCAATCTACGATGGGGTCCAGAGACCACTGGACAAACTCTCGTATGAATTCGGTGAATACATCGTCCGGGGTGCTGAAAAACCTGCCCTTGACAGATCCATTGTGTGGGAGTTCATCGCTAATGTAAAAATAGGAGATAATGTTGGACCTGGTGATATCCTTGGAACTGTAAAGGAAAGCAATCTCGTTGTTCACAAGATAATGATTCCCCCCAATTTTTCCGGTATTATAAAAAAGATCGAATCTATAACTGGAAATGTAGATGAAGTTATAGCAGTAATAGAGGGAGAAGACGGAAAAGACCATGTCCTCACCATGGTGCAAAGATGGCCTGTTAGGGAACCAAGACCTGTAAGTAAAAAGATTATGCCCGTTGAGCCCATGTTTACAGGTCAGAGGGTGATCGATATGTTTTTCCCCATTACAAAAGGTGGAACCGCCTGTGTTCCCGGTCCATTCGGAAGCGGCAAAACCGTTGTCCAGCATCAGCTTGCAAAATGGGCAGATGCACAGATTGTGGTCTATGTAGGATGCGGTGAGAGGGGCAATGAAATGACAGATGTGCTAATGGAGTTTCCCCATTTAAAAGACCCTGCATCAGGTGAATCGTTGATGGAGAGAACTGTGCTTGTAGCAAATACATCGAACATGCCCGTTGCTGCAAGGGAGGCAAGCGTTTTTACTGGGATTGTAATAGCAGAATATTACAGGGACATGGGCTACTCTGTAGCTCTTATGGCAGACTCTACAAGTCGTTGGGCAGAGGCCATGAGGGAAATATCAGGAAGGCTGGAAGAGATGCCGGGCGAGGAAGGATATCCTGCATATCTCGGCTCACGGATTGCAAGCTTCTATGAAAGGGCAGGTAGTGTTATATGCCTCGGGTCTGACCAGAGAAAAGGGGCAATCACTGTAATCGGTGCTGTATCACCTCCTGGTGGAGACCTATCTGAACCTGTTGTTCAGGCCACACTAAGGGTTGTTAAGGTATTCTGGGGACTTGATGATAAACTTGCATTTTCAAGACATTTTCCAGCGATTAACTGGTTAACATCCTATTCTCTATATCAGGACGTGGTAGATGAATATGCAGACAGAATTTTTAAAGGTGAGTGGTCTAAATACAGAAAGACTGCCATGGAAATCCTCCAGAGAGAGGCAGAACTTGAAGAACTCGTCCGTCTTGTCGGTGTCGATGCCCTTCCCCATGAAGACAGACTTTTACTTCAGGCCGCAAAGATGATAAGAGAAGACTTTCTACACCAGAATGCCTTTGATGATGTGGATACATATTCCTCAACGGAAAAACAATTCAGGCTCCTTAAACTCATCATTATTTATTATGAAAAGATAAAAAAAGCCTTTAAAGAAGGTGCAACACTCGCTGCGTTGACCAAGCTCGATGTGCTTGAAGACATAGCAAAGGCAAAATTTATACCAGAAGATAACAAAAAACAATTTGATACAATTGAGAAAAAAATAGAAGATTCAATAGTTTCATTAACATAGTGAGGTAGAGATGGCAGATGTTGCAAAAGAATACAGAACAGTAACAGAAATAGTTGGCCCCCTCATGATAGTGGAGGGTGTCTCGGGTATAACATACGGAGAACTGGCGGATGTTAAGCTTGCAAACGGGTCTTTACGAAGGGGACGTGTCCTTGAGGTAAGCGGAGATAAGGCAATCATTCAGGTTTTTGAAGGAACGAGCGGTCTTTCCCCTCAAGATGTAAAGGTAAGGTTTCTCGCAAGGGGAATGGAACTTGCCGTTTCCATAGATATGCTTGGAAGGGTCTTTGATGGATTCGGTCGTCCCATTGACGATGGACCGGCCATAATCCCGGAGAAGTATCTCAATGTAAACGGAAGCCCCATCAATCCCTTTGCAAGGGATTACCCAAACGAATTCATCCAGACTGGTGTATCAACAATTGACCTTTTAAATACCCTTGTGAGGGGACAAAAACTCCCATTATTTTCTGGTAGTGGATTGCCCCATTCGAGACTTGCAGTGCAGATTGCAAGACAGGCAAAGGTATTAAAGACAGGGGAAAAATTCGCCGTTGTGTTTGCTGCTATGGGCATTACATTTGAAGAGGCGGAATTCTTTATAGCAGATTTCAGAAGAACAGGGGCCATAGAACGTTCTGTTGTATTTGTAAACCTTGCCGATGACCCTCCCATTGAAAGGATTGCATTGCCGAGAATGGCCCTTACCACTGCAGAATACCTTGCCTTTGAAAAAGATATGCATGTCCTTGTCATAATGACAGATATAACCAATTACTGTGAGGCATTACGTGAGATATCTGCAGCAAGAAGAGAGGTGCCTGGCAGGAGAGGCTATCCTGGATATTTGTATACTGATCTGTCCACTATATACGAGAGGGCAGGCAGAATTAAAGGAAAAAAAGGCTCAATCACCCAGATTCCAGTTCTTACTATGCCGGAAGATGATAAAACACACCCCATACCTGACCTTACAGGATATATAACAGAGGGCCAGATTATTATTAATAGGGCGCTACATACAAAGGGGATATACCCCCCTGTAGATGTTTTACCTTCCTTATCAAGGCTTAAAGATAAAGGTATAGGTGAAGGAAAGACAAGGGAAGACCACGCAGACCTCATGAATCAGTTATATTCGGCATACGCAAGGGGGAAAAATGCAAAGGAGCTTGCAGTGGTGCTCGGTGAATCTGCATTAAGCGAGGAAGATTTACTTTTTGTGAAATTTGCCGATGAATTCGAGGATAAATTCGTCCGTCAGGGCGAAAATGAAAACAGATCCATTGAAGAGAGTATGAGGATAGGATGGGAATTGTTATCCATGTTGCCAAGGGGTGAGTTGAAAAGAATCAGAGAAAAATTCCTCGATAAATATCTGCCTGCGAGATAAATATGGCAAGGTTACCTATAAACCCCACAAGGATGGAGCTTTTAAGATTGAAAAAAAGGCTTGTAGTTGCCTTGCGGGGCCATAAACTTTTAAAAGACAAACTTGATGGATTAATGAAGGAATTTTTAGAGATTTCTAAAAAATACAAGATATCCCGTATTAAGGTCGATGAACAGTTGCCTAAGATCCTTAAACTTTTTGTAATTGCCGATATTACATCGTCAAGACGGATAACAGAAAATGCCCTGGAGAGCACAAAACAGGAGCTGGAATTAAAAATAAACAGAAACAGGATTATGGGTGTTATGGTTCCCAGGTTAGAGTTTTCTTTTGGTGAAATAAAAGATATGTATTCGTTGATTCATACATCCCCTGAACTTGACAGGGCTATTGCTTCCCTTAAGGATTTTTTGCCTGAAATTTTAGAAATGGTAGAACTTGAAGAGACTATCAGGCTTATGGCAGGAGAAATAGAAAAAACGAGAAGAAGGGTAAATGCCTTAGAATACACAGTTATACCGCGGATGCAGGAAACTGTTAAATATATTACAAATAAGCTCGACGAGATGGAAAGGTCAAATACGGCAAGACTTATGAAGATAAAATCATTAAGGCTTGCCCGGGAATCATAGTTTTGCTTTTATCTTTTTAATTTGCTTATATTTTCACAATCTGTTATAAAATTAAGCTGTTTTTCAGGTTATGAATATTGAAGAATTTGATTATCATCTACCAGAGGGATATATTGCCCAGTATCCTGAAAAGGACAGGGCATCTTCCCGTCTTCTGGTATATGACAGAAAAAGAGATTATATAGAACATAGTTTGTTTAAGGATATAACCCAATACCTTAAAGAAGGGGATATCCTTGTTCTAAACGATAGCAAGGTAATACCTGCAAGGCTTATAGCAAAAAAAGAAACTGGTGGGATCGTGGATATCACGCTTATTGAACAGATGGACAAGAAAATGTGGAAGTGTTTAGTCAAAAGCATTAAGAGAAACATAAAGAAACTTCATGTTAAAATAAAAGATGTGGAGGCACGTTTGGAAAGAAACTGCTCTTTCTGGACTATAGATTTTTCATACAATGGAGACACTATGGAGTTTATAAATACTCACGGCCTGATGCCTCTACCACCTTATATAAAAAGAAAAGAAAAAAACGACATTGACTATGATATGTATCAAACCGTATATGCCCAATATGCAGGTTCTGTAGCAGCACCTACTGCTGGTCTGCATTTTACAGAAGACCTTCTAAATAAGATAAATAAGATGGGTGTTAAGATAGTTAAGGTAACCCTTCACATTGGTATAGGTACATTCCTTCTTATTAAGGAAAAAAATGTAGAAGAACACAAAATGCACGGTGAATATTATAAGGTCTCTCCTCTTACATTTGAAATTTTAAAAAGAGCAAAACAAGAAAGAAAAAGGGTGATTGCCTGCGGCACAAGTGCTGTAAGGACCATTGAATCCATATTCTCCAGAAAAGGTGATTTTCAACTGGAAGGGTATACGGATATCTTTATATATCCTGGATATAGATTTAACATAGTAGATGCGCTGATAACAAATTTTCATCTACCCAGGTCTACCCCTCTTATGCTTGTAGCGGCATTTACAGGGAAGGAAAATCTCTTGAAATGCTATAAGGAGGCAATAGAAAAAAAATACAGGTTTTACAGCTATGGAGATGCCATGTTTGTTGTTTGAGGGGTTATCTAAAACATATGGAGATTATTGAGATTTTAAAAAAGAGTGAAAATGCAAGGCTTGGCATATTAAAAACAAACCATGGTAATGTGGATACGCCTGTTTTTATGCCTGTGGGAACACAGGGCACTATAAAGGCTGCAACCCACAAAGATTTAAAAGAGATAGGTATTCAAATGATACTTTCAAATGCCTATCACCTTTATCTAAGGCCTGGTGATACGCTTATAAAAGATTTGGGAGGTATACATAAATTTTCAAGCTGGGATAAGGCAGTGCTTACAGACAGCGGTGGGTACCAAATATTCAGTCTCGGGGTTCTAAGAAAGATTAGGCCAGAGGGTGTGGAATTTCAATCCCATATAGATGGGTCAAAACATTTTCTTACACCGGAAAGGGTAATAGAAATACAGGATAATATAGGTTCTGATATATGGATGTGTCTTGATGAATGTGTCCCTTATCCTTCAAGCTATGAATATACGGAAAAGTCTATAGAGTTAACGAAAAAATGGGCTGAAAGATCAAAAAAGGCAAAAAAAAACGGTAAAGCCGCATTATTCGGTATTATTCAAGGTGGATTTTATAAGGATTTAAGGATAAGGTCAGCTAATGAACTCATAGAGTTGGACTTTGATGGATATGCCATAGGCGGTTTAAGTGTTGGTGAACCAAAGAGCCTTATGTGGGATATGGTAGATGCAATTATGGAAATGTTACCCCATGATAAACCGAGATACTTGATGGGACTTGGTTTTCCTGAGGATATTATAGAAGGTGTGAAAAGAGGCATAGACATGTTTGACTGCATAATACCAACGAGGGTGGCAAGAAATGGTGGGCTTTTTACCTGGGAAGGAAAGATAAATATAAAAAATGCAAAATACCAGAAGGATAAAAGACCGATAGATGAAAATTGTGGTTGTTATACGTGTAGAACATATTCAAGGGCATATTTGAGACACCTCATCGTATCCCATGAGCTTACGAGTTTCTATCTCAACACACTTCACAATATATATTTCTACAATGAGCTTTTGAAAAAAATAAGAGAGGCAATCAAAATGGATGTATTCGACGAATTTTATAACGAATTCAAATCAAGGTGGAAAGGAGGTGAAATAAATGATTGATTTAGCATATGCAATGGGTAATCAGGCAGGACAGGCAGGACAGGGTGGGCAGCAATGGATGGGGCTTTTACCTTTAGTACTGCTCATCGTTGTCTTTTACTTTTTACTCATAAGGCCACAACAGAAAAAAGCAAAGGAACAAAAGCAATTTTTAGAAAATTTAAAAAAAGGTGATGAAGTTGTGACATCAGGTGGCATTTATGGTAAAATAACAGGCATTACAGACAATACAGTAACAATTGAAATTGCAGAGAAAATAAGGATAAAGGTATTGAAATCTGCAATAGTAATGTTAGCACCGAAAGGAGAATAATGTGGGAAGAAGATACGAAAACGTAATCATTATTAATCCTGATTTATCAAAAGATGAAGAGGAAGAACTTTTAAAGCGTATAAGGCTGAATATTGAAAAAGCAGGCGGTAATATAGTAAGGTTCGATGACTGGTCTGTTCGTAAACTTTCTTACTCTATCAAGAAAAAAGATAGGGGACACTACTATTACATACTTTTAGACATCGATGAAAAGAATCTTACCACTATCGGTAGATTTTATAAAAACATCGATGCCATTTTACGACATATGTTTATAAAGGTGGAAGACGATGAAAAAGGTCCTGAACAACCACCAGAACATGTCGTTTTTGATGAGTTAGAGGGTGAGTTTGCTTGAACAGACTTTTCCTATCAGGAACAATTGACTCTGACATAGAGTTTTATTCTTCACCAAAGGGTGAAAAGATACTGATTTTTTCACTCCTTAATGAAGATAAGAGGTTTTCCATTGAGGTCGTGCACAAAAAAAAGGCTATGGAAGACATGGATATAAGAAAAACTGACAACATAATAGTTGAAGGTGCACTGGCTAAAATAAAAAAGGGCAATCAATTTACCTTCAGGGTGGAGGCAAATAAAATTTTCAAAACGGAGGTTTAAATGGCAAGAACAATAAAACCAGCAAAGGTGCAGGATATTCAGAAAAAAAGGGTCTATATGAGAAAAAAGGTATGCAGGTTTTGTCAGGACCCAAATCTGGTCATCAACTATAAGGACCCGAAATTATTGAAAAACTTTATTACCGAAAGGGGTAAAATCATGCCGAGAAGAATGACAGGAACCTGTGCCTATCATCAGAGAAAACTAAGGGAATCAATAAATATCGCCCGTCACATTGCGTTTCTTCCATTCACCACACTCTCTAAGTAGCGGAGGATAGAAATGAAGGTAATTCTCACAAGGGATATAAAAGGTACAGGTAAAAAAGGCGATGTTATTGAGGTAAGAGATGGTTATGGAAGAAATTTTCTACTTCCAAGAGGTCTGGCACTGCCTGCATCAGAGGGAAACATAAAGAGATTTGAACATATTATAAAAGAATTTGAAAAAAAGAAAGAAAGACAGATAAAGACTGCAGGCGAGATCAAGGCAAAGCTTGAGGAAATTACACTTAATATAAAAAAGAAGGCAGGCCAGGATGGCAGGCTTTTTGGTTCAGTTACACCCCAGGAACTATCCGATTTAATTAAAAAAGAAACGGGGCTTTATATAGAAAAGAAAAAGATAAGGATAGATGAACCTATAAAATCTATAGGCATGCATACTTTTGGTGCACAAATTGAAAAAGGAATCATAGCATCTGTGAAATTAGAGGTAGAAAAAGAAGCATAAAAAATGCCAAGACAGAAAATAGCACAGCAGGATAGAAGAAAAGATATATTACCGCCTCAAAATATAGAGGCAGAGCAGTCTCTCCTGGGAGGTCTACTTGTTGATAGCGAGGCCATAAACAGGGTGATAGATATGGTGGGTCCCGATGACTTCTACAGGGATGCCCATGCAAAACTCTTTAAAATCATTTCTGATTTATATGAACGCAATGAGGCAATAGACATAATAACTGTTACGAGTTTTGCCAAGGATAGAGGATTATTAGAAGACATAGGAGGTATTGCCTATCTCAATACCCTCGTTGATATAATGCCCACCTCTGCCAATATCACCCAGTATGCAAAGATTATAAGAGAAAAGGCACTCTTAAGAAATATAATCCAGACTGCAACGATAATCATCGAAAAAGGACACGAAGCAGATATGGATGTGGACTCTTATTTGGATGAGGCGGAAAAGATGATATTCCAGGTTGCAGAAAAAAAACTGAGACCGTCCTTTTTCCACATAAAAGATATAGCAATGAAAAACATCGAGGTTATTGAGAGCCTATATCATAAAAAACAAACGGTTACAGGTATCCCAACGGGTTTTATTGAGCTCGACAGGTTAACAAGCGGACTTCAACCGTCTGACCTTATTATCGTAGCAGGAAGACCGAGCATGGGAAAGACAGCCTTTTGTATGAACATAGCCCAGTATGCAGCAACAAACAGTGAAAAACCCGTTACCGTAGGTATATTCTCCCTTGAGATGTCTAAAGAACAACTTGTTACAAGGTTACTTAGTTCTGAAGCAGAAATAGACCATTCAAAATTGAGAACAGGCACACTATCAATAAATGAATGGCCAAAGCTTGTGGAAGCCACAGGCAAATTATCAAAAGCACCTATATTTATAGACGACACACCAGCCATGGGTGTCCTCGAATTAAGGGCAAGGGCGAGAAGATTAAAAAAAGAACATGGTCTTGGCTTAATAGTTGTGGACTATCTACAGCTCATGAGGGGCAGGACAAATACAGATAGAAGGGAACAGGAAATTTCAGAGATATCAAGGTCTCTAAAGGCGCTCGCAAAGGAACTTAATATACCTGTAATGGCCATCTCCCAATTAAACAGGGCACCAGAAACAAGGGAGAGGGATAATAAAAGGCCAAGACTTGCAGACTTAAGGGAATCAGGGGCGATCGAACAGGATGCTGATGTGATTTTGTTTATTTACAGGGATGAGGTATATAACAAAAGCCCCGATAATCCCAATAAAGGCATAGCAGAGATAATAATAGGAAAACAAAGAAACGGACCGACCGATACTGTTGAGCTTGCATTTATCGACAGGTTTACTGCTTTTAGAAATCTGTTTAAGGAATGAATATACCAAACCTTTTTTCTGTTTTCAGACTTTTTATCACCATATTTTTTATAATCGCCATAAACGAAAATAGATTCAACTTGGCATTATGTTTGTTTATTGCCCAGGGATTAAGCGATCTCCTTGACGGTTTTCTTGCCAGGATTATGAAGGCAAAAACATATCTCGGTGCCATACTCGACCCTATGGCTGATAAGGTGATGCTTGCTTCTTCTTATATTATTTTAACCCTTAAAGGCTTTATCCCCTTATGGGTGACATTGACTGTTATCTCAAGGGACTTTTTGATTGCCGGAGGTTTTATATTGCTGTATCTTATTTCAAACAGACTAAAACCTTCTCCGAGCGTATTAAGTAAACTAACGACTTTGTTCCAGATAATAACAATAATATATATCCTCTGGTCTGATAAAAAAGACTATAAGGAACCGCTCTTTTATATCACTTTCTTTTTTACCATCTTATCGGGCATACATTATTTAATAAGGGGTCTAAAAGCCCTTAAACAATCAGAAAATATTTGACATAACGTTAATTTCAAATTAGTATTTAAATAAAAAAAGGAGGGTTATATGGCATATAAAATAGCAATCAATGGTTTTGGAAGGATTGGGAGACTCGTGTTGAGGGCAGGTATAGGGAACAAGGATTTAGATTTTGTGGCTGTAAATGATATAACAGATGCCAAGACATTAGCCCATCTTTTAAAATACGATTCTGTTCACGGGATTATGAATGGAGAAATAAAAGCAACAGATAATGCCATTATAATAAACGGTAAAGAAATAAGGGCTTATTCCATAAGAGAGCCAGAATCTCTTCCCTGGAAAGACCTTGGCATCGATGTTGTCCTTGAAAGCACGGGCAAATTCACTGACAGGGCAGGTGCTGAAAAACATATAAAGGCAGGCGCAAAGAAGGTAGTCATATCAGCCCCTGCAAAGGCCCCTGATGTTACTTTTGTGCTCGGGGTGAATGAGGAGGTCTACGACAAGACAAAACATCACATAATTTCCATGGGCTCTTGCACCACAAACTGCCTTGCACCGATAGTAAAGGTGCTCCATAAGGAATTTGGCATTGAAAAAGGTTTGATGACTACCATCCATGCATTCACTAACGACCAAGTGGTTCTCGATGAACCGCACAAAGATTTAAGGAGGGCAAGGGCTGCTGCACTTTCTATGATTCCCACAACAACAGGGGCGGCTAAAGCAATGTCAGAGGTCATACCTGAAATGAAAGGAAAACTTGACGGTATTGCAATAAGGGTTCCAACACCTAATGTATCCATAGTAGATTTTGTGGCTACCCTATACAAAAATACTACAAAGGAAGAATTGATTGAAAAATTTAAGGAATATGCAGCAGGACCCATGAAAAATATATTATACTGTTCCGAAGAACCTTTAGTATCCCGTGATTTCAATGGAAACCCCCATTCTTCCATAATAGATATACCGAATATAAACGTAATAGGTGGAAATATGGTAAAAATTCTTTCATGGTATGACAATGAATGGGGTTTCTCGAACAGGATGGTTGAGCTTCTTTCATTTATTATGAAATGATGGGTTATAATAAATAAAGATAAAATTTTTCTTAAAGAAAGGCAGGTGGACTATGCGATATATTGACCAGATTAATCTAAAAGATAAAAGGGTTTTTATCCGTGTGGATTTTAACGTCCCTATGGATGAAGGCGGTAATATTACAGACGATACAAGGATAAAGGCACACCTTCCCACCATCAACTACGCCATAGAAAAAGGCGCAAAGGTGATTATTGGTTCCCATTTAGGTAGACCTAAAGGCAAAAGGTCTGAGGCATTTTCTCTTAAGGCATGTGCAAAAAGGTTATCCGAACTCCTCGGTAGAGATGTCCTCTTCATAGACGACTGTATTGGAGAAAAGGTCTTAAAGGCAGTATCTGAGATAAAAAGCAGCGACGTTATCCTTCTCGAAAATCTGAGATTTTATATAGGAGAAGAAAAAAACGACCCAGAGTTTGCAAAGGAACTTGCAAAGCTATGCGATGTTTACGTAGACGATGCCTTTGCTGTATCCCATAGAAAAGCCGCCTCCAATACAGCCATTACAGAGTTTGTAGAAGTGTGCGTTGCAGGGTTTTTATTAAAAAACGAGATTACATATTTTAATAAAGCCATGAAAGAACCTGTAAGGCCACTTATAGCAATCATCGGAGGGGCAAAAGTCTCTGACAAGATTGGTGTTCTGGAAACACTTGTTGAAAAGGTGAATAAACTGATAGTGGGCGGTGGAATGGCATTTACCTTTTTAAAGGCCTTAGGATATGAAGTGGGTAACTCTATATGCGAAGAGAACATGCTTGACATGGCAAAGGGTATTATGGAAAAGGCAAAAACAAGGGGTGTGAAGTTTTATCTACCCGTTGATTGTGTGGTTGCTGAAAAGGCAACAAATGATGCAGTTGTAAAAAACTGCCCTGTTCAGGAGATACCAAAAGGGTGGATGGGGCTCGACATTGGACCTGCCACTGTAACATTATTTTCAGAGGCAATCCAGGACGCAAAAACCATTATATGGAATGGGCCCATGGGAATGTTTGAATTAGACCCCTTCAGTAGAGGCACATTTGCCATGGTTTTTTATGTGGCAAATTCCCATGCCTTAACCATTGTAGGTGGAGGAGACACAGATACAGCAGTGCATAAGGCAGGTGAAAGCGATAAGATATCTTACATATCTACTGGTGGTGGTGCATTTCTCGAATTGTTAGAAGGAAAGACCTTGCCTGCCATTGAGGCCTTAGAAAGATTCGGGGGTTAAAAATGAGGGGGTGGATGGTTGCAGGAAACTGGAAGATGAACACCGCACAAGATGAGGCAAAAGCGCTGGCAAAATATATAGTCGTTAATACACAGGATATAAAAAACGGGGAGGTTGTCCTATCGCCTCCCTTTGTATATCTATTTGCTGTGTCAGATGCCATAAAAGGCTCTCATATTAAACTTTCTGCACAAAATATGTATTTTGAAGACAAAGGGGCCTATACAGGCGAAATATCCCCTATTATGCTAAAAGATGCAGGCTGCCAATATGTAATCATAGGACATTCTGAGAGGAGAAAATATTTCAATGAAACAGATGAAAACATAAATTTAAAGTTAAAAAAGGCACTATCAACAGGTTTAAAACCTATTTTATGTGTAGGTGAAACACTGGAAGAGAGGGAAAAAGACATTACTGAGTTTGTAGTGGGTATTCAAATAAAAAAGGCGCTGTACGGGATTCAAGATATTTCAAATATCGTGATTGCCTATGAGCCTGTGTGGGCAATAGGCACGGGTAAAAATGCGACTCCAGAAGAAGCAGAAGAGGTCCATTTTTTTATAAGAGAGATGATTAGAAAAAAATACGGAAATACTGCAGATAAACTCTTGATATTATATGGTGGAAGTGTTACAGTGGATAATATAGGTTCTTTAATAGAGATGAAGGATATAGACGGTGCACTTGTAGGCGGTGCATCCTTGAAAGGCGAAAGCTTTGTTGGTATAATAAAAAAAGTTGCGGAGAAAAGATAATGTTGACTGTAATTGCGATTATACATATAATAATATCCATAGCACTGATACTGATTGTTCTTTTACAAACAGGTAGAGGTTCTGAAATAGGTGCAGCATTCGGAGCAGGTTCAAGCCAAACTTTATTTGGTAGTTCAGGCTCCACTGCCTTTATGACGAAACTTACAACTATTGCTGTGGTGGTGTTTATGATAACCAGCTTGTTGCTTGCATATTTTTATAGTCATAAAGAATACACGGTAAAACCTGCAAGCACTCAAGCTGAGGAGAAGGTGCCTGTAAAGGCACCTGTTCCGAATAATAAGTAGTAAATAGAGCCGATGTGGTGGAACTGGTAGACACGCACGTTTGAGGGGCGTGTGGGGAAACCCGTGCGGGTTCAAGTCCCGCCGTCGGCATTTTATAAGTCATTTAAATCATTAGAGGTAGCTTCCAGAAACCCCCCAAAAAAACTGTCCCCAAACTGTCCCCAGAAATTACTTCCGTTTTCTGGTTCTAATTCCTCCACAAAAATTTAGTAAACCACAAGACGGTATTTTTCCTTTAATGATTTCAAGCAATTAGACAGTAAGAATCACAAAATTTCCATATTTAAGGGCTTGGAAGTGACAAACTTGGGATAACGGATTCCACCAACTGGTGGTAGAAGTAAGTAGTGCCCGTTTGAGGGTCTTTGTTTCTGACACGTCGAATAAACATATTGTAAACATACCATAGGCATCAGGGTATGTCACACATATACTATTCATTTTTCTATCACTATAATTCAATTTCAGGCACCCCACCCTAATGTTTTCACATATTTAGACCCCCAAAATCCAAAAAATTCTAAACTAAATGCACTGGATGTGACAAACTTGGATTAGGCAAATCGCTTTCCTTCTGGATTATCCATGCAGAGGGTAACTCCAATTGTGCCCAATTGTGCTACAAGGTATTTGCGTTCTATTTTCTAGCCTTACCTGAAATAGATTCTATCGAGACCTTAAAAACTCTGGATTTATCTTTGAGTTTCTCGATGTATTTCAATCCTTCAGAGAAAAAGTTTTCAGAATATTTGTGTACGAGACCTTCAAGAGCCAATTGTTTTTCTTCTCCGAATGATTCAGATGCCAATCCTTGAACAATACAGCTCTCATATTTTGTGTCAAATTGATCTGGGAGAACCTCGGTCTTTCCTACTACACAAAAGGAGACTTTGGGATTGTTATTAATATTGTTGATTATCGTTCCCTCAAGAGCACAGTGGAAGTATATGCATCCGTCAATTAAACAATAATTCAAGGGCACACCGTATGGCTCATGATCAGAAGATACCGCGCTCAAAATACCATATTCTCCTTTTTCGAGAATAGAAAAAGTTTCCTCATTTGTTATCAGCCTATCTTTTCTACGCATCATGTCTCCTCTCTGCCTAAAGTCGGGTTCAGCCGTAGTGAGCGAAGTGAACTGTCGGCTGCAAGCGGTTGTTATCTGCTGTTACAGGCTTCTAATTGTTTCCTTAGTTAATTAATTTGTTTAATTTATTTTTAATTGTCTTCTCTATCTCAGAGACTTTATTTGTGTCATCGAATGTAATTTTATAATAATCTGAAATCTTCTTTATAACAAAATCTCCTATTTCTCCAAAAATTTTATTAGTTTTAATAGCATATAAGACATAAAGTCTTTTGTTTTTCTCGACATCCTCTATATTGACAAGAGGGGATAAGTTCCCATACAGCCAAGCATCTTCAGGATTAAACAGATTTTTGAATGCATAAAGATAAGAATATTTATAAAAATTCTCCAACGTCACCACAATTCCATTAGGATGCTCTCTTATCATAAAAGAAGCATTTTTCTTTAATGAGTTAATATCTCTAAATGAGTAGTAATATAAACCAATCGGAGATTTCTGAACATCGTTTTTGCGTGGAGGATATTTATTGATATATCCATCAGTAGTTTTAAAATCGGATAAAACAAAAGTTTTGGAGCTACCTAATATGTTAAATCTGAAATTCCTGATATAATCAAACGTCATTCCACCTGGACACTTTTCATAAAGAGCTACTAATATCGGAAATTTCCCTGTCCCTGTTCCATGAAACAAAGCGCTGGAAAATATTTCGCCTTTTATTAATCTATAATTGTCCTTAAAATCTCGCAATCTCTTAAAATTACTCTCTTTTATTAAATACGATAGCGGATGTAATACGCAAACAACATCGGCATTAAGTTTATGATATGATTTTAAAAATGAAATCCCTATGTCTCTATCATATAAGTCTTCATCACAAATATTTTGCCCCTTTTCCCCTTTTCTAAATTCTGATGTTGTATCATTATAAGGAGGATTTCCCACCATTATTAAGAATGCAGAAGAAGGAATTAAATATTTATTTCTATTAGCTCCCTTTAAAGAATTAGAATGAAAAATCTTGTGTGGTTTGAAATGTTGTTTAAGAAATTCGCAGGCTTTTAAATCACAATCCGCTATCCTATAATCATAATTTTTAAACTTAAATATAAAAGCACCACAACCCCCAGCACTGTCAAAAATAATACACTTTGTTTTTCTGTTTTCTAAGTAGTGTTTTACAAATTCATGAACCCGATTGACAAGTTTCTCAGGAGTATAGTAACTACCTAATTGGACCTTTTTATTTTTCGGTAAATGTTCTGCCAAATGGACTTGCATAACTATCGCCTTCTTATGATTTCGAGGAGTATTTTAAGAATTTCAACAACATCATGATTGTGCCTTTTGGATGCCATCCCAAATACTTTCATCATATAAATAAGGTTCAAAACATTATTTTTATTTATAACATATACAAGTTTATCGCAGGATACAGATGATTTGCCAAGAAAGTCTGAATAATTTACAAATGATTTTAATGGTATACAAAAATATATCATTGGCTGAACACCAGTTGCATATTGTTGTTTTTGGATAGAAATCTCTATTTGAGTATTATCCGGAGTTTCAACCATGAAAAGTGTTGGTAATTTGATGCTTGTTTCCTCAAAATTTATTCCATTTATAGTTAATAGTGATTGACGCTCAACTGTTATGGATTTTTCATCTATAAAATATTTATAATTGCTTATTTCTTTAAGCAAGTTTTCTACTTCTTCTATAGAGATAAATTTTAATTCCATAGCATTATAAAATATTTCTGATAATTCATAAGGATATTTTGTTTTTCCGTTACTTCCAATAAAATGCTTGCTTGTTAATTTTGTGCCTTTTTTGCCAGATTCAACATCGTTAATGGGGACATCGTAACCTATTTGCCATTCCAAGTATGTTTGTTCATCAAATATCCCTTCTCTTGTCGAGAAGGTTTTACCAAAATCTAATCTATTTTGTCTTTTCTTAAATCTGAATTTACCGGCATTAGTGGCGGGTATGTTTAATAAGATATTGTTTTCTTTAATCGAATAATCCATTTTTATCTTCCTATTTTAATGGTTTTTCCTGATTCTTTTAAAGCTGGCCTCAATGCCCATTGGACTCTCTCCAGCGCAATTTTATAATATTTTTCTTCTATTTCAAAACCAATAAATTTTCTGTTGAGTTGAAGACACGCTACAGCAGTGCTTCCACTTCCTATGAAAGGGTCCAAAATTAAATCATTATCTTTTGTGAACATTTTTAAAATTTCTTTTATAAAATGTTTGGGTTTCGGTGTCGGATGGTCTATATATCCTTCATCAGGCTCTACCATTCTCCCAGGGGTGTCAACAAATATATCTTTATTCCAGCAAATAATTTTAGGTTCTCCTTTTTTAAAGATAAAGCAAGACATAAATTTTGTGTATCCAATTGGAGACCTAACCCTTCCTTCAGGGCAATATAAGACAATCTGCCAGAAATAATTAAATGGATTATTCACAAACAGACATGGCAAAAATTTTGTGCTAAAGAATGTGATAAAAAAGCTGTTATCTTTTAGAACCCTATCGCATTCTGAAAGAATCTTATAAAAAAGATTTAAATCAGCATCGCCACTGATAACCTCTTTTTTTAATCCGTATGGTGGATCGGTAAGCACTATATCGATGGAATTATTTGGAATCAACTTTATTAAATCCAGACAATCTCCACAAATTATTTTGTCAATAAAATCTTCAGGATATTTAAGGTCAGAATAAATTATCTCTCTGTTTTTTACCATTTTCATTTCGGTTTTTTACATTTGCAGATAACATTATTTTTTAATTTTCTTCTATATATGGAAGAATTATAGAAATGATGATGGGTAGTGTCAAGATTTATTTAGCTTAAACTTGACCCATGATGAATTTAATACACCCCAAACTTATAAATTAATATACTAATAACGGAGATGTCTTAAATGGATACAATTCCAAAGGCAGTATTTATTAGTGAGTTTATAGAGAAAAAACAGTAAAGATGAATATAGAAGGTGGATTATCTATTACAGAGGTAGCTTCAAAGACTATGCATACCTCAACCAGGTCTTATACATCATTCAGATCGTGGAATCCAGTATTGCAGTCATGAATATGGTAAACTACTAAAACACCTTGGTATAAAACCTTCTATGAGTGGAAAAGGTAACTGCTATGACAATGCCCCTATGGAGAGTTTCTTTGGCACATTAAAGAATGAGCTTATCCATCATAAAAGGTATGCTACAAGGGAAGATGCAATAAAAGATATTCCCAGCAGAATAAACGAAACCAACGAAATAAACCAGATAAACGAGATAAACCATATCAACGATTTAGGCAGGCAGCATGAGTAAAGTTTCGTGTCTATTATTTGCATCAGGGGTCATAACAGAAAAACATATAAAGTCAAAAAAAAATATTTAGGCACTACAAAGGCTCTTTCAAGAGGCCATATTGATTTTAAAGGGGTTTTTGGTTAATTTGTAGATTAAGTAGTGAAAGTCGGTGGGTTTTTAATGGTCTTTCTCCCCCATCTGTTTGTTTTAAAGTGAAAAGTTTCACAATAAAAACTTTTTTTATTTTTTATATTGAAAAAAAAATGACTTTATAATACAAAATATGACCTATTTTAAGATTGTCATTATTTGAATATGTTCTTTATTTCACAAGGAATTTATTAATAAATTTTTTATTTAAAGTTTTTGTATTTTTTGTTAATTTTAAAAAATGTTTTTTAAGGAGGCATACATGGCCAAACCAATGGAACAATACAAGTGGCATGAGCTCAATGTGGGTTGTGTCATAGATGAGCCAGGCAATGCCAGGGAATACAAGACAGGTGACTGGAGGTCCCAGAAGCCCGTATGGAATGACTCAAAGTGCATAAAGTGTGGACTATGCTGGCTATACTGCCCTGATGCAGCTATATACCAGATAGAAGATGG
>JAKORG010000037.1 GCA_029777945.1 Deltaproteobacteria bacterium | reverse complement strand
TAAAGGTAGATACCATAATAGGTCAGACAACAACTGTGGACGAGCTTTTTGAGCAGGGTTATGATGCCATATTCATAGGCACTGGCGCAGGGCTTCCGTATTTTATGAATATCCCAGGAGAAAATCTAAACGGTGTATATTCTGCAAACGAATTTCTTACAAGGGCAAATCTCATGAAGGCATATCTATTCCCTGAATACGATACACCTGTAAGGGTTGGTAGTAGAGTGGCAGTAATAGGTGGTGGTAATGTGGCAATGGATGCGGCGAGGGTTTCAAAAAGATTGGGCGCTGACCACGTCTATTTGATTTATAGACGTTCAAGGGCTGAAATGCCTGCAAGGGCTGAAGAGGTGCACCATGCTGAAGAAGAGGGCATTGAGTTCATGCTTTTAACAGCCCCTGTTAGGGTAATAGGCGATGAGCAGGGATGGGTTAAAGGTATAGAATGTGTAAAGATGGAATTAGGGGAGCCGGATGCATCGGGAAGAAGAAGACCTGTTGAAATAAAAGGTTCAAATCATGTAATAGATGTGGACGTCATCATCGTTGCCATAGGTCAGGGGCCCAACCCCATACTGACATCTACAACAGAAGGTCTTAAACTCCGTAAGACAGGCAATATCGAAGCAGATCCTGAAACAGGAAAAACGAGCAGAAAAGGTGTATTCGCTGGCGGTGATATAGTAACAGGGGCTGCAACTGTTATCCTTGCCATGGGCGCAGGGAGAAAGGCAGCGGCGGCAATAGACGAATACTTAAGAACGGGAAAATGGTAAAAAAAGGCGGGTTTAACCCGCCTTTTTAATTTTTAGCATTATAACATGGCGATATTGGCCCAGAAGATAAAGGCAAAGGGTGACAGAATAGTCGATAATGCCACGGCATTGGATGCAAGTTCTGGATCCCCGCCTATCTCGTATGCCATTATATAGGAAGTTGTAGCAGTAGGCGTTGCAAGCAAAATAAAAACATACAATATATCTTTGAAGGCAATGTTGAGCATTCTAAAATAAAAGGCAGCAAAACCGGGCAATACAATTAGCTTTAACAGGGCAGAGCTTAAGGAATACTTAAATGTCTTTTTTATGTTTTTAGCACCTATGGAAGCACCTATCATGATTAGTGCCATGGGAAGAGCAATATTAGAGAGGATAACCATTGCCTTGAAAAGAAAGTTGGGAATAGGTATCCCCGCATAAATAAAGATCAAACCGAGAAATGTGGCGATGATAACAGGCGTTTTTATTATGGATATAATGGACTTTGCCATATTTTTTTCGTGATGGGAAAATAAAGAAAGAATCGCAATTGCCATACCATTGTTTAAAAGAATCATTATGCCTATCAGAATGCTTCCCTGTTTCAATCCATTCTCACCGAGAAGATAAAAAAGCACTGCAAGACCTATGTAAGAAACGTTTCCGTGAAATGTTGTCTGGATAAAAGTTCCCAGTGTGCCTGATTTTAATTTAAGGCCATATCCTATAAAGAAAGATAATACCATCAAGGCAAAGGTAGGTATAATGACTGCAAGTATATGGGAAAAAAATAAAGACTTTATATCCGATTTTATTATGCCTGTGAATATGAGGAGGGGCAATGGAAATAAATACACAAACCTGTTTGCCTCTGAAATGAATCTGTCGTTTATGATACCTTTCTTGTGAATGGTGTAGCCGAAAATGATTATGAGAAATATGGGAACTATTGTCTCTATTATTGCCATGCTATCTTTGCCCCCTTTTTTCTAAATGTTATTTACTCCCTGAGTGCACCATTCCATAGTTCAAAGGAAGGAAAATCGGTGTTTCTTTCATCTATTTTATAAAATACGGCATAGGTCATGGATTTATACCGTGAAAATAGGCCTGACTTTGAGGCTATGATTCTTTCCCTCCATGTGCCTGTGTTTATATAATAATGATGAAGTCCGTCTTTTATTGAGATAAAGGATATCTTTTCATTATGCGTATGGCCAAAAACAGTGTATAGTGTATCAAAAGAACCTGCCATTTCTTCGTATTTTGGTTCGTTTATTTCAAAATAGGAAAAGAGTTTTAAAAACCTTTCAGCCCAACGGATAGATATGATTTTCGATATATGGAGCATATATTTGAGTTTATCCGCTATGTCAAAGGGCTGAAGGGTGTCGTGGTGTTTTATCCAGTGCTTAACATAAGGGATATTAAAAAAACGGTCAATAACCTCATCTACAACCTTTTCGATGTGTGTTCTGATATCCTTTTCTTGATATGTAGCCAACAGATAATCAAAGATTCTCCATTGAGGTCTTATGTCTTCTATGGATTTTAATTCATCTTCCAATTCAGGGAATTTCCTTTTTATCTCGTAAGGTAGCCTTACAAAAAGCTCTACAGTATTTATATCGCCTATGGGTATCATCTGTGGTTCAAAATTATATTCATCGTATTCATGGCCATGTCTTATTGTGACCCCGTAATGTTCGTTTTTGTATCCTTCTTTTTCTATTTGATTATCCTCAAAAATATGGGACAAGGTTAGTATTAGTTCATTATAATTACCAATCATCCTGTCGTGGTTTCCGAGGATTGTTACCCACTTTACAGGAATGGGTGAGAAAAATTCATTTGCCTTGTTTAATATCTCAAGGCTTTCTGCATTGGCCTCTAAGGTCTTTTCAAAAATATTTTTTATATGTTTATATTTTCTATCTTCGTAACCCATATCCATGCCCCAGGGCTTTTCTTTATCTTCCACAGTCATCCAGTAGTCTGTTCTTAATAGGTCAAATGTATCTCCTGCAAAGACAATGATAATTTCCTCTGTATTTTTACGCATACCCCTTTTTATAAAATCTAAAAAATGTTTAAATGCCCTGGGTGAAAGGTTGTTTGTAGCCGTTCTATCAGTGAAGTGGAGGTCACTAACAACGATAAGCATGTTATATTCTATCATGATTTTTTTATTAAGACCATACTTTTCTCGTAAATTTGAAGATTAGTAAAAAAAATTTTGTATACATATTCCAGTGTTAGCTGTTCATTATGACAAACGCTTGCAGTTTTTTTAGACCCCTTTGTTTAAGCCTTTTTCATGCGTAACATTCTATATTTTCTTGACAAATGGTGCAAAAAAAGGATACTTTGAATAACAAAAAATTTAAAGCAGGGGGTATGAATGTTAAAGGAATCTATAAAAAATGAGCTTGAAAGGATTGTAGGTAAGGAAAACGTTTTAACCACACCTGAGGCGCTTAAAGCATACTCGTATGACGGAACTACAAGCTGGATTCGTGAACCTGACGTAGTCGTATTCCCTACAACAACCCAGCAGGTGTCTGAGATTATGAAACTGGCAAATAAAGAAAAAATTCCTGTTACCCCAAGGGGCGGGGGTACAAATGTAAGCGGAGGGTCTGTCCCGTGGTTAGGCGGGATTGTCCTTTGCACAACCAAGATGAATAAGATTCTTAAAATTGATAAAGAAAATCTAACAGCAACCGTTGAACCAGGCGTTGTTTTACAGGATTTAAATATTGCCCTTGCAAAAGATGGGCTTTTCTTTCCTCCTGACCCTCAGAGTTTTCTCGGTGCCACAATAGGCGGGATTATTGCAGAAAATGCAGGTGGCCCTGCATGCGTTAAATACGGTGTTACCAAACAGTATGTGCTCGGTCTTGAGGTGGTTCTACCAACAGGTGAAATCGTAAATCTTGGCGGTAGAACATTGAAAAATGTAGTAGGTTATGACCTTTTGCATATATTTATTAGTTCAGAGGGAACACTCGGTGTTATTACAAAGGCAGAATTAAAGCTCAATCCTTTGCCACCGGCAAGAAAGACCACAATGGCAGTATATGCAGATGTGGCAAAGGCAGGGGAGAGCGTCTTCAGAGTCCTCGAAAACGGCGTTATTCCAGACAAAATTGAGCTTCTCGATAACTGGGTTATAAATAGAATTGAAGAGATGATGCCTATGGGTCTGCCAAAGGATGCAGATGCAGTTTTACTTTTTGAATGTGATGGAATCCCTGAAGCTGTTGAAAAAGAGACGGAAAAGATTGTGGATATTGTTAAAAAATACGGTGCTATAGATGTAAGAATTGCAAAGGACATGGATGAGGCAAATAAATACTGGCTTGCAAGGAGGGCTGGTTTTGCAGCAGTATTTGGTAAGGCAAAGACTGTTTTTGCTGAAGACGTAACTGTGCCAAGGAGAAAGATACCTGACTTAATAAATAAGTGTAAAGAGCTTGCAAAAAAATATAATATTGAAATAGTTGTTCTCGGTCATGCCGGTGATGGTAATCTTCACCCGGCTATACTCACAGATATAAATAATGAGGAACACTATAGCAGGTCAGTGAAGGCAATGGATGAGATTATAGAAGAGGCTGTCGCATTAGGTGGCGTGCTCTCTGGTGAACATGGTATAGGACTTGAGAAGCAGAAGTTTTTAAAGAGACAGCTTGACCCTGTGGTTATTGATTTGATGAAGAAGATTAAGGCGCTCTTTGACCCCAATAACATAATGAACCCTGGTAAGATTTGGGAATAGTTAAAAAGGAGCTTGCGCTATGGAAGACTTAAAAGAGCTTAAAAAAATAGAACAATTTGCTGACCAATGTATGAAATGCGGTTTTTGTAGCTTCTTTTGTCCGGTTTATCAGGAAGAGAGGGTTGAGACATCTGTGGCAAGGGGGAAAAACTACCTTGTAAAGCTTGCACTAAAGGGTGAGCAGAAATTTACCGATGAATTGGGGAAAATTATAGGGAAGTGTCTTTTATGTAAGCGCTGTGTTGTGAACTGTCCTGCTAAAACTCAAATAGATAGAGTTGTTGTAGGTGCCAGGGCTCAGATGGTAAAAAACAAAGGGCTTGGCTTTGTCAAGAACTTTGCTTTCAGAAAGGTAATGGCAAACAGGAAGGCATTTGGAAATTATGTAAGACTTGCAAAGGCATTTCAGTGGCTACTGCCTAAAACAGAAGGAAAAATAAGGCATCTGCCCGATTTCCTAAAGGCCCTTGGCCAAGGTAGAAATATCCCTGAAATTGCAAAGACCTTTTTAAGGGATATGGTAAAACCAGTATACAAACCCCAGGATGGTAAGGCACCTGTTATGAGGGTAGGGTTTTTTATGGGTTGTGCCACAGACTTTGTATACCCTGAACTGGGACTTAAAATGATAGATTTTATGACAAAGAGGGGTATAGAGGTTGTGGTTCCCCAGGAGCAATCATGTTGTGGCGCTGCAATTTATTTCAGCGGAGATTTTGAAACAGGGAGGATGCTTGCAGAGAAAAATATAGAGGCATTTAAAGACGTAGATATGATTGTTACTGGTTGTGCAACATGTAGCTCGACCCTTAAAGATTACGAAAAATATCTTCCCGACAATGAAGACCAGCAGAAAAGGTATGAAGAATTTAAGAAAAAGATTAAAGACAGCACTGAGTTCATCATAGATGTGATGAAGGTTAAGCCAGAGGAATTGAAACTCAAAAAAGAGTTTGAAGGTAAAACTGCAACCTGGCATGACCCCTGTCACTTGGTGAGATACCAGAATATTCAGGCACAGCCAAGGGCTATCCTCAAAGGCTTAAAGGGACTTAAATACGTAGAGATGCCCAATACTGATTTATGTTGCGGTATGGGTGGCTCTTTCAGCGTTTACCATTATGATTTAACGAAAAAGATTGCTGCCAAAAAGATGGCAGGTATAAATGCAACAGGGGCAGATATAGTTGTTACTGCCTGCCCGGGATGTATGATAAACTTGATAGACAATATCTTACAGAATAAGATGCCCCAGAAGGTTTATCATTTTCTCGAGCTGGTAGAGTAACAGCATGCACATAACACCAATTAAAAATTAATAAAACATGTAGGGAGGTAAGTATGAAAAACGGGCGTTGGATGACAGCAAAAGATGTTTTGAGGGTAAATGCATTTAAGTGGCCGAACAAGATCGGTGCAAAGGACCTTTATAAGGAATATACCTTCAAGCAGTGGAATGAAAGGTCTTGTAGGCTTGCAAATGCCCTCGCAAATATGGGGATGAAAAAGGGGGATAGGTTTGCAGTTTTGGCGTACAACTGTGTTGAATGGATGGAAATATATGCAGCTGCTGCAAAAGGTGGTTTTATTTGTGTTCCCATTATGTTCAGACTTGCACCACCTGAGATGGAATACATTATAAATCACTGCGAGGCAAAGGTTTTTATTGTTCAGGGAGGAACAAGCCCGAGAGACGGCAAGGAATATCCATGGATCGAAATGGTCAACGGCATGAAGAAAAACATACCAACTGTGGAAAAATATGTTTCTTTTGCTGAAATAGGCAATCCCCATTATGATGGATATATCTCATATGAGGATGCCCTGGCTGCAGCAAGCGCTGAGGAACCCGAGACAGTTGTAGATGCCGATGACCCATGGGTTATCATGTATACAGGTGGAACAACAGGTAGGCCAAAGGGTGTTGTAAAAACACATGCATCTTTATTTGCCCAGTATTTTATCATGATTTTCGACCATCAGTTCAATTTTGACGATATTACCCTTCTCGTTATGCCGTGCTGCCACGTGAATTCACTTTTCTATTCATTCGTAAATACCTGGGTAGGTGGCACTGTCATGGCTTATAACATGGTAAGCTTTAACCCTGAAGACCTTCTCAAGACCTTCTCAGACCACAAGATTACCTTTACCTCTCTGGTTCCAACGCACTATATCATGATGCTTGCATTACCGGATGAGGTAAAAAATAAATACGACCTTACATCCATTAAAAAACTATTAATCTCCTCTGCACCGGCAAGGAGAGATACAAAGCTTGGTATCCTCAAGATGTTCCCCAACTCAGAGCTTTATGAAGCATACGGTTCAACAGAGGCAGGCATTGTGACAGTCTTGAAACCACACGAACAGTTAACAAAACTCGGTTCCATTGGCCGTGAGGTTATAGGAACTGATATCATCAGACTATATGATGAAGATGGTAACCTTATTACACAGCCCAATGTAGTGGGCGAACTCTATTCAAGAAGCCCCATGCTTTTTGAAGAATACTGGAAAGAGCCTGAGAAGACCGCTGCAGCAATGAAAGGCGAATATTTCAGTGCCGGTGACATGGCATATAGAGATGAAGAGGGTTACTATTACCTCGTAGATAGAAAAGCCAATATGATTATCTCCGGTGGTGAGAATGTTTATCCTTCAGAGGTTGAGAATGTGGTAGGTGGGCACCCGAAGGTAAAAGATGTGGCTGTTATTGGAACTCCCCATGAAAAATGGGGTGAACAGGTAACCGCAGTGGTTGTGCTCCATGAGGGCCAGACTGCAACACCTGAAGAGATCGCTGAATTCTGCAGGGGCAAGATTGCAGGTTATAAGATTCCAAGAAAAGTAATCTTTATAAAGGACGAAGAGATGCCAAGAAGCGGTGCCGGAAAGATCCTCCACAGGATTTTAAGAGAGAAATACGGTAAATGGAGTGAAAACGTATAATCCTTTTTAAGGCGGTTATTAAAAAGCGGGGGTTGTTTATCCCCCGCTTTTTTTGTATATTTAAAACGAAAATGAAAACATCATCCGCCCATAAGATGTATAATTTTATCCATGATATAAACCCTTTGGGAGTAGCACCAAAGGTAAAAAACCGCATTAGAAAGGCCATAAAATATTTAAGTTCATACAATGATTTGGCCTATAAACAATTTTTGGATTACCTTAAAAAGACATACAATATAACAGAAGGGCAAATCTTTATAAGTCATGGTTCCACAGATCTTCTAAAGAAGATATTCAAAATAGTAAAGGCAAAACAGGTGTTGATTCCTCTACCTATCCATAATAGGTACAAAATATTGGCTGAGAGATTAGGATTTGAAATAATACCATTTTCTACTGGTTTTTTTTTCGATAAGGTCTACGATCTGGAGGAGCTAAAAAAAACCTGTGATGAAGGCGAATTAATAATCTTACCGAATCCTCATAACATAACAGGAAAAATAATTGATAAAGATAAATGGGATGAACTCGTTTGGCTTTCCAATGAAAAGAAAAAAATGATTATCATCGATGAATCGCTTTTGGACTATATAGACACAGCATCTGAAATAAATAAGATTGTCTCCTCAAATTATATTTTGATATTAAGGACCTTTTCCACATTTTACGGTTTGGCAGGTATGCCTTTCGGTTATTTAATAGGAGGCAAGGATGTTATTTCTTATATAAAGAATAGTTTTGAGTGCGATTATTATTCTGTGCCTTATATTGCATATATAGCTTCAAAAACTGCATTAAAGGACAAACGCTATAAAAAAAGGACGATAGAATTTATAAAAAACGAGAAGGCATACATTGTAGAAAGGTTGAAATCTTACGAGGCTATAAATGTTATAGACACGGGCTGTAATTTTTTGTTATTAAAAGTAGGCTTAGATGATGGAGAACTCAAAGATGGGTTAAAAAAAAGAAATGTCATTGTCGATGTTTATGAGACACAAGAAGGGTCATTTATCAGGTTTCCTATTCAGAAACACAAGTATAATGCATATTTTGTGAAGACCTTAAAATATTTAATAGACAAAAAGGATGTGTAGAATCAAAACAAAAAATTAGTTGTTCTTTGAAAAAGGGGCTTGAAATATGGATGAGATACTCAAATTTACAATTCATTGCGTTTTAGAATCAGGAAAAATACAGAGGAAATATTTTGGAAAAAAGATCGGTATTAGGCATAAAGGCACTATAGACCTCGTTACAGATGTAGATTTGGCATGCCAGGAAAGGATAATAAGTTTGATAAAGGATAATTTTCCCGATGATGAGATTATAAGCGAAGAAAAGAAAAACTATTTTGGAGGAGATAAAAAAAGATGGATCGTGGATCCCTTAGACGGAACAACAAATTACGCCCACGGATACCCCTTTTTTTGTACATCCATTGCCTATGAAGAAAATGGTTTCATAACATTGGGTGTTGTCTATAACCCTATTTTTAAAGAGTTATTCTATGCAAAGAAAAAAGAAGGTGCATATCTGAATAAAAAGAGAATATTCGTGTCAAAAATTGATAATCTAAAACAGGCTTTGCTTTCTACAGGTTTTCCCTATGACCTGCCAACAAGCAAAAGGAACAATATAGAAAATTTTATCTCCTTTATCTATGAGGCCCAGGCTATAAGAAGGGACGGTTCAGCGGCACTGAATATGTGTTATCTTGCCTGCGGGAGATTTGACGGATTCTGGGAATTAAAGCTGAAGCCCTGGGATATGGCAGCAGGCTCAATTATAGTCGAGGAGGCAGGAGGTATTATAACAGATTTTAAAGGAAATAAGTTCGATATTTATAAAGATGAAATAGTTGCCTCAAATGGCTTGATACATAAAGATATGCTTCATGTTTTACAGAAAAATAAAAGTAATTGGAGCGAGCAATGAGAGAATATAAAATAGATGAAGTAAAGCAGATAGTAAGACCTGAATTAGGGAATCAAGTGCCCCTGGAGTTGTTTAGAATATTAAGGATAATAGGCATGAGGGAAATACTGGGAGAGAGTTCTGGCGCTGCCCTTTACATGATAGGTAAAAAAGTAGGGAATATGATAGGCGCAGTTAGCCTCGAAGATTTTAAAAATAAGATCGTTGAACTAAAAATCGGTATTCCTGAGATAGAATTAATAGATGAAGACCACATTGTGGTTAAACTCTATGAATGCATTACGTGTGCAGGTTTTCCTTATACAGGGGAAATGTTTTGCGATATGGAAAGTGGTATAATTGCAGGGCTTTTTGAAAGGGTCTACAAAAAAAAGGCAAAGTCTACCCAGAAAAAAAGTTGGTCCACAGGATTTAATTATTGTGAGTTCCATGTCCTACTTTATTGAAATTTAAAATGGAAAACTACGAAGACCTCAAAAAAAGGGTTAGAGAATTAGAAATAGAGCTCGAAGATTTAAAAAACCTCGCAGATGCAAAGAGCAAGCTCCTTGCTGCCCATATTGAAGAACTCAATCGTGTATACGAAACCTTAAATGATAAATTCATTGAATTAAAAGTAAGAAACGAGAAGATAAAAAGAATAGAAGATGAGCTTATAAAGGTAAATAAACTATCTACCATCGGTGAACTCGCAGGCTCCATTGCCCATGAGATAAAAAATCCCCTTATAACTATCGAAGGTTTTGCAAAAAGGATTCAAAATACAAAAGATCTGGGTGCAGTAACAAAATATTCAAAGATAATAGAAAGAGAGGCAGGTAGATTATCCGGTGTATTATCAAAACTCTTAAATTTTTCGAGAATGGATGAGCCCAAGTATGAATCTGTAGCTATAAACGATATTGTTAATGATACGGTGCTTTTTATGGAACACCATCTAACGAGATTTAAAAACATTACGTTGAACATAATAAAGGCAGAAGATTTGCCTTATGTAAAAGTAGATAGCATACACATACAACAGATTCTTGTAAATTTAATAATGAATGCAGCTCAGGCAATGCCACAAGGGGGTGAAATAAAAATTACCACAGGAAAAGAAGGGGATTATGTTTTTATATCCGTTGCTGACAATGGTAAAGGTATTAAAAAAGAGATAATTGATAAAATCTTTGACCCTTTTTTTACCACAAAGGAGAAGGGAGAGGGCACAGGACTCGGTCTTTCTTTGTGTAAAAGGCTTATAGAGGCAAATGGAGGTAAAATAGAGGTGGAAAGTGAAGAAGGTAAAGGTTCTAATTTTAGGGTCTTAATACCCGCCTTTAATGGCTAATGTTTAATGTTATCTGAGTAAATAAGGGAAACATTGAAAGAATATGGAAAAAATTTTATAATCAGAGAAAACAATGGAAAAATATGAGACCTTAAAAGGGAAGGGACTGGTTTTTCTTTTATTTCTTTGGTTCTTATGGTTTATTAATTTTTCTATCAGGATTGCCTTTTCTCCTATCTTACCCCTTGTAGAAGATGAGTTTTCTGTTAGTCACGGAAAGGCAAGTAGTATATTCATATTTTTGTCTGCTGGTTATGGTATAGGTGTATTTGTTTCAGGCCTTTTTTCCGGTAGGGTGGGTTATAAGAAGTCTATTACAATATCCCTTCTTTTACTGAGCCTTGTAAACTTTCTGATACCCTTTGTTTATAGCTTTTCATTACTCTATCTATTTTCATTTTTACTTGGTTTTTCTGTGGGAATATATTTACCTGCGGCAATACCTTTAATTACCGAATATTATAGTGAAAAACAATGGGGCAAGGCTATTTCTATCCATGATACAGGGGCATCTATAGCAATCTTTGCAACACCCCTTATTTCTATTTTCCTCCTCCATTTTTTTAAATGGAGAGATATGTTCATGGTATATGGGGTTTTTTTTATTTTATGTGCGGGCATCTTTTATTATGTAAGTAAAGAGGTGAAAATCAGTAATCCTTCAAAGGCAATGTTTAAGGAAATTATAAAAAAGCGTGCTCTATGGCTTCTATCATTATTGTGGGTGTTTTCTGCTGGTGCTAATTTAGGTATATACTCTATTATACCCTTATATCTTACAAAAGAACTGAAGATGGATATAGGTTTTGCAAATACAATCCTTGCTATATCAAGGCTCGGTTCCATCGGGATAGCGGTGGCCTGTGGTTTTATTGTTGATAAATTTAATTTAAGGCGTGTGATTTTTATCATGGTGTTTATTACGAGTATATTTACGATACTTCTGGGAATAGTAGGTGCTAAATACATAGCATTTATCCTTTTTTTTCAAGCCATCTTTGTTACAGGTTTTTTTCCAATTGGACTTGTGGCAATTGCAAGGATATTCGAGCGTGATATAAGAAGCCTTGCAACGGGTAGTATCCTTGCATTGAGTATGTTATTTGGAGGGGGGTTGATCCCGTATTTTTTAGGCATCTCCGGTGATCTATTCAGCTTTGGCCTTGGTATAGTTATCCTTGGTGTATTGGTTATGTTATCGAGCACCCTCCTTTTCCATATAAAAGAGATCGAATAGCGTGATAATTTAGTTTTTTAAAGGCTATTATCTTTTAAATACTTGACTTTAATCTCTTTTTCCTCTATTATTATAGCATTTTACCAACGGGAGGTGCTAACATGGGAATAGGTTTACTTGGAAAAAAACTTGGGATGACCCAGGTATTCGACGAGAATGGGAACATAGTCCCCGTTACTGTGATACAGGCAGGACCATGCTTTGTTATCCAAAAGAAGACTGAAAAGACTGATGGTTACAATGCCATACAATTTGGTTTTGATGAGATTAAAAAGGTTAAAAATGTAAATAAACCAATGACAGGGCATTTTAAAAAGGCAAATATCACACCATTGAAGTTTATAAAAGAATTCAGGGTAACAGAGGAAGAACTCGAATCGAACGAAATAGGTTCTCAGATTTCAGTAGATATTTTCCAAATAGGAGAATATGTAGATGTAACAGGAATATCAAAAGGTAAAGGTTTTGCAGGTGTGGTAAAGCGTCATGGTTTTAAGGGTTCACCTGCATCCCGTGGAACCCACGAATATTTCAGGCATGGTGGCTCTATAGGCCAGAACATGACCTCAGGTAGAACCATGAAAGGTAAGAAGATGCCCGGTCATATGGGCAACGAGAAGGTCACAGTGCAGAATCTGAAGGTTGTCGAGGTAAGAGGTGATACAAACATACTCATGATAAGGGGTGCTATCCCAGGCCCTGCAAACGGGTATGTAGTTATAAAAAAGGCAGTTAAAAAATCATCTTAAGGTGTTTCTTTCCCAGGGTTTTGGTTCAGGCTTTTTTATTTTTTGACATTGATTTATTCTGAATGTAAATTAAATTAATGTTTACCCTTTATATTACCGACACCTTTTCTGCAGCCCACAGAATAGAAGAATATCATGGCAAATGCGAAGAATTACATGGCCACAATTTCAAGGTGGAGGTCCTTTTTGAGGGAGATAAACTTGGTCCAGGGGGCATGCTCATTAATTTTAAGGTGTTAAAAAACCTCCTTAAAGACATACTGAGTTCATTAGATCACAAATACTTAAACGAGATTGAATTTTTTAAAAAAAGGGCATGTTCTTCCGAATATATTGCAGTCTATATTTATAATGGATTGAAAAAATTAATAGATAATTTAAACATCAGGCTTCATGAGGTAAGGGTCTGGGAATCTGAAAGCGCCTATGCATCATACAGGGAGTAAGGGAAATCCATGAAAGATATACAAAATATGCGTGATCCAAGAAACATTAAAATAGATAAGGTTGGCGTAAAGAACATTACCTATCCCATAGTTGTGCTCGATAAAGAGAATGGATATCAACATACCATTGCCACCATAGACATGTATGTGAGCCTAAGTCAAGAAAACAAGGCAACCCATATGAGCAGATTCGTGGAAATACTCCATAAAAACCAGAGCATGATAAACATGAAGAACTTTCCCAAAATTTTAAAGGAAATGCTGGAATTACTTGATGCAGAATCAGCCCACCTTGACATAAGATTTCCGTATTTTGTAAAAAAAGAGGCACCTGTTACAAAAAAACCCAGCTATATGGAATATCAGTGTGGTGTATGCGGTTCCATGGATAGCCCTGGAGAGATGAAGGAATTTAAAGTCTATGTGAGTGTCCCTATTAATACCCTTTGCCCTTGTTCTAAAGAGATAAGTGCTTACGGAGCCCATAACCAGAGAGGTATAGTTAAGGTGTGTGTGAAATTTAAAAAATTTTTCTGGATAGAAGACCTTATAGACATTGTAGAAGATTCGGCAAGCACAGAAATTTATTCTCTTTTAAAAAGAGAGGATGAAAAATTCATCACAGAGAGGGCTTATGAAAATCCCAAATTTGTAGAAGATGTTGTTAGAGATATTGCTGAAAGACTTTCAAAAGATGAGAATATAAAATGGTTTTCCATAGAGGCAGAAAACTTTGAGAGTATACATAACCACAGTGCCTATGCATATCTTGAAATAGAAAATAAAGGAGGGCAGTTATGAAAAAATTATGTATTGTTTTATGTCTTGCAATTTTTGTTTTTTCAGGATGTACATGGTTTAATAAAACAACACAGGACACCAAACAGACACAGAAAAGCGAGACGGTAAATCAGGTATTTTACGGTTTTCCCGATGTGCCTGTGCCTAAAGAATTGACATATATAAGTGAAAAAAGCTTTGTCTTTGAAACGCCAAATGTTAAGGCAGGGATAATGGTATTTGATGGAAACGTGGATATGCAGTCACTGGAAAATTATTTCAGGATATATTTGCCAAAAAACGGTTGGAGGTTTGTAAATAGTTACAGGTATAAAGATGTGATATTGAATTTTGTAAAAGAAGATAAAACATGCAATATAAAAATGTCGAAGGGAACATTTATTAATACAGAGGTAGAAATATGGGTTGGACCTACTGATAAAAGTCCACTTCAAAGAAAAGAGGTAGAGCTCAAATGATTTTTTGCAGTGATTAAAACATCATGTGGATATACAGAAGGGTTGATCTTATAGATGATATAGAAGGCCTAAAATTTATCTCTTTTATCGGTGCAGGTGGAAAAACCTCATTTATAAAATTCCTTGCTTCACATATAGCAAGCACTGGTAAAAGAGTAGCCATTACCACAACTACGAAGATATATGCTGAAAAGCCATTTATTTTGTTGGAACAAAAAGGGATAGGGTTTAAAGACAAAAATCCGATATTTATAGGTAAATCATTAGAAGAGGGAAAACTTACGGCACTTAACGAAGATGAGATAAAAGAGATTGCTAAAGAATTTGATGTTGTTTTAATAGAGGCAGATGGTGCAAAAAGAAAGCCTTTGAAATACCCTGAAGTATATGAGCCTGTAATACCCAATTTTACAGAAAAGGTTTTTATCCTAACAGGTCTTGATGCCTTATATAAAAAGATAAAAGATAGTGTGTTTCGATGGCAAATCTTTTCTCAGAAAACGGGCATCTCAGGTGATGAATTTATAAGCCCTGAGATATTTTTAAGGTTTTTTTCATCTGACGGACTCTTAAAGGGTGTGGAAAATAAAATCTTCTCAGTGATTTTGAACAAATATGACCTGTGCATAGAAAAAAATATAGTATTCCATATTGCAAAAAATCTTATAAGGAGAATAAAGCCAGATGGGATATACATAGCCAGCATAAACTACAAAATATTTTATAGGATAGATGTCTTTTAGCAGAGTATTTTCAATTTTTCTTGATTTACATTTTATATCATTTTAAAACTTATTGATGGTGGACAAAAACGAAAGAAGGATAATTACAGCAACCCTTGCAGATATATATCTCCAGCAAGGTTATTTAGAAAAGGCAATAGAGATATATGAAAAACTTTCAAAAAATGAGCCTGATAATGATTTTTATAGAAAGAGGTGTGCTGCCCTTAAAAAGGAATTAAAGGAGAAACAGAAACCCACAATCTTTAAAAAGATAATGACAAAAAAGATATGGTGATTCTGTGTTAAATAAGAGAAGAGAAAAGGTTAAAAACATAATGGATAATATGGGCCTTGACGGTTGTATTATAAAAGGTATGGATAATATCTTTTATTTAACCGGTTTTAGGGGCTCAGAGGCGACACTTCTTATTTCAAAGGGTGAGGTATTCTTGCTTACAGACTTTCGCTATATCACATATGCAAAGGAGACTGTCAACGATGTCCAGGTATACGAAATAAAAAAAGACAAGGATGTGCTGTGGGAACTGTGTATGATGCTTGAGATAAAGAGATTGGGTTTTGACGGTGCACATATTACCTATAATATGTATGAAAGGTTAAGGAATTCACTAAAGGATATAGAGTTTTTACCCTTAAATGAGGAGATAGAAGACATAAGAAAGTGCAAAGATGCAGAGGAGATAAAATTAATGCTTGAGGCAATAGAGATTGCCACAAACGCCTTCAAAGAAATATTCGAAGAGATAAGACCTGGTAAAACAGAAAAAGAAATAGCACGAACCCTTGATTACACCATGGAGAGGCTCGGTGCAGATAAACCCTCCTTTGATACAATAGTTGCATCAGGGGAGCGGACAGCCCTGCCCCATGCAAAGCCAACGGAAAAAAAACTCTCAGCCGGCGAGCCGGTAATCATTGATTTTGGTGTGCAAAAAGATGGATACTGTAGCGATGAAACGTGCACAATTTTGCTTGGTGAGGTAAATGGAAAGATAAACGAGATTTATAATGTGGTAAACGATGCAAGGGCACTGGGTATTGAAAAGGCAAAGCCTGGTATGCCCATAAAAGAACTCGATATGATAGTCAGGGGATACATCGAAAAGGCAGGCTATGGTGTGTATTTTGGGCACGGCACAGGTCACGGAATAGGGATAGCAGTTCATGAGACACCGTCAATAAATACAACATCTGCAGGGATATTGGAAGAAAACATGGTAATTACCATTGAGCCGGGGATTTATATCCCTCATATTGGAGGCGTGAGGCTTGAGGATATGGTATTTATAGGTGCTACTGATGTAAAGGTGTTAACCAAGATAAGAAAGGATATGCTCACTGTAACGATTTAGAAAAATAAAGAAAAAAAGATATTTAGGAGGATGATGATGATTGTTTCTACACAGGAATTCAGAAAAGGGCTGAGAATACTTTTGGACAAAGAACCTTTTGTGATCGTTGATTTTCAACATGTAAAACCAGGAAAGGGTGCGGCTTTTGTAAAGACAAGGGTAAAGAGCTTGATAACAGGCAATGTCCTTGATAAGACATTCAGGTCTGGAGAAAAATTCGAAGAGCCCGATGTTGAAGAAAAAGAAATGCAGTATCTGTATAAAGAAGAAGATAAGTTCTATTTTATGGATGTTAATAATTACGAGCAGTTGTTCATAGAAGAAAAAAATCTTGGTGATGCAAAAAATTATCTGAAAGAGGGTATGACCATAGCAGTCCTTTTTCATAATGGAGAACCTATCGGTGCTGAAATACAAAATTTTGTTGATTTAAAGATAGTTAAGACAGAGCCAGGGGTCAGAGGAGATACGGCCCAGAATGCCACCAAGCCTGCAGTCCTTGAAACAGGTTTTACTATTCAGGTGCCACTTTTTGTAGAAGAAGGAGATACAGTGAAGATAGATACAAGGACAGGAGAGTATGTAGAGAGGGTTAATAAATAGATATCATGTTTATAACCTTTGAGGGTATAGAGGGAAGTGGAAAGACAACACAGATAAACCTCCTGTACGAATATCTAAAAAGTAAAGGCTATGATGTTATAAAGACAAGGGAACCAGGTGGAACAGAAATCGGAGAATTTCTGCGGGATCTGCTTTTAAACAAAGATAGACACATTGCCCCTAAAACAGAGCTGCTTTTAATAATGGCCATAAGGGCTCAACATGTGAAAGATGTTATTATCCCTGCTATAAAGGATAAAAAGATAGTGCTCTGTGACAGGTTTTTTGATGCTACTTATGCCTATCAGGGTTATGGTAGAGGGATAGATTTAAAAACTATAAAATTTATTAATAATTTTGTGACAGAAGGGATTACACCGGATTTAACAATACTCATCGACTATGACGTAATAGATGGCCTTGCCCGCAGAATGAACAATACAGGACATATGGATAGGTTTGAAAAGGAGGGTTTTTCTTTTCACAAAAAGATAAGAGACGCCTATCTTAAACTCTCCCAAGAACACAGAGAACGGTTTCTTGTATTGGATGGCAGCGAATCCGTTGAAAAGATACATAAAATCATAAAAGATAGGGTGGATAGCTTAATAAATGCACGGGGTCTTTAAAGACATAATGGGTCATGAGAGGCAAAAGGCCCTGATATCTTCTATTCTTAAAAAGGAAAGGGTACCCCACGCCTTTCTCTTTTCAGGATTGGAGGGTATAGGAAAGAAAACATTTGCCATTTCTATAGCCCGTAAGCTTCTGTGTCAAACCGGTGAAGACTGCGGTTTTTGCAGATCCTGTATGAAGGTGAAGAAATTAACACACCCCGACCTTTTAGTCCTCGATCACCAATATTTGGAATGGGCTACAAGCTTACATGGTAAAAAAAATTTAAAGGAAAATGGTGAGCAGATAAAAGAAGTCTCATCCATTAGCATAGATTTTATAAGGGGAAATGAGGAGAAAAAGATAAAAGGCATAAATGAAGAGGTAATAAGACATCCCCATGAAGGAAAAAAAAGGATAATAATTATTGATAACATAGAGAATTTAACCAATGATGCCGCCAATGCATTCCTAAAAACCCTTGAAGAACCCCCTGACTACAATATGTTTTTTCTTATAACCTCAAGAGAAGGTGATGTGCCAGTGACGATTAAGTCGAGATGTGTAAAGGTTTTATTTAATCCCTTACCGCAGGATTTAATAAAAGGATATTTTATGAATACCTTGGAAGTTGAGGAAAAAAGGGCAGATTTAATCTCGTCCATTTCTCAGGGCAGTATAGGCAATGGTATATTCTGGCTTGAAGATAAAAACCTTGAGATAAGGAGGATATTGGGAGAGCTTATACTGGGAAAAAAGAAAAGCCATGTCCTTATAACCCTTGTTTCCGAACACATAGCAAAAGGAAACAGGGAATGCTCCATTTTTATTGGTTTTTTATTGTCCCTCTTCAGAGATATGTTTATGATAAAAAAAATGGACAATGCCAGTTGCGTAATAAATAAAGATTTTGCAGAGGTCATAGAAAATTCTGTTTATAATCTTGAGTGGATAGAGGCATCGATTAAAAAAATAAAGGAAACTGCCGTGATAATGAAGTATAATATCAACAAGTGGCTTATGTTTGAGAACCTTTTGTATAATATTATGGGGTAATATGAAAAGCGCTTATGTAAAGATAAACGATTGCTATGGATGTGTCTTCGAGATGGAGGTGCCAGAAGAGGCAAAAAAGGGAGATTATGTTTTGTGTGAGCTTGAAAAGGGCACTTGTCTTGGTATTATAATTACAGAGCCTGAAGAAAATGTAAAGGAGGGTTTAAAGAAGGTAGCAGGCATTCCCAAAAAAGAAGAGGTGGAGGAATACTTCAAACTCAAGGAAAAGGAGGAAAATGCCTTTAAAATATGTAAACAAAAGATTGAAGAACTAAACCTACCTATGAAACTACTATCAGCAGAGTATTTTTTTGGTGCCTCAAAACTTCTTTTTTACTTTGTCTCGGAAAACAGGGTAGACTTCAGGGAACTTGTAAAGGAGCTTGCCAAAGAATTTAAAACAAGGATAGAATTAAGGCAGATTGGGGTCAGAGATGAGGCAAAGATCATAGGTGGGCTCGGTAATTGCGGCAATATTTGTTGCTGCAAGAGATTTTTGAACAACTTTTCAGTCGTTTCTATTAAAATGGTAAAAGAACAGGGCCTTGCTTTAAATCCTGCCAAAATTTCAGGAATATGCGGAAGGCTCATGTGCTGTCTCGCATATGAATACGATATGTATATGGAATATAAAAAGGAGTTTCCAAAGATAGGTAAAAAGGTAATCCTCGAACAGGGTGAGGGAAAGGTTGTCAAACACAATCCCTTGAGTTCTACCTTTACCGTGGAACTCGAAGACGGAAACCTTGTAAATGTAACATTGAAAGATATAAAATCCGTTGATTGAGTGAGTTCGCACCTTTAGATTTAAAGTAAAAAAGTTTTATGGAGTGAAAAGATGATTAAGAAGAGATATTATATCACGACCCCCATATATTATATAAACGATGTCCCACATATCGGCCATGCATACACGACCATTGCCGCAGATATCATGGCACGATACAAGAGAATAGGTGGCTATGATGTATTTTTTTTAACAGGAACTGATGAGCACGGCCAAAAGGTGGAGCAGGCGGCATCAAAACAGGGGATAGCACCTCAAGAACTTGCAGACAGAATGGTTTATGGTTTTATAGATTTATGGAAAAAGCTGAACATATCCAATACAGGCTTTATAAGGACAACAGAAGAAAGGCACAAAAAGGTGGTTCAGTATATATTCAAAAAGGTATTTGAAAAAGGAGATATTTATCTCGGTGAATATGAAGACTGGTATTGTGTCCCCTGTGAAAGTTATTTTACAGAATTTCAGTTAGTAGATGGAAAGTGTCCAGATTGTTTAAGGCAACCTGAGAGATTAAAGGAAGAAAGCTATTTTTTTAGACTCTCAGGTTATACAGAGAAACTCTTAGAATATATAGAATCCCATAAAGACTTTATCATGCCTGAAATAAGATACAATGAGGTTATAAGTTTTGTAAGGGGAGGCCTGAGAGATCTTAGCGTGAGTAGAACGAGTTTTCAATGGGGTATAAAAGTTCCCATGAACGATAAGCATGTTGTGTATGTATGGTTTGATGCATTAACAAACTATCTTACAGGTATAGGCTATCTTGAAGACGATGAACATTTTCAGGCGTTCTGGCCCTGCGATATGCACTTGATAGGAAAAGATATATTGAGGTTCCATGGAGTATATTGGCCATGCTTTTTAATGTCCATGGGTATTGAACCACCAAGGCATATATTTGCCCATGGCTGGTGGACAATAGAAGGTCAGAAAATGTCAAAATCATTGGGTAATGTGATAGACCCCAATGAGGTGGTGAATACATATGGAGTAGATGAATTCAGGTTCTTTCTTTTCAGGGAGGTCCCGTTTGGACTGGATGGTGACTTTTCAAAAAATGCCATTGTAGGTAGGATAAATGGTGATCTTGCCAACGATTTCGGAAATCTTGTAAGTAGAGCTGTTACAATGGTGAATAAATTTCAAAAAGGTAAAATAGAAAGACCGGAAAAGAAAAACGGAATCGATGAAAATTTTGAAACAGCAATAAGAAGATTCGTTGATGAATACAAAAAATCAATGGATACCTTTTCCTATTATAAGGCGCTTCAAAATGCATTTGATATAATCTCTATTATGAACAAGTATATAGATTCAGAGGCACCTTGGAGGCTAAACAAAGAAAAAGACAAGAGGCTTTCTACTGTTATGTTCAATTTGTGGAATGGCCTGAGAATTTCTGCCCTACTTTTTTATCCATTTATGCCTGTCAAATCCCAAAAAATATGGGAAGCAATAGGTATAAAAAGACCCATTGAGAAGGCTTTACTCGAAGGGGAAGAAGATTTTTATTATACAGAAGATATATCTGAGATAACAAAGATTAGCCCTATTTTTCCGAGGATAGAGGGATAAAATGCCTTTTACACCCATACATGAGGTTATAGATAGGGTTATAAAAAAATACAGAATTGACGGTGATATAGATGCCTATAAGGTTTTTTCAGTATGGAACGATATTGTTGGGACAAAACTCTCAGGTCATGCAAAACCTGTTAAGATAAAAGAAAAGGTTCTATATGTTTCAGTAGATGACCCTCTATGGCTTGCCCAGATAAAATATATTAAACAAGATATCATTGAAAAGCTCTGTATTGCCATCAAAGACGATATTTTCAGGGACATAAAGTTTTTTTTAAAAAAGTAGGGTTATTAATTTTTTTATAAAAAAGGGGGCAAATGGAAACATCCTTGAGAAAGGCAAAGATAGTCTGCACAATAGGTCCTGCAACAGGCTCTAAAAAGAAGATTAAAGAGCTTATAGAAGCAGGGATGGATGTGGCGAGGCTTAATTTTTCCCATGGAGATTATGGGTTTCACAAAGAGGTCATAGATTACATAAGGCTCACATCAAAAAGGCTTAACAAACACATTGCCGTATTGCAAGACCTTCAGGGCATAAAAATCAGGGTAGGCAAGGTAAAAGAAGGGGGGATACCCCTTAAAAAAGGCCAGAGGATAAAGATAATGGTAGGTGATGGGGAATGTAGTGACGGAACACTCTATATAACCTATCCATGGCTTATAGAGGATGCCTCAATAAACGATAGGATTTTAATAGACGACGGTCTTATTCAGCTCCATGTAATTGAGAAGACAAATGATGGACTTATTGCCACAGTTGTAGAGCCAGGCATTTTAAAGGATAAAAAAGGTATAAACCTTCCCCATATGAAGGTCAGGGTCGGTTCTTTTACAGATAAAGATATGGCGGATCTTAAGTTCGGAATGGAGTGCGGGGTAGATTTTGTGGCAATATCCTTTGTAAGAAGCGCAGAGGATATACTAAAGGTTAAAAAATATATGAATGAACATGGAAAGGCAATCCCTGTAATTGCCAAGATAGAAAAAGAGGAGGCCATAAAAGATATAGATAATATTTTGGATGAGGCAGAGGGAATCATGGTGGCAAGGGGTGATCTCGGCGTTGAAATGCCCATCGAAGAGGTGCCAGTTATTCAGAAGATGTTAATAAAAAAGGCAAACAATGCCATGAAGATAGTAATTACAGCAACGCAGATGCTCGAATCTATGACACTGCATTTAAGGCCTACAAGGGCAGAAGCAACGGATGTGGCAAATGCAGTAATAGACGGAACAGATGCACTTATGCTTTCAGCAGAAACATCTGTAGGAAGACATCCAGTTGAGACCGTAAAGA
Source organism: Deltaproteobacteria bacterium (assembly GCA_029777945.1). Lineage (GTDB taxonomy): Bacteria > Desulfobacterota > Syntrophorhabdia > Syntrophorhabdales > Syntrophorhabdaceae > JAKORG01. Next base: position 31,662 of record JAKORG010000037.1, on the reverse strand, counting down.
TGATGGATACAATTGTAAGATTTACAGAAAAGACAAGGCTGATGTCCGAAAATTTTATCTATAGAATGATAGAGCAATCTAACGAAGGTTCTTCTTCAGTAGAGAAGGCCATTGCACGGGGGGTAGCCATAATGGCCCGGGAAACTGGTGCAAAGTTCATAATTGCATTTTCAAGAACAGGCTTTACAGCCAAATTGATATCAAAATTCAGACCACCCATACCCATAATTGCATTTTCACCAAATGAATCCGTTGTGCGCCAGATGTCCATATATCATGGTGTTATACCTCATGTTGTTAAAAATTTTACAAATACAGACGATATGATTAAAGAGGTGAATGGATTTATACTAAAAAACGGGCTTGCCAATAAAGGTGAAAGGATCATTATTGTGGCAGGTCACCCTGTAGTCTCTACGGCAAAGACGAATTTTATAAAGGTGCATGTAGTGGAATAAGGTTTTATAAGTTATATAAATTCAATCTCCAAAATAAATATCTTTATCAATAATTACACCTATGCCTTTGAATCTTTTTACAAAATCCTGGCAATCGAGGGCATAGATTGGGCTAATTTCTATTTTTATATCAGGATTAACCCTTGCCCCTGCTGATTCGAGCCATTTTTTGAACATTAAAATCATATCTTTCTGTGCTGTTTCAGGGGAATCAACTCCTTCTTTATTTTTTACAGGAGAAAACTCTTCTTCCCTTAATACCTCAACGGCACATGCCTTTTTTGCAAATGGAATGGCATCAAATACAAATGTTTCGAATTTTAATACATCTGTTTCGTTTATGCTATTCATTATCTCTATTTCTAATTTTTTCTTTGCCCTGTGATAGGGAAGGGCAAAACCGTGATCGTTTAACCTTTTTATAAAATTAAGGGAGAATGCATGTATAGCAGTATTCCCTGCCCAGTAAACGATTTTTCCCTCTTCATCCACTGCCTCCATATAGGCTTTATCCATATCACTGTATTCTATGATAGCATCTTTTCCATTGAGATTTATATAAACGCCGACCTTTTCTTCTATGTTTCTTCTTCTTACAACCTTTGTGGAAACCTCAGAGCCTGTAAGAATATGATATCCTAAAAATACAGGGTCTAAAATCTTGACAAGGGGGTTATCAATCTGACAGTAAAATAGCTCTGAATACCCCAGGGAAATGAGTTTTTCTAAAATCCCTGATTCGTGGATTGCCTTTAATGAACCACCGTGGCCATCGGGGTTTGTTGCCAGTTCATATTTTCCTTTTAAGATGAGGTCCCCTGATAGGGTGAGGCTCGGTAGCATCCCCTGTTTGAAGAACAAAATCCTATCTTTTTCAAGACCGAAATAATCGTTTTCATAAAAAAAGTTGCGCGTGTCATAATCATTTTCTTCGCTGGTCATAATAATAAGGGGAATCCTTGCACTATACTTTTTAGAAAGGGCTATTAATTGCTCTGAAAACAATTGAAAAAAAGACTTTCCCTTAACAGGGGAGATCTTAAATGTCCCTTTTGGTCCTTCAAAACCGAGTCTTGTGCCTTGCCCCCCTGCCACTATAAGCACAGCCACTTTATTCTCCCTTATGGTTTTTTCACCTGCTCTTTTTGCCTTATCTCTAAATGCCAACTCATCCTCTGTTTTTGGCAAAGTTATCACATGGGCAGGGGTTATATAAAAATCTCCTTTTTCTTTGTTCTGGTTTTTAAAATTACTATACAGTTTGAACACGAGGTCGATATCGAGGTAAGTAAGGTTATTTAAAAATACATCCTTTTCTTTTTCGTTTAGTCTATTTATATGCTCTATGATGTGGTTCTGATTATATACTTTAAGTTTTTTTATTATGTCGTTTTTCAATCTCAGTTCCCTCTCTTCAGTCAATTTTAAAAGGGTAATCTGTTTTTAAAAAATTTATTTAAGACCTTTTAAATTTTTCGTTCAGCACCCTCTTGAATCTCGGTGCATATATAATATCAAAGGCCTCTTCTTTTCCTGGAAATAGTTCCATTGCTTTCTTTTTCACACCCTCAACGATCATTATTGCATGATCGTGGCTGATATTCTGTGATTTTATATAACTTAAGGCAAAGTCCACAATGAATCTCAGTTTTCTTAACTTTTTTTCTTCTTCCAGGATGTCGTCTTGCATTTTTTACAATTTTTCTTTTTTTATAAAATGTTCTTTTAATTCACCAAAAAGCAACATACCCGCACCTATGGAAATGGAAATATCTGCAACATTAAATGCAGGCCAGTGATAATTTTTATAGTAAAAGTCAAGAAAGTCAATTACATAACCGTAGGAGAATCTATCGTATAGATTACCAATAGCCCCAGAAAGGATAAGGAGCAGAGACATTGTTTTAAAGAAGGTCATGGTGTATCTTATTAAGATGTAGACAAGGACAAGGGAAATGGCCAGTGGAAAAAATGTAAAAACATATTTTGCCAGTTGATGCTGGGACAAGAGGCTAAAGGCACCGCCGTAATTTCTTACATGGACAATAGAAAAAAAGGATGTAATCTTTATATCTTCAAGATAAGGTATCCTATCGAAGATTACAATCTTTGTCCATCTATCGAGAAAGAACACAAAGGGCACTATAGTGAAGATAAGATATCTTCGCATCTTTTACACACTTCTGGAAATTTTGCATCAGTAGGTGTTAAATCTGTGGAGTATTGCCAGCACCTCTGACACTTTTTTCCCTCTGCTTTTGATACAGTGATTACGGTTTCTGTATGTTTATTAATAGATACCTGCGATACAATAAATATGTCCTTTATCTCGTTTTCTAATTTTTTTAGAATGCGGTAATCCTCATCGTTTGCCTGAATCATTATATTTGCATCGAGGGAGTGGCCTATTATCTTTTCTGATCTCTTTTCTTCTATCTTTTTATTTACAATCTCCCTTATCTTCCATATCTTTTCCCATTCTTCTTCAAGGGCCAAATCTATAAGCTCTTTTTTGACTTCCGGGAAATCGCAGAGAAAGATGCTTTCCTTGTCGTCCCTGCCTTTTATATATTGCCACATCTCTTCTGAAGTGGTAGAGAGGATAGGAGATATGATCTTTACAAGGGATAAAAGAGTTTCGTAGATAACGGTTTGAGAAGCCCTTCTCTTTAGGGCATCCTTTTTTTCAACATATATCCTGTCTTTTATAATATCAAGGTAAAGGGCACTTAAATCCACTGCGCAGAAGTTGTGGATACTGTGATAAATTATATGAAAGGTGTATTCTTCATATGCCTTTGTTACCTTATCTATTAATCTGTTTAACCTTGAGAGCATCCATCTGTCAAGGTATGACATTTTATCATATGGCACACTATCTTTTACAGGATCAAAGTCATTTATATTAGCGTGGAGGAATCTAAAAGTATTTCTTATTCTTCTATATGTTTCAACGAGTCTGTTTATTATGTCTTTCGATATCTTTATATCATCCCTGTAATCCTCGTATGTAACCCAGAGCCTTAAGATCTCTGCACCGTATTTTTCTATAATCTCTTCGGGAGATATGATATTGCCAAGGGATTTTGACATCTTTCTACCTGAACCGTCAACTACAAAACCGTGTGTTAATACAGACTTATAAGGCGCTACCCCTTCATTGGCAACGGATGTCAATAATGAGCTATGGAACCAGCCCCTGTGCTGATCACTGCCTTCGAGATACATATCTACAGGGAAACTGAGTTCTTTTCTTTTCTTGCAAACAGCAGACCAGCTCACACCTGAATCAAACCAGACATCGAGTATATCCTCTTCTTTGATAAAAACATCGTTTCCACACTTACTGCATCTTGCCTGTTCTGGTAAAAAATAAGAGGCCTCTTTTTCGAACCAGATATCAGCGCCGTATTTTTTTACTGCCTCTATAACATTTTTAAAAGAATCTGAATTCCAGAAAGGTTCTCTGCATTTTTTACAATAAAAAATGGTGATTGGTATGCCCCATACCCTCTGACGGGAAATACACCAATCAGGTCTAACAAGGAGCATATTGTATATCCTGTCCCTTCCCCAGGATGGGATCCATTTCACCCTGTCGATTTCTTCGAGGGCCTTTTTTCTTAAACCTTTGTTATCAAGGGATATAAACCACTGTTCTGTGGCCCTGAATATAACAGGTTTTTTACATCTCCAGCAGTGGGGATATGAATGTTCTATCTGTTCATTATAAAGAAGCAATCCCTTAGATTTTAGTATTTCCACAATATGCCTGTTGCTTTCGAATACATTCATACCCTTAAATAATTCTACATCCTCTGTAAATTTGCCATCATTATCTACAGGGGAATATACATCAAGGCCATATTCAAGCCCTGTCTCATAGTCTTCTTCTCCGTGTCCTGGTGCAATGTGGACCGCGCCTGTGCCTGTATCATCGGCTACATAATCGGCAAAAACGATTATAGAATCCCTGTCTATAAATGGATGTTTAAAAAAGATACCCTTAAGTCTTTCAGGGGATAACTCCTCTATTATCCTGTAATTATTTATCTTTGCCTTTTTTGTAACCTCTTCTACGAGTTGTTTTAAAACAATATATATTTCTTTATCTGTTTCCAAGGCAACATAGGTGAATGTTGGATTTATTGCAATGGCAAGATTGGCAGGGAGTGTCCACGGCGTTGTAGTCCATATAAGCATAAATATAGGTTTTTCAGGATAATTATCGAAAATACCTTTTTTTTCCTTTGTGTATGGAAATTTTACATATATTGCGTCTGATTTTTTTGTATCGTATTCAATCTCTGCCTCTGCAAGGGCTGTCAAGCAGTTTATACACCATAGGACAGGTTTCTTTTTCCTGTATATCTCTCCCCTTTCAAAGAATTTTTGCATCTCCTCGATAATTGTGGCTTGATAATTAAAATCCATGGTGATATAAGGGTCTTTCCATTTACCTATTACTCCGAGCCTTTTAAATTCCTCTCTCTGGATATTTATGAATCTTTCTGCGTATGCCCTGCATTGACGCCTTTTTTCCAGTTTAGACTGGGTGAGGTTTTTTGTCTTCATTTCCTTTTCTATCTGGTGTTCTATGGGGAGTCCATGGCAATCCCAGCCTGGAATGTAATCTGCCTTGTATCCAGACATGAATTTAGACTTTACGATGATATCCTTTAGAATCTTATTCAATGCAGTCCCTAAATGGATGTTGCCATTGGCATAAGGTGGACCGTCATGGAGGATAAATTTTTTTGTATATGTTTTATTTTCTACGAGTTTTTCGTAAAGGTTGATATCGTCCCAGAATTTTAGCATCTCCCTTTCTTTTATGGGAAGGTTACCTTTCATGGGAAAGGGTGTCTTTGGTAAATTAAGTGTGTCTTTATAGTCCATGGCGTTTTCCTTTTTATAAGCTATTGGCCTTTTAATTAAAAAAGGCCTAAAAAAATTAACACAAATGGGATATTCATGCAAGTTTTAAGGTGAATTTATTTTAGAATGCCTCTTTTATGAACTGGGTAATTTCGTCTTCTTTGCCTAAAAAGAAATGGTCTGATTCTATTATCTTTAAACTCTTTTCTGTTAAAGACAGTTCTTTATAAAGGTTCAAGAGAGGTTCCACAGGGGCAATCTCATCGTATTTTCCTGCAATGAACCACATCTTTCCTTTAAATTGTTTAAGGGGTGACGAATCATAAACAGAAAAAGGATAAGCGACAATAAAAATGGATTCAACGTCTTCTAATTTAAGGGCTGCCCTTATTGAAACCCAGGCGCCAAAAGAATATCCTGAAAGGACAATACTTGCGTTGTCTTTTAAGTTCTCTCTAAGAAAATTTACAGCACCCATGACATCTTCTATTTCGCCTATACCTTCGTCGTATGTGCCTTCACTTCTTCCAACCCCTCTAAAATTGAACTTTAAGGTGGTAAATCCTCTTTCATAAAATCCCTTTTCCATGGCATTGATTACATTATTGTGCATACTACCACCGTATAAAGGATGGGGGTGGCATATCACAACCCCTTTTTTGCCATCTTGCTCGTTTAATATGGCATCGAGCTTTAGTTGTGAACCTATATATACCCTTTTTGTTGACATGGCTTCTTTATTTTGGTAGTTTTTCAGCCAAAAATCAAGAGGTAAGTTATGATATTTTTCGGTAAGAAAGATAAAGAAAAAAAGCCCCACAAAGAGATAGATATAAAAAAGGAAATGGAAAAGGCTGAAAAGGAAGAATCTTTATGGATTAAGTGCAGTTCCTGTCAGGAGCTCTTGTATAAAAAAGAGGTTGAAAGAAATCAACACATCTGTCTTAAATGCGAATATCATTTTCCCATATCTGTAGAGAACAGGATAAAACTTACATTCGATGAAGGCTCCTTTACTGAGCTTTTCGATAATATTGAACCTGTAGATTTTCTAAAGTTCAAGGATACAAAATCTTATAAAACAAGATTGGAAGAGACCCAGGAACAGGTAAAGAGATTGGATGCCATTGTGTGCGGACAGGGTAAAATTTACGGGATAGATGTATTGACTGCTATATTTGATTTTTCTTTTATGGGCGGCAGTCTCGGCTCTGTAGTTGGAGAAAAGATTACGAGGACACTGGAAGCTGGAGCAGAAAGAGGCCTCCCTGTAATTATTTTCTGTGCCTCAGGTGGAGCAAGGATGCAGGAAGGTATTATGTCTCTTATGCAAATGTCAAAGGTATCAGGTGCCATATACAGGTTAAAATCAGCAAAAATACCTTACATCTCTGTGCTCACAGACCCTACCTTAGGCGGGGTTACTGCGAGCATGGGTATGCTTGGGGACATCATCATTGCAGAGCCAAAGGCAATGATAGGTTTTGCCGGTCCAAGGGTGATTAAGGAGACTATAAAAGAAGAGCTTCCCCAGGGTTTTCAGAGGGCCGAATATTTGTTAGAGCACGGCATGATAGATATGATAGTTAGCAGAAAGGAACTCAAAAGGCAACTTGCAACCCTCATCAAGCTTATCCTTCTATGAAAAGATATTCCTCAATAATGGAATATCTGTCCGGCCTTGAAAGTGCAGGTATTATTTTTGGTCTTGATAACATAAGGTCAATACTAAATGCCATCGGCAATCCCCATGAAGGTTTACGTTTTATCCATATTACCGGAACGAACGGAAAGGGTTCTGTGGCGGCCATGCTTTCTTCAATTCTAAAAGATGCAGGTTATAAGGTGGGTAAATATACATCGCCTCATCTTATAAGATTCAACGAAAGGATTGTCGTAAATGATAAAGAAATAAGCAATAGCGAAGTATGGGAGATTGGAGATTATATAAAAGGGCATATTGAAGGCCAAGGCATAGATAAAAGATTTAGTTATTTTGACTTTACAACAGCTATGGCCTTTGAATATTTTTACAGAAAAAAGGTAGATATTGCCGTAATTGAGGTAGGTCTTGGTGGAAGGCTTGATTCTACAAATGTTATAACACCTGTATTAAGTATAATAACCAATGTGGAGAAGGACCATGTCGATTATCTCGGTAGCAGCCTTGAAGAGATTGCAAAAGAGAAGGCTGGTATTATAAAAAAAGGTATACCCGTTATTACAGGTGCCCAGGGTATTGCATTAAATGTTATAAAGAAAAAGGCTATGGAGCTTGCAACTCCTCTTTTCCGTAAAGATTACGAATTCTCTTTTAAAAAAACAAAGGAACAAACATTGGATTTTTCTTATATGGATAATAAAGTCTACGAAGATGTTTTTGTAAATTTAAAAGGGGACCACCAACTTTTCAATGCATCACTGGCAGTATGCGCAACATTGATACTAAAAGAAAAGGGATTAAATATTCATAGAGATGCTGTATATAGTGGTCTTGCCCGCACCGAATGGCCAGGGAGGCTTGAAATAATAAAAGGAAGGCCTGAAATAATTTTAGACGGTGCCCATAACCTTCATGCAGTAAAGGCACTGGTAACATTTATGAAGGATCATTATAAAAATAGAAAAACTATTCTCATCTTTGGCATTATGGCAGATAAAGATTATGAAAGTATCTTAAAAGAGATAATACCTATAGCAAATGAGGTGATTTTTACAAAGGCCAATACAAAAAGGGCACTTTCTCCTTATGAATTGGCCAATTTTGCCGATACATGTTATATTACTGAAAATGTTCTCGATGCATTAAAAAAGTCAAAAAATATTGTAAAAGATGATGATGTTATTTTAATTACAGGTTCTTTATATATCGTAGGAGAGGCAAAGAAACTGATAGATGAGGTTTTTTAGTCGGATATTCATTTTTTTGATGCTTTTATTTGTCCTTTTCTTTAAAACTGGAGAGGCAAAAAGAATAGACTTTAAAACAGCCTTTGATAAACCAATAGAGATAACTGCCCGTTTTCTCGAATACAATAAGGAAAAGGGTATATATACTGCAAAAGAAGATGTTGAATTAATAGAGGGAAACAGATTAATCAAGGCTGATTTTATAATATACAATGAAAATATAGGGGAAATAGAGGCTACGGGAAATGTCACCTTTCAGGAAGACGGGGATTTGCTTCAATGTGATGGCCTGCGTATTAATATATTTGAAAAGACAGGGGTTATAAATAAAGGAAAGATTTTTATAAAAAAGGGTAATTTTCATATCTACGGTGAACAGATAGAAAAGACAGGGGATGCTACATACAGGATAAGGGGTTGTGAGTTTACAACATGTGACCCAAAATTGCCCGAGTGGAAGTTCTATGCAAAGGATGTGGATATAACCATTGAAGGATATGCAAAGACAAAGGGCACGATATTTTATATACTGAATAAGCCTGTATTCTTCTTGCCTTATGGCATTTTTCCCGTTAAGACTGAAAGACAGTCTGGTTTTTTAATGCCTATGTTTTCTGCATCGTCAAAGGACGGAATGGTTGTAAAGAATTCTTTTTTCTGGGCCATTGCAAAGGATAAGGATGCTACACTGTCACTGGATTATATTGAGCAGAGGGGTTTTAATTTCGGCACCGAATTCAGATACCACCTTACAGAGGATTTAAAGGGCACCTGGTATGGGGCAATATTAGACGACAAAGGTTATAACCATGGGAGATACAGGATAAAAGGGTTGCACGAGCAGGATTTTCCCTGGAACGTGAAAGTAAAGATGGATATTGACCATGTTTCAGATATTGATTATCTTAAAGACTTGTCTACAAAGATAGGTGAAAGAAGTGAGAGTCAGTTAAAATCCACTGTATTTTTTCAAAAACCCTTCAATAATTCCTTACTTACATATGAACTTGCGTATTTTAAAAACCTCCTCATCAAAGACAATGATGGAACATTTAAGTATTCCCCGAACATAACGTTTTTTACTGAATCCTTTCCCTTTATTAAGGATTTATTCTTTTTTGACTTGTATTCTAACTTTACAAATTTTTACAGGGAGACAGGAGACAGATATTCGAGGCTTTCCCTTGAGCCAAAGATTCAGTTTCCTTATTCCTTAAACGGTATAAATTTTCTCTTCAGCGGAAAGATGTATGAGACGGATTATCTAATCCAGAATGCAATTGATGATTCTAAGTCAACAAAAAGACGCCAGACATTTAAGATTGAAGGTAATACGAATGTCCAGCTTGTTAAGGACTACTACAGGGACAGAACATCAGGTTATCAAAGCCTGATTAAGCCTGAGATAAAATATATATTTATACCGAATTCATCTTTCAGGGATTTACCGTATATAGACCCATATGACAGGATACTAAAGATTAATGCTGTTACGTATTCACTGAACCATTACCTTACCGAATTCATTAGAGGCACAAACAGAGAGGTATCATTATTGCAAATAGAACAGACTTACGGCCTTTCAGGCACCTTGCAACCGTCTAACTTATACGAAGGATCAGGGAAAAGATTTTCCGACACGAAGACAAGATTCACATTTTCAACGAACAACGACTTATCCTTTGTCCATGAAAATGTATTAAACGTATATGGAGAGGCCTTTAAAAAGATAAGCAATACCTTAAGTTACAGACGTCCAGATGTTTTTAACATAAACCTTTCTCATACGTATACAAAACATCTCGACGATCAATTGTTTGCAGATTTAGGTGCAACATACAAAGTTATAGACGGAAGATATCAAATAAGGTATTCTATAAAAGATGGGATGTGGATAGACACTCTATATCAGATTGTTTATCACCCCAGTTGCTGGGCTGTTACCCTAACATTAACCCAGACAAAAAGGCCAAGGGATACAAGCTTCAGGTTTGCCTTTGACTTGGCAGGAATCACAAAGATGAGATAGGAGGTTTAGATATGAAAGGTATTGTTCTTGCCGGTGGACTCGGCACGAGACTGTTTCCCCTGACAAAGATTACAAACAAGCACCTTTTGCCTATATACGAAAAGCCCATGATATACTACCCTATTGAAACGCTCATAAATGCAGGGATTACGGATATAATGATTGTAATAGGGGGAAATCATGCAGGCGATTTTTTAAGGCTCATAGGAAACGGAAAAGAGTTTGGACTTAAGCATATCAATTATACCTATCAGGAGGGTGAGGGCGGAATAGCTGCAGCCCTTTCCCTTGCTGAATATTTTGCAGATGGAGAACCCATATGTGTAGTTCTCGGAGACAATATAATAGAGAAGAACATTATAAAGGCTGTTAATGATTTTAAAAAGCAGAAAAAGGGTGCGAAGATCATGTTAAAAGAAGTGCCTGATCCTGAGAGGTTTGGTGTTGCAGAGATAGTAAATGGAAAATTAATAGGCATAGAAGAGAAGCCTAAAAAACCAAAGAGTAACCTTGCGGTAATTGGAATTTATATGTACGACGAAAGGGTGTTCGACATTATAAAGACCCTTAAACCCTCTGCAAGGGGAGAACTTGAGATTACAGATGTAAACAATTTCTATGTTAAAGAAGGGACCATGACATGGGAGATGCTTAAAGGCTGGTGGACCGATGCAGGAACTTTTGAATCCCTTTTAAGGGCAAATATTCTTGTGGCACAGACCGGGGCAAATAACATTGATTAGGTCAAGGAGAAAAAGATGATTAAGGATGTCAGTGTAAAGCAATTAAGGCTGATACCTGATGAAAGGGGCAGGTTAATGGAAATATTAAGGTGTGATGACGAAGAATTTATAAAGTTTGGTCAGGTCTATATGACAACAACCTATCCCCATGTTGTTAAGGCATGGCATTATCATAAGCTTCAGGATGATTTTATTGTCTGTGTAAAAGGTATGCTAAAACTCGTTCTCTACGATGACAGGGATGATTCACCTACAAAAGGCGAGATAAATGAGTTTTTTATAGGTGATTATAGACCTTTGCTTGTAAAGGTGCCTAAAATGGTCTGGCACGGTTGGAAATGTATAAGCGAAGAAGAGGCCCTTGTTATAAATATTCCTACAGAACCCTACAACAGGGAGACACCCGATGAATTTAGACAAGACCCCCACGTGAATAACATTCCATATAATTGGGAGAGAAAAGATGGATAAAAAAACCATTCTTGTAACAGGAGGATGCGGTTTTATAGGCAGCAATTTTATAAGGTATATGCTCAAAAAATATCCTTATAACATTATCAATCTTGATAAGCTCACATATGCCGGTAATCTTGAAAATTTAAAGGACATTGAAAAGGATGAGAGATATAGATTTATAAAGGCAGATATTGGAAATAAAAATGAGATAGACAAGGTCTTTGAAGAAAACGAGATTTACGGTGTAATAAACTTTGCTGCCGAATCCCATGTAGATAGAAGTATTATGGATGCCGATGCGTTTATTAAGACAAATATTAATGGCACATTCAACATCCTCGACATAGTAAAGAGAAAGGGGATAGAAGTTTTTGTTCAGATTTCCACAGACGAGGTCTACGGCTCTTTAGGCCCTGAAGGGAAGTTTAAAGAAGATACACCTCTTTCTCCAAACAGTCCTTATTCTGCATCAAAGGCATCGGCAGATTTGCTTGTCCTTGCATACCAGCATACCTTTGGCATTCCTGCTGTGATTACAAGGTGTTCAAATAATTACGGCCCCTATCAGTTTCCAGAGAAATTGATTCCCCTTATGATTACCAATGCCCTTGCCGATATGGAATTGCCTGTTTACGGTGATGGGCTGAACATAAGGGACTGGATACACGTAGAAGACCACTGTGAGGCTATAGACCTTGTTTTTCATAAGGGAAAACCAGGTAATGTGTATAATATTGGTGGCGAAAATGAAAGAACCAATATAGAGATTGTAAGGCTTATCCTTGATATACTCGGAAAACCACACAGTCTTATCAAGTTCGTTAAAGACAGGCCTGGACATGATAGAAGATATGCCATTGATTGCACAAAGATAAAAAAAGAACTCGGTTTTGTTATAAAAAAAGATTTTAAGAAGGGCATGGAAGATACTGTTAAATGGTATATAGAAAACAGGACATGGTGGGAGCGGATAAAAAGCGGTGCATATTTAGAATATTATGAGAAGATGTATAAAAACAGATAATTTTAATGAGGGCAATTTTTTTCTCCGATGTGCACCTTGAAAGAGAAGATAAGAATAAGACACGTGTAGTTACTACCTTTATCAGAGAAATCTGTTTTCAAGCAGAACTTATCTTTATTTTAGGCGACCTCTTTGAATTCTTTTATGGTTATAAAAATTATATTTATCCGTGGTATCTTGAAGTAATAAATTCTCTCAAAGAATTAACGGAAAAAGGGAAAAAGGTATTTTTTCTGGAGGGAAATCACGAGTTTCAGATAGGAAATGTGCTTAAAGAACATGCAGGGATAGATTGTGCAAGACAGCTTTCAATAGAAATTGATGGGAAAAAGGTCTTTTTAACCCATGGAAACGAATTTATAAAAAATAATCCATTGGGTTTTTTAAAATCAAATTTTGTATATTCAATTATGGAGACATTGGGTCCAAGATTAACATGGAAGATAGCCATGCTGTCGAGTTTACTAATATCAGATAAGAAAAAGCCATACAGAGAAGAGATTAAAGAGAAATTCAGGGCATACGGAAAGGCAAAACTCGATGATGGATATGATGTTGTGATCCTTGCCCATACCCATATGCCAGACAAAGTAGAATTTGAAAAAGACCGTGATAAAAAATTGTATTTAAATACGGGCGATTTATACAGATACCATTCTTATTTAGAATACGAAACTCATAAGGGTTTTGAAATAAAGGAATATAAGATTTAAATCTATTTGCGTATTTACCAATCAAAACCGCATTAAAAATCATTATATTCAATAAGTTAAATGGGGTTAAATGAAGAGTCTCCAGGTTACGGAGTTAAACAAAGAGATTTATTCTATGAAAGGCAGAAGCCTTACCATCTTCATTGAGAAAGACACCTGTTTCCAGTATCTCTCCGTAGTTGCCTTTTGTATTTTTAATCTGAAATGGAATTACGGCGGATGCAAGGGAGATTGCACCAATGCCTTTTTCCTTTAAAGGAGTTATAATACTATTGCCTAATGGGTCTTCTTCCCAGACAGAAAGATTCAAAAATATGGGGTCGCCTTCATCTATCCATCCATTGCCATCACTGTCGTAATCTTTCAGTTCCTTTATGCCATTGCCCGAAGTTGCTCCAATAACCTCCTTGCCGTCATCTATTTTTCCATTGTTGTTTTTATCTATTACAAGGAAACCGCTACCTTCTGAAACAAAATGTATTTTTTCAGTAATTCCATCTCCATCTATATCAAAATCTATAGTCTTTTCAGATAAGCCTTTAAATATACCAGACAAATTTAAGACAATAGGGTCTTTACCCTGTAGCTGCCTGTTTATTGATACATTTGATTCATAGAGGCTGCGGTTTAGTTTTATGGACAGATTGAAATTATATAATCTGCCATCTGAGGTCTTAACCATACCTTCTGCTGTAAAATCAACATCCTCTTTTTCAAATTTCTCTTCAAAATCTATATTTATGATTTCATATTGTTGTGAGCTGTTGTTATTCTGATTTTTGGCAGTTTCTTCCTGTGTTTTGTTAACTATAATTTTGTTTAACTTTACGCCGAAAATTAGTTCTATGAGAAAACGGGCAATCCTCTGCTTTTCTGTCATATAGTCCTTTTCTATTTCAGAAGCCTGTTTTGTATCTGAAGCCTTCAGGTTAACCATAGCTAATTGCGATACATCCACTGTATCCTGCATAACAGGCCTTGTTATTGTGATACGGGTATTTTTTTCTCTGTATGAGGCATTATAATTTGAGGATAATTTTATTACAGATGTATCTACCTTCATCTTATTCTTTTATCGGCAGAATGATTTAAAACTTAATACACTAATATCTGAGGTTCACCATAAATATGATTTCAGAGGCATTATTTACAAAGGAGTTTAAAAAGAAAATAGATAAATTCGAGGATAATCAACCACGACAACTTGTTTATAGCGTTAATAGCGTTTATAGGGTTTGTAGCGTTAACGAGTTCAAGAAAGATTACAGCCTGACAGACCAGCAATTTTTAGTAATTGCAAGAGGTTCTGTCTCTGAGGTAAAAAGCTTAAGTTACACTGCATTAGATATAAATTATATCGATGAAAAAGTTTTTAACAAAATACTTGAAAGATGTTTTAAATTAACTAATCTCATTAATGGCTTCATTCGGAATTTAAAAAAAACAAATAGAAAGAAATAACATCGAATGTTGAACCTCGAACATAGAACATTATTAACGCCATAAACGCAACAAACTCCATAAACGCCATAAACGAGATAAACCAGATAAACGAGATAAACGAGACTAACGAGACAGGACACATAAATTTTTTAAAAAAATATTTGTATTTTAAAAATAAAAAAGTTAACATTGGAATATACAATCAAAGCAACTCAAGGGGAGGCAATAATAAAAAATATTTAGGTAATAGGTAATTTTTTTTAAAGGCGATAGCTCTTATTGCGCATTGATTTGATTAAGAGTTGAAGATAAACAATATAATCAAATTATAATGGTAAAGATCAAAGAAGCCTATAAAGAGCTTTTTATTTTTGTTGCTGGAACAACCCCTCAGATAATCACAGAGACAATCTATGCCTTATCACAGAAAAAGCCACCCATTTATCCCCACGAAATTTTCATCATAACAACCTTGATAGGAAAAAATATTATAAAAACATCCCTCATCGATAACGGAATACTCAAAGAAATGTATTCTGAACTGGGTATCCCGGAGATACGTATTACAGAGGAGTCTTTTGTTATACCAAAAGATAAATATAATAACGAGATTGATGATATAAGGAACGAACAAGAAAATGAACTCATAGGTAATATTATTACTTCTCTTATCAGGGAAAAGGCAAAGGATCCATCAGTGAGACTTCACTGCTCTATAGCAGGTGGCAGAAAAACCATGAGTTTCTATCTTGGTGCAGCGCTCCAATTATTCGGTCGACCTCAAGACAGGCTATACCATGTCCTTGTCACCCCTAAATTCGAATCAAACCCTGAGTTTTTCTATAAACCAAAAAAGAATAGGGTCATTGAAGGGAAAGGGCCAGATGGCAGACCTATTACACTAAACACAGATGATGCAGTGATAGACCTTGCAGAGCTACCGTTTATAAGGCTCAGCGGAAAGATATCATTTCAGAAAGAGGACTTCCGTGAACTTGTCCTTGAAGGTCAGCGCACAATAGATACGGCAATAGTTCAGCCTGAACTCATCATAAATCTGTCTGAGCGTTACATTAAGATAGGCTCAAATATTATAAATATGCTTCCATATCTTATCGTTTTTTACAATATCTTTTTGAAACAGAAGCTGAACCACTGTCAACATCCTGAAAGAAATTACTGTGAACAGTGCACTGATTGCTTTGTAACAATAAAAAGCGGTCTAACTTCAAGGCAATACGTGGAGGAAATGGCTCTTGACCATAGCATAGTCTATAAGAATAGCCCCATGCGCACAGAGGAGTTTATAAGGAAATGGAAGGACGGTATGTCCGTTGAACTCATAAGGCAGAACATAAGTAAAATAAACAAGTCAATAAATGAGCACTTAGAGGATGAGGCATTAAAACCCTTATGCAAAATATCGTGTATGAAACGTTACGGTGAGAGTTTATATGGTATAAGGGTTGAAAAGGCTAAGATAAAGATAGAGGGCAGATAATAGATGACAGACTTCATCTTTGATAAAGGATTGGTGATAGATTTGAGTCTGTTTTTAAATGCCAGTAGGAGAGCTAAAAAAACAGAAATGTTTCAGAAACGTTTCTTTAATGGCTTATGGACAGATAAAGTAGGATAATAATATGCGTGAAAAAGAGGAAAAATATTATGAATGAGACCATCACAAAAATCATATGTCCTTATTGTAAGCGTGAGATTCCACTCGATGAGGCACTCACCCACCAGATAAAAGAAAAGATTCAACAGGAATTAAGGGATGAGTTTAACAAAAAGGAATTGGAGCTCAAATCAAAGGAAGATGACATTATCAAAAAAGAAAAGGAATTGCAGAGGCTAAAAGAGGAGCAGGCAAAGGAGATTGCAAAAATGCAGGAAAGGCTCGAGAAGGATTTACACACACGTCTCGAGCAGGAAAAGAAAAAAATAGAAGATTCCATAAGAAAAAGGGTAGCCGAAGAATCGGCGCTGGAGATAAAAACGCTAAAGGATGAACTTGCCGAGAAGGCAAACAAGATAAAGGAGTTTAAAGACCTTGAGCTCACACTCCGTAAGGAAAAGAGAAGACTCGAAGAGGAGAAACAGAATTTGGAGCTCGAGGTTGCTCGAAAACTCGATGCTGAAAGGGAGAAACTGAAAGAGGATATAGAGAAGAGGATTTCAGAACAGCACAGATTAAAGGACCTTGAAAAGGATAAGCTCATAGAGGCAATGAAAACCCAGATAGAAGAGTTAAAGCGTAAGGCAGAACAGGGCTCCCAGCAAATGCAAGGCGAGGTATTGGAGATTGAACTTGAAGGGTTATTAAAAAAAAATTTCCCCCACGATGAGGTGATACCTGTTCCTAAAGGCATGAGGGGTGCAGATGTTATTCAGAGGGTTTGCATACCCTATGGTCAGCAATGCGGCACAATCATATGGGAATCGAAAAGGACAAAGGCTTGGAGCGACTCCTGGATTGAAAAACTAAAGGAAGATCAGAGGAATGCAAAGGCAGACATTGCAGTAATCGTATCAGTAACAATGCCAAAAGATATCACAGGAATAGGACAGATAAACAGTGTATGGGTTACAGACTATACCCTTGCCACTTCCCTTGCAATGGCATTAAGAATGGTGCTTATTGAGGTGGCAAAGGTAAAGACTGCCATAGAGGGAAAGTCAGGCAAGATGGAGATGCTCTATGAATATCTATCAGGTCCTGAATTCCGCCAGCAGATAGAAGGTATTGTTGAAGCATTTGTCTCAATGAAAAATGACCTCGACGCTGAAAAAAGGGCAATGGAGAAGATATGGGCAAAAAGGGAAAAGCAGATTGAGAAGGTGGTGCGGAACACGAGCCGTATGTATGGGAGCCTGCAGGGGATTATTGGTAGCACACTCCCGGAGCTAAAGGCATTAGAACTTAAGGCCCTAAAGGGGAATGAGGGACAGAAGACAGAAGACAGACCGCTTCGCTGACAGAGGGCAGAGGGCAGAGGGCAGATGATGAGGCATAATTTCAGAAATCTAAAAGTTTATAAAAGGGCCATAGAATATTCTACAGAAATCTATAAAACCACAGGGTCCTTCCCAAAAGAAGAAGTGCATGGATTAACAAGCCAGATTCGGAGAGCAGCCATATCAATAGCGCTTAATATTGCAGAAGGAAGTGGCAATTCTTCGGAAAGAGAATTCAAAAGATTTCTCGAGATATCTTTGCGGTCGGCGTATGAACTAATGGCCTGCCTTGAGATAGCTCTTAAATTAAAATATTTGAGTGAAACAGAATTTGAAAAATTAGCTATAGAAGCCGATGAAATTGCAGCAATGATAACAGGTTTTTCTAAGAGCCTGGAATCAAGCAACATAATAAAAGAGAGGTATATAAAATGAACAGTCTGTCTTCTGTCAGTTCCGCAAAGCGGAACGGTCTGTGTTCTGTCTTCTTAAATCTAAAGGGGGTTTAGATGTCATTTAATGAACAAGAATTTGAAACTGTGGTCTTAGGGGCATTATTGCACGATATAGGAAAGGTTGTCCAGAGGGCGAACAATAATCCAACATCAAAAAAACATACAGAGTGGGGATACGAATGGCTGGAAACGCATTTTCAAAAGCATCCAGCAAAGCTTGCCGCTATTGCCCATCATTATACAAAGGACGATGACTATGCATTAAACAATAACCTGGGTCTTATTTGGTATCAGTCAGACAATCTCGCATCTAAAGAAAGGAAAGATAAGGAGAAACTCGAAGAAGGTAAATGGCATTCAGAGATTGCTATGGCCTCTCCATTTAGCAGAGTAAATAATCCTTTAGATACAAATAAAAAGCCGCTCATTACTTATCTTCCCCTTAAGTCAGATGGCATTCCTTTTACGCTTACTGAAGAACCATCATGTTCAAGAAAAGACTATGAACAAATACTTTCTGAATTTGAAGAAGATCTAAACTCTCATATACCTGAAAATAAAAGTTCTATTAATTTTTTGCTGATGCTTATTGAAAAACATCTTAAAAATATCCCTTCTATAACCATGAGGATTTACGATGGTTTAAAGAAAGAGGAAATAAAAGATAAGCACCCTGATCTTTCCCTTTTTGACCATCTTAAATTAACGGCAGCAATAGCAGGCTGTATGTATCACTACTACAGTAAAGAATTTTCAGCAAAATGGATTAAAAATGAACTTTTAAAGGATGAAATATTAAATGTGCCCAAAGATAAAAGACCTTATCTTTTAATAGGTGGAGATATTTCGGGAATTCAAAAGTTTATTTATACAATAACTTCAAAGGGTGCATTAAAATCTTTAAAAGGAAGATCATTTTATGTAGAATTTTTGATTGAGCATATCGTTTCAGAGATTATAGAACGTCTTAAACTCACAAGATGCAATATCATATTTTCCGGTGGCGGGTCTTTTTATATACTTTCTTATAATACTGCTGAAGCAAAGGTAACCATTGAAAATGTAAAGAAGGAGATAAATGACCTTTTATTTAAACAATTTAGCGGTAGTCTTTTTTTGAACTTAGAGACAGTTGAGTTTCATCCAGATGCCTTTCAAAACTCCCAAGATTTATGGCCAGAACTTTCAAAAAAACTGGAAGAGTCAAAAAAGAAAAAGTGGAATGAAAGACTCGAAGATATTATTACTTCTTCAATGCCCCATAATGATTGTTTAACAAGATATTGTGAGGTATGTTTCAGAGAGGATCTCCCTCTTGAACCTGTTTTTAGTGGAAGCGAACAGATATATGAACATGTGTGTAGACCCTGTAGTATTCAATATGAGCTGGGAAATGCTTTAAAAGAAGCTTCCAAATCGAAAGACTATGTCATCTATAGCTTTGATGAAAAAGATTACAATGAAGTGAGTGAAAAAACACTTATCATTGGAAATTCATACTATGTTTTATCTAAGCGAAACCCCGATATGGACAGGCTTGCAAAAAAGGTATACATCATAAATAGCCTTGATGTAGAAAAATATTATCACCCTAGCTCTATATTTCTGCCTATTGGTATCTACCAGCACAGAGATTTGAAAGAACTTTCAGATGCCTCTGATGTTTTTGGGATTAATAGGCTTGCAGTTTTGAGGATGGATGTGGATAGTTTGGGAAAGATATTTTCACAAGCAGTCCCTCTTGAACATCGAACCTTTTCAAGGATGGCATCCATATCCAGGGCGCTAAATGATTTTTTTAAATTCTATCTGAATATGATTGTAAGCAGTAATTATAAAAACAGTGTTGTTGTTCACGCCAATATTGCAGATAGAGCTACCTACAACGATAGGATGCTTTCCATAGTTTATTCAGGAGGTGACGACCTATTTATAGTTGGCCACTGGCTTGATGTAATGGAAGCAGGGATTGATATAAGGAATTATTTTGAAAAATACACGGGTAATCCATTCATTACAATATCAGGTGGAATCTCAATAAACCACAATAAATATCCTATTTATCTGTATGCAAGGGAGGCAGATAACGCTGAAAAAGAAGCAAAGAACTTTAAGGAGGAGAATGAGACAAAGGCCAGAAAAAATGCCATAACCTTTTTTAAAGGAAAGCCACTGAGATGGCCTGATGTGGAAAGACTAAAGGAGAGAGTATTTATTTTTGAAAAGTTTCTTATTCAGGGAGAAAAATATTTCAGGATTGATGAAAAGAAATTGCCAAAGACTTTCTTCTATAGATTACTTGCCCTTGCAAGAAGGTTTAATGAAGATGGAGTATTGGTGTTGCCGAAGGCTGCCTATTTGTTATCGAGGGCACGCATTGGGACCCATGAACCAGAAATAAAGATGCAATTCAATGATGCCATTATGAACTCAAATGAAAAGGAATGGAAGATTACAGAGTTAGCTACTCTGATAATTTTAATGCTTATGAGGAAAGGAGGTAAAGAGGATGAACGGTAATTTTTATCATAAGAAGAAAGGTTCTTCGGAAGGGGATGCAAATGCCCTTGTTAAGAATTTGAGAGAAGAGATTAGCAAGTTTCAATCTGATGGCCTTTCAAAACTTCCAGCAAACTCTTTAGTGGATGTAGCAGAAAAGTTGGGTAAGCACCTTAAAGATACAGGCCTTAAAACAACTCAGATAAGAAGGTTTTTAGACGGAATCAGAAAGCTTGATGTACAGTTTAATAAAGGTAAAGATTTTTTAGAAGATCAGGTTGTGCTTTTGAAGCCTAAATTAGCATACGCTGCAGGTAGAAATCAATCAGTTAGGCCATTAATGGAAGTACTTCAACCTGCAATTGCAGGAGCTGGCAAAAGTTATGCTGACTTTAAAAAATTACTTTCATTTATAGAGGCTATTGTAGCATATCATAAATTTTATGGTGGAGCAGATTAATAATAATTTAGGAGGGGGATTTATGGAAAACAGAATGCTTTTAGGCAAAACAGTTATAGATGGTTTCGTCATATGTGAAACAGGGCTTCACATCGGGGCTTCTAAAGAAAACATGGAGATAGGGGCAATTGATGCACCGGTTGTGCGGGATCCTGTAACAAGAGAACCATATATTCCTGGTTCATCTTTTAAGGGCAAGTTGAGAACATTGTTGGAAAAGGCATTATCACCATCAGAACCTAATTTAATTAACAAAAGAAATATAGGCACAGACAAAAATCCTGTAAAGATTCATGTGTGTGACAACAGTAATGAAGCAATAAATTGTAAATTGTGCCGTTTATTTGGCTCAACTGCAGGCAGAGCAGAAGGAAGTGACAACTTCCCATCAAGACTTATTGTTCGGGACCTTTATCTTACTCCCGAAAGCGTGGAAAGACTCTCCGATATTGATACTGGCCTTCAGTATACAGAATGGAAGTTCGAAAATGCCATAGACAGGGTTACTTCTGCTGCAAACCCGAGACAGATTGAAAGGGTTCCCAGGGGTGCAGAGTTTAAACTTGAAGTTATTTATAATATTGAAAACCCAGAACATTTAGAGACCGACCTAAAAAACTTAAAGCTTGCCTTTGAGCTATTGGAATTGGATGCATTAGGCGGTCATGGTTCAAGGGGTTATGGAAAGATATCTTTTAAAATAGAGAAAATCGAAGCAATGTCTATAGATTATATAAAGGATAAAAGCAAAATAGCGGGGCATGTCGTTTGCAAGTCTCTTGATGAAACTGAGATTATGAGAATAAATAGCCTTTTTAATACAAGTAAAATGTAGAGGTAGAAATGGATATATACATTTACAGGTTGAAATTTAAAGGCCCTACCCATTTTGGTGACACAGGTATAGAGCTTGAAAATGTTACTGAAAGAGTAAGCTCTGATACTCTTTTTTCAGCCCTTATAAATACTGTAAATATTCTATATGGGCAAGAGAAAACAAATACATTATTAAAAGACTTTATCGAAAGCCCACCTTTTATAATAAGCTCTCTTTTTCTTTATAGCGGAGACACATTTTATTTACCACGCCCACTTTTTGATGGTCAGTTAAAGGAAGAATTGAAAAGAGAGCTTGGAAAGGAATTGAAAAAGATTATATGGCTTTCAGATAAAATGTTTTTAAAGTGGATATCGGGAGATGAGTTGGATGAAAACGATTTAGAAATAATGAAAAGTAACCTCGAAAACTATAAGAATGCGTATACAATTGAGGTTAGGCCAAGGGTATCTCTGGATAGGGCAACTCAAAATAGCAACCTATATCATTGTGGTTATGTATATTTTAAAAAGAATGCTGGCCTTTATGGATTTGTGGCCTTTAAGGATTCCAATACAGTTGAATTATTTCAGAATATTTTGATTAACTTAGGAGAAATTGGGCTTGGAGGAGAGAAGACATATGGATCAGGTATGTTTAAAGTGATAGATTTTAAAAAAATCGAAAATGTATTTGATAAAATATTCAAAACAAACTTATCACAATTTGTTTTGTTATCACTTTATCACCCTTCCTCAAGTGAGATAAGTTTTCTTAAAGAAGGTATAGTCGCATATGAAACGGTAAGAAAAAAAGGCTGGATTACGTCAGGAAGAAATGCTTTACCTTTGAAAAGGAAATCTGTGGGGTTTTTTGTTGAAGGTTCTGTAGTTAACTGGCGTCCCATAGGCTGTCTTATTGATGTAAGTCCCAATAATGGCCCTTATAATGCTTTAAACCACAAGGTATTTAGATATGGCTATGCCTTTACAGCTCCATTTGGAGGATAAGCTATGTTAGATGAGGTATTTGAGGCAAGAGTTGGCGTTTTAAGCACATTAACTCCCATTCATATTGGTGGTGTTGAACAAAAATTAACCCCTTTTGAGTACATTATCAAGAATGGCTATGTCTATCATATATCTGAAGAAATGCTTTCAAAATTTCTTGCAAAATTAAATTTAATTGACAAATTTGTTATTGAATTTGAAAGAGAAGGTCATCGTTTCAGGATTTTGGATTTTTTACAAAAACAAAAAGTGCAAGTGGATAATAATTATCTTTTAAACTTGAGCGGCGGAAGACGTGCCAAATTAGACACTGACCCATTACAGATGCAGGATTATAAACCTTTTATGAGAGATGGTATGGGAAATATATACATACCAGGAACTTCAATAAAGGGTGTTATAAGGACTGCAATTCTTTACTGTATTCTTAAAAATTTAAAGGAAAAAGACCCTACCCAATTTTCCACACAAATTGAAAAAAGAATTGAGCAAGATATAAGGAATAAGAAAAATAAAAAGAGGATGTTCGAGTGGGGAAACGAAGAATGGTTACAATCTTTTCTTATAGATGATAAAAAAGGGTCTCCACATACTGACTGGCTAAAGATGCTTCACATCACTGATGCCTACCCTGAGAAACATTTTGAGCCTATAATAATCCCCGTTAACGTATTGAAGAAAGAAAAAAATGGTTGGCAGTTAAAAAAAGATAACACTGGAAAGCCAACCACCATATGGGTTGAATGTATTCCTGAAAATGTATCGTTTAGATTTCAAATGACATGGGACAGAAGATTACTTACTGAATTCAGTAATTCAAATTCTGATATAAAGTTGCCAAAGAACTTAGAAGAAATTATGAAAAATATTGAAGAATGGACAAACGATGTTATAAAGGCTGAAAAATCGTTTTTTTCAAATCAAAGTAAGGTAAAATTTTATGATTTTAAAACATTAATACCAAACTTTCGAATGGGTTTTGGTTCAGGCATGATGGCAACAACTATCTTCACCTTATTATCTGATGATTTGAGAAAAAAGAT
Organism: Deltaproteobacteria bacterium; assembly: GCA_029777945.1. Taxonomy (GTDB): domain Bacteria; phylum Desulfobacterota; class Syntrophorhabdia; order Syntrophorhabdales; family Syntrophorhabdaceae; genus JAKORG01. The sequence goes on along the minus strand of JAKORG010000037.1, from coordinate 7,766 downwards.
TCGTAATTATGCTGGGTTAAACAGGGGTAACGATGAAGCACCCAAATCAAGACGTATATGGATAAGAGAAGATTCTTACATTCCTCTTGGCTGGAATGCACTTAAAATTATGCCTTACGAAAAAGGAAACCCAATATTTTTTGAAAATAAAATGCCCGTATCTACAAAAAAAGAACAAGCACAAAATATGATTCAATTAGAAGCAATAGCACAATTAGAGGAAGAAGACAGAAAAATTCCTCCTAAACAGTCTCCCCAACCCATTACCTGGCCTGGGGCATACGTTACTTATTCACCTGGCAATAAGACATTGATTGCCAGCTATGAGAATAAAAAGGCTGAACTAAAAATAGGTGATGACAAATCCATTGTCCCCGAGAGATACCACAAAACTCTATTTGAAAAGAGAAAAGGTATAAAAGCGAATATCATTGTTGAACCATTGGGTAATGCATTTAAGATTGTGAGGATTGATGAAAATTAAACTATTTTTGGGTATGAAATAATGACCCGTATCCATGTCTGTCTTGTCTCTGCCCAACCTATACCGAATCTAATCCCTCTGCGCATGGAGGAACTCCGGCCTGATAGAGTGATACTCCTTGTAAGCCCTGATATGAAGATTCAGGCTGACAGGCTCGAAAAGGTAATAAAGGGCTGGGGTATAAAGGTTGAACGTGTGCCAGTTGCGCCATACGACCTCGATGCTGCACGGGATACCTGCATGAAAATCCTTACCGAAAATAGAGATAGCGAAATAATCTTAAACGCCACAGGCGGCACAAAGATTATGGCCTTTGCTGCCTTTGAGGTCTTCAGAGAATTTGGAAAAAAAATCATCTATGTTGATACACAGGATAAATGGATTCAAACACTATCGCCCAAACAGCAACAAATAAATTTTAAAGGTGTATTGAAAGTGCCAACATATTTGAATGCATATGGACAGATTATATTACAGGAACGAACAGTAACAGATACTGAGCTCAAAGAACACCTTCCTTTAATAAAAGAGCTCGTAAAAATCTGTGAAACCTATCAGGATGCAATTAAAATCTTTAATAGTTATGTTGCAACGTTAAGAAAAGAAAAAACATTTCATTATGAGAAAAAGATAGAACAGAGAGATTATGAAAAACAAAGTTTCAGACAGCTTATTGATATTTTTGAAAGTCACAAAATACTAAAATATAATAATGGGCTAATCAGTTTCCCAGACCTTAAAAATGTGGAATTTGCCTCTGGAGGATGGCTGGAGGAATATGTATTTTATACTGTAGGCACCCTTCCTGTTACAGATGTGCGTATGGGTGTAGAAGTCAAATTAGACAATATCAGTTCAAGATTACCAATGAACGAATACGATGTGGTATTCACATATAATAATCGATTATTTCTTATAGAATGCAAAACAAAGCGTTTCGAAGGAGCAGATAGAGGAATTTTTAACAACGAACCTATATACAAATTAGAAAATCTTCGTGATGCTGCAGGAGGCATATATGGAAAAGGGATGCTTGTTTCATACCAGAAGCTAACAGATGCTCAGAAAATGCGTCTTTCTGCGAATAGGCTGGCATTCTGCGATAGCTCAGACCTAAAAAATCTTAAAAGCAGGATAGCTAAATGGATAAACTGAATAAAAAACAAAAAGTATTAATAGCATTTCTGGGCAGGGCAAACTACGGAGAAACAACATATGTGATAGACAATACTGAATACCTTGAAAAACTTGCCTTCATGGCAATCTATAAACATTTTACTCCCATTGATAGGACATACGTAATAGGCACAAAAGAATCAAGCTGGAATTTGCTTGAAAATTTGTCATATACACCTGTCTATATCCCTTACGGCAGGGATGAAAAAGAGTTCTGGGAGATATTCGACATAATAAAGGATAAAATCGATATAAAAAATTCTCAGGTAATATTCGATTTTACTCATGGATTCAGGGTATTACCTTTATTCGTTACCATCTTTGTTCGTTTATTCCAGTATATAGAGCCCACTGCAACTCTATCTTATTTGTTTTATGGAAGTTATGAACAAGGTCAAGAAAAGACACCTATTGTGGATATGTCTCCCTTTATCGATATGCTCGATTGGATTGATGTAGTTAATGCCTTTATAAAATACGGCGAGACAGATGCTTTGGCGTCAAAGGTTGGCAGTGTTTATAATAAAGCATTCAAAGAGGGTTTATCGAAAACACCCAAAGTTTTAGGTGGTTTTTACAAAAAATTAGACAAGATTTCAAAGATACTTCATCTTACTTACACACCCCTTCTTGCTCCTGAAGCCAGGGAGTTATCAGGTATAATTGAAAAAAAGGAAATGGAGGACGAATCTAATAAATTTGTAAAGCCTTTAGGATTATTACTTCAAAGGTTAAGGGATTTTACAGGCCAATTTGAAAAAGAAACTCTATGGAAATCTCACCTTTCCGTTGCCCGATGGTATGCTGAAAACAATCGTTTAACCCAATCACTTCTTGTGCTCAGGGAGTCAATCATTACTTTTTTATGCGAAAAAGATGACATTGACATATACGATATTGATAAACGTGAAGGAATTGCAATGAGGCTAAATGAAAGCTGCACAAAGTCGAATGATCCCATCTTTAAATTATGGAATAAGGTAAGAGAGTTAAGAAATGATGTAGGCCACGCATTCATGAAGATAAAAGGTCATGAAACAACGCCCCATAGAATTGAAAAAAGGGTAAAAGATGTAATTCAAGAAGCAGAAAATGTTTTAGGAAAGGGTATGTAATGAAGATTATCGATATTTCAGAACTATTTAGCACAACTGCAAAGATAAAAGAGATTGATACATATGTTGCTAAAGCCCTAACCCTTGCTGGAGAGGGAAATGATGTGGTTTTGACCGGTGCAGGACCGGTGTGGCTATATCTCAAAATTGCCCATGCGCTCCACGGCAAGGCTCGCAGGCTCATATACCGCTCCCCTGTTACAGGGGATGTTGTAATTTTCGACCATAGCCCTGATTAAAATTACTAAACAGAAACGTTTCAGAAATGTTTCTTTTGATGAATAAATCAACCTCCACGAATTAAAATTAGTTTATGAAAATTAAACTAAAAAAAGGAGGTCAGCATGAAAAAATGCATAGGTTTATTCATCATCGCATCAATTCTATTGTCTACCGGGTGTGCAACCATGATTCGCGGCACAGAAGAGCAGTTGAGCATAACATCTGAACCCGATGGTGTGCTTGTTAAATTATCTGATGGTCAAACCTGTTACACACCTTGCCAGATTACACTTAAACGCAATCAGAGCATTAATCTCAGATTTGAAAAGGAAGGATGCGATACAGAGACATTGAGTGTGTTTCCAACCATCGCCGCAGCAGGTATTATTCTCGGTGGGCTTATCGATTATGGAACAGGAGCTGTATATAGCCTGCAGCCCAATCCGGCTCATATGATTATGAAATGTAGGGTGACGCAGCAGAAAGCTGTATTGCCTCAAAACTAAAAACCATAATAGTGGTGAACGATGGAAATATTAATTCTGATTCTTCTTATCAGCTTTCTTTATAGAAGGTGATTTATGAGCAGAACCTTATACCTTATAGCCTATGACATATCTAATGAGAGAAGACTTGCTAAAGTGCACGATTTCTTAAAAGGTTATTCAACAGGCGGCCAGAAATCTGTATACGAGTGCTTTTTAACCGAAGGGGAATTAGGCTATATAAAAGAGGCCTTAATGGAGATTATAAATGAAGAGTTTGACCGTATCCACATATTCACAATGGATGGTCGAAGCAGGACGCACACACTTGGCATAGCTGTTCAACCCCATGACCCTGCATATTTTTATATAGGATGAAAATGGACAGTATCCATTCACCATCTACTATTTACTATTAACAGGTGTTATTATGGGAACACTTTATATTGACCGCAAAGATATTTGTGTAAGGCTTGATAATAATGCCCTTGCCTTTTACACTCAAGACAAAAGAGAGGGCATGGTGCCGATAGCCCCACTCAAAAGGGTGATAATTGTCGGAAATGTAACCTTAGAAGCATCTGTATTAAACAGGCTTGCTGATAAGAATATTTCGGTCGTATTTTTATCCGGCAGAAGGATGAGGTTTCGTGGGATGCTGCACGGCAGACTCCACAACAATGGGCTTTTGAGGATAAAACAGTATGAAAAATCCTTATCAAATGGACCGATTGGACAATCCTTTCCCCTTGAATTTTCCTTAGACCTTATAATGAAAAAGATAAAGAACCAGCTTGATTTCTTAAATGAAGGGCTTGCCCATCGTCCAGATTTGCGTTTTCCTTTAACATCTTCCATTCAAACCATAGACAAAATAAATGAGAAGCTGTTAGGAATAAAGAATGGTTTAATAGGGAATTTAAATAAAGAGCCTGAAACTCTAATGGAGACATTAAGGGGTTATGAGGGTAGCGCTGCCTCGGCTTACTTTACTGGTTATACTGCACTCTTCCCGGAATCCTTGAACTTTAAAAACAGAAACAGAAGGCCACCTGAAGACCCTGTAAATGCCATGCTCTCGTTGTGCTATACACTTTTGCATTATGAAATGGTTCGTGAAATAGAAACAATCGGGCTTGACCCAACAATAGGGTTTTATCACCAGTTTGAATATGGCAGGGAATCCCTTGCCTGTGACATGGTAGAGCTATTCAGGCAGGATGTGGATAGATTCGTTTGGGGTATATTTAGAGAGCGTCATTTCACTGTAAGAGACTTTTCAAAGGACAGAGAAAGACCAGGATGTTACCTGAAAAAGACAGGCAGAGAGAGGTTTTATCCATTATATGAAGGGTGGGCAAAAACAAAAAGGCCATTATTTGTCCATGAGGTAAGGGCCCTTGCAAAAACGATATTAGGGAACGAGTATGATGCATTTATTGAACAGGACACTCTATCTGAATGAGAAAAAAGGCCTTGTGGTTACAAGAGATGGGCCTTCCATATGGGTAAAAGAGGATGGTAAGGCAGGCTGGCGCATCCCTGCAAGGCTCATAGGTCATGTGATAATCATGGGGAATGTAAGGCTTGATGCAGGCACCATTACCCTTTTTACAGATAACAATATCCCCGTTACATTCTTGAATAAAAAGGGCAATGAAATAGCACTCACTATCCCTTATAATCACAACCTAAACTCTCACTATGAAGAGCAGAAATCTATCCTCGTCCATGAGGAAAGGGTGGAGAAATACAGGCAGTGGCTTATATCAGAGAGAAGAAAGATTCAGTTAAAGGTGGTAACAAAACTATCAAAAAAGGTAGGTGCTATATTCAGAACCAATGGTTTCAGGGAAATGGATTATTCTGACTTTATAAAAAGATATGTCTCTGTATCTGAGAAGAGATGGAGCTGTGTAAACTCCATTATATCTAATTATCTAAATGAGATGATATTAAGGAGCATACTTTTGGCAAACCTTGACCCCCATATAGGTATATACAACAGAAGGTATAATTTTGGTATGGCCCTCGACATTTTCTATGCTATGGAGCCTGAGGCAGATATGCAAACAGTTCAGTTTTTTAAGATAGATAAGGCAAATGATTATCTCATACATAGCTCAACTGGCTTAAGACTCACCGAAGAGGGCCTAAGAAATGTGGTGCAGAGGTTTGAAAATAAGAAAAAGCTCACCCAGAGGCTCATTGACAATGTGTTAGATGGTCTTTTTGAAATCATGCGATACATTCGCTCACTACCTGAGACAAAGATTAAGATAACATAGGGTGGATTTATCCTTATGAAGTCAAATTACCTTGTCTGCTACGACATAGCCGATGAGAGACGCCTTGCAAGGGTTTACAAATATTTAAAGGAGAAGGGCGTCCACATACAGTATTCTGTTTTTCACTGTCAGCTCACCTGGCAGGAATTAAAGCAATTAAAATTAGATTTAAATGATATAATAAACGAGTCAGAAGACGATATAAGGATATACCCGCTGCCTCAGGATATAAAGGTATTTGTATTGGGTTGCGGAGACAGGGTCCCTGATGGGGTTATGATATTTTTGAGGTGAACAAAACTGCTTGTCATTTTTTTTATATATTGATATTATAGGAAAAATATTTATGAAGATTTTATATAAAAAATTTCTTTTAGAGGCAGAGGCAATAGATCCAATTATCATGCCAGCCTATAAAGGCTCTACCCTTAGAGGTGGTTTTGGTAATGTATTTAAAAGAATAACTTGCCCATTTAGAAATAAGGAATGCAATGGGTGCATGCTTAAGCCAGGTTGCATTTATGCCTATGTCTATGAGACACACCCGATGGATGATGCAGGCATAATGAACATGAATAAATACGAAAAGATACCCCATCCGTTTGTTATAGAGCCGCCAGAAGAAAAAACCTCTACCTATCGACCTGGCGAAAGGATTACATTCAATCTCATCCTTATAGGAAGGGCAATAGATTTTATCCCTTATTTTATTTATACATTCGATGAGCTTGGAAAGATTGGCATAGGAAGGGGAAGGGGTAAATATAGACTAAAAACTGTTATTGATAACAATAAAGAGATATATTCAGCAAAGGAAAATGCCATAAAGCCGTCCAATCCAGATATACTTGATATACCTGAAAAAAATGAGTTTCTACCACAAGAATCAAAAAATCACAACAGATTAAAACTTACCATAAATACCCCTGTCCGTATATTATACAATCGAAGACTAACATCTTATCTTGAGTTTCACATATTAATGAGAAATCTGCTTCGAAGAATAGGCCTGCTCTATTACTTTCATTGTGAAAAAAACCCTCCTGCATGGGACCACAAAATTATAATAAAAGAGGCAGAGGATGTGAAAATCCACAAAAATAACCTAAGATGGTTTGACTGGGAGAGATACTCTACACGACAGCATGCAAAAATGAAGATGGGTGGTCTAATTGGCGATATAGTATATGAAGGAAACATAAAACCTTTTATGCCTTATCTTAAGGCAGGAGAAATTTTTCATATCGGAAAGGGCACAAGCTTTGGTCTTGGTAAATATGTGATAGAGAATTTAAATATAGAAAGTTTAGAGAATTAAATGGATGATCTCTTTGACATTTTTGGTCTATCCATATATGCATCTGGTGGTAGATGGTGCAGATTAAAAAATATGCCATGTATACCCCTTTATTCTTGTGAAGAATATGAAGTAGAAGAAGGTTTAGAAAAAAGGTGCAAGTATTGGACAGATGAAGATGAAGCGCTTAAAGATAATGAGATAGAAAATGAAGATTTTAGTTTCAAAAAATTATAAATTTATGTTAATGTTTTTAAAAATTGTTCTTTGAAAATTAAATATAAGATGAGGTCTTTTAATAACTCATTCATGAATGAAAAAGTTGCACAACCCTATTTGCAATATATTGAATTTAAAAGGGAAAATAGAGCAAGCTATTGGAAACCTGACCTCATTTAGAAGGGATTGCGACTCAACCCAATCCCCACTGTTTGTAACCTTGAGAGATTGGAAACCTGACCTCATTTAGAAGGGATTGCGACTTTACCTTTGCGTCAATATAACCTGTGATTTTGTATATTGGAAACCTGACCTCATTTAGAAGGGATTGCGACTATACCACATAAAGGAGGATAAACATGAACCCATAAATTGGAAACCTGACCTCATTTAGAAGGGATTGCGACTGTAAACCTCTGCTTGTAATTCCGTTGCTTTTTTATATTGGAAACCTGACCTCATTTAGAAGGGATTGCGACC